>CAZIDG010000023.1:43426-53638 GCA_964538065.1 uncultured Verrucomicrobiota bacterium
CTGACCCTGGGATGCAAGACCTCCCAGGTTGAGGACATCACCATGCCGCCCAGCTACCAGCCCTCCAACGTTTTCCGGGCTCAGGACCGTCTGCCTGAGAAACTGCGTCGGATTGCCATTCTTCCGATCACCCCCACAACGGTGGATGCCATATCCGAATCCGGCCGCGACACGCTCCAACCGGTCCTCCTCTCTGAACTGGGCAAAACCAAGGCCTTTGAACTGGTCAATCTCCCCATGGACCAGGCTCGTCAACTGGGTTGGCCGATGCCCGGCTCCGAAAGCGATAAAGTTCCTGCGACCTTTTTCAAGCAATTGCGTGAGAATACCGGATGCGATGGTGTTCTCATTGCACGTCTGACGACATATCGTCCCTACACGCCGGTAGCTGTGGGGTGGAACATCAAGTTGATCGATTGCCAGGATGCTCGTGTTTACTGGTCGGTGGATGAATTGTTTGACTCGGGGAATGCGGCCGTGGCCTCGGGTGCACGGCGTTATTTTAGTGCACATCTTGCTCAGGCTCAATCACTTTCAGACTCTGTAAGCATCCTTAGCTCACCGCGTCGTTTCGGACAGTACACCCTTTACACGCTCTTCTCCACGCTGCCTCTCAGGTAGGACCATTGACTGTCTCGTTTTGATCCAATAACGGAGGACACCCTCTGCCCCTTCGGAGGGCTTGAATTATTTCATCACATTAATGATCAACAAGATACACATATATGAAGCCTGCGACAACTGTCCCAGTATTTTGAGGGTACATGTCCCATTTTCGTTTTTTTCATTAAAAAGATCCTTAAGTAATCCACATACCTGCCGATAAATAAGGTGCATAGTAAAACCTTACGCCTGCCACGGAAGGAAGAGATATGCAAATAGACTCAAATCTCAGTCCCAATACAGTTGCCAGGACATCCCCGGCGGCCACACAGGCCGCCAAGGCGGCCAATGCCCCGGTGGTGGACTCAGCATCGTTTGCGCAGGCCGAAGCCATCAATCAAAGCCTCAAGGGGGAACCCGATGTGCGTTCCTCTGAAGTGGAGCGCGCTCGAACTCTCGTTGGCCAGGTCCAGTGGCCGCCCGAGATCGTGATCCGCCGCATCTCAAATTTACTGGCCGTCAACATGGCCGCTGGAAATGAATAAATCGTTTGTGTATGACCCCGAATCGTAATAATCCCTGGAAATCATACCACGTCGTTGCCACCCAAACCGCCTCGCCCGGGCATCTGATTCTGATGCTTTTTGACGGAGCACTGCGCTTCCTGGAGCAGGCCAAGCTTGGGTTCAATGAAAGTGACCCGGCCATCATGAACGAGGCCATACACAACAACATTCAACGCGCCCAGGCCATCATCAACGAGCTTAATTGCTCCTTGAATCTGCAGGATGGCGGTGAATTGGCCCAGACGCTCCGGCGTCTGTACGAGTATTTCGACCATCGCCTCTTCGAGGCCAACCTGCACAAGGAACAAACAGGCATCAACGAGGTCATTACGCGCATCAGCACGCTGCGCGACGCCTGGGCCCAGATGCTCCTTCATCAAGGATCCGGCCAGGAGCAGGCGGGAGACAAGAAAGCCTTGTGCGCTTTGGGATAGATTCAACTTCAATATCCCTGAACTGATGAGTGCCTGGAAAGAACTTCACGAGTATTACCGCCAGTGGCGCACGCTCACCCTCGAAGAGGGGGAGGCCATCCGGCTGGGAGTCTGGACCAAGGTGAATGGATGCCAGACCGCCAAATACAAGCTCCAGGCCCCGATTCAGCAAACCGTGGATTTGATCCAACGCGAACTTGCCGCCAAAGGTGAAGGCACCGGCGCCTATGATCTCGAATTCAGGGGCATTGTGGCTGAACTTGTCAGTCTTGAGAAACGCAACAGCGAATGGCTGGCAGATCAAAAACTAAAGGCACAGATGGCTCTCAATGATCTGACAACCTCCAGCCGCAACCTGCGCAGTGTGCGCAATGCCTACGGGGCGCCCCGCCAGGCCGCCTGGCAAAGTTATTCCTGATCCCTTTTGAAAACCCATGGCCTCATCCGCTGTGGGGCACTCCAAGCCCCCTCAGCAGGGCCTATTGCGGTGGCGTTTTATTTTGATTGCCCGAGGGGTGCTCGTCATCTTCCCCGTCGGCAGGCTTCTTCTGGCCCCGATTCAATTCCTTCACGTATTCCTGGTAGGTCATCGAGCTTTCATCGATGATGATCGAATGGGAAAAATCCTTCCCGCTCATCTTGAGTATGGCCGCCAGGCGGGGGGCCACAAGATAGCGCTGGCTGTGGTCCTTATCCGTCTGCTTGATGCGAAAATGATCCATGTCATTTGCCTCAACCAACCCCTTCACGAGCATCTGTTTAAGGTAGGGCTTGCTCCAGTCGTCCTGGCCATTGCGGACACATTGGCGCGGCCGCACAGTCCGACTGATTTCACGGGAGGTGAAAAATTCCTTCGAATGCGCCCTTAAAAACTCCAATAAATTGTCTTCCTCAATGCTCATGGATGATTCCGTGACCGAACCCAGCACTCCAACTTCACAATCTGTTGTCAACGCCAGTCTATGCAGATTTCCTCTGCCATACAACCTTCGAATGCCGGATTGGCTTCCCGGGTATCAGGGATGGATCAACAACCACAGAGTTCCAGGGCGATGACCTCTTAAAATACGGGTGAAACAGCAAGACTGTGGTGGGGCCAAGAGAGCCCTCCAACTTGCCAAAAATCGTTGTCGCCTCCATCCCGCTCACAGGCAGACCTGCCCCACGCATCTCAATCGTTCTTTCCACCCACCAACACGCGGGATGTCACCAAGTCAAGCTGACCTTTGAGGACATGGGCCATGCGCACGGTCGTTCGCCCGGAACGGAGATCCTTGATGCGCGCCCCCACCCCAAATTCGTATTGCCGCACCACCTCATCAGGGCCTGACGCTGGCAAGGGGGAATTGACCTGATGAAAAAGCACGCGCACCGCCGTGGCAATGGCTTCCTTGCGTGGCCCTGCGGTCCAGATATCCAATGAGCGAACGGAAGGTTTGTGGAACAAGGAGACTGCGTATGAAGCCGGGGAAATCAGACGGGACCGCACGGGCCGTAACTCGGTGACCGTTTGATTAATGTCAGCCAGAAACCGTGCGTCAGGCTCCGCAGCACATGGAATAACAGCCACATGAATGGTCTCCCGGTCCTCATGGGTTTTCTCGCGGCCGGACCGGGCGTCCGCCCGCCGGATCCTGTGGTGCCAGCGATGCAGCCCTGCCTCCTGCTTGAAAAGCCCGAAGGCGCCCAGCCCTGTGACATGGGCATAGGCCACGTCATGGGCCTCATCATACCGTTCGCCCACCACTTCCGCTTCCAGGCGCCGCCGTTGTGCATACCCCAGGTACATGCGGGCCAACTGTTCGACGCCAGCCTGGCGCGCGCCCTTGGACTCCACGGATTCAAGCACCAGGAGCGCATCGCCGAGGTCCCGGGCGTCCTGGCTTTGAGCGACCTGAAAAAGATACTCGCACTCCGCGTCCAGGGAGGCAATGTGCTCCAACAGTGCCGATTCCTCACCGGAGCGCAACGGACCTCCCTCAGCGCGCGCCATCAACCCCTCAAGCCGGCGTCGGAAGTTGTTGGCCACGCTTAAAAACTGATCCAATTTGTGAATCTCATCAAATGTTGCCGTGCGCTGGGCGTCATCGTTATAGAAACCAGGGACCTGCGTGCGCTCAAGCAGTGCCGACTTGCGCTCCGCCAAGGGCTGGATGCGCGGTTCCAATGTCTCCTGAGCTCCCGCCAGGGTCTCCAACCTCACACGCCAATCCGCAGGTCGTTTGGACGCCACAGGGACCTCACGGACCGGAGCGGCCGACCGTGTGATGTGGACCTCAATTTCATTGGCCTTGGCTCGCAGTGAATAAACCGCTGTTTCGGAGGGACTTCCACCTGCAATGGCCCGGGCCAACGGCAGCAACAGCAGACGTTCCACGGTGCGTTTGAGGGGACGGGCGCCAAAATGGGGGGAATAGCCCTCGCGCACCAAAAGTGCAATGACCGTTGGATCCACGCTGACAGCCAGTTTCCGCCGCAATATGCCGCTGCGTTTGAGCACCAGTTCAATTTCCCGACGCGCAATGCTCTCGGCCACCTGCAGCGACAGGGGACGAAAAGTCACGATCCGGTCCAAACGGTTCAGGAACTCAGGCCGGAAAAACCGGGACAACTCCCGCCAGGTGCGTTCACGGTCTGCATCCGGAGACACCTCCGTCGATCCCTGTCCAAAGCCCAATGGACGCGTGGGCGCTTCAGCCCCGATGTTGGATGTCAGGATGATGATGGTGCGGCGAAAATCCACCAACTGGCCATGCCCGTCAGTCAATCGGCCGGCGTCAAAGATCTGGAGGCAAAGGTCGAAGATATTGAGATGCGATTTCTCGATTTCGTCCAATAAAACCACTGAAAAGGGCTGCTGGCGCACCGCATCGGTCAACAACCCCTTCTCGCCATTGCCGCCAATCAAACGCTGGTAGGCATTGGGATGCGCATACTCGCTCATATCCAGGCGCAACAGGCGTTGAGCATCACCGAAGATGTACTCCGCCAGCGCCCGGGCGAGCTCGGTCTTGCCCACACCCGTGGGCCCGACAAACAGAAACACGCCGAATGGCTTGCCTGGATCGGTCAACCCGGCCTTGATCAAGGTGATGACGTCCACCATGGCCTCAATGGCCTCCGGCTGGCCAATGATGCGCTGTTCGAAAAAGCCTCGCAATTCCTGGCCCTGTAATGGCTTGAGATCGTCCACCAGGTCTGCCGGCAGGCCTGTCGATTTGGATAGGACATCCAGGACATGACGGAAGGTGATCTCGCCTCCCATCTCCCTGCGATCGGCGATCACCAGGCGCAGCAATCCCGCGGCGTTGCCCGGCCGCCGTTGATGTCCCAGAAAATAGCCGCTGATTTCGAGCAGCCGGTCGAGCACTTCATCACTGATATTCGCACCCGATTCATCTCGAATGGCGGCACAAACATGCCGTGTGGCCTCCAGGGTTGGCTCGACCAGCAAAACCTTGTCAAACAACCGTTGAATGGAGGGGAGCGCCCCAAAACCGCGTTCATACTCCTCAGCCGTGCACTCTCCCAGCACCAGGATGCTCCCTTCCTCAATGTGGGGGGCCAGTGCCGTGGCCACGTTCGCATCGGACTTGGACCAGCGCCCCATCGCGCTCAGCTCGTGAAAATTGGGGATGTAGAGCACGACACGCCGCGGTTTGCGCACGGTTCTAACCAATTCGCGCACCTTGGTCTCCCACTGGCCCACATACTGCGTGCCTGCCATGAATTCGCTGGGAGCCATGCGCAGCACGCGCCATCCGCCCTCCTCGGGCGCCGCCAGCCGATAGGTCAGTTCATTGATCAAGGTGCTTTTTCCGACGCCGGCATCCCCCAGGAGCACAACCGAGTGCCGGGGCTCACGGTGGACCAATTCAACCAGCTTATCGGTCAGATGCTCCACACCATGCGCCCTTGGCAATGTGCCGTTCAGGGCACCGATGGTCAGGTCCGTGCCGAAGAGGGCCAGTTGCTGCAAATCCACCGCTGTATCGGTGTGTGAACGAATCCAGGTCAGAAGCTTCGGAAACCTGCTGGTGTAATCCTTCAGCATGCGCTCCGCCTGGGCCAGCAAAGGGATCTCGGTGGGAAGGTGTTCCTCGACAGCGGCAGCCGATTCCACGAGTCGTTTCTCGATCCAGTCCGCGCAGCACTCCTTCACATCGCAATCCCCATCCTGAGCGACAGCTTTCAGGAGATCTGCCGCCACGGCGGTATTGGATTGCTGCCCCAAAGCCTGGGCGGCAGCCAGGCGCACAGTCCATTCCAGGTCCGACCGCAAACGGCTCTTCTGCAATTCGATGTACTCAGGTTTGCCAGAAGTGGCCTCCATCACTGCCACCCTGACCAACACGTCGGCATCACTGCCCAATCCCTGCAAGGCCTCCCTGGCCATGTCGCTTGAAAGAGTACCCAACGCAGTGGCCACTTTGACGCGCACACGGGCCTCGCGATCCCGCACCAGTCCGGCCAGCAGTTCATGCAATTCCAACTCCTCTCTGGAATGGCAGGCATCAATGGCGGCCAGCCTCAAGGGCACCTGAGGGGCCTTGAGTAACGTGGCCAAAAAGGCAATGTCCGCGTTGTGCTCACGCAAGGCTGCCGTCAGCAGGCCGATTTTCTCCGCAGGATCCTCGTAATTCCCGCGCCGCAGGTCTTCAATGAGCTGGCGAATGTCCTCATTCATGAGTGAATGATAGACAAGGCCTGCTGGTTTTACAATGGATTCCTGCCATGCCGGTCAGACCGGGGCAGATCGGAACCATGAATCGCCTTTCACTGCGTTTCTTGAAGGCGGGAGCGCCGCCCCCCAATCAATGACTCTCAGGCTTGCCTGGCACCTCACTGGATGACAGCTGCTTGAGCTTTTTGCCAAAGGTTTTTTGGATCATGACGTAGAAGAGTGGCGCAAAGAGAACCACCAGAATGGTTCCTGTGATCATGCCTCCCAGCACGCCGGTGCCAATGGCCGTTTGGGCGCCCGCGCCGGCGCCGTTGGCCAGGGCCAGCGGCAGCACGCCGAACCCGAAGGCCAGCGAGGTCATCATGATGGGACGGAACCGCAGCTTGGTCGCCTCCAGCGTTGACTCCAACAGGCTCGCGCCTTGCTGGAGCCGGGCTTTGGCAAACTGCACGATCAAGATGGCGTTCTTGGTGGTCAGGCCCAGCGTGGTGAGCAGTCCAATCTGGAAATAGACGTCGTTGGGCATGCCCCGCATGGTGGAGGCCAGCGTGCCCCCGATGACACCCAGCGGCAGGACCATCAAAATGGCCACAGGAATGGGCCAGCTTTCATACAAGGCTGCCAGGCACAGGAAAATCATCAGCACCGAAAAGGCGTACAGGGGCAGCGTCTGGGAACCGGCCTCACGCTCCTGGTAGGAGAGCCCCGTCCAATCGTAACCAAACTGCTTGGGCAGTTTGGCGGTGAATTCGGCCATCGCCTCCATGGCCTCACCCGAGCTTCTCCCTGGTGCGGGCTCGCCCCATATATTGATCGAGGGGAAGGCGTTGAAACGTTCCAGCTTGGGAGATCCATAGGCCCAATGGCCGCCTGCGAAAGCGGAGAATGGCACCATTTCCCCGTCCCCATTGCGCACATAGAGCCACTTGATATCCTCAGGCACCATCCGGCGCTCGGCCTCCGCCTGGATGTCCACGTGCTTGACGCGTCCGTCCTTCATGAAGTCGTTCACATAGGAGCTTCCGAACGAGGCGGAGATGGTTTCATAGATGGAGGAGATGGGCACGCCCATGCTGCCGGCCTTTTCGGCATCCACGTCGATTTGATACTGGGCCGCATCCTCCAGGCCGTTGGGCCGCACCCGGGTCAAACGCGGGTCCTTGGCCGCCATGGCGAGGATTTGATTGCGTGCCTCCATCAGTTTGGCATGGCCGGCGCCGCCGCGGTCCTGCAACTGGAAATCGAATCCCTTGGCGTTACCCAGCTCGATGATCGGCGGTGGCGCAAAGGCAAACACCGAGGCCTCACGATAGCTGGAGAAGGTCCGCATGGCCCGACCGGCCACCGCGTCAACTTTCTGCTCCTCCCGGTTGCGCAGGTTCCAATCCTTGAGTTTGACGAAGGCCATGCCAATGTTCTGGCCGCGACCGGACTGATTCTGCCCGGAAACAGTCAACACGGACTCCACCGTATCCTTTTCGCCCGTCAGGAAATGGTCCCTGACCTTGCTCATCACGGCCTCGGTCTGCTCGAGCGTGGAACCGGAAGGCAGCGAGGCCATGACGGACATCATGCCCTGGTCCTCGTTCGGCAGATAGCTCCTGGGCAGGCGGGCAAACAGCATCACCATCGCCACAACGATCAGGGCGTAAATCGCCACGTAACGGAGCTTCTTCTGCAGGGAATGCGACACCACCCCCACAGAAACGTCCCGCAACCAGAAAAACCCTTTGTCAAACCAGCGGAAGAAGGGGCGCAAAAACCAGGCCCCACCTTCGGCAGGTTCGTGTCCCTTGGGCACCGCCTTGAGGAACGTGGCGCAGAGCACCGGCGAGAGGATCAACGCCACAACCACTGACAACAGCATGGAGGCGATGACGGTGATGGAGAATTGCCGGTAGATCACGCCCGTGGATCCGCTAAAGCAAGCCATCGGGCCAAACACCGCCGAAAGCACCAGACCGATGCCAATCAGCGCCGGTGTGATCTGGTCCATGGATTTGGCCGCGGCCTCCCTTGGCGAACACCCCTCCTCGCTCATGATGCGCTCCACGTTTTCCACCACCACAATGGCATCGTCCACCAGGAGGCCGATCGCCAGCACCATGGCGAACATGGTCAGCATGTTGATGGAATAGCCGAACAGCCAAAGCACGGCAAAGGTGCCCAGCAGCACCACCGGCACGGCAATGGTCGGGATCAGCGTCGCCCGAATGTTCCCCATGAACAGGTACATCACCAGAAAGACCAGGAAAACCGCCTCCACCAGCGTTTTCGCCACCTCCTCGATGGCCACCCGCGTAAACGGCGTGGTGTCGTAGGGATAGATCACCTTCACGCCAGCAGGGAAATAGCGGCTCAGCTCGCCCATCTTCTCCTTGATCGCCTGGGCGGTGTCCAAGGCGTTGGCCCCGGGCTCCTGACGAATCGAGAGCGCCGCCGCCGGGCCCCCGTTGAAACGCACCACGGTGTCCTGAAGATCCGCCCCCAACTCCACCCGCGCCACATCCTTCACACGCACCACGGCCGAGTTCTTTTTGATGCGTATGGGTATGTTTTCGAACTCCGCCACCGTCTTATACAGGCTGTGAACAAGAATGGAGGCGTTCAACCGCTGGTTCGGCACCGCAGGCGCGCCGCCAAACTGGCCCGCGGAGACCTCCACATTGTAGGTCTTCAGGGCCGCCGCGAGATCGTTCACCGTCAGGTTGTAGGCCACCAGCTTGGCGGGATCGAACCAGATGCGCATGGCGTACTCGCCGCCCACCATTTCCGCCTCGCCCACGCCCCGCACCCGCGCCAGCACCGGCTGCACCACGGATGCCAGATAATCCCGCAAATCGATGTCCGTCATGCTGCCGTCTTCAGACACCAGACCCACGATGAGCAGGTAGTTCTTCGTCGATTTGCGCACCGAGACGCCCCGGAGCTGCACCACGTCGGGCAGACGGGCCATCGCCAGTTGAAGCTTGTTTTGCACCTTGCTCCAGGCCACGTCGGGATCGGTGCCTGGGGCAAAGGTCAGCTCGATGCCGGAGATGCCCGAGGCGTCACTGCTGCTGGTCATGTAGAGCATCCGGTCCAGACCGGTCATCTGCTGCTCGATAATCTGCGTCACACTGTTCTCGACCGTCTCCGCCGAGGCCCCAGGATAGAGACAGCCTACCCGGATGGACGGCGGAGCAATGGGGGGATATTGCGCGATGGGCAGCATGTAGATCGCCAGGCAACCCAAAACCATCAGCATGATGGCGATGACCCATGCAAACACGGGTCGATCCAGAAAGAATCTCGATAACATATATGGCTGCTTCCAGAACCATCCGTTGCTCAAACGGGCAGACCGAATGGTCACGAGACACATTTTTATCGAATGACCGTTCGCTTCGGAGGCCTACTACAGAAGCACTCAGCAGTGCCATTTTGTGAGGCTTCGATTCTTTCTTGTCAAGCGCCTCGAAGCCAGCATGGCTCCCCTGCCCGCCTTGCTTTTCCTTCGCCTGAGCCTCCCATTGCTGCGTGTGTTTTCGGCATGCAAAGCCGGCGTCCGCCACGGCCAGTGGCACTGCAATCGCCCATTTCTGCTGACTGAATCGACTAACTTGATGGGAGCTTCAATGGATCCAGAATGGTGTCATTTCGGGGCCGGTGTGGAGCGCAGGTGGTGCTTCATAGGTGCGTACAAGGGGCATGAGGACACATGCCATGGTGTTCATGTCATGGCCTCATGGGCTGGGGTTGACGTGGTTGGCCATCGAGCACGTTTTGTTGGGGGGATTCGTGCCGCTCCTAACGGAGCTTTGACCCGTTATGGTTCGCAAAGCTATACACATGTCGCTCCTGACGGAGCTTCCCGAGATGTGTTCGTTAGGTGGCTCCACATGCATGGCATGCGCCCGATGACAATATCGTTCGCCCCCTGGCG
>CAZIDG010000024.1:0-53468 GCA_964538065.1 uncultured Verrucomicrobiota bacterium
AGGAGTTAGGAGACAGAAGTTGGGAGACAGGAGAGGGAAGTTCGTAGTTGGGGGGAGTCAGGAGTTGGGAGACAGGAGCAAGGAGTTCTTGGTTCTTGGTTGTAAGACAGGAGTTAGAAGTCAGGAGAGGGAAGTTCGTAGTTGGGGGGGAGTCAGGAGTTGGGAGTTGGGGGCAATGGTAGTTTTTCTTCTAGATTGTAATGTCTAGCGGATCACGATAGGGTGATACTCAAGATCGAAGTTGGTCCATATCCGTCTCAGTTCAACCATGGGGAGGTCTATGGAAAACGAAAATGATCAAAGTGAATCCAATGTTGTGGTTCAAACCAGTTTGTTCGACCGTTTGACGGGCGTGTTTGTGAGTCCCGGTGAAGTGTTCGAACAGCTTCGTCATGCTCCGCCAGCGGTATCGAACTGGTGGGTGCCCTTGCTGTTGTTTTTGATTGCCGTGATTGCTTATATCTGTGTGGCTTTTTCACAACCTGCCGTGCTGCAGCAGACGCGTGATCAGCAGGCACAGGTTTTAAAGGCCAAGGTGGACAAGGGAGCGATGACGCAGCAACAAGCCGATGCTGCCATGGAGGCCATCGAACGCTTTTCCACGCCTGCCATCATGAAAATTAGCGGTTCCGTTGCGGGAGTGTTTGCCATGGTGGCGATGTTCTTTTTGATCAATTTGGGCGTGTGGCTGCTGGGCTCCAAGGTGTTCCATGGGGGCTATGATTTCATGAAATCGGCGGAGATGCTGGGTTTGACACAGATGATATCCGTGGTCGGCACGCTGATATTGATCCCGCTCGTCATCGCGAAAGGAAATCTGCTGGTCAATTTGGGCCCTGTGTTGTTGCTCGATCAAATCGATCCCAAGATCATCACCCACCAGATTCTGTTGTCGTTGAACCTGTTCAACGTTTGGTATGTGGTCGTGCTGGGGCTGGGGATTGCCAGACTATCCGGCGCATCCATCTACAAGGCGCTGGGTGTGCTG
This sequence comes from uncultured Verrucomicrobiota bacterium, assembly GCA_964538065.1. Lineage (GTDB taxonomy): Bacteria > Verrucomicrobiota > Verrucomicrobiia > Limisphaerales > UBA1319. Next base: position 989 of record CAZIDG010000024.1, read on the forward strand.
ATTGGGATCTGGTTTTTGATACGGTTGGTGGCGATTCTATCCGGGGCTACGGGCAGTGGCTACTGAGGCAAACGGGACAAGCAAACCGAGTAATAACGATAAAGTAACTCAAACAACATCATTTCACACCAGGTCTCCGACACAACTTGTGGTTGTTGGAACAACATATCTTGAAACAATTTCCTGGGAAGATGTGTATCTTCCTCTAGTACAATGGCTAATTCAAAAACAAAGACGCGGAAGAAAATCATCGTTTTTTCGGTGATTATTTTGGTAATCATTGGCGCCTCTCTTTACGCCTATTACAAGCGGCCGGATCCGTTCATCACGGTGAATACGGAGAAGGTGGCCCGGCGAAATCTGACGGAGTTGGTCGTAGCCACGGGGAAGATACAACCTGTGAACTACGCCAAGATCAGCCCTGAGGTCAGCGGCGAAATTGTGGAATTGCCGGTCAAGGAAGGCCAGGATGTCAAGAAGGGGGATGTGTTGATGCGCATCAAACCTGACACCTATGTGGCCAATCGCAACATTGCCGAAGCCAATTACAAGGCTGCCCAGGCGCAGAACATGCAGGCTGTGGCGAGTTGCTCGAAGGCTGAATCCGAATTCAAGCGATACCAGGACATGTTCGACAGCAAGCTGGTGGCTGAGTCGCAGTACGTGGAGGCCAAGACCACGCTTGATATTGCCAAGGCTTCACTGCAGGCGTCCACGCACCAGATGGATAATGCACGCGCGAACCTCGCTCGTGCCGAAGAGGATTTGTCCAAGACCACCATTGTTTCGCCGTTGACCGGCACGGTCACCAAACTCAACTCCCAACTGGGCGAGCGCGTGGTGGGGACGGCAACCTATCAAGGAACGGAGGTTATGACCATATCCGATCTGAATGACATGGAAGCCCGCGTGGACATTGGCGAGGTCGATGTGGTGCTGATTGGCATTGGACAGAAGGCGCGTTTGGAAGTGGATTCGTTCCGCGACAAGAAGTTTACGGGCAAGGTGTCCCAGATTGCCAACACAGCCAAAACATCGGGGGCGGGTTCACAGCAGGAAGCCACCAAATTTGAGGTTCGCATACAAGTGCAGGAAAAGGACGGCTTCCGGCCTGGAATGTCGGTGACCGCTGAAATCGAGACACGCTATCGCACCAATGTGCTGACCGTGCCCATTCAGAGCGTCACAACACGGTTGCCCAAGGAACCTTCAAAAGAGGCCAAGGGCAAGGTTGATGCCGACGGCGGATCCAAGGGGTCGAAGACAAACGAGACGAAGGCCACCCAGACGGCGCAAGCCACCAACACGTCGTCCACGAATTCCCAGTCCAATACCAACCTGGCGACCAATGCGCCCTCCCGCAAAGCTGGTGAGGCTCCCAAACCCATCGAGGTCGTATTTGCTGTGGAGGGAGGTCAGGCGAAAATGCTGCCTGTCAAACGCGGCATCAGCGATGATTCGTATGTCGAGATCACCGAGGGTTTGTCGGAGGAAAAGGAGATCGTGGCCGGAGGTTACAAGGCCATCAGCAAGGATTTGGAGGACGGAAAGAAGATCAAAGTGGACAACAACAAGAAGAGCTTCGACAAGGAAGAGAAGAAGTCCTGAGTGGGTTTTAACATGCATTTATAACGTGGAATGATCAAACTCACCAAAATCTGCAAGAGTTACAAGATGGCGGCTGAAACGGTACACGCCCTCGTGGATGTGGACCTGTACATCGCCAAAGGTGAATATGTGGCCATCATGGGACCATCGGGATCCGGCAAGTCCACACTGATGAACATACTCGGCTGTCTGGATACTCCAACCTCCGGTTCGTTTGAGCTCAACGGCGTCAATGTGAGCGACATGGACGACAACCAATTGGCTGAGATCCGGAACAAGGAAATTGGTTTCGTGTTCCAGACCTTCAACCTCCTGGCGCGCTCGAATATTCTGCATAATGTCGAGTTGCCCCTGATCTATGCCGGCACACCAGCCGAAGAACGCAAAAGCCTGGCGACGGAGGCCATCGCCCATGTTGGACTGACGGATCGCGTTCATCACAAGCCGAACGAGCTGTCCGGTGGCCAGCGTCAGCGTGTGGCCATTGCCCGCGCCCTGGTGACCCGGCCGAGCATCATCCTGGCCGATGAACCCACGGGAAATCTCGACTCCAAAACGGGCGAGGAAATCATGGCCCTGTTTGAAGAACTGGCCAGGGCAGGCAATACCATCATACTGGTCACCCATGAGGAGGACATCGCCCGGCATGCACGGCGGGTGCTTCGTATTCGAGATGGTCGCATTGCCAGCGACGAACTGCGAGTTCCACAAAGCCAGCCTCATCCCCAGGGAGAATCCCGCACGCAACCTGCCTGAGGAATCCCCGCCACAATGACGTACTTCGACGAATTTCGGGAATGCTTCTGGGTGTCGCTCAGTGCTCTTCGCGCCAACAAAATGCGATCAGCCTTGACCACGCTCGGCATTGTGATCGGCGTTGTGACAGTGACTCTCATGGGGACGGCCATTGAGGGCCTGAACAAGGCCTTTCTCAAGAGCATTTCGGCGATTGGAACGGATGTGCTCTATGTGCAGCGCTTTTCATGGTTTGGTGAGGAGGAGTGGTGGCAGATCCGCAACCGCCGTCCCATTCTGCTGAGCGATGCCCGCAAAGTCGCCCGTCAGGTCACAACCGCCGTGGCGATCTCTCCCATGGCGGAGGACTTCCGTACGGTCAAGTGTGGCGCGCGCAGTGCCAATGCGGTGCAGATAGTCGGGTGTTCAGCCGAAATGGCCACAGTAAGCAGCCTTTCGATGACCTCCGGCCGGTTTCTGAGCACGGACGAGGTGGAGGGAGCGCGTCCGGTATGCGTGCTGGGCGCGGATTTGGCAGCGAATTTCTTCCCCCTGGAATCAGCGGTGGGGAAGAAGATACGCATTGATGACAGTCAGTACGAGGTGGTGGGTGTTCTCGATAAAATTGGTTCACTGTTGGGGATCGTGAATTTTGACAACCGCGTCATGATTCCGGTCACCCGGTACCTGACCGATTTGACACGCTGGCCGGATGTTGCGATCACGGTCAAGGTTGGCAATGTGGCCAGTATTGATGAGACCGTCGAGGAACTCCGCGGTGTCATGCGCAAGGTCCGCAAACTGGCTCCGGGAGACAAGGATGACTTTGCCATCAACCAACAGGATGCCTTCATCAAGACCTTTAAGAAGCTCGGCGGTACGATTGCCACGGTGGGATTGTTCATCACCGGTCTTTCGTTGTTTGTGGGGGGGATCGGCATCATGAACATCATGTTTGTATCCGTGGCGGAGCGGACCAAGGAGATAGGCCTGCGCAAGGCGTTGGGGGCCAAACGGCGCAATATTCTGCTGCAATTTCTTACGGAGGCTGCCTGCATCTGCCTTTTCGGCGGAGTCCTGGCGCTCATGCTCGCCTATCCGTTGAGCCTGGCGATATCGAAAGTGCTACCCACCAGCATGTCGCTCAAGATCATAGGGATTGCCTTGCTGGTATCATTGATGACCGGGGTGGTTTCGGGATTTTTGCCTGCATGGCGGGCGGCGCGCATGAATCCCGTGGATGCCTTAAGGAACGAGTGATATGAAATTGGGCACCGAAATTCGTGAAAGCTTCAACATGGCGATGGGCGCCCTGGCGGCGCATAAATTGCGTTCGGCGCTCACCCTCCTGGGCGTGCTGATTGGAGTATTCTCCATCATCCTGGTCATGACGGCCATGCGTGCCCTGCAACGGACCATTGAAAGCGATCTTACGCAGTTGGGAACCAGCACCTTTCAAATCCAGAAATGGCCTGCCATCCAGATTGGCGGTGGACCTGAGACTTGGGAAAAGTATTGGCGTCGTCCGAATTTGAAATATCCCCTGGTTTTGCAGCTCAAGGAAAAGGCCACCCTGGCCAATAGCGTGGGAGCTCAATCATGGATGTGGAATGCAGAGGCCATCTCTCGCTTTGAAAAAACGAATCCTGACATCGGTTTGATTGGGGTGACGCCTGAGGTTTTTACCGCACGCAATTGGGATCTTGCAGAAGGACGGGCGCTTTTGCAGTCCGATCTGGACAGTTGCCGCAATGTCTGTGTGCTGGGTTCGTTTCTAGCAAAGAAGCTCTTCCCACACGGTTCAGCGCTTAATGAAAACGTGAAGTTTCTCGGGGTGAATTATGTGGTTGTCGGTGTGCTCGCCTCCAAGGGCGGCATGGTGGGAGGGGATCAGGACCGATTCCTGGCAGTGCCACTCACCACCGGCATGAATCGTTTCAGCCGGGAGCGCAGCCTTGAGATATTGGTTCAGGCACGCAGTCAGGAGCAATTTGCCGACACCATCGAACAAGTGCGGGGTATTCTTAGAACCTTGCGCAAGGTTGCCCCCGGCAAGGAGGATGATTTTGAAATTGTTTCCAATGATTCCCTGATTGCCCAGTTTAACAACATCACCTTCGCGGTTCGCATTGGGGTGACGGTTGTGAGTTCCATTGCCCTGCTGGCCGCGGGTGTTGGCATCATGAACATCATGCTCGTGTCTGTGACTGAGCGCACCCGAGAGATTGGCATACGACGTGCCGTTGGGGCAAAGAAGCGAAACGTGCTCATCCAATTCATCATGGAAGCAGTGGTCATCTGCCAGGTTGGAGGCCTGGCGGGCGTTTTGCTGGGCCTGGCGGGAGGCAATATCGCGGCAAAGTACCTTCAGGTACCCATGGTCATGCCCGTGGACTGGGTCATTATTGGTCTGGTCATCTGCTCAGTCGTGGGAATTGTCTTTGGCACCTACCCGGCGGTGAAGGCTGCCAATCTTGATCCCATCGAGTCCCTCCGTTACGAGTGACCCATTGATTCATCGGACTTTGTAACACACAGCCATCCCGTCGTTTTTCTCCGTGGAGGCGCGAATGATGGTGATTTCCCAGTCCTTGCTTTGTTTCATGTAATCAAGGAAATCGCGCATCTGGTTGGCGCTTTGGATGGCGTTGTCGGCCACCACCATGGCGCCCTTTTTAAGTTTTCCCTCCACGGCCTTGAAGTATTTGAAGTAATCCGGTTTGTTGGCATCAATGAACATGAAATCAAACTCACCTTCCAGTTTGGGCAATTCCTTGAGCGCATCGCCTTCAACAACCGTCACGACCTTATCGAGACCGGCATTTTTGAGGTTTTCCCGTGCTTGCCGGGCAAATTGGGCATCGATTTCAAACGTAAACAATTGTCCTCTGTTGCGTTCGAAGGCCGTGCCCATGTGCATGGCTCCATAGCCCCGTTCGGTGCCGACCTCGATGCCGCGTTTGAAACCGCTGGATGAGACCAGAATTTCCAGCGTCATGGCATCGCCTGAGGTGGTGCTCAGGCCGGTGCGTTTGAAGGCTTGGATGGATTGGAGACGGGCATCCGGCACCGCCACCGGTTCCTCAGAGGCATAGGAATGCAATGTCATGACGTTACAAAGTGCAACCAGGCCAACAAGAGACAGCGCTAATTTCATATGGAATGTTTGTTACTCATATTACCATGGACTGCATTCGGTGCAATCGTTGATCGCATTCCATGAGAATGCCGTTGCATTTTGCGCAAATGCCGGTATATCGGTCCCAACCACTTTATTATGAGTCCCAAGAAAACGCTCTCGCGCAGGCGATTTGTTCGAAAGGCTGCACACATCCTGGGCGCTGCAGTCGCCCTGCCACATCTGATCCCTGCATCTGCGTTGGGACGGAATGGCTTCGTGGCCCCGAGCGAACGAGTCACCATGGGGTTCATCGGCGTCGGTGGGCAGGGGAGCGGCCATTTGCTGGGTGGAGCCTGGACCTATCTGGCAGGTGGCTACACGGCTCGAAAGGATGTGCAGATTTTGGCGGTATGTGACGTCTGGCGTGATCGTCGCGAGAATGCATGCGCCCGTGTCAATCGTCACTATGCAGATACCTTTGGTCAGGGAAAATATACCGCCTGTGAGGCATATACCGATTTCCGCCAGGTCCTGGCGCGTGCCGATATCGATGCTGTGCTCATTGCATCTCCCGCACACTGGCATGCCACCATGGCGATCATGGCAGCCGAAGCAGGCAAGGACATCTATTGCGAAAAACCGTCCGCAGTGACTGTCCGGGAAGGCCAGGCGGTCCTGTCTGCCGTGCGCCGCTATGGGCGCGTGTATCAGGCAGGCACTCAACAACGGAGTGAGTATGGGGGCAAATTCCGCCTTGCGTGCGAGTTGGTTCGTAATGGCCGCATCGGCAAACTCAAGGAGATCTACGCCTACCGCGAAGGTGGTGCCATCGCCTGGCCAACCCGTTTTGGCCCGGCCCAACCTATGCCCGACGCGCTGGATTGGGATCTCTATCTCGGGCCTGCGCCATGGATACCTTACGATGGCAACACGGGCGCCCACCGTTACGATGTGGGTGAACTCAATTGGGGCCAGCACCACTATGACATTGTACAGTGGGCTGCCGGGGCGGATGAAACCGGACCGGTTGAACTTTTTATCGAACAAGGCAAGTCGGCCTATCGCTATGCAAGTGGCGTCGTGGTGTATGGCATGCCGTACCCTGGCGAAGCAGTGGGCGCTGAGGGCGGGTTGACGCTGGTGGGGACCGATGGCCGCATTTCGGTCGATCGTGGCAGCATTGTTTCTGATCCACCGGGGATTCTTCGCGATCCCATCAAACCGAGCGACATTCATTTGTATCGGTGTGACAGTCACTCCGGGAATTTTCTGGAATGTGTTCGCACACGCAAGCGCCCGATATGCGATGTTGATATTGCCTATCGCGCCGCGAGCGCGCTTTTGCTCGGAGGAATTGTCAAACAATTGCAGCGTCCTCTTCGCTGGGATCCCCAAGCGGAGAGTTTTATCGGTGACGAGGAGGCCAACCGTCATCTGTCCATCGCCAAACGTCCCCCGTGGCTTGTTTGAACCCGCTTGTGCGAAATGAAATAAATCCCATTGGTACCATGAAACGCACGATCATTTTAATCTCCCTTCTGGCATGCCTGGTGGCGCGGCCATCCCTGGCTCCTGCTGCCAGTCCCGAAGAACAACGATGCATCAAGGTTCTTCAATCGAATGCTTCACCGCAGGAAAAGGACGCGGCATGTGTGCAATTGAAACGCTGGGCGACCGCGGAGAGTGTGTCCGCACTGGCAGCCTTGCTTCCAGATCCTCAACTATCTCACTCGGCACGTTTTGTTCTTGAAGCCATGTCAGCGCCAGAGGCTGGTGACGCCTTGCGCGCGGCATTGACGAAAACAGATGGGATGACGCAGATCGGCATCATGGATTCGCTGGCCAAACGGCGCGATAGCCTGGCGATCGGGGACTTGAAAGGTCTCCTTGTGAAGTCTGATCCCGCGGTGGCTTCGGCGGCAGCGTTTGCACTCGGTCGCATTGCGGGCCCGGAAGTCATCCAAGCCTTGAAGGGAGCATTGCCATATGCACCTGCGCAGGTATGTCCCGCGATACTGGACAGCCTGTTGGCATGCGGTCAGGGCCTGCTTCAAGCCGGGGATAAGGCTGGAGCCATGGCCCTGTTTACGTTCATTCATGATGGAAAAGTTCCTGATCAATATCGCATGGGGGCATATCGTGGCATGATTCGGTCTGCCGGTGACCAGGCGATCCTTTTGGTGACCAAGGCTCTTTTGGGTGAGGATGGGGCGGATCAATTGGCTGCCATGCAGATGGCCCGTGAATTGCCTGGCACGGAAAATACCCAGGCCCTTGCAGCGTTATTGTCCCAGTTGACCTCGGTTCGGCAAATCGCCCTGGTCGAATGCCTTCGCCAGCGACAGGACCCAGCCGCGGAAGCCGAGGTGAGCAAGCTGGCTGCGAATCCTGATTTATCGGTTCGTGTAGCGGCCTTGGCGGCCTTGGGTGAATTGGGTGATGCCTCCACACTTTCATTGCTTCTGGACGCGGCTTCTGCCACGGATCCCTCCGTGCAAAAGGCTGGGCGTGATGCCTTGTTGAATCTGCACCGGGGGGATGTGACTGCCGCCTTGTTGAAGCAACTTACCACGGCGCCCGCTCCAATCCAGCCGGAAATTATCCGCGCCCTGGGGGGGCGTGCGGACCAGAACGCGACGCCACAACTTGTTGAATTAATCGATCAGGGCAATCCATCGATGCGTGTGGCATGTTTGCGTGCCCTGGGAGTATTGGGTGGAAATGCCGAGGTCAAGCCGCTGGTGAAGTGGATCCTGGGAGCTGAGGACGATGCCTTGCGCAACGCCGCCCAGCAGTCGCTGATTGCGGTGTCGCAACGCATCGTGGGCAACCGGGCGCCACTGGATGTTCAATCCATAACCCAGGGAATCTTAAACAACGAAACACATCCTGAGGGACGCGCCGCCTTGCTCGTGGTCAGTGGCATTCTGGTGGATGAATCTGTGCGCAATGCCATTCGTGCTTCGCTTGGCAACTCAAATCCTGTTATTCAGACTGCTGCTGCCAGGGCTTTGGCCGGCACTCGGGATCCTGCTCTATTGCCCGATTTGTTGAGCATGGCGTCCAGCACTGCGAATGATACCCAGCGGGCGGATGCCATTCGTGGGGCGGTTCGCTTGATGACGGAAGAGGAGGGGATGACGATGGAACCGCAGACCATCATCAGTCACTTCAAGACCCTTCTCGCCAGTTCCAAACGCGCCGGGGATAAATATCCTGTTTTGGCTGGATTGGGTCGTGTGCCTCATTTGGCTTCGTTGGAGTTGGCCGTGCCCATGTTGGATGAATCCTCCACCCGTTCGGAGGCTGCATTGGCGGTGGTCAAAATCGCTCAAGCGATTGTGGGTGTCCATACTGCGCAAGCCCAGGCAGCGTTGAAAAAAGTCATCGCAGCCGGAGTGGAGGATTCGACCCGCCAGGCGGCCGAAGGTGTGCTCAGGCAAATCGAGGCCATGGCCAGTTTTGTCACGGCATGGCAGGTGGCAGGGCCCTATGAGCAGAATGGGGTGGATTTTACCAAATTACTCGATACTCCCTTCGCTCCTGAATCGTCGGATGCCCAAAAAGTATCGTGGAAACTCATGCCGACATTATCCGATGCCCAACGTCCCTGGCTGCTTGATTTGCTCAAGGTTTATGGCGGCGAACAGAAGGTTGCCTATGTTCGTACGGCCATCCACTCGGATAAGGACCAGGCCTGCCAGTTGCTGCTGGGTTCTGATGACGGGGTTAAAGTGTGGCTGAATGGCACAGTCATTTACTCCAACAATACCGCGCGTCCGATCACCGTGGACTCAGACAAAGTCGGTCTGCAGTTGAAAGCCGGATGGAACACCCTCCTGTTCAAAATCACCCAAAACAACCAGGGGTGGGAATACTGTGCCCGGCTCGTAAAGCCTGATGGTGGACGTCTGGAGGGGGTGGAAATTGATCCCACCAAGGCTCAATAAACGATTAAGGTGTCTTGAGAGTAAGTCGGATCGATTCTCCAGATAACGCAAAAGCGCCCTGTGTGGGGCGCTTTTGGTTTGTATATCGTGAGCTGGGAAAACGATGCTATTTGTTCATGAGTTCCAGCAGCTTGGTAAGAGCATCTTCAACCTTCACGGCCATCAAGGATCCGCCGCGAGGCTTGATTTCCACCTCGCCCTTGGCCAGCGATTTCTCACCGATGGCCATGCGGATCGGGAAGCCCACCAATTCCGAGTCTTTGAACTTCACGCCGGGGCGTTCATCGCGATCGTCCATGATCGTATCGATGCCGCGCTGAGACAGTTCCTTGTAAAGTTTCTCGGCCAGTTCCATCACTGGGCTGCCAGGGGTGACGGTCAAAGGCGTGATGCATACCTGGAAGGGGGCGACGGATAGAGGCCAAATGATGCCATCCTTGTCGTGGCATTGCTCGATGATCGCCTGGACGGTGCGTGTGACACCAATACCATAGCATCCCATGACTGCCGGGCGTTTCTTGCCTGCTTCATCAAGGAATTGGGCGTTAAGGGCCTGGCTGTATTTGGTCCCCAGCTTAAACACATGGCCCACTTCAATGGCGCGCTGGATTTTGAGGGGCTGGCCGCAGTTCGGGCATCCCTCGCCGACCTGCACGGTCCTCAGATCCAGCCATTTTGTGACCTTGAGGTCGCGGGTGACGCATACGTTTTTGAAATGGAAACCATCCTCATTGGCACCTGTTGTCATGCCACATGCGTTACGAAGAACGTGATCGGCATAGACGGGCAGCTTGTCAAATTGCACCGCTCCCAGGCTGCCTGGGTGTGCTCCCATGGTTCCAAAGATTTCGTCGGCCGTAGCCGCGCGGAACGTCGTCGTTCCCAGCATGGCTGCCACCTTCGTTTCATTCAATTTGTGATCACCCCGCAGAAGCAGGATCACCAGGTTGCCTTCAACCAGATAGATCAGTGTTTTTATTTGCTTTTCCGCAGGCACATTGAAGGGGGCTTGAGACAGGGCCTCGATGGTGACCACACCTGGCGTCGGGATTTTTTCAATGGCTGGACAATCGCTGGTCTCGGGTGACAGGGCCTGGGAGTCGCCGGGTACAATGTCCGCAATTTTTCCTTGAACAAAAGGACGACTGCCGGCCTTTTCCAGGTTCGCGGCGAAATCGCACGAATCGCAATAGGCCACTTCATTTTCACCGGTTTCCGCAGGCACCATGAACTCATGGGAAAATTTGCCGCCCATCACGCCGGTATCCGCTTCAACCGGTTTGGCCTTCAGGCCGCAACGCTGGAAAATCCTTTTGTATGCGTCGTACATCTTGCGATAACTCACCTGGGCGCCTTCGTCTGTCGTGTCGAAGCTGTAGGCGTCCTTCATGATGAATTCCTTGGCGCGCATCAGTCCAAAGCGCGGGCGGATTTCATCGCGGAACTTGGTCTGGATCTGGTAGAAATTCCTGGGCATCTGGCGGTAGGAGCTGATTTCTCCTGCGACCAGCGTGGTGATGACTTCCTCATGCGTTGGCCCCAGCACCCATTCTTTGCGGGCATTGTCGCGCACCTTGAACAGGACGTCCTTGGCGGTTTCATACCGACCGCTGGCCTGCCAGATTTCCGGTGGCTGCAGGGCGGGCATCAAAATCTCAAGCGCTCCGGCGCGGTTCATTTCCTCCCGCACAATCTGCTCGACCTTGCGCAGAGTTCGCAGGCCCAAGGGCAAAAAGGTATAAAGTCCCCCCGCCAGCTTGCGAATCAAGCCGGCCCGGAGCATCAGTTGATGCGAAATAATCTCGGCTTCCGCCGGAGTCTCCCTCAGTGTGGGAATTAATGCTTGTGTCCAACGCATAGTAAAATAAGCAGAAAGCCTGCGCTAAATCCGGCGAAGATGAAATAAAAAAATCACCCCCGGCTAAAGACCAGGGGTGATCGATAAAATCGAAGGATGAGCCGGATTATTTGACCGTGTTAACCAGGGGCGCCAAACCCTGGATGCGGACCTCCAGGCGATCCCCGCTCTCAATCGGTCCGATCCCGCTGGGTGTGCCAGTCAAAATGACGTCTCCCGGAAGGAGGGTCATGTTGGTGGATACAAAACTGACCAGGTCAAAGCAGTTAAAGATAAGCTGACTGGTGTTGCTGTTTTGACGGAGCTGGCCATTCTGGAACAGTTGAATGGTCAGATCATGGGGGTCGATCTTGGTTTCCACATACGGCCCAAGGGGGGTGAAGGTATCAAACGACTTGCACCGGGCCCATTGGCCTTCCGAGTTTTGAATGGTTCGGTCGCTGATGTCCTGGGATGCGGTATAGCCAAAGATATACCGGGCTGCTGCTGCAGGGGTGACATTGCGCACCCTGCGTCCAATGACGATCGCCAGTTCGGCTTCGTAGTCCGTCCGGTGATTGGCAAATGGGATCTCGATCTTGCCCCCATCCGGGATGAGCGAGGTGGGCGCCTTAAGCCAAAACAACGGTTCCTTGGGCAGCGTCTTGCCTGTTTCACGGGCATGATCGGCGTAATTTAGCCCCACAGCAATCACTTTGGAGGGATTCACCGGTGTCAGGGTTTTGACGCCTTTCAACGGTGTCGGTTTCTTCTCATAGGACGGTGATCCAAAGGGATCGCCGATCAAACGAAATAATTCGCCATCGACGACCTTTGCAAAAAAGATCTCGTCGCCCTTTTGGAATCGACCTATTGCTGCCATATAGTTAAATAAACATTAACAACCAAACACTCTCTTAGCAAGCCGAAATTCGCCTGCGGAAAGTTGCTGTGTGCCTGAGTGACAATGCTGATTGAAATGTAACTAACTACGCATCAATAAATTAGAACCGTATTCCAAAATCCTGGCACACATCCAGGAGGGTCCACGATTGAGCCGGGGGTGGTTACCCACCCCCGGATACAAACAGATTGTCAATGGGAATTGACGAAGGAAATGCAGGGTTTATTCACCCTCAACCTTCGCCGTGCGCGTCAGGGCGGCACGTTTGCGCAAGGTTTCATTGAGAATTTTCTTACGCAAGCGCAGGTGCTGAGGGGTGGCTTCCACGTATTCGTCCGGCCCGATGTATTCGATGGCCCGTTCGAGCGAGAGCTTGAGCGGCGGTTCCAGTTGGATGCCCTTGCCTTCCCCGACAGAGCGCATGTTGCTCAGTTTTTTGGCCTTGCAGGGATTGACCGGAATATCATTTTCACGGGCGTTTTCACCCACGATCATTCCCTCGTAGATCTCATCGCCGGGTTCGATCATCAGGCGTCCGCGTTCCTGGATGGCATTGAGGGCATAGGCGGTTGAAACCCCGAATTCCATGCTGACCAGCGAACCATTCTTGCGGCAAATGATGTCGCCGCGGTCCGGGCCGTATTCGTGGAAGAGATGGCTCATGACGCCCATTCCGCGCGTCTGGTTGACCAGGTCGGTTTCAAAGCCGATCAGCCCACGCATGGGTATCAGCGCTTCGATGCTGATTTGATCCCCATGATGGTTCATATGCTGGATTTCAGCCTTTCGGTTGCTGAGGTTTTCCAACACTGGCCCCATGTTATCCTTGGGAATTTCCAGGAACAGGCGTTCGATGGGTTCCTGCAGATTGCCATCCGCATCACGCCGATAAATGACTTCAGGGCGCGACACCAGCACTTCGTATCCCTCCCGTCGCATTTGCTCGACCAGGATCGCGATCTGCATTTCACCGCGGGCGCTGACTTCAAACACGCTGGGCATGTCCGTATCCGAGACTTTGAGACTGATGTTGGTGCGGATTTCCTTTTGCAGCCGTTCCCAAATGTGGCGCGCGGTGACCAACTTGCCGTCCTTGCCAGCCAACGGACCGTCATTGACCGCAAATTCCATGTGGATGGTCGGGGGATCAATCGGCTTGAAGGGCAGGGGAACCCGCTCCTCGGAATCGGTGATCGTCTCTCCGATGGCTACTTCCTCAAAACCACTGAGGCCGATGATGTCGCCGGCCGATGCGCTCTGGATCTCAACCCGCTGCAGACCGTTGAAATGGAAAATGGCGGTCACCTTGGCAGGTTCCTTGCGTCCATCGCCATGCAGACACCACACTGGATCGCCGACGCTGACTTTGCCGCCAAGGATTTTTCCCAGCGCGATGCGGCCCAGGTAATCAGAATAGTCCAGATTGGACACCAGCAGCTTGAATTCACTCTCCAGCGATGCGCGTGGCGGCGGGATGTGTTTGATGATGGCATCGAACAACGGTTCGATATTGTCGTTCGGCTTTGTGAAATCGGTGGTGGCATGGCCTTGCTTGGCGCTTGCGTAAATCACCGGAAAGTCCAACTGTGCGTCGGTGGCGTTGAGGGAGATGAACAAATCGAACACCTGATCGAGCACGCGATGGGGGTTGGCAAATTCGCGATCGATCTTGTTAATGACCACAATGGGCTTGGCCCCGGCCTCCAGGGCCTTACGCAGCACAAACCGGGTCTGCGCCTGCGGACCGTCGACAGCGTCCACCACCAGGAGTACGCCGTCGATCATGTTCATGATGCGTTCCACTTCACCCCCGAAATCTGCGTGTCCTGGGGTGTCCACAATGTTGATGTGGTAATCCTTGTATTTAAATGCTGCGTTTTTAGCCCTGATGGTGATGCCTTTCTCACGCTCAAGGTCCATGCTGTCCATCATGCGTTCTTCCGTTGCCTGGTTGGCGCGGAAAAGTCCGGATTGTTTTAATAAACAATCCACCAGCGTGGTCTTTCCATGATCCACGTGTGCGATGATGGCAATATTCCGAATATGATCCATAAAGTAATCTAACAAACAAACTCAACCAAAGTCCGCTACTCTGTAATACTCTAAAATCAAATGCAAGTTTTTACAGTTTGAAAAACGAAGCATCCAGGGTTAATTGGATTGCATGTATCTTAATATAAATTAGTTGCAATGAAAAGCCATGAGCTCTGCGGGTCTCAGATCGAACTTTTGGCTACCCATCCCGAGTGTTCGTCTGGAGGGCAGGCAGGTGACAGTTTGCGTGGCGGAGAATCGTACTTCAACGTTCTTGACGTGGTTCCACGAACTGTTGACCAGCAGGTAGTACACCCCGTGGTTTGCCGTTGGAATCATCCTAAGGATGACATCGGGGTGGGATGTTCCTTTCTCGACCACGGTGGAGGGCAGGGCAGGCACGGATACAAATGCCTGGATAAAACGGCGCACTTCATTGGGAAAGCCCGTGCTGAAATTGGCTGAGGTCAGAAAACCAATGTTGATCGGGTCTGCCAGTGCAACGGCCCGCGCTTCTTGCAGCATGACCAGCGTTCCCGCCCGATCGACATCTGCAACTACATAACCCGCAACATTTTGAAAGGGTTGGGAACGTTTTGAGTTCTCATCCCTTTTCTCCCACCCTTCATCATTTTCATTCAAGGTAAAATGATGGATCACAGTCAGGCCTGATTTGGTGCGAAAGTCATTGATGGCAAAATTGTTAGCTACGGTAAACATCCGGCCAACCGGATAAGTCATCATGATACCTGCCCGGTTTGTGTAATGCTCAGGATCTGCCACAGGGGCGCTGTGGAAACCTTCCTGATGTCCCCAGTTGCCTGAATCATTGATGGGAGGTTGAAGGGACAGGGAACGTCGCCACCATCCCTGGCTCATGATGGTCTCGTAGGAGGTCGGCACCCATTTCCAGCGATACCAATTGTCATTCAATGTCTTAGCGTATGAGTCCCACCAGGTGGAATCATCAGTGACCAAACCCACCCCGGTAAAAGCTGAATCCCCACGAACCAGGGTTGGGACCTGTTCGGTGGTCCAAGGGGTGAACAAAACCTGGGGTTCACCTTTGAGGTTGTCGGCGAGGGTGTTTTGAATGGCCGATAAAAAAACGGCTCTTTTCTCAAACCACCAGGACACATAGCGTTGATACAGAGTGTGATCGCCTTCGTATGATTTTATTAAATCCGCCCTGCTCACGGGGGAGGTGCTGGCATTATTCGGATATTCAGCATTGAAACGGGCTATCGTTTTATCACTGAACGACATGGGCAAATGGTTGTCACGGGTTCGCATCCATATCCCTGCAAAGGCGGTCTTGTCTTTGAATTGTAGGACCGTCCGATCCAGCACGCGTCTAAAGTCCGTCAAGGTATCCGGATCGGTCAGGTCTGCATTATGGTCCTCGACCCACCAGATCCCGGTATATTGGTCAGTTCTCTTTTCGTCGGCCGTGCGAGCAATGCCATGGTAAAGCTTGTGTGCCCGGCGCTGCCAACCCAGACTTGGTGTTGGAGCCTCTTTGTATCCAATGGCTCCCTTATATTCGTAGTAGGGAAGCAAAGTAAAACCCTGCCCAGCGGCGAAGGGGACCAGGCGATCCCATATATCAGTGAGTGGTGGTTGAGCGTTCAACACCCAGTTGGGATCGCCCGAGTTCCATCCCTGGTTGTGACCAAATTCCAGAAGGTCCTTGCAGAAGGTATCAATGCCCAGAACGCGGGCCAGTTTTAACTTCGCATCGTACCATTGCAGCGGGTCGGCAAAGGCCCGGTCCTTTGCCTCCTGGGCTGAAATCGCCTGATCCGCCATTTCCTCACGCCAAAAAACCCTTCGTTGGGGAAGGTCAGGTGGAGGACGATGCAAGGGAGCATAAAGGTCGGCAGGCTGGGGTACTGCATAGAGCCGGATCCTGCCTATGGCGATCCCGTGCGACCTCGGATCATTGTCTGTCAGGGATTGAAAGAAAACGAGATGAAAACCATCGCCCGGTTTGTAGGGGCGTGAGTCAGGATCCGGATTTCGATGTCCCTCAATTCCCTGCAAATGTTCCTGCATGACAAAGAATTGCCGATATTTCTGCCATTGGCCCGTCTGTGGATATGCCAGAGATTCCACATTGGGTTCCACGTATTGGCGGCGTGGATCCCCTGTGGCTGTGCCGGTTGACCATCCACGCACATAATCCGCAGCACGGTTGGCCATAAAAAAGGTTCTCGGCATGTCATCGGGGTATTCGATTTCCAATACATACGGTTTACCTGCTTCCAACCCCTTTCCGATCCCGACACGATAGACCATACGCCGTGCTTGATCTCCTGGCGGCAAGACGCGGGCGGCTTGGCCATGAATGGTTTCCACTATGCTAACCGACGCGGGTTTTTCGTCTACAGGCACGGTCTGTGCACAATCGATCTCCTGGATCACAGGTAATCCTGAAAACGGATCATCCTCAGCAATAACTCCGTAAGTGCATGTTAAAGAGGAAGATACCCACCAAAGCATCGCCAGGCTGATTCGCAACATGCTGGGCCTCGATATTTTTGGAAAATACATGTAATGTCCGTTGCATATCATATTCAACTTGTTGCAAAAAAACAGGATATACATTTGAAATTGCCATTGCTGCGTCGATATTCCAGAAGCCCCTCCTATTCCTGACCCTGCTTCAGGTCATACCGCTGCCATCCTCAGAACTTATTATATTACAGCATAGTTGCCTTAAAAAAACATCGTGGATGGTTATCCATCCACGATGTGTCCATTTCCAAATATGAATGGAATAATTTATCCCAGGAAAGCAGCGTGCACGGCTTTCATGGCCGATTCGCCCTTGGCGAGGGAGATGACGACCGAGATTTTGATTTCACTGGTCGAAATCATGTCAATGTTGACGCTTTCCCGTGCCAGAGTGTCAAACATCTTGGCTGCAACACCGGAGTGGCTGCGCATTCCAACCCCCACGATGGACAGCTTGGCAATCTTCTCGTTGGCAACCGACGCCTTGTAGCCGATTTCAGCCTTCAAGCCGTCGATCACTTTTTGCGCCTTGAGCAAGTCGGGTTTGTCCACGGTGAAAGAAAGGTCTGTGGCAGGGGATGCGGAACCGTGGCTGATGTTTTGCACGATCATGTCCACATTGATGGTGGCATCAGCCAAAGCCTTGAAGATACGGGCGGCGACGCCCGGGCGATCCGGCACGGCGACCAATGTGAGTTTGGCCTGGTTTTTATCCAATGAGACGCCGCGAATCACGACGTCTTCCATATTCTTTGTTTCTTCTTTCACAAGAGTTCCTGGGTTGTCGTTCAAACTGGAGCGTACCTCGAAAACCACGCCAAATTTTTTGGCAAATTCCACAGAGCGCGATTGCATGACCTTGGCGCCAAGACTGGCGAGTTCAAGCATTTCATCATACGCGATTTCCGGGAGCTTTTTGGCGTTGGGAACGATCCGGGGATCGGCGGTGTATACACCGTCGACATCCGTATAAATCTGGCAAAGGTCCGCCTTGAGCGCGGCGGCGAGCGCGATGGCGGTCAGGTCTGAGCCGCCACGACCAAGAGTGGTGATCTGGCCTTCGGGTGTTTGGCCTTGAAAGCCGGCCACGATTACCACATTTCCGGCCTTGAGCAGATCATGAATTTTCTTGGGGGTGATATTCTGGATCTTGGCCTTGGTATGAACACCATCGGTGACAATGCCCGCTTGAGCCCCCGTAAGGGATACCGCAGGAACACCAAGACTCTGGAGTGCCATGGCGGTAAGGGCAATGGTGGTTTGTTCTCCGGTGGCGAGAAGCATGTCCATTTCCCGTTCGCTGGGAAGGGGCATGATATCCTTTGCCAGTTTGATCAAACCATCAGTGACACCACTCATGGCTGACACAACAACGACGACTTGATTACCGGCCGCGCGGTTTTTAGCAACCCGGGCGGCGACGTTTTTGATCCGTTCGGTGTTCCCGACGGAGGTCCCACCATATTTTTGAACAATTAAAGACATCAGTTAAGCCGACTAACAAAGCCCAAATCGATCCGAATGGCAAGAACTGAGTCGTTTTCAATTTGTTGTTTATTAATTATTCCAAAGGATATTCGCTGGAAAAGGTGCGGCTTGCCTTTGGCAGGCTATGTGGCAGAGTTCGTGGGTCTGGAAGTCCATTCGGAGCATGGTCAGAATGACGCGCTCGTAGCTCAGTTGGATAGAGCAGCGGATTTCTAATCCGCGGGTCGTGGGTTCAAGTCCCGCCGAGCGCGCCAGTCCTTGAATCCATGGTCCGAGATCCAATCCATTTTACACATTTTACAGCGAAAATGCCTTCCTTTTGGAACCCCATTTGAATTTGATTGAATAATTATTTGTATATGACGTTAAAGTAGACAGGGCTGAGACTGCGGAAGTGACTTCCCAGGAACTGCAACTTCACCTCACTTTATACATATCCACGTTTGCTTCGTGGTTGTATGATCTTCCAATCAAGAATGTTACGCGAATAGTTGCTTCCCGTTTTAATCTGATGTGGAGTGGCCAGAGAAGGGATGGCGCTGTTTTTTCGTTGGGTCGCTCTTGCTCCCGGAGACGAACCGGGGCAACAATACGCCCCGATGCGCGAGAAGTTCAGGGCATGGACGGAAACGATTGAAACTTTTGTTCTCGAAGTCATTTTTGAAGAGCGTCGAGGCAAAAGGGCGGCCGTGGTGCGCACATGTCTGTTTCTCCTCTCCAATGTGTTCGCGCTGGCGGTCAAAGTGCGCCGCTTTCTTTATAACGTCCGGATTTTACGCGATTCAACCTTGGGAGTGCAGGTGATTGCCATTGGTAATTTGACAGTGGGAGGAACCGGAAAAACTCCTGTGGTGGAGAAGCTTGCGCGTGAATTACAGGACCAGGGACGAACGGTGGCCATTTTATCGCGTGGTTACAGGTCCAAGCCGCCACCGATTTCCAAGCGATTTCTCGATAAACTACTCTTGCGCAATGATACAACGCCACCGCGTGTGGTCTCGGATGGCAAATCGTTGTTGCTCGATTCCGAAACAGCGGGAGATGAGCCGTACATGTTGGCATCCAATTTGAAGGATGTCATCGTGCTGGTGGATAAGGATCGTGTGAAGAGTGGCAGATATGCCATCGAAAAATATGGCTGTGACACCTTGCTCCTGGATGACGGATTTCAATATTGGAAAATCCGGGGTCGGCGTCGGGATATTGTGCTGATTGATTGCCAGGTGCCATTTGGGAACGAATATTTGCTGCCGCGTGGCACCTTGCGGGAGCCCCCGTCTCACCTGGCTCGTGCGAGCACCATTTTCATTACCAAATGCAGCGGGGATACGACAGCATTGCGCGCACGGATTGCCGAGCTGAATTCGACGGCCAAAATCATTGAGTGCATACACCATCCCCTGTATTTCGAGGATTTGTTCACCGGCCAGAGGCAGGGCATTGATTTTCTTCGTGGGCGTCGTGCGGCGTCACTGAGTGGCATTGCCCAGCCGGAAAGTTTCGAGGAAAGTCTCATACGGCTTGGCGCTGACCTTGTGTACAGCAAGAGATTTGCCGATCATCACCGGTTTTCCCAACAGGAGATATTGAATGTCATCAATCGGGGCAAAAAACGCCGGGCTGATGTGATCATTACGACGCAGAAGGATGCGGTTCGTTTTCCCAAGCTGGATCGCCGTGACCTGCCCATCTATTTCATGCGGGTTGAGATCAAAATAATTAGCGGAGCGAGTAATTTTCAGGATTGCGTGAGGCAGATTACATTTCGTTGAGCATGGATGTCGTCGTTTACATGGTTGCCCGTGTTTTCATTGGCATGGTGAGATTATTGCCTCTCAAGGTCGTGGCCTTGACAGGCAGGATATGTGGGGGGCTGACCTATCTGGTGGATCGACGCCATCGCAGGGTGGCACTGGAGAATCTGGCTCAATGCTTTGGCCAGAAAATGTCCTCTCAGGAAATCAGGCGTCTGGCCTGCGAGAATTTCAAACGGATCGGCGAGAACTTTGCCTGCATTTTAAAGACCTCAGGGATGAGCGACGAGGAAATCAAGCCGATCCTGGGTGTAAAAGGAGTGGAAAAGATACCCTCACCTGATCCTGGACAGGAAAACCGGAGCATGGTGTTTGCGATAGGCCATTTTGGCAACTTCGAACTGTATGCCCGGTTTCGCTTGTTCCTGCCGACTTACCAGGGGGCCACGACCTATCGGGGGCTCAACCAGCCTGTCCTTAACCGTGTTCTTCAGGAGTTACGGAACAAATCAGGATGCTGGTATTTTGATCGGCGAAGCGATGCGCGGGCCCTCCGTGATGCCATGATGAACAAACATCTCGTGCTTGGTCTTCTGGTGGACCAGCATGGGGGGGATCGCGGCTTGCCCGTGCCGTTTTTGGGGAGGAACAGCTCCACCAGCCCCTCTGCCGCCTTATACGCCCTGCGGTATCGGACTCCCTTGATGACGGCCGTATGTTTTCGTACCGGCCTGGCAAGGTGGACGATCGAGATTGGAGATCCCATACCAACCCATGTTGAGGGAGCGCCTCGCAGAATTGAGGATATTTGCATGGATATCAACCGCGCGTTCGAGACTGCGATTCTGCGCGATCCGGCAAACTGGTTCTGGGTTCACCGCCGATGGAAACATGTGCAGCGTAAAAGCCGGCCTGTGCGTGAGGTTACCCCCAGGAAAGCATAAACATGAGCATGCCAACGCCAGATGCGGTCGGTGGTCGATGCCCGTCCTTGTGCGAACAACTGAGGCAGAATCCCCCGGGCCGCATTTTGGTGCGCGGGGTGAACTGGCTCGGGGATGCCGTGATGACAACTCCCGCCCTTCAGCGATTGCGTGAGTGCTATCCAGGGGCCACCATCACGCTGGTCACACCATCGAAATTGGCTGATTTATGGCGGGGACATCCAGCCATCAACGGTGTGCTGGCCTTTGATTCCCACGAGGGGCTTTTATCGATTGCACGACGCATCCGGGAGCTCCAATGCGCGTTGGCGGTGATTCTGCCCAACTCCCCCCGGACGGCACTTGAATGTTGGCTGGGCCGCGTGCCCTTGCGAGTCGGGCATCAAAGGCCGTGGCGGAACATCTTCTTAACCCACGCTGTGCCTCCCCGTAAGGGTGAACTGCCCATGCGAAAACGGACGCCGGGTGAAATTGAGAGCCTCTGCGCGCGATTGCCGGACAATGAGCCGGCCCGCATCCCGGTGGAGGCCCATCACATCAATCAATACCTCAACTTGATGACAGCCCTGGGCGCTGATGGAACGCCCTGCCGCCCCTTCCTGTCGGTGTCCACTGAGGAGCAATCGGCATTCAGACAAAAACATGGAATCGGACCTGCACAACTCCTGCTTGGCATCAATGCTGGCGCTGAGTATGGTCCAGCCAAGCGCTGGCCGCTGGAACGTTTCATCGCTGCTGCAAAGGCGATCCATGCCCGGACACAATGCCATTGGCTGGTGTTGGGTGGGCCTTCGGACGTCGAGCTGGCAGAAACTCTGGTTCGCGGGATGCGTGAAGACGGCCAGGGGCATGGTTGGATCACCAATGTTGCGGGCAAGACGATGTTGAGGGAGCTGTGTGCCGCCGTGAAATGCTGTTCTGCTGTGCTGACGAATGATACCGGCCCCATGCATGTAGCAGCGGCGACAGGCACACCGGTAGTTGTTCCGTTCGGCAGCACATCCATGGAAATGACCTGTCCAGGGCTGCCGGGTGATGCCACGCATCGCCTTCTCAGTGTTCACGCACCGTGCTCCCCCTGCTTCCAGCGCGTCTGTCCCATTGATTTCCGTTGCATGAATGGCATTACCGTTGATCAGGTGGTGACGGCTGTTTTATCATTGCTTGAGCAAATGCCTTCCGCACAATCATGACAGCCATGCTCTCGATTTCGCGTGATATCATCCCTCCAAGCCTGAGGCACATCATTGCCGGGAATCCTTTGCTGAAAAGCTGTTACCTGGTAGGGGGAGGGGTGCGTGATGCTCTCCTTGGTTATGCTGTAAAAGATTACGATGTTGAGGTGTATGGGGTCTCCTATGAGGCGCTGGCTGAGTGCCTGGCGCGCCACGGAAAAACCAATCTCGTGGGCCGTTCCTTCGGTGTGCTGAAACTCACGATCCCCGAGGGTGAGGAGTTTGATTTTGCAGTGCCACGGCGCGATTCCAAAATTGGGGTCGGCCACAAGGGATTTGAGGTTCATTTTGATCCCAGCATCACTCCCGTTGAGGCTGCGGCCAGGCGCGATTTTACCATCAATGCCCTCATGCTGGATCTTCATACAGGCCAGTTGCTCGATCATTTTGGGGGCCAGCGCGACCTTGAGCAGCGGATCTTGCGGCATACGAGCCCGGCCTTTGCGGAGGATCCATTGCGGGTTCTGCGTGGCATGCAATTCGCGGGACGTTTTGGTTTGCACGCAGCACCGGAGACCCTTGAACTGTGTAGATCCATCAAGGCATTCCATGGGGAATTGGCCAGGGATCGGGTCCGTGAGGAATGGTTTAAATGGGCTTCCAAAAGCACTGTGCCTTCCGCCGGATTGCGCTTCCTGGTGGCCACAGAGTGGGTGGAACATTACCCTGAAATCCGCGCCCTTTTGGGGACTCCTCAGGACGCCGAGTGGCATCCTGAAGGGGATGTCTTTGTTCACACTTGCCATTGTTGCGATGCCCTGGTTCGAATGCCCGAATGGGAACACATGGATGAAACGGACCGGATCATCTACATGCTTGCCATCCTGGCCCACGATTTCGGAAAACCAGCGACAACGTCAACCGCCATCCGGCAGGGACGCGAACGTGTGGTGTCACCCGGACATGAGGAGGCTGGGGTGCCCCTGGCAGAGCAATTTATGGAACGGATCGGGGTTCCACAGACCATCCGACCGCACATCGGACCGCTGGTGGCCAATCACCTTGCTCATATTAACCCGGTTACGGATCGGATGGTACGGCGCCTGGCGGCCAAGTTGCAGCCGGCGACCATCGAGGGACTCGCTTTGGTGATGAAGGCGGACCATGCGGGGCGTCCGCCAAAATCCCCGGAGGCGCCATCATCCATTTTGGCTCTGATCGAGCGCGCTCGAGCCTTGAGTGTGCGCGTCAAACCGCCGCCGGCCTTCCTGATGGGGCGGCATTTGATTGAAGTGGGAATGACGCCAGGCCCGTCGTTTAGCGCGGTGCTGGCTGACGCGTACGATGCCCAACTGGAGGGGCGCATTCTGTCACTGGCTGATGCCCTGCGCTGGCTGCGTGCGCATCCCTGCGCTGCGGATCCACGGATCCAGGCAGGTATCGACCATCTCTTGGACCGGTGTGGGCAGGCTAACGTCCCGCCATCTGATCCATCGAAATAACCGCCTGTTTCAGCGCTTCCTCGATGTTTTTCATCCGATCAGGTGCGGTGATTTTGCCGCCCTGCATTTCGCAAATGTAAAAACTGTCCATGGCGGCCCCTTTTTCTGTGCAGATTTTGGCTGTGGCGATATCCAGCCCAAGTTTGCTGATGCAGTTCGACAATGCATAGAGCAATCCCACGCGATCCTCCGTTTCGACATCAATGACAGTGTGAGTTTCAGAAGCCTGATTGTCGAAACGCACCTTGGTGGGGATGCGTTCGCCTTCGAGGTATTGATAGAGGGGGAGAGCCATCTTTTGGCGGCTGATCAACCCATCGAGGTCCGTAAGGGAAATCAATGATGATTTGATGATGTGCTCGCATTTCTCACGGGACTCCTTGCTGGGCAGGGTGCCTGTCTGTGCGTCGGCAACCACGAAAGTGTCGAAAATGATCCCATCTGATCGCGAGAAAATCCGGGCGGCCAGGATGTTGAGGTTGGCCGCGGTCAGCGAACCGGCAATTTTGCTGAAAAGGCCGGCCCGGTCCCATGTGCACAAACGCACCGCGCTGTAGCCCCGGTCGGGCACGTTGGTCCATTGGATGACAGGCTCGAGGGCATGGCTGGATTCGTGTGCCTGGAGACGCAGGAAATCGTGCACGAGAAGGAGGTCTTCCACAATATTTTGAACGGAGCGCAACTTGAAGTAACGATCGGGCATCATGGAAAAGTGCGCCTGGATTTCATCCTCCGCCATCTCCCTGGGAAGTTGTTTTTTGACGGATGCGGCAAGAGTGCTCCTCTGTTTCACTTCCACCTTGGCCTGCCCAACACCCGTCAGGACATTCATGGTCTGATCGAAAAGCGTCAATACCAATGCCTCCTTGAAGTCACTCCAAAGGTCTGCGCGTGTTCCCAGTGAATCGGCAAACGTGTGCAGTAAGAGCAGATCCAGGTTTCCCGGGGTCTTGATCAACGAGGCGAAGTGGCGGGCAATCGCTGGATCTTCCAGATCGCGACGCTGGGAAATCTGGGTCATCGTCAGATGATGTTCGATGAGGAGCAGCAAGGTTTTCGTGGCTTGTGAATCCAGGTTTAACCTCTTGGCCACCCTCGTCGCCATGCGCAGGCTGTAATCGGTGTGGCTGCGTGAAGGAACGGATTTGCCGGCGTCATGGAGAAGCAGGGCAAGGTATAGGATGAATGGCTGGTCAATTCTGTGCAGAATGGGTGTGTACCGGTTGAACGGCGGCCCTTTGGCAGCCCACACGGCGTCGAGCATGTCCAGACACACCAACGTGTGCTCATCTGCGGTGTAACGATGGTAAAACTCGTGCTGCACCAGGCAGGTGAGTTTGCCAAACTCTGGAAGGTAGCGTCCCAGCAATCCCATCTCATGCATGACACGGAGTATGGCGGCTACATTGCCGCGTTGCCCCAGTATTTCCAGAAAGGTTTCGTGAACATGTGGGTCGTGCAGGAAGTTCCGATCCATCAGGTTGAGCTGCTGGCGGATCAACTGAGCAAGATCTGGATGGATTTTTAATCCGCGTTGCTGTGCATGTAAAAAAACACGCATCAGCCGCCGGGGTTGATCGCGGAACACCCTGTTGGATGTAGCCAGAATTTCGCCCTCCTGGATTCTGAAACCATCGATGATTTGCTCCGGGGTACTCTTGTGCAGCGGCAACAGCAGACTCCTCAAGGAAAGACGGGGTTTGGGTTTCTGCTGGAAGGCAAGGCGTTGTTCCAGTGTGCGCGTGATCAGGTACACATTGCGCATGTGATTGTACACAATGCGCATGAACTTCTCGAGCCGGATGATGGGAGATCGGTCCGTGTATCCCAGATTGTGTGCTATGGTTGGCTGGACATTTTTGAGGAGAATATCCGTGGGACGGTTGAGGTGATAATGCAGGTCGGTGCGAACGCGTAAAAGAAAGTCATAGGCTTCCTCCAATTGGCTGCGATCGCTGGCGCTGATCCATTCCCGTTTTTGCAGCTCCTCCATTGTGCGCACGCGATATTTGAAATACGCCATCCAGAGCAGGTTTTGATAGTCACGCAGTCCCCCGCATCCGTTTTTGATGTTCGGCTCCTGCATGGTGGCGGAATCTCCAAATTTGGCCCGGCGTGCCGCCTGATCGCGAAGTCGCGCATTGATGTATTCGTCCTCATACCCTTCCACTGCCTTCTCCAGCACCGCCTCCTGCATTTGTCCAAACAGGACGGGATCACCCGAAACAAGCCGTGCCTCGATCAAGGAGGTCTTGTTCTGCATGTCTGCGTTTGCCTGTTCGACACACTCCGCCACACTGCGCACCGAATGTCCCACCTTGAGACCGATATCGTACAAAGGATACAGCACCGCTTCAGTCAGTGCCTGAATTTCAGCCCGGTGTTTGTTTTGATCGTGGAGGTCACCAGAAAATAAAAACATGATATCCACGTCGCTATGCGGGTTGAGTTCCTGGCGGCCGTAACCGCCAAGGGCGACCAGCGACAGGGCAGGTGCCTGGGATTTTAAAGAGCTGGGAATTGATGCCATGGCGCCAAGCAGCAGATGGCGCAGGAGGGCGTCCAGTACAGCTGCGCGAGCCTGGCATATCTCTCTCCCTCCGGCCCCGCCCCGATGTAATATTTTAAGCCGGTGGGTTTCCACCTTGAGAAAATTCTTGAAACGCGCCAGTTCCTGGGCGGGGGGCCGGTTGGCAGGCAGTGTGAGGCGCGAGACCGCATCCGAGTCAATTTTTTCCAATAAGGTCAGCACGGGGTGGTGGAGTGGAAATGATGTGGTAAAAGGGGTAGGGGGCCTACATGTAAGTGCTATATTTCAAATGTCTTACGAAACCAATCCACAAATACGGGAATGCCATCCTCAATCCGTGTGCGAGGATGGTAGTCCAACTGGGATTGGGCCTTGTCGATATTGGCAAAGGTTACCGGCACATCACCTGGCTGGAGAGGCAGCCGGTTCAGATTGGCCTTTAACCCAGTGCTGCGCTCCAGAATTTTCACCAGTTGGGCCAGCGTCACTGTCTGTGATTCACCCAGGTTGAAGATCTCAAAGCCAAATTCCTTGCGTGTGCAGGCCATGATGCCATCAACAATATCACTGATATACGTGTAATCACGTCTTGTGGAACCATCTCCATAGAAGGGGATGGGTTTTCCTTCATGCAATAAGCGCGTGAACTTATGGATGGCCAAGTCGGGACGTTGTCGTGGCCCATAGACTGTAAAGAAACGCAACATGACCACGTCCATATCATAGAGATGGTGATATACATGGCCCAGGGCTTCACAAGCCAGCTTGCTCGCCGCATAGGGCGAAATGGGCTGAAAAATGGGATCGTGTTCTGAAAAAGGCACCTGGGAGTTGACGCCATAGACCGATGAGGATGACGCAATCGTCACCTTCTTAACATGCGAACGGCGAGCCGCTTCGAGCAGATTCACCGTGCCCTCCACGTTCACCCGCTGGTAGAGCGCCGGTTCTTCAAGACTTGGGCGCACTCCAGCCCGTGCCGCAAGGTGGATCATTTGATCAAAACGACGACGATCAAACGTCTCTTCCACGAGTGCCCGGTTGGTGATGTCGCCCCGAACAAACTCAAAGCCAGAGTGGGTGCTTAATTCGCTGATATTGGTCTCCTTGATGGTGGGATCATAAAAAGGATTCAGATCATCAAGAGCGACCACCGAATGCCCCTGGCTCAACAAACGTTCACAGACGTGTGAGCCGATAAATCCTGCCCCGCCTGTCACAAGTATGTTCATGGTGCCGAGTATTCTTTGTGCGATTTCCAGTATGTCAATCCGGTTCAACCGGGTATGTCATTAAAATAACCACAAACAAGCATTAGACAAATGAGGAAAGAGCAATATATTAAAAAGCTGGTTTTTTGCTCGTTACTGCAAGTTTTTTATTCTGGAGGTTTAGTACCAAGGGGGGAGCGTCAGGCTCTATGCAGTCATTTAAAACCATCATCGTTGACAAGGACGCGTTGTTCGCTGACCTGCTGGCCCGCGCACTCCATTATTATGGAATGGAAATGCATTGGCTGAGAGTCGATGACGCCCCGTCGTTGCTGGATATCCTCCGTATGGAAGCATGGGACACCCTTATTACACGACATCCATTGGAATGCATATCGGCCAATGAGATAGCTAACATTTTGCATAATAACGGATTACAACTTCCAATCATCGCTGTTGGAGACGATGTCCCCGAGGAGGACATGGTGCATCTCACCGAGGAAGGAGTTCATGCCGTTGTGACACATGGGCAATATGCCTGGCTGAAAACAGTGATCGAACGCGAAATGGATCGGAATCGCGCATGCCTGGCCCGTCGCCAGGTGGAGGAGAATCTCAAACGTGCCGAGGAAACATTAGCGTTGGTCACGGCCATTCATCCCATGGGATCCTGGAGGTGGGACACTATTGCCAACGAGTTTACCTGGAATTTCGAGGGTGGCGTTCCGTTGAAATCACCCCTGGAGAGAGAAGGCATATCGTATGAACGTTTCCTGACGATGCTCCATCATGACGATCGTCTTCCTGTGGCTCATGCCATCCAGAGGAGTCTCGAAGATATACAGGACCAGTCCTTGGTTTGTTTTGAGTTTCGCCTTGAGGTGGCTCCAGGTGACTGTCGATGGTTGCGTTGTGAGGGGCGGGTCTTCCGATCTTCCACCGGACGCCCCACATGCGTCAAGGGTGTTTGGGTGGACTGTACTGACGTGAAAGTGGCCTCCCAGGAACGAGATGCCTTAAAAATCCAAGTGCAGAAGGACGTATTAATGATCAAACGCCTGATGGGGCTGCTGCCTGTTTGCCCCCACTGCCGAAAAATTCGTGACAAGGACGGCCTCTGGCATTCGCTGGCGCAATATTTGGAGAGACAGCCTCAAATCCATGCAAGTCATGGTCTATGTCCCGACTGTGCCAGCCTCCTTTATCCCGAGGTGTATCGTTAGCAGTCCAGTTTCGGAACTCCTCATCTGGTTAATCCAATAGGATCAATGGGCTTGGTCCTGGCGGGCAAGCATGAGCTCATCATGGATGCGAGCCTTCCATTTAATATGTAAAAAACCGCGACGGTCCATGCCGTCGCGGTTTTGATGCGAAATTCACCTATGAAAGGAATACCCTTCAGGGAGACCGGCCTCAGCCACCGGTTACAGACTTATTGGCTTGCCTTCCTTGATGGATTTCTCTTCCGCTTCACAAATCTGGACGGAGCTCAATCCATCCTGTGCGGTGACCAGGTAGGGTGGTTTGCCTTGGGCTATACATTCGACCATGTGGCCGAGTTCACCCACATAGCCATCAACACCTTCGCACTTGATGACTTGAGGAGCCTTTCCTTTTTCAAAGACCTTGAGGGCCTCGGCACCCCGAGAGATGTCAAAGTCCACCGTGGCGTTCTCGAAGTTGACGAGATAGCTCATATGGAAGCCAAATCCTTCGGTCATCACCCAGCCGCCTTCGGCGGTCACGATGGTGCCACTGGCCACTTCGTATTGGGTGGACACATAGTCAATCGCGCCACTGTAAAGGGTGAATCCGCGTGAAGTCACGCTCTTGGGGCGGCCGAAACAGAATTGCACGAAATCCGTGTCGTGGATGTGCAGATCCAACAGGGCGCCTCCGGAAATCTCACCCTTGAAATAGGTCTCACGTCCCCAGGCCGGTGGTTCGGAAAGGCGGCGGAAGCGTGCGACCAGCGCTTTTCCATAGCGGTTTTCCTGGACCGCCTTGCGCAGCCAGGCCCATTCCGGCCAGAAGCGCATGCACATGGCCGGCATGAAATAGCCTTTGGACTTGGCGGCTTCATCGGCGATCTGGCGCGCCAGCGTGGAATTTCGGGCGAGCGGCTTCTCGCAGACCACGTGTTTTCCGGCGCGCAACGACATGGTGGCCAGGGGCACATGGACCTGGGTTGGCACACAGAGGTCGATCAGATGGATGTCGGGATCTGCGAGCAAATCCTTGAGGTCCTTGTACGCCTTGACCTTGGTCATGTCCAATTTGACCGGATCCTTGTCGTTAAGGTTGCCCGAAACCTTGCTCAAATCGCCATCCAGAGGAAGGCGCACTGCGTCGCAGATCGCGCCCACGTTGACACCGGGGAGTTTGCGATACGCCTTGATGTGGGTCACTCCCATGAACCCCATGCCGACTACACCTACATTAATCATAGTTACCTCGTTTGTTTAAATGCTTATGCAATGCCCTGGCTGGTGAGCATGGCGTGAGCCGTTTTGATATCAGCCACGCGCTGTTCGCCAGCTTCCCGTTCGATGCAGCAGTTGCCCTTGAATCCAATGCTCTTCAGGGCCGCAAAAAAGTCCTTCCAATTGACCTCGCCAGTGCCTGCGGTGACTTCCTCCCCCCAGGTGCCGGGTGTCTTGGTGCGCCGTGCATCCTTGATGTGACATTGGCGGATATAGCTTCCCAATGTCTTCACGGCCTCGATCGGATCGCCCTTGTCATAAAGGATCATATTGGCGGGATCAAAGTTCACCCCCACATTGGGACAGGCAAGGTCATCCAGGAATGCCTTGAGCGTGGGGGCTGACTCCTGGCCCGTTTCCAACGCCAGGATGATCTTCAGGTTGGCAAATAACTCGGCCACTTTGACAATCCGGCCCTTGATTTTCTGATACTGGGGATCTGCCGGATCATGTGGAAGAAAACCTGCATGAAACCCAATGAGCTTGAGTCCAAGGTCTTGCGCAATCTTTGCAGTCTCCTGGATATTGCGCCAGTTTTCCTCCCAGGTTTCATCTGGCACCAGGCCACCCGTGCGCTTGATGGACTCAAGCGTCGTGTAATCTTCCCCCTTTGTGCCAAACATGCCTGATACGATCTCCACGCCCCGCGCCGCACAGGCCTTGCCCAATTCTCCCCACACAGCAGGTTTTTCCCGCACAGGATCCAGGGCGGCTTGAATGCGCAGAATGCCGATCTCTGCCAGTTGATCGATCAATTGTTGTGGGCTTTCGGGTCTCAACGACCAACTGCATACTCCCAAACGTGAACTTTTCTTCCTCATGTTGTTATTCCCTTCCTGAAGGCCACTACCTTGGCCTCTATGCAATTAAACCAAACCAAAACGGTGGCTTGGAACCGATGATATCTGTCCATGTGATGCCTGCTCTCATTCTGCCGCAGGCCTTCCATGGGGTGAATAACCATTGCTGACGTTTCCACGCCTGGGAAGATGACGCCCAAGTGCGACGAAACGCCACAACCTGATGCTGCGTGGTCGACGACATGCCGCCACCACGATTTCGATGCGCAACCAAGTTGATCACGCCCGTAGCATGCACCGTGTCCAATCGTGGTGCAAGACTTTACCTTATGGGGGGATTGTACATTTGGGAGGATTGTTTTCGCACTGAGGACATGTTGGGAGTGGGTTGATAAAGGATGTTAATTAATGCGTACCATCGTCGTACTTGCCTGCTGCATCCTGCTCCTTGCCGGTGTTGTGTGGTTATATGGGCCCTTCCAATGTCCGTTCTCTGGCAGGAGAAAATGGCCGAGAGATCTGTGTCCGGGAGGATTTTGGGGATACCATGGTTGAAGAAGTGACATTGGTCGCGCGTCAAACTCCAAAACGCTTAAAATAATGCGACAATCTGAAAAACGTTGTTGAAATGTAGCCAAATGCGTCTAATGATCGTCACTCGAAGCCGTTTTAAATGCAAAAAATACTATGCATAAGAACTTAAGACCAAGCGGATTGACTCGTCGTCAATTTATCTCTCGAACCACGTTGGCCGCCAGTGCAATGGGCATTGCCTTCCCGTATGTCGGCAATGTATTGGGAGCCAATGATCGCATCAATGTCGCCTGCATCGGAGTGGGTGGCAAAGGTGACAGCGACAGCACCGACGCGGGTAATTGTGGTGGCAACGTTGTTGCCATTTGCGATGTGGATAAGAAGACCCTGGCCAAAAAGGCTCAGCAGTATCCCCAGGCCAAGCAGTATCAGGATTACCGCAAATTGCTCGATCAAATGGGCAAGGAAATCGATGCGGTGACCGTTTCCACCCCTGATCATAATCACGGCGTGGCTGCGATTCGTGCGATGAAGATGGGTAAACACTGCTTCTGTCAGAAGCCGCTCGTGCAGACGGTCAAGGAAGCCCGCATCATGCGCGCCCTGGCCAAGGAGAAGAACCTGGCCACCCAGATGGGCAACCAGGGTAGCGCCGAGAACGGCTTGCGCCGCGCCGTGGAGGTCATCCAGGCGGGTGTCATTGGCACGCCTCGTGAATTGCATGTTTGGTCCAATCGTCCTGTGTGGCCTCAGGGATATGATCGTCCCGCGGGTTCGGATCCGGTGCCTGAAGAATTGGATTGGGATCTGTGGCTCGGGCCTGCCGCCGAACGTCCCTTCAAAAAGAGCATCTATCACACCTTCAATTGGCGTGGTTGGTTCGAATTCGGCACAGGCGCCTTGGGCGATATGGCCTGCCATACCGTCAACATGCCGTTCCGTGCCTTGAAGCTCGGCTATCCCGAGGTGGTTGAACTCGAAATGGCCAGCCGTTTCTATCCTGAAACGTTCCCCAAGACCTCGCGCATTCGCTTTGAATTCCCTGAACGCGATGGCCTTCCTCCGCTAAAATTCTGGTGGTATGATGGCAATCCTGGAGATGCCCTCAAACCATTGCGTCCTGATGCCGAAGTGGCCAAGGAAATCATCACGATGATGGGCAAACTCCCGGGTTCCGGGGCTCTGATCGTTGGTGACAAGGGCAAACTGTTCTCGCCCGATGATTACGGCGCCCAGTTCTACGTCGCCCTCAAAGGCCAGGATGACTTTGTCTCAGGCGACAAACATGAAGCCTGCAAGGCAATCACCCAGTCCATTCCTCGCTCGCCCGGCCACATGCAGGAATGGTTCCGCATGATGAAGGAAGGCACACCTGCGTACTCGAATTTCGATATCGCTGCCTACCTGACCGAAATCATCCTCTTGGGCTGCATTGCCCTGCGCATGGGTGAAGGCAATCGCATGGAATGGGATGGCCCGAACATGAAGTCCAAGAACCTTCCTGAGGCCGCCAAGTTTGTCAGCCGCAACAACCGTGCTGGCTGGGAAGCTTAATAGGTTCAGTCCTTTACACGCAAAGCGTCCTGCCTCTCGGGGCGGGACGCTTTTTGGTTTTGTGATCGACGTAATCGGTGGTTGCCCTGTTTGGTGCCATGGCTATATTGGGGTAGACATTTTAACATTAGTATAGGTATCAAAATGGTATTGACGGTCGTTACATACGGTCATCCGGTCCTTCGTAAAAAGGGCGCCCGAGTCGAGAAAATCACTCCCGAGATTTCCCGACTGATCCAAGACATGCTGGAGACCATGAAGGTTGAGGAGGGGGTTGGTCTGGCCGCCCAGCAGGTGGGCCAAGCACTCCAGTTGGCCGTCATTGATGTGAGTGAGGCCACCGATCGTCCTTCGACCATGAAAATCAATGGTGAACCCGTTGATGTCATGAAGTTTATGCCTTTGGCGTTGATTAACCCTGAAATCACACCTTTTTCGGACCCAGTCGAAGGCCCGGAAGGCTGTTTGAGTTTTCCCGAAATTTACGCGGATGTTGCGCGTCCAGGATGTGTTCGCGTCAAGGCTCTAAATGCCAAGGGAGAGTGTATCGAGTTTGAATGCGGAGGGTTGCTTGCCCGGGCGATCCAGCATGAATATGATCATTTGCAGGGCATTCTCTTCATTGATCGCATGAAGAAAGTGGACAAGCTGGATCTCAAACCCCAATTGGATGACCTGCAGGCGGCCACCAAGCAAGCCCTGATAGCACGGTAAAATTCCAAGTCTTTGGTGTGCAGTGGCTTGAGCTAATACACCTTCCGCATGGTGGAGGGGAGGATGTTCAGTTCAGACCGGTATTTGGCTACCGTACGACGGGCGATGTTGATCCCTTTATCCTTAAGCATTTGAACGATTTGTTCGTCGGATAATGGATTGGATGTATCTTCCTTCTTAATCATATCCGCCACCATATCCTTGATGCTGGTGTTGGAAATGTCTCCACCGCTGGCGGTCTGAATGCCGGACGTGAAGAAAAACTTCATCTCGAACACACCTTGCGGTGTTTCAATGTATTTGCCTGATACCGCACGACTTACGGTTGTTTCGTGAACCCCAACTGCTTCAGCAACCTGTAACATCGTCATGGGTTTGAGCTGCGAAATCCCTTTGTCCAGGAAATCGCGCTGACGCTGGACGATCTCCTTGGCGATGTTCATGATGGTTTGCTGGCGTTGGTGAAGACTCTTGATGAGGAACTTGCCCGCGCGGATCTTGTCGCGGATGTAATCGCGCACTTCAGAAGTGCTGTTCCCCTGAGACATGATGTCTTTGTAAGTGTTGCTGATGCGCAGGTGGGGAACGTATTCGTTGTTGGTGGTGACCACGTATTCGTCACCCACTTTTTGAACGAAGATCTCCGGCACGACATACTGGTCTTCCGTGGTGGCAAAGGAGCGACCGGGATGTGGTTCCAGTTTGGCAATGCGTCCAGCAGCATCCTGTATCTCTGTGACGGATTTGCCCAATGCACGGGCAATATCGGGCAGGCGTCGTCTCCCCAAAGCATCCAGATGGTCTTTGACGATAAGATATTCCAGCGAATCAGTCTTGTTTTGCCGTTCGAGTTGAAGCCGCAGGCACTCACCCAAATCACGTGCGCCCACGCCGGCGGGATCGAACGATTGGATGACCTTGAGCACGTCGTTGATCTGTTCGGCTGGGATGTTCGTTGAAAAGGCCAGTTCATCAACGGAGGATTTTAAATAACCATCATCGTCGATGTTTCCGATGATCATGTCAGCAATGGGATGCTGGCTTGCGGGCATGTCCGACAGTCGAACTTGTTCGAGCAAATCCTCCTGAAGCGAGGTCTTGACCGTCAGCGAGTCGAACATGAATTGACGTTTTTCCTCTTCATCATCGCGCTGGCGCAGGGGAATATTGGTTTGGCTAAGATGTTCGCGCCAATCCTGATCCAATTGGGTTAAACGCTCAAACTCAGCCTGAAAGTCATCGACCGGAGCATTGGACGGCTTTTCGGTGGCCGGATCAAAGGTGACATCCGTGGGTGGTTCGGTCGGGTCAGCTGGGGCGGAAATCATTTCACCCTCGGAATCCTGGCGGGCATCGGGCTTGATATCCTGTGGTGCAATCTCTTCGAGCACAGGGTTTTGCTGCATTTCCTGTTCCACCAGGGCCTTAAGCTCCAAGGTAGGGGCCTGCAAGAGCACCAGCGACTGCTGCAATTGCGGCGCCAGCACTTGCGTGAGCATCATTTTTTGCGACAAAAACAGGCCCTGTGCCATACTAATTCAATAATAAATCCTGATTTTCCAAACTCAAGTCGAAACGCGGCACTATCCTTGCTTTTTCAACTGTCGTGCCAACAAACTTGTGTCCCAATCTGCCCATGGACACCCCGAGCCTGAGGTTGGGGATAGTTGGAATGAAAAGTGTTGCTCCCAAGACGGGGGGCTCGTAACTTTCGACTTGTGTCAGTGCACATGACGGTTTTAGGCAGTGGATCGGGTGGCAACAGCATTTACTTGGAGACGCCCGGTTCGCGGCTATTGATTGATGCCGGATTTAGTGCGCGGCAGATACGCCAAAGGCTGGCGGCACTCGGACGCACCCCCGAAACCCTGACGGGGATTGTGATCACCCATGAACACTCCGATCACACGCAAGGTTTGTCCGTTTTGTGTGCGAAGCTGGGCATTCCCATCTATTGCAATCGTTTTACCCAGGAAGCGGTGGCAGCCCAATCCCGTGCGGCCCTTAACTGGAAGGTTTTTGCAACAGGCCAGGCTTTTGAAGTGGGTGATGTGGTGGTGGAGTCCTTTAGTGTTCCCCATGATGCCCAGGATCCGTTGGGTTTCCTCTTACGCACCCCAGGTGGCAAAGTGGGCGTGTTAACCGATTTAGGTCATGTGACTCAACTTGTTCTGGGCAGAGTCCGGGAGTCCAAGGTCATATACATGGAGGCGAATCACGATCCCGTGATGCTCCAAAACGACCCCAAACGCCCCTGGAGTCTCAAACAGCGCATTCTGAGCCGCCACGGGCATCTCTCCAACGAGGCGGCTGCGGAGGCCCTTTGTCAGTTGGCTTCGGCTGAGCTGAAGCACGTTTTTTTGGGCCATTTAAGCCAGGAGTGTAATACACCCGAATTGGCACACCGGGTTGTGGCTGAAAGTCTGGAAAAGATTGGAGCCAACCATGTGGCGCTGACGGTAACCCAGCAGGCTCAGCCCAGTATCACACTGGATATTTGATCTTTTTCGGGAAGGGGGAGAGGGCCTGTTTTTGCAGTGTCAGCTCACCTGGGGGAGTAAAATTCCACTTTTCGGATTGAAATTTACTGTAGCAGGGATTCAATGGATAAAAATTTGCCGCAACATCAATTGAAGGAAGACCTTATGAGTAACGCACTCCGCAGCATGACGGCCGAGGAATTTTCCCGGCGACTGAAGAAAATGTGCGAACATCCCGACAGCCGTTTCGCTTTTTTCCTGGGGGCGGGCTGTTCGGTAAGTTCCGGCATTCCTGATGCGGCCAGTCTGGTGCAGGATCAATGGCTTCCCCGCCTTCGTGATTTACGGGATCCCTCTCAAAAGCAATTGGATAAGTGGGCCTTAAGTGAATTTCCTGGATATGAAGCCCAAAATGCTGCGGCATTCTATGGTGAAGTGATGGAGAAGCTGTTCCTTTTGCCTGAGGAACATCAGCGTGAAATCGAACAGTTGTGCGAAAACAAGTTTCCTGGATTCGGTTATGCTGCGCTTGCCAGCCTCATGACCATGTCCGAAGGGCGTTTCAACATTGCGCTCACGACCAATTTCGACGACATGGTGGCTGATGCTCTCTACATGTTCACATCGGTCCGGCCGGTGGTGGTACCGCACGAGTCCTTGGGTAACTATTTGCGACCCACCAAGATGCGCCCGCTGGTGGTAAAACTTCATGGTGACCATCGGCTTTCGCCCCTGAATACGGTCCGGTCCACCTCGGAATTGCGAGGAGATGTGGAAAAGCGGGTGCGATCGGTGATTCGTGATCGGGGCCTGATATTCATTGGCTATGGTGGCAATGATGAATCGATTGCCCAGATGCTGGCGGCACTCTCCGAGGAGGCATTGCCATTGGGTGTGTATTGGGTGAGCGATGCGGAGCCGATGGGAGCGATTCGTCCATGGCTGGAATCCCGTCAGGCGATTTGGGTGCAGAAAAAGGACTTTGATGAATTCATGCTGCTCCTGCGCGATATTTTCCACGCGCCACATCCAGATAGTAAACGGTTTGAGCATGTTTTCGCCAAATACACCGGCACATATCATAACCTGTCGAGCCGCATCAACCTGATGGCCGAAAATGTTCCCGGCGCCACAGCCTTGAAAGAGGCCGTCAAACATACGGATGAATCCTTCCCGGATTGGTGGTCTGTGGAGATGGAAGCTGAACGGTTGAAGCATACGGACGTCGTGAAGGCGGACAGCGTTTTTGCGAAGGGATTGGAGCAATTTCCGCAGTCGAGCCAGTTAATGAACAGCTACGCCAATTTTCTGCGCGACTATCGCAAGGACAACGTGCGTGCAGAGGACTTTTATCAGAAGGCGCTGGCGCTGGATGCCAATAATGTGGAGCTGCTCCAGAACTATGCCTTCTTCCTGGCCCGTGTCCGGAAGGATTTTGACCGTTCCGAGGAGTTTTACCAAAAGGCGCTGGTGGTTGAGCCCAACAATGCCCGACTCATGGCGACCGTGGCGAGTTTCCTGGCCAAGCTCAAACGCGATGCCAAGCGGGCCGAGGAGAGCTATCTCAAGGCGCTGACCATGGATGAGGGGGATCCCTACATTCAGGCCAGCTATGCCGGTTTCCTGCTGGCGCAAGGCCGTGATCAGGAGGGCATGGAAGCACTTGCCCGTGTGTTGCCCAAACCGGGCAGTGAGGAAACACCCAACCTGGCGCTTGAAAGCTGGTTCTATTTGCTGG
Organism: uncultured Verrucomicrobiota bacterium; assembly: GCA_964538065.1. GTDB lineage: Bacteria > Verrucomicrobiota > Verrucomicrobiia > Limisphaerales > UBA1319. The sequence goes on from CAZIDG010000024.1 coordinate 38,602, forward strand.
CGCACGGTCCTGCTGAGTCACGTGCGGCTACCCTGGGCAGCTTGAAGCGTGCTATGAAGGCTGGACGGCGGCGCCCTGGGCTCATTTTGACACCCAACATTCTCAAGGCGCGCCAGGCTGGTCATCCCGATTCAACATGGCTTGAGAAACTGGCCCTGGCCATCAATGACGAGGCGAGTCTTAACACCCTTGATGATTGGCAGGCCTGGAAGAACGCCTGATCTTCAATCGAACCACCGGGTCAGCGGAGGGCTCTTTCGAATAAAGAGCCCTCATGTTTGAGCGGGACAAGGTTTGAACACAAAAAAGGGACGCCTTTGGAGCGTCCCTTTGACTTGGAATTGTTAGCCGTGGATTATTCAACCTTCTCTTCGACTGCATCCTTCTTGGCTGCTTCGATGATCTTTTTGGTCAATTCGTGCGGCACGGGGTCGTAGTGTGAAAAGGCCTTGGTGTAGTAGCCTCGCCCCTGAGTGATGGAGCGCAAGGCCTGCGAATAGGTTTGGATTTCTGCTTCCGGCACCTTCGCCACGATGGTCTGGTAGCTGCCCTCGGGCTCCATGCCTGCGATCTTGCCGCGACGTGAGGACAGGTCGCCCATCACGTCGCCTGTGTATTTATCGGGCACGGTGACGCGCAAATCCACGATGGGCTCAAGAAGGATGGGGCCTGCCTGTTCAAAGGCGAGCTTGAAGGCTTCACGGCCTGCAATTTGGAACGCAATATCCTTCGAATCCACTGGATGGGTCTTGCCATCGACCAGAGCCACTCGCACGTCCACGACTGGATAGCCGGCAAGAATGCCACGCTCGAGGCGGGAACGAATGCCCTTGTCCACGCTGGGGCGGAAGGATTGGTCGATCACGCCACCGACGATTTTATCCGCAAACTCATAGCCCGTCCCTCTGGGAAGGGGGTCAAGATCGATGGCCACCTTGCCATACTGGCCGGCGCCGCCAGTCTGCTTTTTATGGGTGTACTCGACGTATTTCACGGCCTTGGTCACCGTTTCCCGATAGGAGATTTTCGGTGGTTTGCGGTCCACCTCAACCTTGAAACGATGTTTTAGGTTGTCGAGGACGATGTCCAGGTGGACATCGCCCATGCCACAAAGCAGTTCCTGGCGAATATCGGGCGCGTATTTGAAGACAAAACTGGGGTCCTCCTCCTTGAGCTTGCTAAGACCCATGCCAATTTTATCCTCATCCCCCTTGCTTTTCGGTGTGATGGCGACACTGACCAAAGGTTCACCAAAACTGATGGGCGGGTATCTGAGCGTGCCGCCTTTATCGGTGAGTGTGTCGTTGGTATGGGTGGCCTTTAATTTGAGCAGGGCCCCGATGTCACCCATGGCTATTTCCGGGGTATCCACGCGCTCGTGCCCCCGCAGGAAATACATGTTGACGGCTTTCTCGATGGTATTGTGGACAGAATTCTGGACCTCAGCGGCAGTGGCGATCCTGCCCTTGAACACCCGCACAAGGTTGAATTCACCGATATGCTCTTCCGACACGGTCTTGAAGACAAAGGCCACAAGGGGACCATTTCCGGCGCATGGCAGGACTTTCTCCGCTCCGCCGTCGATCACAGTGATTTCCTTGCGCGTGGCCGCCGAGGGACAATAGGCGACGATCGCGTTCAGCAGCAAATCGGTGCCGATATTGGGGGCGGCACAGGCACACAAAACCGGTGCCACCGTGCCTTCCGCCACGCCCTTGGCCAGGCCCTGATGAATCTCTTCCGGAGTCAGGCTGCCTTTGTCGAAATAGGAGTTCATCAGCCCCTCGTCGGTTTCGGCGACGGTTTCCATCAGGGTGATCCGTAATTTATCGATGGTCTCGTTGAGATCTGCCGGGACATCGATGGGTTTGCCGATGCCGGCGCCGTCCCGGGCATACTCGAAGGCTTCACGGGTGGCGAGGTTGACGATGCCCTTCAACCGGGGGCCCGAACCGATGGGGATCTGAAGGGGGGCGAGGCCTGTTTTGCACGTATCCTGGAGCGCGGCGAGGACGTTGTCGAAATTGGCGTTTTCCTTGTCCAGGCCATTGATGACGAAGAATCGGGGCAGCTTGATGTCGTTGACATTTCGCAGGACAATTTCAGTGCCCACCTGGATGCCGCTGGTGGCATCCACCATGATGATGGCGCTTTCCACCACCTTGAGGGCCGCCTTGGTATCGGCAATGAGATCAAGAAAACCCGGTGTGTCAAGAAGATTAATTTTCGAATCTTTCCATTCCACAAAACCCGCGGCCATGGATATTGTCATCTTCCTCTCTTTTTCATCCTGTCGGTGGTCAAAGATACTCGTTCCGTTGGACGTTTTGCCCAGTCGGGTGGTTCCTTTGGATGTAAAACAGAAGGCCTCCATGAGCGAGGTTTTTCCCACACCGCCGTGGGACAGCAAACACACATTCCGAATCGATTGAGCTTCGTATTTCTTCATTTGATCTCCATCTCGCAATTGTGCGTACCGAGTTTTCCGGGGGGCCGAAATTGGCACCGGAGTCCAGGCCCAAGGCCGCGTAATGGGCCAGGGACATGGGCGATGCCGGTACTTTAATAAAAATACAAATGTGCTGGCAAACAAAAAACCAACAAGGCACGATTTATTTTGCGGCTGCAAGTCGGCTTGAAATTTATGCCGGGAAACCAATTGACCAACAACCAGGCGGAAGCCGTCCGTGCCTCAGGCAACGTCCTGGTCATGGCTGGGGCGGGCACGGGCAAAACCAGCACCCTGGTGGCTCGGTGCATGGACCGCTTGTCCGATGTTCATGATCCGGTGTCGGTATCCGAAATGTTGGTGGTGACCTTTACCGAGGCCGCGGCAGCCGAATTAAGGCTCCGGCTGCGCGAAGAGATGGCCAATCTCAACCGGGAGCGGTCCGCCCTGGACCCCATGGCCGAGCAATTGGCTTTGATCGATACAGCCCATATCAGCACGCTGCACAGTTTCTGCCTTAATTTGGTTCAAAATCATTTTCATGAATTGGGTCTCGATGCCCAATGGAATGTCCTGGACCAGGGACAGGCTGATATGCTCGCCGGGGAGGCGCTCGACGAGATTTTCAGGGCTGTATATGAGGGAGAGGATCCTGCATCATCAGACGTTCTTGAGCAATTGCTGGCGCATGGGGGCGGGGAGCAGAAGCTTCGGCAATGGATTCTGCGATTGCATCGATATGCCCAGTCCCTCCCAGATCCTGCCGGCTGGTTGGAAAACCAAAGGACAGCCTACGAAACTTTCAATGCTGACGCCACCACACGCCGATTGCTGTGTGCCTTGAGGGAATGGCGCGAGGAGTGGCTGCCGATTTTACAGGGATGCGACAACCAAGTGCCTGCTCAATGTGCCGCCCTCATGGCACCTCTTGGATCCTCCAGTACTCGTGGTGAATGGTCGGCCGCATTGAAAGGGATTCTCCCCCTAAATAAGGCCTGGCCGCGTGGTACCAAGGGCAAATGGGAATCGGTTTTCGATCCATTTTTTCGTGATGCCGCCTTTTATGGATCCCTGGTGGAAGGGGATGCCTCCGGCACGGATCCCCTCGAAGAAGACTGGCAGCGGGTGCAATTACCGATCCGGACACTGATCGAGGCAGTCCAGCGGTTTGGTGCCCAATATGCGGAACTGAAGCAGCGTCAATCAGCCTTGGATTTTGCCGATCTTGAGCAATATGCCTTGCGTTTACTGGTGGATCGGGTTGGTGGTGAGGGACGCCCCAGCGCCATCGCTCAACGCTGGAGAAACCAGTTCAAGTATGTGCTCGTCGATGAATACCAGGACATCAATGCCGCTCAGGACGCCATAATCACAGCCCTGTCCCGGACGGAGGATGAATCCAACCGTTTTCTGGTGGGGGATGTGAAACAGAGCATATATCGGTTCCGGCGGGCAGCGCCTCACATTTTCCAGAATTACTATCGCCAATGGCGGAAGGGAAAGGACAAAGGGTGTGTCATTCCTTTGGCCGATAATTTCCGCAGCCATGAAAAAATCCTCGCCTATGTGAATGGTTTGTTTGGCACGCTGATGCGTGAAGATGCGGGCAATGTTGCCTACGATGATGAGGCGCGACTGCGGTTTGGCAATCCGGGTGGCCGTTCCCTATTGACCATTTCCAATGACAGTTGGAGGGGGCCGCGGGTTGAATTCCAGACCCTTGTTAAAACGGAAGCGGCCAACAGCGGCACAGTGGGAGGCGACGAGGAAGGACAGGAGGACCGTGGTGACATGGAAGTGGAAGCCGCCCATGTTGCCCACTGGTTACACACCTTGAGGAATGGCCAATTCCCGGTTTGGGATCGTCGCAACAACGTCTTTCGTCCCATGGAATGGAGCGATGCAGTCATCCTGTTGCGTTCACCTGGTCCCTGTGCTGATTCCTTCGCACGCGAATTCCATCGCAGCGGGATACCCTTGCATGTGGAAAGGGGGGGCTTTTTTGAACATGCTGAAATCACCGATTTATTGAGCGTATTGCAACTGCTGGACAATCCCCTGCAGGATGTCCCACTGCTGGCGGTCTTGCGATCGCCCATCGTGGGCATGACACTGGGGGAGATGGCAGAGCTTCGCATTGCACGCCGCAAGGGGGCCTTCTGGACAGCCCTGGCGGCTTTTCGAAGATTGGACCCCACCAGGCTTCCCAATGCGGCGGCAGAGTCTGCGTGGGCCAAAATATCGCGCTTTTGGAGTGCGCTGGAACGCTGGAGGGAATTGGTCCGCGAGGAGTCGCTATCGCTTTGTCTTGAAACCGTCCTGGATGATACGCATTACGAAGCCTGGCTGGCCGCCGAACCCCGCGCTGACATTCGTCTGGCCAATGTGCGGCAGCTGTTGCTTATGACCCGCGCCTTTGACCAGATGCGAAGACAGGGGCTTTTCCGATTCCTACAATTCGTCGAGACGCAGCAGGATCTCAACATCGAGACCCCCACGCCGAGCATTTCAGCCGGGAATACCGTGCGCCTGATGAGCATTCACCAAAGCAAAGGGCTGGAATTTCCTGTGGTCGCTGTTGCGGGTTTGGGACGTCAATTCAATCTGCACGACTTGAGTGAGGACATCATTCTGGATGAAGAATTGGGTATCTGTGCCAAGGCGCGTCATCCGCACACTGGGCGCAAATATCCCTGCCTTGACTGGCGATTGGCCTCGCGTCGACAGCGGCGCGAAACGCTCGCAGAAGAAATGCGCCTGCTCTATGTCGCGTTCACTCGTGCCTGTGATCGTCTGTTGCTCATGGGGACCATCAAGGCATCAAAGAGCGAGAGCGCTCCCAGACAAGCCCTGTCCGGGCCGCAGATCCTGAGCGCACGGACGCCAGCGGAGTGGCTCATGATGCATCTGCGCGCGGAGGGATGCGATGTGACACATGACGGGGAAAGCCCAACCATCGCCTGGAAGGTCATTGAGGCGGGAAAAGACCTGCCCGTGATGCAGAAAACTCCGGAGAGTGCGCGAGAACGGACTCCTGCTGCGGACTGGGAGCATGTCGGAGAGCCTGTTGTCTGGCAGTACCCTTTTGATCCAGCCACCCGCCATGCGGCCAAGGCTTCGGTGTCGGTGCTGAGAAGACGTGTTGTGCAGGACATGGGCGATGAAGCTACCATCTGTTTCCAAACGGGAATTTTCACACCGCCACGACAAAGGGTGAACGATGCGGATAGAGTGCTGACCGCAGCCGAACTGGGCACGGCACATCATCGTTTTCTGGAATTAATCGATTTAACCCGGGAATGCGATGAAGCATCCCTGGCGACCCAGGCGGATGCGCTGGTTGCATCCGGGTATTTGACCACAGCGGAGCGGCAGGCGCTCCATTTGGAGGCGGTGGCACGATTATGGGCGTTGGATTTGGGGGGCGAAATACGCAGGCATGCTGAGCATGTGCATCGTGAATTGGCCTTTAATGCGCGGTTCAGGCCGGACGAAATCGCGCATCTTATGGATAAGGCTCCTGCCGAGGGGAATGGATTTCCATGGATTGCCTCCGAAGAGGATCACATGGTGGTTCAGGGAGTTGTCGATCTTGCAGTGATTCTGGATCGGGAAATATGGCTGCTGGATTATAAGACCGATCGAATCACTCCAGACGGCATTCGCGACAAGGTGCGCTCCTATGGGCCCCAGCTTGAGTTGTACCGTCTCTCACTCGAACGCACCTATCGCAAACCTGTGACCCGCATGTGGCTGTACTTTCTCACCACCGGCCAGGCAGTGTTGGTGTCCCCCCTCAACACACAGACACCGGTTGTTGGCGGCAGCGAGGTTGGAAAAATATAAAAAAAGCAACCTGGTCATGTGCCAGGTTGCTTGTCGAAGAAATATTCAATGACTGATCAGACGGCGGCGATGAGAGCCTCCGCCTTGGCCAGGGCTTCGTCGATTTTGGAGGCATCCTTGCCGCCGCCTCGTGCGAAATCGGGTCTGCCACCACCTTTGCCTCCCACGATGGGGGCGATGGCCTGGATGATTTTACCCGCCTGGATTTGCTTGGTGCAATCAGGTGTCACCCCTGCCGCGATGGCTACGGTGTTACCGCTGCCGCTGCCGAGGACGACCACTCCCTTGAAGTTGCTCTTAACGACATCGATGATGCCTTGGAGGAAATCCCCGTCCACATCGCCCATGTTCTTGACGATGGCCTGCATCTTGCCGAGTGTTTTGGCATGTGCCATGAGGTCGCGGGCGGTATCCTCGGCCTGTTTTTGTTTGGCAGCCTTGAGTTGTTTCTCCAACTCCTTCTGATGGGCCAGGAGGACATCCACCTTGTGCTCCAACTCGCCCAGGGGTGAATTGACCTTGCCGGCCAGGAGTGCCAGCAACTCGGCATCCTCACGGGATTTCTGATAGGCGCTGAGACCTGCGGCTGCTTCGATGCGGCGCACGCCTGCGGCGATGGCTCCTTCGCTGACGATGCGGAAAAGGCCAATCTCGCCCGTGGCGCGCACATGGGTGCCGCCGCACAATTCCATGGAATAGCCGTCAAGGGCGCCTGCCTTGCCGCCAATCTGGATCACACGCACTTCATCGCCATATTTTTCTCCGAAAAACTGCATGATGTCAGGCCGCTGGCGAATCTCTTCATAGGGCACTTCGATCCATGCCACCGGGGCGTTTTCCACGATGCGTTCATTGACCAGTCGTTCGACATCGGCAACTTGATCGGGAGTGAGAGGGGCGCCGTTAAAGTCAAACGTCAATTTGTCTGGACCAACAAACGAACCCTTCTGGCCTGCCTCCTGGCTGACCACTTCATGAAGGGCCCAATGCAACAAGTGCGTGACGGTATGGTGACGCTGGATGGCCGCACGGCGGGAGGCGTCCACGGCGAGGATCGCCTCAGCGCCGACCGTGGGGACGGAATCGTCCACTTCACCCAGAAGATGCAGGAACGTGTTGCCTGCCTTTTGGGTGTTTGTCACTGGCCAGGAATGCCCCTTGACGGTAAGCGTCCCCGTATCACCCACCTGACCACCCATTTCGGCATAGCAGGACGAGGTGTCGAGGACGACCGCCTGCTTGTCCTTGATTTGCACGATTTCCTTCACCGTCGAGGTGACTTCGAGCTGATCATAACCGACAAAGCGGGTTGGTGTGGTCGTATCGATGTTGGTGACACTGATGATCTCACGTTTCTGGGCGGCACGGGCACGGGCGCGCTGTTCCTCCATGAGCTTCTCGAAGCCAGCCGTATCCACCTTGAGCCCCTGTTCGCGGGCCATGAGCTCGGTGAGATCGAGCGGGAAGCCATACGTGTCATAGAGCTTGAAGGCAAAATCGCCAGTGAGCAACTTTTGCGTGCCCAGGGAGGCAGCCTCCTCACGGAACAACTCGATTCCACGGTCCAGTGTCTTGTTAAAGGATTCCTCCTCGAGGCGGATGGTGTTGCGCACCAGTTCAGCTTTCTGCCGGATCTCCGGGAAGACGTCGCCCATGGTTTCCTTGAGAACATCGACCAGTTGATAGAAGAACGGTTCATGGAAACCCAGGCTGCGCCCGTAGCGGACCGCCCGGCGCAGAATGCGCCGCAATACATAGTTGCGATCGTTGTTCCCAGGGAGAATGCCGTCGGCGATCGCAAAGCTCAGGGTGCGGATATGATCGGCGATGACGCGGAAGGCCACGTCGGTCCGCTCCTGCTCGGTGTCGCCGTTGCTGCCCGGCTTGGGCAGGGTGGAACCATAGTGTTTGCCGCTCATCTTCTCCAACCGCTTGAACAAGGGGCGGAACACATCGGTTTCGTAATTGGAAATAATCCCGCTGAAATCGGTGAAATGCTTGCTGCACTGGATGATGCTGGCCACACGCTCGAAACCCATGCCGGTATCCACGTTTTTGGCAGGCAGAGGCGTGAACGTGCCGTCCGGATTGGCATTGAACTGCATGAAGACCAGGTTCCAGATTTCAATGCATCGCGGACTGCCTTTGTTGACTAGGTGTCCGGCGGTGTCTCCGGCAGGGGTCAGGTCGAAGTGGAGTTCGGAGCAGGGACCGCAAGGGCCAGTCTCGCCCATCATCCAGAAATTGTCCTTCTTGTTCCCGTTGATGATATGCACCTTGGGATCCAGCCCCGCTTGGGTGAACAACTTCGCCCAGACATCGTAGGCTTCCTGGTCAAACTCGCTTGGATCGCCTTTGGATTTGTCCGGACAATAGACCGTGGCATAGAGCCGGTTCTTGGGAAATTTCCAGACGACCGTGACTAATTCCCAAGCCCACTCGATGGCTTCCTTCTTGAAATAGTTGCCATAGCTCCAGTTGCCGAGCATTTCGAAAAAGGTGTGATGGTAGGTGTCCAATCCCACGTCTTCCAAATCGTTATGCTTGCCACCGGCGCGAATGCACTTTTGCGTGTCGGCGGCGCGTCCTGGTGTGTAGGGGCAGGCCTTCTGTCCCAGGAAGATGGGCACGAATTGGTTCATGCCCGCGTTGGTGAACAGGAGGTTCGGAGAGTCGGGCATCAAACTCGACGATGGAACAATGGTATGCTGCTTCGATTTGAAGAAATCGAGGAACGACTGTCGTATTTCACTGCTCGTCATAACGCTAGGTCCAATAAATCCTCAATCCTTGTCGGAAAACCGTCCTTCCGGCAATGAAAAACCAAGTCTACTTGGGGGATGCAGTTTGCAGATCGGCTGCGGTGGCCGCCTGAGGCCAGGCCAGGTCTTCGCCTGCGTTGGGCCTGGCAGCCTGGTACCGTTTAAGGGGGGCAGGCTCTCCTCCATCATCGCGGCCATCGAGGCCAACGGAATAGAGTAGAAAGCCGTTGGACGTAAGCCGTTGATATCGCAGAGGTTGACTATCCATGGGATCGATGGGGACAGCAGGCAAAAACTCCGGTGTCAATGCCTGAAGCCTTTCTGGGAGTAAACCATGACGCATGGCATATCGTTTCAAGGCGATGGCAGTAATCACCATCTCTTTTTGACATTCGTAGGTGGCCAGCCTTTTCAAGATGGAGGCAAAATTAGGGGTGATTATGCGAGTGAATTGTTGCCGCAGGCTGTAGGCTATTCCATTCGAAAGCAAATCGTTGGTCTTTTGTTCGGTCAGAGAGATTTTGCGAGAAAAATCACTCTCCGAAGATGGCGTGCGAATTATTTTCAAAAACTCCTCGTATAGCTGCAAATATAATCGTTCATCGCCATAGCTGAAATGCAGACGCCAGGTCTGCACTGCCAGGGTGAAGACTGTCCTTTGAAAGTAGGTGCCAGCCACATTGGCCAACCACGACATCCAGGCGGAAGTATCGACCGTTTGGGGGCGCGAGGGCATTTGTCCAACGTTGCCAAAATAATTGATAAGAATGAAGTCGTCATCCGTGTGTCGCACTCGTTCAAACTGATGCAAGCCGATGGTGCGTTCCATTTGCACAGCTCTGGCCAGGGCTGCAGTTGGCTGGCGGTGTTGCCAGGCCTGTTGGAGAAGCGCCAGATCGCTGTCCGTCCAGCCATCGACCTGTAAACCCTGCCAGGTCAACTCATAACTGAGGGTTCCGATGCTGATGCCGACCATTTGGGTCAGGAACGTCGGTTCTTCTTCCATGAGAATTGTCAAATTCAACAATGCCAGGAGGTTATCGCGCGCTTCGGCCAGTTCCTTTTCATGCAAAGTCGTGATGACTGCGCCTTCAAGGGCTAGTCCCAAACGGCGGTAAATCATAGTCTGAGGCTGATAGCTCCAAGCCAAATTGCTGTACGTCAGGTTATTATCAAGATGAGGACGATTGAGCACCTGACGGGCCTCCACCACGACAGGTTGGAGTTTCATATAACAGTTGGCCAGATCCAACCATGTAACGTCGTTTGTTCGGCGATCCGTTCTTGGCGGAGATGGCTGCTGCCACAGGGTCCGCAGTCTGCCAGGCGCAACTCTGTCCGCCGGCATGCAATAATCTGCGAGCAAAGGGTGACCGCTGTTCAGACGCCAGTTGAGCCCCGCAAGTTGAGGGCCAGCGTTTTCCTCCGGTTTCACGTGAGGCGGCGTCAGGGAGGGGATGTCCAGAATTTCCCCTTTTGAAATAAGTTGGTGTTTGTAGCCCGCAAGAGCTACACGCGCGTAAACAGTCCAAGCCAACAACAACCCCAGCGCCATGACCAGTGTAGCGCCAAGCACGAGGATGATGAGTTTGCTAAAGGACCTTTTCACATGGCCAGCGGTTCACGGGTGGATGTCGTGCGTGTCTTAAATCAAGAGGCATTATGACTGGACACGGTGTAAAATCAATGCCCGTTTGGCTGCTTTCACTGTGCCCATGCTTGCTTGTATGTCGTTTGTATGCCATTATTCGCCCATGCACAACATGATGCCAATCCTTGGACAGTGGACCGTTCGTTTGCTGATCGGGGCCACTTTGATGCTCGCTGTTGCCACGCATGCCCAAACCCGGTATGAACCCAAATGGGAGTCGCTCGATAAGCGGACCACGCCTGTGTGGTTCCAGGACGCCAAATTTGGCATTTTCATTCACTGGGGATTGTATTCCGTGCCCGCCTGGGGAGCGCCCAGGGAATATGCCGAGTGGTACTGGAATCATATTGCCGATAAAAAGCCGGACAATGTATGGTGGCAGTACCACAAGAAATACTACGGCGAGAATTTTGAATACAAGGATTTTGCCCCCCTGTTCAAGACGGAGTATTTCGATGCCAACCAATGGGCGGATCTGTTTAAACGCTCCGGGGCGAAATATATCGTGCCTACATCCAAGCATCATGAGGGATTCTGTCTATGGCCCAATGAGGATGCCAGTCGCACATGGGGGCGGCCATGGAATGCGGCCGTGGTGGGCCCTCAGCGCGACCTGATGGAGGAGCTGTCCACGGCTGTCCGCAAGCAAGGCCTCAAGTTTGGTTTCTATTACTCCTTGTATGAATGGTACAACCCCCTGTGGCTCTCCGATCGGAAGAAATACGTCAACGATCACATGTTTCCCCAGTTTAAGGACGTAGTCACACGCTACAAGCCGGCCATTATTTTCAGCGATGGGGAATGGGACATGAACTCCTCCGATTGGCGGAGTGAAGAACTGCTGGCCTGGTTGTTTAACGAGTCCCCCTGCAAGGATGAGGTGGTGATCAACGATCGCTGGGGCAAGGAATGCCGTCATAAACATGGCGGCTACTATACGACCGAATATGGCGCGGGTATGAAGGACGATTCCCACCCCTGGGAGGAAAGCCGCGGCATGGGCTTCTCCTATGGCTATAACAAGATGGAAAACATCGACGATTACAAGAGCACGCGCGAGTTGCTCTATGTATTGATCGATCTGGTGAGCCGGGGTGGTAATTTCCTCCTGGACATCGGGCCCGGCGGCGATGGCCGGATTCCGGTGATCATGCAGGCGCGTCTCATTGAAATGGGTGACTGGCTAAGAGTGAACGGCGAGGCCATTTATGGCACGCGTCATGCCGGTCGCGATTGCCAGTGGAGCGAAGGGAAACGCCCCCAGCAGGGGTACAAGGAATTCAAGGAAGAATACGACCTGATGGCCCAGATCGGTCAATCCCCCAAGGGCGGCAAGGCCGTCAAGCAGCTGTTTTTCACCAAGAAACCGGGTGCCCTCTATGCCATCACCCCCGGTTGGCCTGGAGCACGATTGCTCATCAAAAACATCAAGTTGCCTGCGGGCGCCGAGGTGACCATGCTGGGTGTGAAGGACAAATTAAAATACCAGGTGCGCGGCAGCGATGTGGATATAGAGATGCCCGTCCTGACAGGTGACACCCTGCCGTGCCTACATGCCTATGCGGTCAAGTTGCCTGGAGCCGAGTTTTTGCCTGAACAATAATTCGGGGCATTTGTGTATTAACAAACCATATATGAGTAAGTTGACATTTCGCCCTAAAACGACCCGGCGCACTTTCATCAAGCAGGCGGCAGCTTCTGTTGTCGCGTTCACCATCGTGCCGCGGCATGTCCTGGGCGGGCCGGGGTATGTTGCGCCAAGCGAAAAGGTGAATATTGCCATTGTGGGCGCGGGAGGGCAGGGGAGGGCTGATACGAAAAACCTGCTTTCCGAACCGGAGGCACAAGTCATTGCCATCTGTGATGTGGCTGAAAAAACGGATCTAAATGCCTTTTGGTATGGAGGCTTTGGTGGCCGCAAACCCGTCAAGGCCATGGTGGAGGAGCATTATTCAAGGAAGTCGGCCAACTATCGATGTGCTGAGTACGAGGATTTCCGTGTCATGCTGGAGAAAGAGAAGTCCATCGATGCCATTCTATGTGCCACTCCCGATCACGCACATGCCGTGATTTCCATCACGGCGATGAAGATGGGTAAGCACGTTTATTGTGAGAAACCATTGACTCATAACATATGGGAGGCCCGCCAGGTTACGAAGGTTGCAAAGGAAACGGGTGTTGCCACCCAGATGGGCAACCAGGGCCACTCGGGGGATGGTATTCGGCAGACGTGCGAATGGCTATGGGGTGGGGCCATTGGACCCGTGCGGGAGGTCCATGCTTGGAGTGCAGTTGGACAATGGGCCAAACCGCCCGGACGTCCCAAGGACACGCCGCCCGTTCCCGAAGGCTTGAATTGGGATCTATGGCTTGGGCCTCGGGAGTATCGTCCCTATCATCCAGCGTATGCGCCGTACAATTGGCGCGGTTGGTGGGCGTTTGGAACGGGGTCGATTGGCGACATGGCCTGTCACAATATTGATGCGGCCGTGTGGGCCCTCAAATTGGAACGTCCCATCAGTGTCCATGCCAGCTCGACGGGGGTGGATGGCGAGGTCACTTCTTTTGGGGGGATCTATACCTATCGATTTGGACCGAGGGGGAACATGCCACCGATGAAATTGATATGGTATGATGGCGGGTTGCGCCCTCCCTTCCCGGAAACACTGGATCCCTGCGATCCCAAAAACCGACTGGGTGAGGGTGAGAACGGCATTCTGTTCGTGGGAGACAAGGGGTGCATCACCTGTGGTGGTTGGGGAGGCATGCCTCGTCTGTTGCCCCAGTCCCTCAACCAGGGATACAAGAGGCCTGAGAAAACCTTGCCGCGCAGCGCAGGGCATTATGCCGACTGGCTGGCCGCATGCAAAGGCGGTCCGCAAGCAAGCAGTTCTTTCGAGTATGGCGCCCGATTGACCGAGTTGGTTTTGCTGGGCAATGTCGCTCTCCGCTCTGGGGAAGCAATCCAGTGGGATGCGGAAAACATGAAGGTGCCCAATGTGCCTGAGGCAGACGCGCTGCTCAAAGAACCATACCGCAAGGGATGGGAAATCTGAGTATTATTTATACGCATCGTGGATGAGGCGTTTTGATGCCCCGTTGCGGTGCAATCCGCCAATCATCATCAAATATCAACAAGGAATTATTCATGAGTGATCAAGTAATTAGACGGTTTACCCGGCGGGAGATTCTGGCCAGCGCTTTTGGGGTCGCGTGTCTTGCGGCCATGGGCGGGATGCCTGCCTTCGGCGCTACGGATGAGAAAACCTCCATGAAAATTGGATGTGGTACGGTGTGTTTTCGCACAAAGTCCCTGGAAGAGGCTCTGGAAAGGATCCATCGCGCTGGCTACGAGTATGTCGAAACACAGGCGACTGGTCCGTGGTGCCCGCATGTTGATCCCTGGAAAGACGACCCGGCCAAATTCCGGCAACTCGTCCAAAAGTACGGCTTTAAAGGTGTGACGGGCCTTTGGTCCCCTCATGGAGCCATTATACCGGATGTCCAGAGTGTCGAAGGCATTACCCAGGCCATCCGGTGGGCCAAGGAAGCAGGGATTCCTGTTGTCCATGCCGGCGATGGAGCCAAGCCAGACAATATGACCGAAGGTGACGCCTTGAAATTGCTGGGTGAGCGTCTGGGACGGATACTTGAAGAGGCTGGGAAATGTCATGTTTACGTGGCGATTGAACCTCACGGGTCCTTTTCGCTGACGGCCTATGGCTTGATGAAAATCATGGGGGTGTCTCAATCCAAATGGCTTGGGATTAACTATGATACAGCCAATGTTCATCGGGCCACCTACAAGGATGCAAACGCTGGCGGGTATCCCTGGACTCTATTCGGGGAACGACAGGACGAGGTCACGGTCTTGAAAGCTGTGGCTGATCGTGTGGTGCATTTTCATGCCAAGGATGTTATTGGAACGAAATGCGTGGTGTTGGGTGATGGCCAGGTGGACATCCGTGGTTGCCTGCGGGTCTTGAAGGAACATCATTACACCGGTGTGGTCTCTTTGGAGACCGAAGGGGACTTTGCTCCCGACGAAGGCCAGAAGCTTATTGAGGCGAGCCGACAGTATCTTGTGAAAGCGCTGGCTGAAATCTAGTGTAGTGTCTCATTATTGACTAGACATATCGAATCTGGTCTTTTATTATTG
>CAZIDG010000025.1:0-50514 GCA_964538065.1 uncultured Verrucomicrobiota bacterium
ACAGGCAACAGCAAGGGCCGCCATCGCTCCGACGGACATGCGAAGGCTGCAACCGCCGCCACAAGCGGCACACATATGAGGGCCGATGAGTTCATTCGTGGAGCACGGTGAGTTTGCGGGTATCCAGGGTGTCGAACTCACGCTGGATGCGATCGACAATAATGCCAATGATGAATACGGCAACCGTAAGGTCCAGCAGGATGCCCGCTTCGACAATCAATGGTGTTGAGTGGATCAACAGCAACCCGAACAAGTATATGCCATTTTCCAATATCAAATAGCCGCATACCTGGGAAATGGCCTTGGTGCGGCCCATGAGTAGAATAAAACCGCAAACAACCGTCGCAATTCCGCCCGGCACAAGCAGGGAGTTGGAGTGTTCCGGGAGCATGGGCAGCGCTCCACTCAGGGCCACCGCACCGATGCTCGCTGCCGCCCCTAACAATAGCGAAGGCACAAAACCCAGCAAGGGCTGGACTTCCCGGTCAATATCGGCCGCACGCATGGCCCTTCGCAGCAATCCCGGAATCACGAAACCCTTGATGGAAATCGTGCCGACCACCACAACCAGCACGAGCAGATTGTAGCTGCGTTCAATGACGAGCGGGAGAAAGCCCAGCACCATGCCTTGAAACGCGGCCGCGCGAATAATGGAAGGCAACCGGCTGCTCGCAATGGCCACCAGGTTAAAGCCCATCGCCAGACCCACGAGCAGATTTAAGGCACCCGTCATAAACCCACCCCTTTCCATGCCACCAGCAGGGCAAACACACACAGCAAAATGGCGGTTGTCAGAAGCAACGGCACACGCCGGAAAGCCAGTCGTGCCAGCAGCGACTCCACCAAACCAACCCCGATCGTCACCACAAGAATGGCCAGCACCAGTCCGCAAACAGAAATGGCAGGCGACCAGTCCCCCAACGGCAGCACCGCCTCGCTCAGCAGCACTGAAAACAAAAGCAGTTTCATGGACGCCCCATGCAAGATGGCCGCCAGCGGCGGGCCACTGTGATCGAGGACCATGACCTCATGAATCATGGTGAGTTCGAGATGGGTATTGGGATCGTCAAATGGCACCCGGCAATTCTCAGCCAGCAAGACAGCAAACAAACCCGCCCCAAGCAAAAGAGCACCCGCGCCCGCAGATGGGGCCAGCATGGTGGCAAGCGAGATGCTCCCCGTCTGTATGCCAAATGTCAGCAAGGCTGAAATGATGGCAGCCTCAGCGAGAATCGCATAACTGACTTCGCGGGCCGCCCCCATGCCTTCAAAGGACGATCCCGTGTCCAGAGCTGCATACGCTGTGCAGAAACGCGCCAGCCCCAACAAATAGGCAAACAGCAATGCATCTCCCCGAAATGACAATAGTGCCCCAGCCGGTCCGAGCGGCAACAGCATGGCCGCCCCCACAATCGCGATCCAGGCCACAGCAGGGCCCACGACATGCCCCGGCGAGGCAACGTTGCATAAGACAACGCCTTTGCGCCACAACCGCGCCAGATCGTAATATAATTGCAAAACCGGTGGGCCGTTGCGCCCTGCGACCCACGCCTTGACCTTGTTTATAATGCCGGGCAGGAGCGGCGCGAGCAGCAGCCAGATGGCGAGGCGAAGCAGCAGATCAAGCAGCGTGCTCATTTCATCCCCTCCATGAGAGCCAGCAATGCCAATGCAGCCAGACCGGCCAGCAGATAGAAAATATAGGCTTGCAACCGCCCATGCTGGAGACGGCGCACGGCTGTTGAAATCCGCATGACCAGCGACCCAATGGGCTGAAGGACATCCTCCAACACCGTTTCAGGAGTGTGCTCCTCAAACACAGCCTTCTCAGGAAATGGTCCTTGGGGCAAATGTGCATGCCGACGCGGACGCAGGATCCACGAAAACCATCCCGTGATGATGCCCGCAAAGGAACCGGCAGTATATTGTATGCGGGGTGTCGGCTCGGCAAAGCCACAGTCCCAGGTGGGACCGATTGCCATGCCGGTACGTTTGACATGGCGCCACAGCAACAGGGCAGCCAGGCCAGCCAACACAGCAACAACAAAATGAATGCTCCCCAGCATGAGGAGCGGCGCGGGCAAGGGAGCACCAGCCCAGGCAGGTTGCCACTCGCCGGCCACCTTTACAACCAGGGGGCAGAACAATGCAGGCACGACACCGATGGCCACACAAGCGACTGCCAACACCAGCATCGCCATTCGCATGCTCCAACCACATTCATGAGCATGGCTGGCCGCCTTGCTGCGAGGCAACCCGAGGAATACCACACCGCACACTTTGATGAAGCATGCCAGTGCCAGAGCGCCCGTCATTCCCAACAACACCGCTGCCGGTATCGCTGCCCAGGCCACCGACCCGCACGTGGACACGGCATCAAAAAGCCCAAGATAGACCAGCCACTCGCTCACAAATCCGTTGAGTGGGGGCAACCCGGCGATGGCCGCCGCACCAAGAGTAAACAAACCCGCAGTCCATGGCATGGTCCTCCAGAGGCCACCCAGGCGGCTCATTTCCCGGGTGCCAGTGCTGTGTAGCACCGCACCTGCCCCCAGGAATAACAAGGCCTTGAACAGACCGTGGTTCCAGACATGCAACATACCGCCCACAAAGGCAAGTTGTCCCCATATCGGACAGCCCTGGCTGGAGGCAATCATGGCAAAACCAAGGCCGATGAGAATGATGCCAATATTCTCGACACTGTGATAGGCCAGAAGCCTCTTGAAATCATGCTGTCCCAGCGCAAATGCAACCCCCAGGATGGCGCTGATCACACCAAGAGCTGCAACGACCCAACCTGCTGAACTTGGAAGGGGCAACCAGCCTGTAAAACGCACCAAACCGTAAACACCCATTTTGATCGAAACACCGGAAAGAATCGCAGAAACATGACTTGGAGCATTGGCATGCGCCGAGGGAAGCCATACATGCAATGGAAATATACCCGCCTTCACTCCAAAGCCCAGCAACGCCAGCCAAAACAACGGCGCAAGATTTGCATGCTCATGCATGGGCCCCAGCTCCCAACTGCCTGTGCGCGCCGCCAGACAGGCAAAAAACGCAAACAAACACAGTGTCGCCACATGCGAGACAGCAAGAAAAAGCCAGCCAGCCTTTCGAACTTCCAAGATATGCCGCTCCCGCGTCATGAGAAAATAAGCACTGACTGTAAAGAGTTCCCAAAAAATGATGAAGTGCAGGCCGTTGGCCGAGATCAATACGCCCCCCATGGTTCCCATAAGCACATTCCACCATGCCCGCCCGGACGGTGCGGATGCTGGATGCTCTCGATCCGGCCAATATTCCCTCGCATACACAGAGGCCACACCTCCAAGCAATGCAAGCAGAACAAGAAAAAAGGCACTCAGACAATCCAATCGCCAATGAATTCGCTCACCACCGATAAGGAAATTCGGATGCCACTCCCATGTCACACCTGTGGCAAGCACCCATAAAGCCGCAGCCAAAGCTGCCAGATGCCCGGCAACAGTGATGACCAGCCACGCTTTTGGCGCTCTAAAGGCACATGCAATCCCCCCTAGCAAACATGCCACTGCAATAAGCAATAAAAGACCGGAGGTCATGATGTCATTCCCTCCTTTCGTCCCCCACCCTCAACGGCAGCAAGTTCGGTATAAATTTCTTCATCGGGAGCCGCCTCAAAAATGAGTCGCCGTAAAACTCCGTGCGTCAACGCAGTGCTAAGCTGCCCAAGCAACTCGAGATGCGCCCGCGGAGAGGGAGCAATGAAGAACAGCATCCGCGTGATGGGCACGTTGTCCGGCATGGGCTCGTTTACCGTCCATCCATCTTTCAACAGCAGGAGGGCAAATGTACCCGACTCCGGCCCCAAGGCAACGGGAGCACGCAGGTGAGGCAATGCCAGTCCTTCGCCTACCGGCGCCCAGGTAATCCCCTGCGGGGATCGCAGTCGCTGCGCAAGAAATTGCCGGATGGGAGTGGTTGCACCCGGGAGTCCCTGGATGACTTTTTCCAAAACGCCGAACACCTCTGCATTGCCCACCGACCTCCAAATGCCTCCCGTGCGAAGAAGGGGCTCCAACCGATGTCCACCATGCAGTTTCGAGCCTTCAAGAGCGAGGAATCCTGCTTTGACAGCCAAACCTCGCTGCGCAGCCCAGGCCACAACCTGGGCACGATCAAACAGCATCCTGCCGCGGTCATGAATGTGCGGCAATCCCTCGTTGCGTACCCAACCTGTAACCACCGGTTCATCCACACCGAATGACTCCGCCAGTTGTATGAGGTTGAGATACATGTTTGGAAGAGGGTTAACGCAACAACATCAGTGGAATTTATCGACTGGCTCCTCCAGAGCGTGGGTGGTAATGGCGCCGGTCTTCTTGAGCATTTGGTTGGTGCGCTCAAGCGCCTCTGTCAACTCCTGGCGCGCCGCTTCAAGAGTCTGCTTTTCAGCACTCAGTGGATCAACCGTCTCCGCGGGGGGCAAACCGAGAATCTCACGAGACCTTGCCAGTGCACCATCTACATGTGGACAGACATTTTCACGCCCAATCCGATCAAGAAAACCAGCCTTCTCCATCACCATGAGAGGATGGGTATGCGGAGCGCTCAAAACAAGGTGCTTTCCCTTGCGATGGAGGCGCTCGTAAAGGTCCTCCAGGGCGTTAAGCCCCGTGGCATCCATCGCCACCACCTTGCGCATGCGTAGGATCAAAACGTCAGGCTCCTTTCTCTCTCGCTTCAGGGCGCTTTCCAGCTTGTCAGTGGCGCCAAAGAAAAAGGCGCCAAACATGCGATAGACCATCACACCATCAGGCACTTGCTTGCCCACCAACGAGTGGTGCGAACCCTCGGTCTCCACACTCTCGTCCACCGCCGTGATCTGGCTGGTCTCGCTGACCCGCTTAATGAACAATATGGCCGCCAGCACCATCCCAACCTCAACGGCGACCGTCAGATCAATGATGACGGTCAATCCGAACGCGGTCAGGAAGACTGCGGTATCGCATTTGGGCCACTTGGGAAGACGCGCGAAATTGTGCCATTCACCCATGTTCAGCGCCACATTGACAAGCACTGCACTGAGAGCCGCCAGGGGAATGAATTTGGCGAGCGGGGCTGCTGCAAGGATGATCAACAACAAAGTGATGGCATGGATGATGCCTGCAACGGGTGTTCTACCACCGCTTTTGACGTTGGTCGCCGTGCGGGCGATGGCGCCGGTCGCCGCAATGCCCCCAAAGATGGGACAGGTAATATTCGCCAACCCCTGAGCCAAAAGCTCCTGGTTCGAATCATGCCGGTCGTCCACCATGCCATCCGCCACCACAGCACAGAGCAGGGATTCAATGGCCGCGAGCAATGCGATGGTCGTGGCAGGCTGTACCAGCAATCGCATGTTTTCCAGCGACCAGGTGGGAAATTGTGGCTTGGGAAGGGCCTGGGGTATGCCACCAAACTTGCTGCCAATGGTTTCAACGGATAAATGGAAGGCGGCCACCACAACAGTCCCCAACACCAATGCCACAATGGACCCTGGAACACGTCGTTGCCACTTTTTGGGCCAGAAAAGAATGATCGCCAGACAGGCCGCCGCCAGCGCCACCGTGGTCCACTGGACGGTTCCTGCGTGTTCCACAAGCGCTTTCATCTTCTCGACGAATTCCGATGGCACCTTGTCCATCTTCAATCCGAAAAAGTCCTTAATTTGCGTGGAGAAAATGAGCACGGCAATACCCGAGGTAAAGCCCATCGTCACAGGATATGGGATGTATTTGATCATGGTTCCCATCCTTGTCACGCCCATGACCACAAGAATCACCCCAGCCATGATGGTACAAATGGCCAGGTTCTCCGCCCCATATTTGGCATTGATGCCATATAAAATCACAATGAAGGCACCCGTGGGACCGCCGATCGCGACCTTGGTACCTCCCAGTGCGGAGATAATAAAACCACCAATGACAGCCGTGAAGATCCCGGCTTGTGGAGGCACACCTGAAGCAATGGCAAACGCCATGGCTAACGGGAGCGCCACAATGCCAACAGTCAAACCAGCAATAAGGTCAGCGGTAAAATCCTTCCCTGAGTAGTTCTGCAGAGTGTCAAAAAGCTTGGGACGAAATGGAATGGCAATGTTCATGTACGGTTGTTGTCAAAAATCAAATTAAGCCAGAACAGCGTGGTGGTGATCCTTTGAGGCCATGGCGCCATGCAATGGCACCCGTTGAAATACTTCCATGATTTGGTTTGGGTCGTTGGCCCTCAGAATTGCCTGCACAGAGGCTGGATCACTACCCAGTCGGGCAAGACAGGAAATAAGCTGGAGATACTGCATTGAATCATCCTCGGGCACAGCCATGAGGAAGACCATGCGAACAGAACCCGATGCCTTTGCCCCCCAACACATCGGCTTCGAACTGCGTCCAAATGCAAAAGTGAGTGTCTTCAACATCGGGAGACGAGCATGGGGAAAAGCCATCTCCGCTTCCATATCGGTTCCAGTCAAGCATTCCCGGCTCATTGCCGCATGATAAAACGACGCCAGATCCGGAATACGCTCTTCCCTGTACAGCATTTGACTCAGCTCGCCGATTGCCTCTGGGGCCGTCCGGCCACCGAGTTCAGGCACGATTAGTCTTGGAAGAGTAAAAGAGGCAAGGTTCATGGAAGCGAATGAAAAGAGAAACGAACCTGCTGGAGCCCCAACAAGGGGAGGCGGCTCTCTCCAACCGCCTCCCCCATGAGAACACGAACCATCGGTATCAGCAACAAAATCGATCCCATCCTTGCGCCAGCGCCAACTCCCTCCAGCACTTCCAGTTGGAGTGATTTGAGCATCGGGATTACTTCCCTCATGCACACTCCCCCTGCCAAAGTCAGCCAGACGAGCCTCATCCTATCCCTCCTGCCTTACTGGATCTGCTGGAACCTTCACTCCACCCCCAATGCGCCGCAGGGTCTCCAATATTTCCTCCCGGCTGCCTTGTCTCAGTATCAATTCCTTGAAGCCGGTCTCGCGAAGGGCAAATGAAATCCGGGATAACAGGTGCAGGTGTGCCCTCACCGTTGGACTGATCAGGGAAAAAAGCGTGTGGACAGGTTTTCCATCCAAAGCCCCAAAATCCACCGGTTTCTCAAGAAAACTAAGCGTCACCATCGGTTTCGGAACATGCAACACAATGGGATTGCGAATGTGAGGAATGGCAATGCCATCTCCTATGGCCGTTGGCTCCAAAGCCTCACGAGCTAGTAAAACCTGCAATAAAAAGGAGCGATCCACTTCATCGGGCAACCGCATGACATCCACGATACCCCGCAATACCGACTCCTTGTCCGCCCCCCCCATGCGATAATAAATGCCTCCCGCGATAAGGGCATCGGCAAGATCAGGCAAGGGCGCGGTGTTCTGATCGTCTTCCTGGAAAATTCTTGGTGAGACGTTGATTTTTTTGGCGGTGGCCCACTGAAGTAATTCGGCCCGGTTGAACCGATACTGACCGCTCACCCGGTACGCAGGAAGATCGCCATCCGTGATCCAGCGATAAACGCTCTTCTCGGATACATTCAGCAACTCTGCGACATCTCTTACCGTTAGTTGCATTTCTTCCAATCAACGTCCATTCCGTCTCATTGAATGGACAATTTTGGACAATTCTAAGGAGCGGTCGAAGATTGTCAATAGCAGATCAAAAGATTAAATTACTGGCGTAAGATCCTTAAGCTAAGCCATTTCCAACACAGCACTCACCAACTTATTAATCCCAGCTTCCGCTTCGGTGATCCTCGTAGCCAACATATATGCCGGGGTCGTCACTATTCTTAACTTCTTATCTATGACCACATTATGAACATCACAGTTCACATGTCGCGCCCCCCCGGTTTGTAGTGCAGCAGCCGTCTTGGTATCCGTCCCAATCGTAAACTCAACCTTCTCCGCACCAAAGAGTTTTGCTGCAATAACAGGGGCAATACAGACGAAGCCAATCGGTTTGCCTGCCCTATGCAACTCCTGCAAGACCCTGGCAACCTCTTGATTAACCCCAAATTTCTCACCTTGAAGAGCATAGGTGCAAAGGCTTGTCGCCGCACCAAATCCACCAGGCAGAATCACTGCATCGATTTCAGCCGGAGACAGTTGGCTTAAGGGAACAATGTTACCTCGTGCAATGCGGGCGGATTCCAACAGAACATTGCGCGTTTCTGTTGGCTGGGGTTGTTTGGTGATATGATTGGTTACATGATGTTGGGGAATGTCTGGAGCGGCGCAAATGACTCGAGCATTGGCTCGGTCCAGCGCCAGTAAAACCAGCACAGCCTCATGGATTTCCGATCCATCGAACACTCCGCAACCCGACAGAATGACAGCAACCTTTTTCATATGGCAAAATGTAGTGGAAACGCACCGATTAGACAAGCTGAGCGAAGGATTATATTCAAACTTTTTAGGGCTGTCGTCTTACTCTCCAGATCGGTAAATTCACCTGTTTTATCTCCGATGGAACTCACATGGCTCCCAGCTTTTTCCCTCTGACGCTGGAAGGCCAACACATATCACAATTCACTCGGAACCAAGACAATACGAAAACCCACGTTCATATCACGAAAGCTGGGTCCATATCCTTTGCGCCAACTGGCACGGCACTCCAAGGCCGGCGATTTCCAGGAACCGCCTCGAAGACCATGGTAGGCGCCATTCGTCGTCCCCATATAATTGGTAACCGATGTCGTGGGTGCTTGTGTTATCCAATCCCAGCACCATTCATGCACGTTTCCATGCATATCGAATAATCCCCAGTTGTTTGTTGAAAGCAAACCTACAGGAACTGGTGCATCTGCATTTCCGGCATACCAGCCATATTGTTCCAATAAGGTGGGATCGTCCCCAAAACCATAGAGCGTTGTCGTTCCCGCTCGTGCGGCATATTCCCATTCCACTTCGGTTGGCAAACGATAGTAAAATCCGTTTGAAATGCGGCCATTTCGGCGCTCCTGTTCCGTGAATTTGGCACAAAAGCTCCTGGCATCATACCACGAAACGTTTTCCACAGGCTGATCCAAGCTCCCTCTCCACAGACAGGGGTTATTGTTCATTATGTTCTGATACTGCCACTGGGTTATTTCACACCTGCTGATGAAAAAACCGTTGGTCATGGTCACCTGGAACTGAGGCAATTCAAAAAAAGTACGGTTTGTATCACTCTCCGAGGTCCCCATGAGAAACGTGCCTGGTGCAATCCACACCATGGAATCAGATACGGGTGCAGGGGGTATTTTCCGAAGACGAAAAAATTGCTGTGACTGCTGGGTGGAATGGATATCGACAGCCATGGATCCAGAACTGTTGGTATTGGTCACCGATCCCATGATGGACCACGCCATGGTGTCCAAACTGGTTTTATGTTGCACTTCAATCTGATCGCCAACCTCCCCTTTCCAATTCAGGATGACCTTTTGGTCCTGAACGTTAATGTCTGCCTTGGGTGGGGCCAAAGGCATATAATCCTTTTCTACATAGTCTTTCCGATATTCATCATGCAATCGCTGCATGGCCGATCGATAGGCTGCATTCCAATAGCTGAGAAAGACCGTTCCATTCATGTAATGGAAAAAATCAAATGTCATGAAGGTCTCCACATAGGGGGCCGCAGAATCAAACTGCATTTTGAACCGCGCTGGCTCGCAGGGAACAAAGGTCGATCCGGATACTTGAAATGACTCCAAATTGGCCCAGAGCTTTACACCATTGGTCTGACATGCTGCTTGAAATGCTTCAAAATAGGGTGCCGAATGTTCCCGAATACCAATATTCCATGCCTGTGCCCCCACACTGTCCTGGAGGAGTACGATGTCGATGCCTGAATCCCTAAGAAGTGCCTGATAGACCTGTCGTGTCCGATTTGGCGACGTTCTGTCAGTATTGATAAATGGTGATATGGCAATAGGAACTTCACCTGACAAGGCACAACAACCATCATGTACCCCTCGAAAAAAGGATCTCAAGCGGTCAATTTCGGCCGTCTGATAATCACCTGTCCATGTCTCCAAAGGAATATACCATCCGGTAAATGAGGGGTGCCGCTGAGGCTGCATGTAACGCCACCAAGCCTGCTGCGCAACAAAGACATTGTCCGCCAACGCTTTATCAAGAAAGCTTTGCTGTGTCATGGTCAGGCTGCCGTTCAGTCGATGTATGTACAATCCCAGATACACCTTAAAACCATTTGTGTCGGCGTAGCTTAGAATGGCGCTGGTGGGATCATTCTGGCCAACGGTACCCATGAAGGAGTTTGTGGTACCGTCAGAACGCTCAATGGCCATCATTTGAATGATGATCGTGTCCATCTTCAACTCCTTCATGCGATCAAGGACTTGCGTCCAAACGGCAGGTGTCCAGGTTTTCATCTCCTCCTGATATTGGATGAAACCACCGGACAGTCGAAGAACTGGTGGCGCTGCCCCCAGATCTGGACAAGCAAAAAGAAGCGACAAGACACCCCCTATGACCCTGATTAACATGTTTATCCTGCTCATAACATCAGAGTGGTCCACAGCGATTCATTTCACAACCGCATTTGCCCTGGGAATCCCGGGGCATACCCACACGGTATCCCCCTTTTTCAAAGGGAAACACCATTCATCAAATTCCGCTTCGTAGCGGACGCTATGACTTACAGAATACCGATCCGCGAAAGATACGCCCGGGTTTTTTCGGGGCTTTCATGTACTACCCCCTGCCAACCACGCGCCGCACCGGCTTCGATGTTCTCGGGCCGATCATCGATATATACCATCTGGCTGGCTCGACGTCCGGCCATATGCTCCATGGCTTCGTAAATCGGCGCCTCGGGTTTCATGGATTTGCACTTGTAGGAGTATATATGTCCCGTGAACCGTCGGAAAAAGGGAAAATTCCGCTCAATATGCCGCACTGCCAACTCATTGGTGTTGGAAAAAATGTATGTTTTATAGCCCAGGGACACCAAATCTCCATGCAAACGCGTCATGGCGGGAATTTCGGTAAAAATCCCACCAAACAAATCATCGAATTCCGCCCTACCTCCCCTGTATCCAGTCGCACGGCGGATTTCCTCATAAAATTGTTCTGTGGATAGATCCCCATTCTCATACTGCAGCAGCAAAGGAGATTGGTTGATCAAATTCGCCAACTCATCAGCCGTGCAGGTCGCTTGTTTTTGCAGACGCCGTGCAGCAATACCGTAATCAAAGTCCACCAGGACTTTACCCAAATCAAAAATTATCGCATGCGAATCCACCATAGTAACCCCACCAGAATTGGACATATCAGCTTAAGGGTTGGCGTCCTTGGATGGCACGCCCAAGAGTGAGTTCATCGGCAAATTCGAGACTGCCACCCACGGGCAAACCCGAAGCCAGACGTGAGATTTTCACCCGACTTCCCCCAAGACGTTTGGCAAGATAATGACTTGTGGCATCACCCTCGACATCCGCACCCAAGGCAATAATGATCTCACGAATGGATTCGTCGTGTTCAATACGATGTTCCAACTCTGCAAATCGAAGGTCTTCAGGGCCAATACCATTGATAGGACTGATCTTCCCCCCAAGGACATGGTACCTCCCCCCATAGGTTCCAGACTTTTCGATGTTAATAATATCGACCGCACGTTCGACCACGCAAATCAGACTGCCATCCCTACGCAAATCACCACAGATCGCACAGGGTTGTGTTTCGGTCAAAGCACCACAAATGGAACAAGATAGAATCTTCTCGCGAGCGTCCAGAATGGCTTGGGCTAAACGAGTTACATCACCTTTGGAAGTCTGAACCAAATACAAGGACAACCGCTCTGCAGAACGAGGCCCTATGCCTGGCAGTTTGCCTAACTCGGCTATCAATCCAACCAACGGTTGCGGAAGGCCCATCGCAATACAAGGGGCTAACGGACTCTACATCATGCCTGGCAGATTCAGACCGGAAGTCACCTTGCCCATCTCGTTGGTTGATATTTCCTTAGCCTGGGCCAATGCGTTATTGAGGGCAGAAAGCAACATGTCTTCCAGCAACTGGGCATCTGCTGGATTCAATGCCTGAGGATCAATCTTGATGGAGGCGATGCCACCATCGCATTTGGCGACCACCTTGACTGCGCCACCACCACTGGTAGCCTCGACGGTCCGATTCGACAGTTGTGTCTGAACCTCTTCCATCTGCCGCTGGATGCGAGCAGCTTGTTTCATCAATTTACCGATACTGGACATAGGATGTGCCTTTTCTAAGGGGATTGATTAGGAGCTTTAACACCAAGCCATTGTCCCTTGAACAACTCAAGAGCCTGCTTGATGAGGGGATCGTTTTTAAATTCGTCCTGGTCAATGACCGTCGGAGTCGGTTTGGTCACCTTTGTTTCAACGTGAGGGGCCGCTTTTTTGGGCTCTATCGTTGGCGTAGATGATGGCGTCGTCGGTTGCACTGCGGCAACAGGCTTCGAAACAGGAGGTGGCGATGGCGGAGCAGGAGTCGGCTTTTTCTTATGTCCAACGGGCGCAGACGCTTGTATCACCTTGACATGAAGATCCCCCATGCCCAGTTCAGCCATCTGTTTTTGAATTATTTCCCGGTTCTTCTTGTTGTCCACCAAGCTGATGTGGTCTGCAAACTCAGCATCGAATCCGAACGTAAAAACACCGTTAGCCAACGAAACCGGGAATGCATTCAGCAAATACGAACGAGTAAAAGCGCTCACTCGCCCAACTGCCTCCACCACAGCAGTCCACTGGGTATCCAAATCACCGCCTGGAGCTAGCGTTGACGCAGAGGGCACCGTCGCAGCGACCGCCGGGGGCACCATGGCCGTGGCCTCGGTTTTGGTTGAAACTGGCGTCGAACCTGGGGACGAGGCGGCAACGGGTATTGTGTCGGCCCGTGTTGCAGGAGCCGGAGCAACCATTCGGGTCGGCTTGACAGAGGCTGATACGGAAACACGAGTTGATCGCGCTTCAGGCACCGATACTTCTGTAGTGGGCACCGCACCCCCCGCTCGCAACTGTTGGAGGGTTTTGAGCAATTCATCGATGCTCACTGCATTACGAGCCTGAACGGCTTTGACCAAGGTAATCTCAACCCAGGTTTTCTTGGAAACCGTATCCCGCAAACGTGACTCGCCCTCCACAAGAATGTCCATGATGCGGGTAATTACTTCCATGGGAACATTGTTCCCCTGCTCTGCAAGCATGGCGGCCTCGGTTTCGGTCACCTCCATCAAACTCAAGTCACCCTTGCTGATCTGGAAAAGGAGTAAATTGCGGAAATGATTCAACAAATCTGAAATCAAACGACCCAAATCCTTGCCGTTACGGGACAAATCTTCGAGGGTGCGCAAAGTGGCGTTGAGATCCCCCTGAAGCATGGCACCAGCCATTTCAAGGATCTGCCTGCGCGCAGCCAAGCCAAACATGGACAGTACATCGGCTTCGCAAATTTCGTTACCGCAAAAGCTAATCAATTGATCCAGAGTACTTTCCGCATCACGCATACATCCCTCAGCGCCTCGGGCAATGGCGTAGAGGCCGGCCTCATCCACCTTGACCCCTTCCTGTTGAGAGATAAGGCCCAGATGTTTTACGATCAACGCCACTGGGATGCGACGCAGATCATATCGCTGGCAGCGCGACAGAATGGTTGGCAACACCTTTTCGGGCTCGGTCGTGGCGAACATGAATTTCACATGCTCAGGGGGTTCCTCAAGGGTCTTCAAGAGTGCATTGAAGGCCTCCTTGGTAAGCATGTGCACTTCGTCGATGATGTATATTTTGAATTTGCTGTTTGCAGGTGCGAATTTAACGGTTTCCCGCAATTCGCGTATCTCCTCGATGCCGCGGTTACTCGCACCGTCAATTTCCAACACATCCAACGAACGTCCGTCACTGATTTCCCGACAACGAGGGTCATCATCCGGGAATTCCACCTTCGGTCCGCCAGTGCAATTCAAGCACATCGAGAAAATACGGGCGATGGTGGTCTTACCCGTCCCGCGAGGTCCCACGAAAAGGTAGGCATGGGCAATGCGGTTCTGACGTATGGCATTGGCAAGAGTGTTTGTAACATGCTCCTGGCCAACAACATCAGCAAACCGCTGGGGCCGGTATTTTCGCGCTATGACCTGGTATGACATGAACAAAAATAAGTGCCAGGGTGACCACGGCAGATGCAGAGCAAACTACCGTTGCTGCATTCCTGCCCTGGCGGGGTTCGTAAGTCCACATTCCGTGGGCCCTGGCAAAATCCGTGTTTATTAAGCCGGAGTTGCCCAAAGGCATCAAGCAGAAATCATCCATCTTCTTCTGCAAACCAATTTACCTAAGACAGGCATCAGCAGAATGATTTGAATCGGATGAAAGACTTTGAATAAAGAAATCCATCGTGATCACCGCATGGCTGCGTTTTCTTGTTCCTGCACCTTTGTCAAAGCTTCAACCAACCTGGCGACGAGTATCCTCACCCGTGGTTCTCTTATTAGAGATCCATGATGACCAGGGACTTCAATGATTTCAAGCGGCCCACGTACCAATCTCCCCCAGCCCAGAGTTGGATCGGGAATAATACCACGGGGTTGCTCTGTGGCACGGAAGAGCGTCACTTTGCCATCGTAGGGTTTGGGATCATACGTCTGGCTGGCTTGATGACCCGATTTACGCACATCCCGAATGGCAGGAGGAAGCGTCATGTATTCGTAGTGTTTTGTAAGCCACTTACCCGCCCGTCGTGCTCTCTTATGCCATTCATTGCCAACCTTACCCGCTTTTTCGTGGATGTATTCCCAGCGTTTCTGCGGTTCAAGATCACGCAAATTGCCCCAGTGCAACTTTATGCGTTGCAACATGTTATTCCATTTTCTCTGGAGCACGGTAGTGGATGGAAGATATTGTGGATAATCAGGAGTTCCGGTGTCGAACAAAGCCAACAAACCAATTGGTAGGCCAATGGCCCGCATTTGGCAGGCCATTTCGTATGCCACCAATCCTCCGAAAGAGGATCCGCCGAGGTAATAGGGTCCTTGCGGCTGAAAGGCGGTTATTTCCTTGATATACAGGGCCGCCATGTCCTCTACACGCGAAAGCCAGGGTAATTTTCCGTCCAAACCCTGTGCTTGAATGCCATAAAGCGGCAGGCTGTCAGGGATATAACGGGCCATATGGTTGAATTCCAATATGTTTCCTCCAGCACCATGAACACAATAAAAGGGAGGACGCACCCCTTGTGGCTTGATAGGCACGAGGGGAGACCATGGCGGAGACCATTTATCATTTGCCAGGATGCGTGCCAAAGATTCAATGGTCGGAGCTTGGAATAGTGTTGATATCGGAAGTACTTTACCGGTCAGTTTCTCAATTTGAGAAAAGAGCCGGACAGCGAGGAGGGAATGTCCCCCAAGATTGAAGAAATTGTCCCGCACTCCAATTCCTTTCACGCCAAGCACTTCCTGCCAGATTTTTACAAGCTGTATTTCCAAGGCATCGCGAGCCGGAACAAATTCATCCTTCTGTTCCTGAAAATCGAGCGGTGGCTCAGGGAGATTTTTCTCGTCGACCTTGCCGTTCACGGTAAGCGGCAGTGCTTCGACAAAAACGAATGCGGAAGGAACCATGTATGACGGCAAACGCTGTTCGAGGTAATTGCGCAGTTTCGGGGTCAAGTCTGATGCCAGCCTGGCCTGCAGCGGATTGCTGGCATACAGCGAGTGAAATCCAGTCACATGATCCGCACTGGAATGGAAGGGCAACATCGATCGTGCGTGGGTGGCACTGTTTTTAGGGCGGAAGATGGCTTCGCATCGACCGTCTTTACCATGGTTGAGCCAACTGATATCCACCAGACAGCCAAGCTCATCGCCCAATCGCCATATATCTTCTGGATCAACCCCATCTTCGAGAGAACGGACAAGCCCCATCATCTCGCCTGCCTGTTTCACCGTTTCCCCCTCCATCAAGCCATAGGCCCTGATTCGCCCATTAATCCGCTTATGAAGGAAACCAGACACGCCGAGGGCTGTTGTCGTGCCATTGGACAAACGGGCACGCAAGGCATCAGGTGCCCATTGATCCAACCATTCAATCGCTTCTGATTGCTTGGATTGCCGGCTACGAACATGCAGCAACACGTCATAGTGCGTTTCGGCGTGAATTCGGGTAAGCTCATTGATGAGCCTCCCCCGCATGAGACGAAACTCGACATGGGTAATGTCAGGCAGCCGCCTTTGCAGTGCCAAAAAGAACTCAGGAGCAACAAGCAGACGTTTGTCCTGGGCAATCCGCTTGTGGACTCGAGATATCAAGACACCCATTGACGTATCGGGGGATGCAAGGTGCATTTGCTCACTGGTATGAAACACCCGTTGCAACCAGAGATTGGGAACATCCCCCAGAAATACGACACCGCCATCGCCCAACACCTGGATAGCCCCTTCAAGCACAGCGACCAGGTAGGCTGCACTCGTTAAATACTCAACAACAGAGTTTAATACAACGACATCAAAATACCGCTGTGGAACTCCGCGAAAATCGTTCGCTGCCTGGGTGAACAGATGGATATTGGGCATCATTTGCTGATTTGACTCAAGGCGACGTTCCAGATTACGGACAGCCGCCTGGGAAAAATCAGATGCCCAATACTCCTCGCAACAAGGGGCGAGCTTCAAGGTAACCAAGCCAGTCCCACATCCGAGTTCAAGCACACGTTTGGGATGCAAATTGCGAATGCGTTCAACGGTGTTTGCGACCCAGGAAGCCACTTCCTCATCGGTTTGCTTCAATCCTGTGTCCTCGTAAATTTTAAGAGACGGATCGCTGGAAGCCTCCAAAGAAGAATCGGCACGCTCGATGGCTTTTTTATACTGTGTTTCCCACTGCACTTCGCGATCAGAAATGGCGGCCGATTCAACACCGCTCTCTCCTTCGGTCGTTTTTGACACGATGTAGGCAACCAATTGCTTCCCTCTTGAGTTTTCATGCCGGGCAGACACGTGGGCCTCACGGACGGATTGGTGCTGAGCCAACACTGATTCTATTTCGCCCAATTCCACACGAAAGCCCCGGATCTTTACCTGGTGATCGATGCGGCCCAGGAATTCGAGACGACCATCCGCGAGCAATCTGGCCAAATCACCCGTTTTATAGAGGCGCTCCCCCGGAATAAAGGGATGGGGAACGAATTTCCCGGCCGTCAGTTCGGGTCGCTTGAAATACCCCCGGGACACTCCCATTCCCGAGACATGCAACTCTCCGGCCACACCAATGGGCTGTGGCTGCAAATATGGATCGAGGACGTAAGCCTGCGAATTGTCGATGGGGCGGCCGATGATTGAACGATGCTGATCCGAGTCTCCCGTCACTTTGCAGAACGTCGAGATCACCGTGTTTTCCGTGGGACCATATAAATTGTAAAGCGGGCACGGCAGATCCACGGCAGGAACCTGCCTCAGTTCATCACCACCCACGAACAGGCTTTTCAGGACAAAGCCTTGATTCCACTGCTCCTTAAAACAGGCCTCCATCATCGGCGTTGGCATGAAGCAGTATGCGATACGATGTGTCTTCAACCAATCCAGGAGCATTCGTGGAGTTCCTCTCACGTTCTCCTCAGGAATGCACAGGGTTCCCCCCAATGCGAGGCAGGACCATATTTCCCAGGCAGCAGCATCGAAGGCTGGACTGGCGATTTGTGAAAAGCGATCCCCCTCAGCACATTGAAAGACACGCTGATGCCATGCCACCAGATTTACCAAACCTGCATGCACAATCTCAACCCCTTTTGGTTTACCCGTGGAACCAGATGTATAAATAATATAAACGGCATCACTCGACTTGACACTGGTCCCAGGACGATGCCGTGGATGCTCTGCGATTTTTGACCAATCGGCATCGATACGAATCACCGGAACACCGATATCGGGCAAACGATCGGCCAGAGACTGGCGTGTCACAAGGGCCTTGGGACCAATGTCGGCCAGCATGGATGTAATGGCCGCGACAGGATACGAGGGATCCAGGGGGACGTATGCCGCCCCTGTCTTTGCCACTCCCAGCAACGTGAGGGGCATCTCACAAGAACGTTCAAGAAGCACTGCAATCCGCTCCCCCGTACCTGCACCAAGAGCCTGGAGATGGTGCGCCAATTGGTTGGCACACCCATCCAGCTCATCATATGTCAGACTCCTCCCGGTTGAGACAACCGCAGCCTGATTTGGACTGGATGCCGCCTGACGCTCCACCCATTCATGAATGCATTGCGGGCCGGAAACCTTTGTTTGAGTCTGATTCCAATCCTCAACAACAAGCTTCCGCTCGCCTTCGTCCAGAAGCGGCAGTTTATCGATGGAGGTTTGAGGGTGGTCAACAATCGCAGCCAGCATGTATTTCCAGTGTTTCAGCCACCGATGGATGGTCGCATCATCGAAAAGATCGGTGCTGAAACTGCATTCCACTTCCAAGCCTCCGCCTTCCTCCACCAGATTGAACTCAAAATCAAAATTATAAAAGGAACGCGGGTTGACACGAAGAGTATGCTCCAGGCCTTCAAAGCACAGACCTGTCATGGGGGGATCGATGTTAAAGGTGGCTCCAATCAGAGGGACTCGTGAGGAATCACGCGGTAATTCGAGCTTTTTAACTAATGTGCCGAAGGTGTAATTCTGATGTTCACATGCATCAAGCAACACCTTTTTCAAAGTGCCCAGATATGCATCAAAGGGCTGCTGGCCGTCAACATGACTCCGCAAGGGAAGCAAGTTCACACAATGGCCGATAAGATCCTTATTTCCCGCCAGCATCTGCCCTGCCACCGGGAACCCCACGACCAGGTCTTCCTGTCCGGAAAGACGGTGCAAGAGGACTTTGAACGCCACCATTAAAAGCACGAATTGTGTACAGCCACATCTGGATGCCACTTTTCGGAGCCCCTGCATTAATGCTGGTTCAAGGCTCGCACATAGCCGACGAGCGCGAAAAGTTCTGACCGCAGACCTCGGGTGATCGATTGGTAACTCAAGCATTGCGGGGATATCCGCATATTGCGCCTGCCAGTAGGCCTCTGCAGCAACAGCCTCTGGAGACTGTTGTTGCTGCATTTGCCACTTTTGATACTCACTGAAGGACATCCGGTTCGCACTCTCATACTTGCGGCCATGAAGCCGGGCGGAGTAACAGGCGCCCAACTCGTTCAAAAACACATCGTACGACCATCCATCACACACGATATGATGGACGGTAGTCACAAGGACATGATAGGCAGGTTCCAATCGGACCAATTGCAGTCTCAGCAAAGGACCTTTCACCAGGTCAAAAGCGTTGCGGCCTTCCTGATCGAGGAGTGATTGCAGATGAATGTCTCTTTCGGATGGAGCCAGATTGGTGAAATCTCTCAAGGGCATCTCAAGGTCCAGCCTTGGGGCGATGATTTGATGTCGCCCCTCAACATCAAAGGTTGTTCGCAATGCTTCGTGAGCATTAATCACATCGTGCAAAGCAGCGTTCAATTGTTCGACGTTGAGATTCCCGCGCAGATGCAAGGCACAGGACTCATTGTACGCCGCAGATGCCTCTGGACTCATGGTGGCAGCAAGCCACATTTCCATTTGTGATTCCGTCAGGGGCAATTGCTTTGATCCAGTCATGGACGACGGCTGAGCGCCCCCCCCGGCCACTGCGGACGAGTTGGACGGAACAGTGGCAGGCGTTGAGCCAGCAGTCCCCGTGTTGGGTGGCACACCATCGGATTCCGGCAGAAGGCCCCCCTCCTGCATTTCCAGCACACTTTCACGGAATGCCTTTTCGACAAAGGCAATATCTTCGTCCGTGTGGGCAATCGAAAAGAAGCCAACCCGACCTTCCCAGATGTGAACGCCACGATCCCGCAGGAAATAGAACAACAAGCCGGCGTATTTCAGATCCGGATGAAAATCGTAATAAAAGAGGGAACTGAACGTCTGCAACCGCATGGGCAGACGTCTTTCCTCAAAGAAGGTGTTGATATGACTCGTGAATAAGGCGGTCCTGCGATTCAGGTTTTCCTGCAAAGACGGCCCACTTTGCTTGAGAAAACGCATGACTGCATGAGCGGCGGCCATCGCCAGTGGATGGCGCACGAAAGTTCCAGCAAAGAAGGTGACACCGACCTCCGGATAGGAGGCATCGCCGTAATTCCACATGCCGCCGTCCAACGCATCCATGAACTTGCGTTTGCCAGCCAGCACGCCAATGGGCATGCCGCCACCCACAATTTTCCCATAGGTGGCCATATCAGCCTGAACCCCAAAATACTCTTGAGCACCCCCTGGAAGAACACGGAAGCCAGTGATGACCTCGTCCATAACCAGCGCTGTCCCGGAAGCCTCGGTCATTCGCCTCAGTTCATGCAGGAATTCCCTGGGTTGTAGATCGGGATGCCGCGCCTGCACGGGCTCGACAATGACCGCCGCGACATCGGGCAACAGTCCTTTCAATGTTTCCAGAGACGCCGGATTACCATACTCCAATAAAATCACATTACCCAGGTTCTGTGACGGAATGCCTGGTGCAATCGGCGCAGCCCCTGGCTGTCCGTCCAACAGGGCCTGACGCACAAGCACTTCATCAAAAATCCCATGATAATCCCCACTGAAGAAAACAAACTTGTTCCGGCCTGTAACCGTCCGTGTGACACGGATCGCCGCCATAACAGCCTCCGAACCGGTGTTGCAGAACGTAACGCGCTCCATGCCGGTCATTTCGCCCACCATCTGCGCCACCTCACCAGCGAGTCGGGATTGCGGCCCCAATTCAAACCCCATCTGCATCTGTTCCTGGAGAGCCTTAACCACAAACTCAGGCGAATGCCCCAAAAAGTGCACTCCAAATCCCAGCGTCACATCCACATACTCATTTCCATCCACATCCCATATCCGCGCCCCAGCCGAACGTTTTGAAACGATCGGATAGACCATTTCCTTCCATAACTGCCGAAAATTGCCAGCCGCCCTTGGATCGCAAAAATGAGGACGATGCAACTGGGTCAGGCGCTTGGACTCGGCTGTCCGATGATTGTAACGAGCCACCAGAGCATCGAGGCATTTTTGTTGACGCTCGGTCAGGCCACCAGCCGCCCCCCTTTCAATGGGCTTGAATGGGCCAAAATTGTGAACGGGCTGCATAGGGGCAGCCGTAATCTTGGGAACGGTTTTTGCCGCAACGGGCGTAACAGACGTGCTTGCGAGATGGACCATCGTCCCTCCCTGCAACATTGCCAATTGTTGGCGCATGATGTCCAACTGCTGTTGGATGACCTGCTGCAACGAACCATTGCCCGATGGCCCGGCAGGCAGGGAACAGGGAATCGACGGCACACTGCCCCGACTCACATCGTTGCCAGATGCCATGCTGGCGATCCCCTTTTCCGCATCCCTCGTGAGAATCTCAGGCTCCTTTTTGGCTGGTTGCGATTCGGGAGCAAATGCATCTGGAGGCAGCTTTTCGAGAATATAGTCGGTCAAGGCGGTATAAGTTGAAACATCTTCAAGCATCTGTCTGAAGGTTATTTTAACCCCCAACTGGCTTTGGAGCGCCTGACTCGTTTGGGTAAGGAAAAGGGAATCATACCCAAGCTCAAGGAAGGACACCGAGGGATCGACCTGGGACTGATCCGATCCTGAAACCTCCTGGAAAATGGATTTTATTTTCCCCAAAACACGTTCCTTCCGTGTTGACTCCGCAACAGGCCCCAAGCTTGCTGCAGCAGTTGACACAACGGGTTCAGATACACTAGGAGTGCTGGACTGTCTGGCAGGGGTTTCGTTCATATCAGGAAGAGCGACCGATGTGCCACTCTTGGGAGCCTCGACCCAAAAGCGTTTTCTCTCAAAAGGATAGGTTGGCAACGGAAGACGAAGCCTTTTTTCACCATGGTACAACTCCGGCCAATCCACGGTGACTCCCCCCAGCCACAACTGACCCAACGCCGACAACATCGCACCAACCTCACCGTCATCACCAGAAGATGGCATTGAACTCACGACGATTTGCTCCTTCGGACGTGAGGGATTTTGACGCGCCAGGGTGGCAAGGGTTTGGCCTGGTCCCACTTCGAGCAAAATCCTATTGGGGTCTTTTGCCAATTCCACCAATCCATCCGCAAACCTTACTGGCCTTCTCAAATGATTGAACCAATAAGTCGCATCTCCGGCATCCTCTGCTGTCATCCATTGGGAAGTGGCATTCGCGATATATGGTATTCGCGGAACACCTCGTACTGTGCGGGCCACCAAAGCTGTAAATGGCTCGCACAATGTGTCCATCATGGACGAGTGGAAGGCATGAGAGGTTGCAAGCGTTCGTGCGGCCACCCCGTGTTCCTTCAAACGGGCCTGGAGATTCAGGATTGCGGGCGATGGTCCGGAAACCACGCAGGAAGAAGGCGCGTTGACTGCTGCCAGCGAAAGCTCATCTCCAAGCAATGGCAGAACATCGGCTTCCGGGGCACGAATTGCGAGCATGGAGCCACCCGGCAGGTCTTGCATCATGCGAGCTCTTGCAGCCAGCAGGTGAAGACCATCCGTCAACTCAAACACACCTGAAAGTGTAGCGGCAACATATTCCCCCACACTGTGCCCGATCATGGCGGCAGGTTTGACACCCCATGACATCCACAACCGTGCCAGCGCATACTCAACAACAAACAAGGCTGGTTGGGTGATCCATGTCTCTGTGAGCTTATGCAACGCAGCAGTCTGCTCCCCGGTTGGGGGATACAAAATCTGGCGCAAGTCCAGACCCAAATCATGCTGAAGTACTGTGCAACATTCATCCAAAACTGATCGAAATACAGGTTCACACTCGTACAATGCCCTCCCCATGTTGACAGTCTGTGCACCCTGACCGGGAAACATGAATACCACCGGAGGATCCCGGCGCTCCGCATGGCTTGTTTGGAACCTTTTCGGGTCACGTTTCTCCAATTGTTCCACGGCATCGGCAGGAGAATTGGCCGTCAAGATTCTGCGGTGGTTGAATTGCCGACGCCCCACCTGCAGCGTGTAAGCCAGATCGGCAATGGGCACAGAATTGTTCTCCTTCAGAAACGCTGAAAGCCTCTCCGTCTGCGCCTCCAATGCTCCCTCGGACCGTGCCGATAGAATGAGAATCTGCGCCTCACGGTGTGAGGCGTCGCCCTTGGAAATGGGGGCTTCTTCCAAAACGACATGCGCATTTGTCCCCCCTACGCCAAACGAACTCACACCTGCCCGCAAAGGATGGCCATTCTGTTTCCACTCTGAAAGACATGAATTCACATAAAAAGGCGTGTGAGAAAAATCGATGGCGGGGTTGGGGGTTGCATAATGGAGACTTGGGGGAAGTTGCCGATTTTGGAGCGCCAGCACCGTCTTGATGAGTCCTGCAACACCTGCGGCCGATTCCAGATGGCCGACGTTGGTTTTCACGGATCCAATCGCACAAAACCCATTTCTGTCGGTGCCCAGCCTAAAGGCCTTGGTCAGTCCGGCGATTTCGATAGGATCACCCAACGGTGTTCCTGTGCCATGGGTCTCAACATATGAAATGGTATCAGCGGATATGCCAGCCTGGGCCTGTGCGGATGCAATCACCTCAGCTTGTCCGTCAATGCTGGGCGCCATGTAGCTTACCTTTGCCGCCCCGTCATTGTTCAGTGCAAAGCCTTTGATCACCGCATGGATATGGTCGCCGTCCAATATGGCTTCTGATAACCTCTTCAGCAAAACAACCCCCACCCCGCCGCCGAAGATTGTTCCCTCTGCCATGGCATCGAAGGCACGGCAATGTCCGTCCTTCGAAGCCAGCCCCCCCTCCTGATATAAATAGCCACGGCGTTGAGGAAAGGATATCGACACCCCGCCTGCCAGCGCCATGTCACATTGGAAATTCATCA
Organism: uncultured Verrucomicrobiota bacterium; assembly: GCA_964538065.1. Classification (GTDB taxonomy): domain Bacteria; phylum Verrucomicrobiota; class Verrucomicrobiia; order Limisphaerales; family UBA1319. The sequence goes on from CAZIDG010000025.1 coordinate 23,903, forward strand.
GACTCTGGCATGCCTGACATATCGCAACCAGGGAGGTTGAACACGCGCTTTGAACCACCATGCTCGGCCCTCTCAGATTCAACTTGTAAGACACACGTGTTGCCAGGAAATCCTTGTCATTCCCCAAAAGCGCCGCTTGAGCACCTATCTGATGATATGGCAGGATCCCCTCAATGAACGCGCGATCCTGGCATAGATTTGCCAGCAGATAGGTATTCATGCTGCAACCGGCAAATACTCCTACTGAGCCGGAATATCTTTCGGAATCATAACCTCCATGTTCAAAAGCTTCCCACGCGCACTCAAGGAACAGGCGGTGTTGGGGATCCGTCTGCGCAGCCTCCTTGGGAGTCAAACCGAAAAAGGCGGCATCGAACATGTCTACGTTATCCAATACCCCCCGGGCTTTAACGTAGTTTGGATCGCGTGTTTCAGGGCCATTGACTTCCAGTTCTGCATCCGCAAAACGGGTGATCGACTCGACTCCCTGTTTAAGATTGCGCCAAAACGCGTCAATACCATCCGCGCCTGGAAAACGACCCGCCATGCCGATAATGGCAATGCCCTCGCTGGGGTTGTTAATGGATGTATCTGACATACGCCTTGGGATCAGGATTTAAGAATATTCACCCTTTTAAAACGAATCGCGGACTGTTGTTGTCGAAGCGTGCGCTCTTTTACGCGTCCAGCCCAACAGGGGGTTCCATTGCCACCATCTTCCAGATAGGCAGCAAGCGAAGCTATAGTGGGATATTGAAAGAGTGCCGTAATGGACAAGTCGCAGCCAAGATCCGCCTGTAATCGTGCATGCACTTGTGCCAACGAAAATGAATTTCCCCCGAGATCGAAAAAGTTGTCGAACACGCCCGGATTTCTGACTCCAAGAACCTCCTGCCATAGTGTTGCCAGTGAAATTTCCATGGAAGTTCTGGGGGGGACCATGCCGTTTCCCAAATCGGGACGATTGTCCGACGGCATAGGCAAGGCTTTTTTGTCCACCTTGCCGTTGGCGGTCAAGGGGATGTTATCGAGGAATACGAAAGCCGACGGCAGCATGTAATCCGGCAGCTTCTGGCTCATGAATCGCCGCAAATCAGCAATGGATGGTGGTGATGGTCTGCGACTCACCATGTAGGCCACCAAACGTTGCTCACCATCATGACCATGTAAAAGCACCAGAGGTGAATGGATGTCCGGATGGCGGGCCAAAACAGACTCAATTTCCCCCAACTCCACTCGGAATCCGCGAATCTTGACCTGGTAATCCAACCGTCCCAGGTACTCCATTTCGCCATTCGGCCAAAATCGGGCCAGATCTCCACTCCGATACATGCGAGCGTTTGGCAAAGGACTATAGGGATCCGCCACAAACTTCTCCGCAGTCAGTTCGCGCCTGTTTAAATATCCCCGCGCCACCCCTGCCCCACCCACGCATATTTCGCCAGGAACACCGATGGGTACAGGACGCATGGCTCGGTCCAACAGGTAAACACGCAAATCCGGCAAGGGTACGCCTACAACGCTTTTGGCCTTCAATTGCACATCCGATTTACGGATGGGACGAAAGGTCACATGGACGGTCGTCTCAGTAATGCCGTACATATTCACGAGCAGCGGAGTCACATCCCCATGGGATTCGAACCATGAACGTAAACCATAGAGTTCCAACGCCTCCCCGCCGAATATGATGTACCGCAATGCCAGGTTCCTTCGGGAAATGGCTTCGGCATGGGCCCATTGGTTGAAGGCAGACGGTGTTTGATTCAGGACGGTGACTTTCTCACGACTTAACAGATCAACAAAGGCCTCCGGTGTCCGCGTAATCTCAAATGGCACGACGACCAGCCGCCCCCCATATAATAGAGCCCCCCACATCTCCCACACAGAAAAATCAAATGCGGAGGAGTGGAACAGCGTCCATACATCCTTCTCATCAAAATGATACCAGGCCTCTGTCGCGCGCATGAGCCGCACGACATGACGATGCTCGACCATCACCCCTTTAGGCCGCCCGGTCGAACCGGAGGTATATATGACGTAGGCAAGATGGTCAGGACGCGTGGCCGGAAGGGGTGGAACAATGGGTTGCTGAGCCAGTTGATCAACGATTTCGTCCAACACCACCACCTGCGGTGCCGTCTCGGACACCTGAGCAACGTTTTCGCGATCAACCAGGAGAACAGCCGCGTGGGAATCATTCAAGATATAGGCACGGCGGTCCGCTGGATAGGACGGATCCATCGGCACATATGCCCCCCCCGCCTTCAGGATAGCCAGAATGGCTGCGGGCAGCCAGGCCGTACGTTTCAAACATACGCCAACCAACACCTCCGGCCCCACACCCAGCTCCCTCAAATAATGGGCCACTTGATTGGATCGCCTGTCCAACTCCTCATATGTCCATCGCTCAGTTCCGCTGGTTATAGCCGTTGCTTGTGGTGTTCGTACCACCTGTTGGCCAAACAAATCATGCAGGCAGGCGACGTCGTAATTCTGGAGCGGCTTTGGGTTCCAGGTTTTCAACAAAACCTGGGATTCCTCGCAATTCACCATATCCAGCTCACCCAATGCCGCCAGCGGGCGTCTGACCAGTTCAACGATCAACGCAACAAAGTGGCCGAGAAGGCGCTCCACAGCCGATCGATCATGCCGGCTGGAATCATAACTCGCTCGAACTGTGTGTTGGCTTCCACAGGATACCATCACCATCAAGGAAAAGGGCCAGCCAAAGCATGTCTCGTATTGAAGAACCTTCACCCCCCCATATGTTCGATTTAACCAAGTGCTTTCTTCTGCATCTTCCACCGACAACACAGTGTCAAAGTTAAAATGTCGTCCAGCCAACTGACGGCCTCGTCCAGTATCCTGCCAGGCCGCACGATCATGCGAACATCCGGAACGGTAATCGTTTTCCACCTGTTGCAGGTATTGGTTTACGGGCATGGACGGATCGATCGTTTGACAGTCTGGGACCACATTCCCCAATAGGCCAATGCATGGTTTCGATGGCCCTGCAGTATTGTTGAATCGTCCATTGCGCCAGGATCCAAACACAACCTGATCCTCCCGGGTGTATCGATGCAAAAGCAAGGCCCAGGCTGCATGAGCCAACACATGCCAATCGCATGCCTTTTCTTCGCACCCTGCCTGTGGAATTTCCACACAGATCTGTTGTCTTCCCCCTTGTGATAGTTTCTCACTGGGCAGATTCAACGCCGTACCACTCTCAAAGCGCCGCGCATATGCGTCCCAGTATTCACGTGAAGCCACGCCATCTCCTTCAGTTTGCCACCGGGCAAATGAGCCATAATCAACGTGTTCCATTTCAGGAATGGCCGCCCCGCCTGCAATTGCAGCGTACAATAGGCACGCCTCTCTCAACAATGCCAGGCACGATGGATGATCTAGTAGAATTGGGGAAAAATGGAAAACCAAGCGGAATTCAGACGCCGAACAAACCAGCCAGGTCAGCACCATGGTAGGAACATGGGCACCGCGATCTTGTGAAATGGAAGGATATTCACTGCTGCTTATCAGGGCCTGCCATCGTTCCGCTCGTTCGCACGCATCGAGGTTGCTCCAATCGTACTCCCGCCATAATGCACTGCCAACCGGGCGGATGCGCCATTCTGGAACAGGTACCCCTTCCCACACCACCTCAGTCCTGAGCATTTCGTGACGGAGAGTCAGAACATCCCATGTCTGTCGCCAAAGTGCGGGCTTCCATGTGCCTTGAAACACTGCCGCCAAGCTTGCAGAAGTACACTTTCGCGTCCCATCCAGAAGCGTCTCAAACAGAATCCCACGCTGCAAAGGGGTCATTGGATAACAACTCGGCATAGGAACCGTCAACCAGTGACTGCGTGAGGTGGGAACATCCAACCCGTGTTGTTGTCACGTATCCGTCGGGGGAGGTTGCGCCTGGAGCCTTGACCATTAACCCGTTTAATTTGATGTTCTGACCTCCATTGTGGTCAGAAACATATGCACTGGCTTTCAGCACAACCTGCCCACGGCTTCACGTTTGTTTACAACCTCACAAATCCTTATTAACAACCCGAGAGAACCTAATTCATCTTAAACAGATTGCAAGTTGCCGAAGCACTTTTGACGCTACTTGCAGACCCATTTTTGCTAATTGGAAAGATGAGGTTATATTGGGAATGGGATCATCATTATCCGATGAATATCTTTAACATGACCGGGCCATCGAGGACTGGCCTCTTGGTATTCGTGTATGGGGTCACTCTGATCTGCACCTTGTGGCTGGCTTACATGTTTCGTTTCGATTTTGATGTGCCTCCGGAGTATCTGGCCAACTTTCTCAAGGCAGCCGTATGGATTGTCCCGCTGCGTCTCCTGGCTCTCTATGGCTTCCGTCAATATGCAGGCCTGTTGAGCTTCTTCAGCACGCCCGACCTCATGCAGGTTTTGTATTCAATCGGTTTTACGAGTGTAATCATCTCGCTGGCCCGGCTCTTTTTGGCGAGCGAATTCATGCCGCCCAGAGGAGTCATCATCATTGAGTTTCTGTTAAGTTTCGTGGCCATCTGTTCCATCCGTCTTGGTCTGCGTTTATTCCGCGAGAGACACCTTCACCAGAATGGTACCGGCAAACATGTCGTTCGCCGGGTTGGTATTGTTGGTGCTGGCGATGCGGGCGCTAAACTGGCCAGGGAGCTCTCAATCAAACGAGGGCTGGGCCTCCATCCGCTGGCCTTTTTTGACGATGACAACGACAAATGGAATTCGCGTGTGCACAACATCCCGGTTCTCGGACCGCCAGAGATGCTCCTCAACCGTCGTGTGAGTCTGAATCTGGACGAGGTGATCATTGCCATGCCCTCCGCCCCCGCCAAGCGCATTGCTGAACTGGTCAAATTGCTCCAACAAACACGGTTAAGATTTGAAACCGTCCCATCCCTTGACCAGCTTGCCACCGGCCAGATCCGGGTCAGCCAATTACGTAATGTCGACATCCAGGATCTCCTCGGCCGTGAACCGGTCAAATTGGAGACAAATAACATCCGATCCCTGGTCAAAGACAGGGTGGTTATGGTCACCGGTGCCGGAGGAAGCATTGGTAGTGAACTTTGCCGCCAGTTGGCATCTTATCACCCACTGCGATTGCTCATGGTGGAACAATCCGAGCCCCATATCTTCCAAATAGAACAGGAAATGATTGAGTCAGGTCATGGTGGTGTCATCCTGTCCCTCGTGGCTGACATCCTGGACGAGGCCCGCCTGCGGTACATCATGCTGCGCTTCAAACCTGAAATCATCTTTCATGCAGCTGCGCACAAACACGTCCCCATGATGGAAAGTCAACCAAGCGAAGCCATTAAGAACAATTCCTGGGGAACACTCCTTCTGGCCGAACTTGCGCTCGAATTTGGTGTGGAACGCTTTGTGTTTATCTCCACCGACAAGGCGATCAATCCCACCAATGTCATGGGTGTCAGCAAAAGGCTGGCAGAGGTGCTTTTGCAATCCCTTCAAGCCAGTCAACGCGGTCAAACGCGCTTTATTTCCGTGCGCTTTGGCAACGTCCTGGGCTCCTCAGGCAGTGTCATCCCCATCTTTCGCAAGCAGATCGCAGCGGGAGGACCTGTGAGAGTCACCCATCCAGACGTTACACGCTATTTCATGACCATCCCTGAAGCGGCAGGCTTGGTGCTTCAAAGCGCCACTCAGGGTGAAGGAGGCGAAATATTTGTCCTCGATATGGGCCAACCCGTAAAAATCGTGGATCTGGCCCGTCAAATGATTGAACTCTCTGGCCTCAAACCCTATGAGGATATCGATATCGAATTCACCGGTTTACGCCCTGGAGAAAAGCTGTTTGAGGAACTGAGTTATCAGGGGGAAAATTATACCCCGACCTCACATGGCCAAATCAAACGCTTTGTGAACCAGCCCCAGGACTGGAATAAGCTTCACCTGCAGCTTAAGGCGCTCATGGCGGAGCTTCATCGATCAGAATCCAATCAACTCAAACAAATGTTGAAGCAGATTGTGCCTGAATACCAACCGTACCTGACGTAATCCCCCATAAGCAGCCAGGGGGGTAAGAGGCCGAGTAGCTATATCGTTACCGCTTAAAACCCACCTCCTAACTTCGTTGCCATTTCCGCACAATGTCGATTGGTGCCATAATCCCTGCAATGGTGTGGACGGCTCGAAGTTTGTTTTTGTGTGACTCTCTTGTGGACCTTCACATCAAATATTGTTCCGTGATTCATCCTTTGAATCGTCAGAAAGTCAATGGTCGTTACACTCTCAATCAACGTCTTATTCATTTATTATAAGGATATTACGTTAATTATTTGCATTCCATGTTTCCAAGTGCTGGTTTTTGTGAAATGATGTAACCACATTGTCCTACTGGTGTCTTTAAATGTAGTAGGACGATGATAGTTCAGGTGGAGCCAGAATTTGACCTACAGAGGTGTCTGACGCGGGTGCGCCAGAAGGATGATGAAGCCGCCACGGAGTTGATGCGGCATCTCCACCCCTTGGTATTGAAGATTGTGCGCTCTCATCTCCCTCGCCGAGTTAGCGAGGAGGATCTCGCACAAGTAATTTACCTGCGTGTATTTACCAAACTGGATCAATACAAAAGTGAAGCACCATTTGAACATTGGGTTTCACGGATCGCAGTCAATACCTGTCTGAACGAGTTGAAGCACGAGAAGGCGCGACCTGAACTCCGCCAAGCCGATATGTCGGAAGAAGAAGTGGCCGTTATAGATGCACTTGCAGCAAATGAAGGGGAGCTCGATTCGAGCCAGGCCTATGCGTCGCGTGAAGTCGTTGATTTGCTGTTGGAACGTTTGAAGCCCGAAGACCGGTTCGTCGTCAGTCAGATGTACCTTGAAGGACGCAGCGTGGATGAACTTAAGGTCCTGACGGGATGGAGTACAGCGCGGATTAAAATCCGAGCTTTTCGAGCCCGGTTGAAAATGAAGGCAGATTTGGCTAAAATTCAGAAAGAACGCAAAACATGAAACCGCAAGAATCCCAATTGGATCGCCTCTTGCGCAATGCGCGACAGGCGCCGTCGTCTCAATCTGATGAACTCCCCTTTGGCTTGAGCACTCGCGTGCTGGCCGAATGGAGAAACACGGTTAAAACCGACGAATGGCAATCGGTCGCCCCCCTCATGAGGCGCCTGCTTGCAGCCACTTGTGCCGTCGTTGTGATTGTGGTTTCTGTGAATTACCAGGCTTTAAAAAATCGCAGTGCCTTGGAATACACGGGCCTGAACGCTGCTGTGCAACTTTCTCTTGTCGAATGAATATCTCTAATCAGTGGAAGTTTTTTGTTTATTTTCTGCTCTTCTTTCTCGCCGGAATACTCTGCGGTGCCATTGGGGGCTATCGTCTCAGTCATGCACGTTTCATGCGCCCTCCTGCTCAAAACGACATGGTTGCTCATGCCATGAATCGATATAAAACGCGCCTAACTCTGACCGAGACACAAATCAGCCAGATCCAAACTGTTGTCGTGGCAACCGTGCAGCGTATCCACGACATGCATGCAAGCGTCTTTTCCAATGTGGTTGCCGAAATTAAGAACGAGAATCAACTAATCCGCCAATACCTTAATCCTGAACAACTTAGAATCTTGGACGAGATGGAACGAGAGCATGAGAATCCTCCCATGTCTGGCAAACACGCCCCTGGTGATAAAGGTCCGCCACCGGATGGTAGAGGACGACACGATATGGGACCACCGCCACATGATGAGCCGCCACCTCACTGATACATCATTCGGTTTGCAGTCGAACAAACACAAACCAGTGGCAATGGAATTCACGATTTAACACCCCTCGAAACCGTATTGTTTTTTGAGGGATAAAGTCCCAGCCGGGACACCCGTAACACTTTATTTAGAGATATTTATGACAGCGAAACGTAAAAGTGGCCTGCTCAAATGGAGCGTATTGTTGGCCTTGGTAGTCTGTGCATACGTTGGATGGAAATGGTACAGCGGCAAATCCAAAACAACCACCGTTGAATACAAGAATGTCCCCGTTAGCCGGGGTGACATAACCCAAACGGTAACCGCTAATGGGCAACTCAGCCCTGTCAAGAGTGTCACCGTGGGGAGCCAAGTCTCCGGCATCATCGTGGACATCAACGTGGACTTCAATTCAACTGTCACCAACGGCCAGGTTTTGGCGCAAATTGACCCCTCCACATACAAGCAAAACCTCACGCAAGCTGAAGCCGAACTGGCCAGCACCATGGCAACCTTGGAACATGCTCAATTGAACTACAAGCGCGCCAAGGAATTACGTGCAAACGACCTCATTTCACAGTCGGATTTTGAAACCACCGAAGTGGAGCTTCACCAAGCCCAAGCCACAGTCAAAATGCGCGAGGCATCGGTCAACAACGCCAAGGTGAACCTTGAACGCACCACCATTTATTCCCCCATCGACGGAGTCGTGATTTCAAGAGCTGTGGATGCGGGGCAGACGGTTGCTGCGAGCTTCAATACCCCCACCCTCTTCAACATTGCCAACGACTTGCGCCAGATGCGCATCGAAGCTGCCATTTCAGAAGCTGATGTAGGTGGTGTTTCGGAAGGTCAGCCAGTCCAGTTCACTGTCGATGCGTATCCGAATCGCCAGTTCCGTGGGAAAGTCACGCAAGTGCGGTATGCGGCGATCACAAACCAGAACGTGGTGAATTACGTCTCCATCGTCGAAGTGAGCAATGATGACCTTAAATTGCGTCCTGGCATGACCGCCAGTGCCTCCATCATCACTGCACAGAAGAAAGGAGCCTTGCGGATTCCCAATTCTGCACTTCGCTTCCGTCCGCCCGAATCCAGCGCCCTCTCAGGTAATACAAATAACGCCGCCTCAACAGGTACAGCCGGCAAGGCTCCCTCTGCTGTTGCCAGTGCGACAGCGGCTGATGTCCGGAGTTCTGGGTCACAATCTGACTTCGCCCAACTGAGTCCTGAAGAGCGTCGTAAACGCATGGAGAGCATGACACCCGAGGAACGTGAACGCATGCGTGCCGCCCGACGATCTCGTTCGGGAGAGGCTTCCGGCCCAGGCAGTCATGGAATGGATGGGGGCAATCCTGATGCTCCTTTGACACGCACGGTGTATTTGCTGGAAACCAACTCCTTCAATCCGAAAGGCATCTTGAAACCCGTCTCGATCAAGACTGGTATCAGCGATAATTCCTATACCGAAGTGTTGGAAGGATTGAATGAAGGCGATGTGTTAGTCACGGGCATCAATCAATCCACTCTTAAGAGCACGACCACCCAAACAGGCACCAGCCCGTTCGCTCCGCAGCGTCCTCGCTGATTCAATACGTCCAGGTTATATGCAAGCGGTCGTAAAACTGGAAAATTATTCCAAGACCTATCAGACTGGCGAATTCGAAGTCCATGCTGTGCGCGGTATTTCCATGGAGGTCATGCCTGGAGAATTCGTTGCCATCATGGGAGCCAGCGGTTCTGGAAAATCCACCCTCATGAACACCCTTGGGTGTCTTGATCGCCCCACTGGCGGAAAGTATCTGCTGGATGGGGTGGATATTGGCACGCTGGACCGGGACTCCCTGGCTGATCTGCGCAATCAGAAAATCGGCTTCGTGTTTCAAGGTTTCAACCTGCTTTCGCGCACAACGGCCATTGAAAACGTGGAGTTGCCCATGTTGTACGCCCGCCCCGGCCACAACAGCCAGGAACAGCGGGGGCGCGCCACCAAGGCACTAAACCTTGTGGGACTTGCCGAACGAATTCATCACCATCCCAGCCAGCTTTCAGGTGGCCAGCAGCAACGTGTCGCGATTGCACGCGCTCTGGTTAACGAGCCCAAACTGCTCCTGGCAGATGAGCCCACCGGAAATCTGGACACCCACACGAGCATCGAAATCATGGGCATCTTTCAAGATCTCAACCGGCAAGGCATGACCATCATCATGGTCACTCACGAACTGGATATCGCCAGTTACTGTCTTCGCCAGGTTGTAATGCGTGATGGACGCATCATCAGCGATCAACCGGTTCACAACAGGCTTAGCGCCAGTGTGGAATTGGAAAAGATAAAACGGGAACAACAAGCCATCCATTTAGCGCCATGATTCTATTTGCTACCTTCAAAATGTCTGTCCGGGCCTTGCGGCGGAACCTGCTTCGCACTCTGCTGACCATGCTCGGCATTATTATTGGTGTTGGATCAGTCATCGCAATGGTCAGCATAGGAAATGGTGCCAAAGCGCAGGTCGAAGCCCAGATCGCCTCCATGGGTCAAAATGTGATTTTGATCCTTTCCGGCAATGTCAGCAGGGGCGGTTTTTCGATGGGATTTGGGAGTGCGCCATCGCTTACCAAGGAGGACTTTGCCGCCTTGCGGCGGGAGGTTTCAAACATTTCCGGGGTGAGCCCGGAAGTACGGTCTTTTGCCCAAGTCGCCGTCGGCAACCAAAACAACAACGTCCAGGTTCAGGGCGTTAGTGAAGATTACGTCGATATCCGAGCCTGGCCTGTGGCCCAGGGGGCGAATTTCACGGAAAGTGACGTCCGTAATGCTGGCAAGGTCGCACTCATTGGTCAAACCACTGCGAAGTCGCTCTTTGGTGACGCTGATGCAGTCGGTCAGGTCATGCGCATTAAAAATGCCCCATACGTCGTCGTGGGCGTGCTGACCGCAAAAGGGATGAACATGATGGGAAACGACCAGGACGACATCGTTCTCATTCCCTATACAAGCGCCATGGTACGTTTATCAGGCGGCACAGCCTTTCGTTCCTTTCTGGTTCAGGCGACCAGTCCGGAACTCCTCACCGATGCCCAGAGCCAGATTACCGATCTGCTTCGTCAACGACATCGGATCGGCATCGGAAAGGACGATGACTTTATTGTACGCACCCAGCAGGAAATTGCTGAAATGGCAACATCCACTTCCAAAGTCATGACCGTTCTTCTCGGTTCCATTGCGGGGGTTTCCCTCCTGGTCGGAGGGATTGGGATCATGAACATCATGTTGGTCAGCGTCACCGAACGAACTCGCGAAATCGGCCTGCGCATGGCAGTCGGAGCACGAAATCGCGACATTCTGAGTCAATTTCTCATCGAAGCCGTGACCCTCAGTCTTGCCGGCGGCTTGATCGGAATTGGCCTGGGGGTTGGCGGTGCCCGTGCTGTCTCTGCCAATTTTGGATGGACTACACTGGTCTCACCCGATTCCATTTTGCTGGCCTTCGCCTTCAGTGCTTTCATCGGGGTCTTTTTTGGTTTTTATCCGGCCCGAAAGGCGGCACGATTGGATCCCATCGAAGCCCTCCGATACGAATAACCGGCAGCCATCTCCAAGTGCAGGTGGCCGGTTCCTTCGACCACGATTGGAAACCCATGGGGCATCAGGCGCTCAAATGATCAGGTGTACCCCATGGGCCTACTATCATGGACACTCTTTGATTGCGCATCATGGCATTTTCTTGCCATTATCTCGTTCAGCATGACCACTGGAAACATGAACGTGTTTTCCCTGGCGGAGAGGCACAATACACACCGTCTTTTTCAGGACGGTAACCCACATATTCATCGACGATGCCCTGCTTTGGTCATGTAAATATTCCACAAACCATGCCGATTAAATCCAACCTTGATATGAAACAATGGATCACGATGCCACTGTTGGCACTTTTACTAGAGGCCGTCATTGCGACTGCTCAAAACGCTCCCGGAAATGGCGCATCGATCACCGATCAAAAGCCGACCAGCGAGAGCATCAAAAATGCTGCCACAACCTTCGAGACAACGGCCAACAAAGCCTTGCAGGCCATGAAAAAACGCGCAGAGGAACTCCATGTTCAAGGCGTTGCAGTAGTGGCCTGTCTGGAAGGAGAGCCAGTCCAATCCTGGTCATCAAAAATGCTTGTCCTTGGCAAATCCAAAGAAGTGCCCTCAAAAGACAATCCGGGAGCAAATCTGGTAGCCATTGCCTATTCCAAAGCCTCAGAAATGGCTGATACCTACAAAAACAGCGGCAGTGGCGTGCGTCCTCCCATGAGTGGCGAGTTTGGCTGGCCTGGCGGATTACTTTTGAAAACCGAGGGCGGAGCCCTGGTTGCCGCATTTAGCGGAGCCAGTGGTGAAGACGATGTCAAAGTTTCCCGGGCCGGTCTTGATGTGCTGGCAGGTCGGTAATTATTCCCTCCATGCCGTACCCCGCCAATCGGGGGATCATCGGCAAGTTGGCTTTATTGAAAAAGCCGTGTGTATTCTTATGCTCGTGATGCCATGCATCGCATGCGAGGTATTACGAGCCCCCTACGTTATTTGACTCTTGACCAGCGTGTGAGACATTGTGTGTAACGGTGCGCCCGAAACAAACACGCACCATGATAAACAAGTGGCCAGACCGAACGTAGCCTATGCAATTGAAATTCGATTGGTTGATCGTGGTGGAGAATTTGCAGCGCGGGATCATGGTCACAGATGTTACACTGGAAGGACCTGCGGGCCCGCGGATAATTTATGTCAATCGCGCCTGGATGAAAATGACCGGTTATGATCGGGAAGACATTCGCGGTAAAACACCCCGCATACTTCAGGGCAAACATAGTGATCGAGCGGTTTTACGCACCCTGAAAACCAAGCTCCAAAATCGAGAAGTATTCCAAGGACAGACATGGAACTATCGTAAAAATGGTGAGCCCTTTTTGATGAAGTGGAGTTGCTATGCCATTTACGGGGACCGTGGAAAACCCATTTATTATGTGGCCGAACAGGAAGACGCGACCGAAATGGAGATGTTGCGCCTCAACCATCGTTTAATCTCCAACCCGCAGGATGAGGAAGCAAAAGAACTCTGTTCGATCATGAACGAATACAGGTCCTCTGCCCACTGGAGTCGCTGATTCCCTGAGGTCTGTGAGGCGGACGCGCCATGGAATTCCTGCTTGTTTTGAGACGGGATGTTTCACCGCGGAGCGGCGCCTGCGACACTCAACGTGATTTCAATCTCGTCAGCAACCTTGTCCGTGGGAGCTGATGGATTAATGCCGTAATCGCTGCGTTTGATCGTAAAAGTGGAGCGAATCACCAAAAGGTCTCCATTCATGTTGGGCACACGCTGACCAAGCTTGTCCTTGAGATACGTAAACCTGACTGGAGCAGTGATCTCCCTGGGGATGCCCTTAATCGTGAGCATTCCCACAACATCCGCAGTTGTGTTTTCACCGAATACTTTAATATTCTTCAATTCCTTCGTCTCGAACGTGATGCTCGGATACTTCGCCACATCCAGCCATTGGGCACCGTGGAGGTGTTCTTTCATCATCGGATTTGGGACGTGCAAGGACACTGCGGTGACAGTGAGGCTGCCTTTTGTCGATGCTGGCTGTTTCGGATCGAAAACGACCGTACCCGATATGCCATTGGCACTGCCCTGAACCGCCTCGAGTGGTGCATCCAGTTTGAATACGGCATTGTTAACGTTTTTTGGATCCTTAAAATCAAAGGTCTGCGGTTCGGCCAAGGCAGCATTGGTCACCATGGCAAGTACCATCAAGGGAAACAGTGTATTGTTCATAACGTTAATTTATTGGGTGATCAGGTTTGCGATATAAAAAGGCTGATGCTGCCAGGCATGCACATCCCAACAGGACACCGCCCAGCAGTTCCATGCCGGGGACAAATTGATGACGGTATTCAATGCCCTCAATTCCAGTTACTTCATCCATGGTTCTTATGGCGACACTCGTACGGGTCCATCCTCGGTTAGCCCCCAACACCAACCATGCGACGATGGCAACGAATGCAATTGCCAGGGCAGAATAAAGAAGGATTCGCCTCATGGATTCCCTCATTCTTCCTGGTTGCCGTCGCATTGTGCCATAAATAATGCAGCTGTTATCAACACCCCATTATATCGCACATTTCGACTTCAGGCGCAATTTTTGACACTTTGCCTGCCCGGTTTTACTGCGTTTCTTGACACTGCATGGTCAAGCCTTAAGCTGAACGGCTAGATGGATTGGAATCGGTGTACAGTACGGGCTTGTGATGACAAAACGTTCAAGGAATGGACGTTGGCCATAAAGCCAGCCAACACTTCACGAGTGGCCGAATACAGATGTTTTCGGACGTGCATGAGTTTGGAACTGTATCCCTCGGGACCAGCGGTTGGAGAAGGGCTCTCCTGACACTGATTAATGCAAAGCAGCCATGCCCGCATGGCCTTTCATCCGATTCTCTCGATCAAATCATGCATCCGAAAACAGGCAACATCGCTGTTATTATTGCAGCATTATCAGCCCTGGGACCATTTTCCACGGACACCTATTTCCCTTCCTTCCCTGCGCTGGCAGCCCATTTTGGCGTCGAAGAAATTCAAATACAATCCACACTAACCTTCTATCTGGTTGCCTTGGCTGGAATGAACCTATTCCACGGCACTCTCTCGGACTCATTTGGCCGTCGCAAGGTGATTCTGGTGTCGCTGGGCATCTATTCCGTAAGCGCACTGGCCTGCATAGCAGCGCCCAATTTTAACTGTTTACTGGGCCTGCGCGTGATCCAAGGGTTGGCCGCGGGGACCGGAATGATTGTGGGGCGAGCAGTGATCCGCGACTGTTTCGAGGGTGCACAAGCCCAGAAATCCATGGCGGAGGTGGCCATGATGAGCAGTGTAGGGCCTGTCGCAGCACCCATCATTGGCGGCTGGCTGCATGTCTGGTTCGGCTGGAGGGGGCCGTTCATATTTCTTGGCCTATTGGGAGCCTTGTTGTGGGTTGCCTGCAAAATTGCACTTCCTGAGAGCCTGCCTTTACACTTGAGGCAGTCATTTCACCCAGCACGTTTGCTCCGTTCATATGGTGAAACGGTCTGCAACCTTCCATTTCTGCTGTTGTCTCTCGCTCTTGGATTCGGAAGCGGTGGTTTTTTGCTTTATGTCGCAACGGCTCCGGATGTTGTTCTCAATATATTAGGCTTGTCTGAGACACAATTTGGCTGGTTGTTTATACCCATGATATCGGGAGTGGTCATCGGTTCGGCCGTGAGTGGCAGGACGGCTGCCCGCATAGCACCTTCAAAAATGGTCACAGTCGGATTTCTGCTGATGGCGCTGGGGGCTACGTTGAGTATCGCAAGCAATATGTGGTTCGTACAACGTGTTCCCTGGGCTCCATTGGTTTTGACCGTTTATACCTTTGGTTTCGCACTCATCGCCCCCATCATTACGATTCAGAGCCTGGATTTATTTCCCACCCGCAAGGGACTGGCCTCGTCGCTCCAGGGTTTTTTTCATATTCTCATTTTTGCACTCATATCCAGTTTTGTAGCACGTCTGGTGTACCGATCGGGACTCAAACATGCTGTTGGACTTTGGATCATGATGTTTCTTTGCTGGCTGGCCTATTATGGCAGTCGTATCTGTGGTGTTCCGTCTCTGAACACCCCACAATCCAAGCTGCCCCAAGGGGAACGAATCATAAAAACAACCGAGTCATTATGAATCAATCATTTCCATGCCATGGCAGCGACTGCTCCGCGGCCATGCCGCGCCGCCAATTCCTTCGCATGAGCAGTCTCGTTGCGGGATCCGCGTTGTTGAGTTTGCCCGCTCCTGTGTACGCTGTTGAAAATGAAGTCGTGTTAAACCTGTCCCCCACCCCTCAGCACCCGCGCAATTCTGAAGGCGCTTTCCTCACGCTTAAGTCTGGACGGATCATTTTTCTTTACACCCGCTTTATTGGGGGAGCAGCCGATGAAAGTGCCGCCTGCATAGCAAGCATCCATTCCGATGATGGAGGCCACACCTGGAGTAGTGATCCCAAAACGGTGGTCACAAACAAGGATGTCACCAACGTCATGAGCGTATCGCTGCTTCGCCTGCATAGCGGATCCATCGCGTTGTTTTACCTCGTAAAACGCAACTTGATCGATTGCCAGGCCGTTATGCAAATATCAACCGATGAAACCGAGACGTGGTCCAAACCACGGCTGGTCACACAAGCACCCGGTTATTTTGTATTGAACAACGATCGTGTCATTCAACTCCAGACCGGTCGTTTGGTTGTGCCCCTGGCCTACCATCGCACACGAGGCACGGATGCGAACAGTTACCGCTCCTGGGACAGCCGTGGCATCGTTCTTTGGATGCTTTCCGATGACGACGGCACAACATGGCACGAAGCAGAGGATTGGTGGGCGTTACCAGCGCGATCACATACCGGATTCCAGGAACCCGGCGTGGTTGAATTGGAAGACGGGCGGATTTTCAGTTGGATGAGGACTGATCAGGGAGTGCAATATGGATGTTGGAGCACGGATTCGGGCAGTCATTGGCCACTACCCGAAAAGACCGGTCTTTTATCTCCCGAATCTCCAGCCAGCATCAAACGCATGCCCAACTCCGCTGCATTGATAGCAGTCTTCAATGATCATTCCGGGCAGTTCCCTTTTCCGAAGGGCAAACGCTCACCGCTCGTAGCGGCCATATCCACCGATGGCGGCAGGTCCTGGCCTCGACGCAAGCTTATTGAATCCGACCCTGATGGTTGGTATTGCTATACAGCCATCCACCATATCAATGACAGCATGCTTCTGGCATACTGTGCAGGTGATTCCAAGATCGGAGGCCTGAACAGGCTTCGTATTCGCCGAATATGCCTTCCCTGGCTTTCGAAGGACTAGCGAATCGTCTGGACAGTTGACATTTGTGTCGAACTCTCCGACAAAGGGCCTGATTCCGATGCAAATGACGATTATGAATACCTATGCCAGAGTGCTTGTGCAAGGCATTACCGGTCTTGCTTTAACCATTGCGTTTGTCTCAACCTCATCCGCCCAAACCGCTCCCAAACGTGCTTCTGCATGGTCCGTAGGCACGCCGATTGTCACCTATTGGGCCGGTCCTTCGATGACCGACGCCACAGCCATCCAGATGAAAGAAGGTGGGTGGAATCTGGTCTGGTGTACCGAAAAGGAATTGGATACTGCCAAACGTCATGGATTGCGTGCCCAACTGCAGGATCCGCTTATTTCGCCTGCAAATCTTGATGATCCAGCACAACGCCCCAAGCTTGATGCCTTAATTGACAGAGTTCGCACCCATCCCGCGCTGTATTCCTATTTCATCACCGACGAACCATGCGCCACCAACTTTGCAAGTCTGGGCAAGTTGGTGCGGTATTTAGGCGAACGTGATCCAGCCCACCTCGCATATATTAATTTGTTCCCCACTTATGCTAACAATGAACAACTGGGCACCAAGGGAGATGTGGTCACAGCCTATAACGAGCATCTCCGACAGTTTGTGGACATTGTAAAACCCGGCTTGATCAGCTACGACCACTACCAGTTCTCAACCAACGGCGATAATCCGGATTACTTCCTCAACCTGGGATTGGTCCGCAACGCCGCACAATCTGCCGGATTGCCTTTTCTCAATATCGTGCAGGCATGCACCTGGACGCCCTCCATGCGCGTGCCCAATGGGAATGAAATGCGTTATCTGGTTTACACTACCCTGGCGTATGGCGCCCAAGGCATTTCGTACTATGTCTATTCCTGGCCCGGGCACACAGGCATGATTGCCGATTCGAATGGTACACCCACAGTCCTCTACCACGCGCTTAAACCTTTGAACCGTGAGTTTGTGGCCATCGCAACACAATTAAAGCCATACCATTCCATGGGCATCTATCATGCCGGCATGCTCCCGCCGGGTGCAGCGCCGCTTCCCAAGGATGCAGCATTCAAGCTCGATCCGCCGATATCAGCCTTGGATTTCAAAGCACAACAGCCAGCCAAAGGAATCATGCTTGGCTATTTTGGAAAGACTGACAAATCCACCTCGAGTCTGTCACCTTCCCACGTCGTCGTTGTTAACCTCGATTACACAAGTGACGCTGTTGTTGGATTGACCGGTCCTGGCTGGCTCCAATCGTTTGATGCAACAAAAGACCAATGGTCGCAAACAGTCCAACCATGCGTTGAATTACGGCTGCCACCTGGAGGAGGCAAACTTCTTAGGGTAAAACCTGAATGACCATCTACGGCGCTCCTATCCAGTTAACAGGCGTGGTCGCTGCGCACTTGCCAGGCTTTATGGCAAGCTCTGTGGCGGGCTGATTCCCTCATCGAAGCCTGTCGGATTTCAAGGAGAGCTTCCTTGTCCAGGGTTAAAACTAAGCCGCGTGTCATTGCTTACGCATCGACACGCGGCTTGTTCACATTTCCATGTGGGACTTGACCAGTGCTACGTCATCAACAATTTCTCATCGACTATCATCGCGCAAGCCCACAGAGCGCTCAGCACATTAATTCTTCTTTGTTTTAGAGGAATTCATGGCCGTTTCATTGCCAGGCTTGTCCATTTCCCATCCGCCGCCCAATACAGCGTAAAGGCGAATGTTGTTGGCCAGCTTGGCCAGACGCAAGGAGACAAGTCCTTGTTGTCCTGCATAGAGAGTGCGTTGTGCATCAAGAACGCTCAGATAGCTGTCGATGCCCTTGGCATATCGGGAATTTGACAGGCGATACGTTTCTTCAACCGCAGCAACCAGGGATTGCTGTGCTGAGACTTGTTGATCCACAGTACCTCGAACCGCCAGTGTGTCAGCCACTTCCCTAAACGCGCCTTGAATGGCCTGTTCATACTGCGTCACAGCGATTTCGCGTTGCACTTTGGCAGCTTTGTGCGCCGACCACGTGCGGGCATCAAAGATTGGCATCACAATCTGAGGAGCGTAGCTCCATGTACCAGAACCGGATTTAAAGAGTCCGGAGAGTTCCCCACTCGCAGTACCTACGGCTGCCGTCAGCGAAATGCGCGGGAAGAATGCCGCCCGAGCAACTCCAATGTCAGCATTGGCAGCCTTGAGCATGCCCTCCGCCTGGAGCACATCCGGACGGCGCAGTAATACATCCGAGGACACACCAGCCGATATCTCCTTTGAAGGAGAGACACTGCCAAGTTCCGCTGCCAGCAGTTCAGCCGGCGCTTGACTTCCTACCAATAGATTCAGCGCATTTTCATCCTGAGCCACCAACTGGGTAAATCGCGCAACATCCCCCCGGGCTGAATCAACCTGGGTTTGAACTCGTTGCAGATCCAGTTTGGCCAGCAAACCAAGATCAAAACGACGCTTGATCAAGTTGTATGTGCTTTGTTGAGCTTCCAGAGTGGTTTCAGCCAGCTTCAGTCGCTCACGATCCGCCGCCAACGTCAGGTAAGAATTGGCAACCGAAGACACCAACAAGATCTGCACTCCCCGGCGTGCCTGCTCGGTAGCCAGGTACTCCTCCAACGCGCGGTTTTTGAGGCTCCGGATCCGACCAAACAAGTCGATCTCCCATGAAGCAACGCCTAAATTGACGTCGTACCTTTCCACCGTCTGTCGCACACCTTTTTGGGCAAGATCGGCAGGAACGCGTTGTTTACTCATCGCGCCAGTTGCGTCAACGGAAGGCAGCAAGGCATCCCGTTGAATGCCATACATGGCGCGCGCACGCTCGACATTCAAGGCAGCAAGGTGCAGGTCGAGATTGTTTGTCAGAGCCAGGCTGATAACCTGTCTTAACTTATCGTCTGTGATGAATTCACGCCACCGCAGATCCGGGGCGGAGAGTGCCCCATTCTCCATATAGGCAGTACCAGTGGGCCACTTTTCGGGCACCGGGGCCGCCGGTCGGGCATACTTGGGAGCCATGGTGCAGCCTATCGGAACAACGGCGACTCCAACGAGCAAAAGAATAAGGTTCTTGTTCATGTTAATGCTTCACAGAAGAGTTTGCATCGCCACTTATGGCTGTTGCCGGCGTTTTGCTTTTACCAAAGGTTTTCTGAATCACCACATAGAAGAGCGGTGCAAATATGGTCACAAGGAAGGTGGATGTCACCACACCACCGAGCACCGCAGTTCCAATGGCCTTTTGCGCACCAGCGCCAGCGCCATTCGCAAACGCCAGGGGCAGAACACCAAAGCCGAAAGCAAGCGACGTCATGATGATGGGACGCAACCTTAACTTGGCCCCCTCAAGCGTCGCCTCAATCAAGCCCATGCCTTCCTCCACACGGGTCTTGGCGAACTGAACAATCAGAATCGCGTTCTTGGTCGTCAACCCCAAGGTGGTCAAGAGTCCTATTTGGAAATAGACGTCATTGGGCAACCCACGGAAGGTTGAGAACATGACACCTCCAATAACGCCTAGCGGCAGAGCCATGAGAATCGAGATGGGAATGGGCCAACTCTCATACAGTGCTGCAAGGCAGAGGAAGATCACCAGAATTGAAAACGAATAGAGCAAACCTGTCTGTGATCCGGCCTGCCGTTCCTGGTAAGAAAGGCCAGACCAGTCATATCCGAAACCTTGAGGGAGTTTCTTCACAAATCCCTCCATGGCTTGCATGGCTTCCCCCGAACTTCTGCCCGGCGCCGATTCACCCAGGAGGTTGAGCGATGGGAAACCATTGTAACGTTCCAGTTTTGGAGAACCGGATGTCCAGTGTCCTGTGGCAAATGAGGAGAAAGGCACCATTTTACCAGCATTGTTGCGCACATAGAGCCGGTTGAGATCCTGTGGCAACATTCGGTACGGTGCATCAGCCTGGGCATACACACGTTTCACGCGCCCGCCTTGAATGAAGTCATTCACGTAGGCGCTACCGAAGGCTGCCGAGATGGTATTGTGAATGGATGTAATGGGCACACCCAGCGCACCGGCCTTTTCCCAATCCACGTCCACACGGTATTCGGGAACATCCTCCAGACCATTGGGACGCACCTTGGTCAACATCGGATTCTGTGCTGCCATACCGAGGAGTTGGTTGCGTGCTGCCATCAACTGCGCGTGTCCCAAACCGCCACGGTCCAGCAATTGAAAATCGAACCCCTTGGCTTGCCCCAGTTCCACCACCGCAGGAGGCGCAAAGGCAAACACCATGGCGTTGCGGATTTGGGAAAACTGAGCCATGGCTCGTCCAGACACTGGCCCCACCTTTTGATCTGGTCGAGGGCGCAGTTCCCAGTCCTTCAATTTAACGAAGGCCAATCCAGAATTCTGTCCGCGCCCGGAAAAACTGATGCCGGAGATCGTCATGCACGACTCCACAGCATCCTTTTCCTGAACTAGAAAATAGTCTTTCACGATTTCCATGATCTGCTTGGTCTGTTCCAACGTCGAGTTGGCAGGCAGCATGGCCTGCACCATCAGAATGCCCTGATCTTCATCCGGGAGATAGGCAGTGGGCATCCGCATGAAGAGATATCCCATACCCGCAACGATCAGCAAAAACGCGAATCCATAGCGTACTTTGTTCTTCAGGGATCGTCCAACCACCCTCAGGTATTGCTCTCTGAACGAGAAAAAGACCTTGTCGAACCAACGGAAAAAGGGACGCAGAAACCACACGCCGCCCTCCGCAGGTTCATGCCCCTTGGACACCGGCTTGAGGAACGAGGCGCACAACACTGGCGTAAGCACCAAGGCCACCACCACCGACAACAGCATGCTGGCCATGATCGTCACCGAAAACTGCCGGTAGATCACACCGGTGGAACCAGCGAAAAACGCCATGGGACCGAACACCGCCGAGAGCACCAAACCAATGCCGATCAAAGCGCTCGTGATCTGATCCATGGACTTGCGGGTCGCTTCCAACGGTGAAAGCCCCTCCTCGCTCATAATGCGCTCCACATTTTCCACCACTACAATGGCATCGTCCACCAGCAATCCGATGGCCAACACCATGGCAAACATGGTCAGCATGTTGATGGAAAAACCGAACAAGCCCAGCACCGCGAATGTTCCCAGGATCACCACCGGCACAGCAATCGTCGGAATCAGCGTGGCCCGCATGTTTCCCATGAACAAATACATCACCAAAAACACCAGGAAGATGGCCTCAAACAAAGTTTTAACCACTTCACCGATGGCCACCCGAACGAATGGGGTTGTATCGTAGGGGTACACCACCTTCATGCCCGCAGGAAAGAAATGACTCAATTCCGTCATTTTTTCTCTGATCGCCTTGGCCGTCTCCAAAGCGTTCGCTCCAGCAGCCTGCCGGATGGCTAACGCAGCCGATGGTTTGCCATTTTGAAAAGCCTCAATATCGTACGACTCCGTTCCCAATTCCGTGCGACCTATGTCTTTGACTCGCACAATGGAACCGTCAGGATTTGTCCGCAGGGGAATGGCAGCAAACTCTTCAGGTGTCTTAAGCAAGCTTTGCACGATAATGGAGGCATTAAGCCGCTGACCATCCACCGCCGGTGCACCACCAAATTGCCCCGCAGATACTTCCACGTTGTATGACTTCAACGCGACAACGACATCCTGCATTGTCATCTGGTATTCGGTCAGTTTGTCGGGATTGATCCAGATGCGCATGGAATACTGGCTGCCAAACACCTCGCACTCGCCCACACCGGACACGCGTGACAGCACCTTTTCCAAGTTCGATTGCGCATAATCACGCAGATCGTTACCATCCATGCTGCCATCCTCCGATATCAAGCCCACAATCAAGAGGTAATTACGTGTGCTTTTGCTGACCCTGACCCCAGAGCGCTGCACCATTTCCGGCAAGCTTGCCATGGCGAGTTGGAGCTTGTTCTGCACCTGTGCCCATGCAAGGTCAGGATCCGTCCCCGGGGCAAAGGTTAGTTCAACACGCGCTGAGCCTGAAGAATCGCTCGTAGCCGAGAGATACAACATCTTGTCAAAGCCAGTCATCTTCTGCTCGATGATCTGCGTGACACTGTTTTCCACCGTCTCTGCTGATGCGCCAGGATAAAAGGCGCTGATCGCAATGGAAGGTGGTGCAATGGGAGGATATTGTGAAATGGGCAGGTTATAAATCGCCAGGCCACCCAGCACCATCAGGATGATGGCGATAACCCACGCAAATACCGGTCGCTGCAAAAAGAATCGTGATAACATCGTCCGCCTCTCTTACTTTGAAGTTGCAGCGGGCTGAACCGCGTTGGTTGGTTGTTCAGCTTGTTGTTTTTTGTCAGTGCTGAAAGGAACCGCTTTTACAGTTGCGCCTGGGCGCACCTTCTGCATGCCCTCCACAATGACACTGTCACCTGATGCAATTCCCGATGACACAAGCCATTTATCCCCGATGGTTCGATCGACCGTGAGCAATTTCTGTATTACTTTGCCATCATTGCCCACAGCCAAAGCTGTTGGATTACCCTTGGGATCGCGAGCCACTGCCTGTTGAGGAATGAGGATGGCCTTCTCATTGACACCTTCCTTCACCACGGCGCGAACAAACATACCTGGCAGAAGAATCCCCTTGGGATTCGGGAAAACCATCCGCAGGATTACAGAACCAGTGGTGGGATCAACAGAGACATCGCGGAACTGGAGTGTTCCCTCTTCTGAGTACACAGTACCATCTTCGAGGATGAGCTGTACCTTGTTCTGGTTCTCTCCATCGCGATTAAGATGCCCAGCTTCCAGACGTTCCTTCAGACGAAGCAGTTCGGTCGTAGACTGTGGCACATCCACATAAATGGGATCCAGTTGTTGGATGGTTGCCAATGCCATTGGCTGATAGGCTGTTACAATGGCACCATCGGTTACCGCTGATTTGCCAATGCGACCGGAGATCGGCGACACGACATGGGCATATTTGAGGTTGATGGTAGCCGTCTCCACCATGGCCTTGTAATACTGCACATCAGCAGTGGCTTGCTTTAGAGCGGCATCGGCATCATCGAAGTCCTGTTGGCTGACCGCCTTTTCAGCCAGAGCTTCTTTGTATCGGTTAACCCTGCTCTGGATGGCTGGCAGGTTGGCTTCAGCCCTGCCCAAAGCCGCTTTCGCATTGTCGAGAGCTGCCTGGAAGGGAGCTGGATCTATCTGGTAAAGTTCCTGGCCAGCCTTCACATCCGTACCTTCCGTGAACAACCTCTTAAGGACGAGACCGTTAACTTGGGGGCGAACTTCAGAAATGAGATAGGGAGACGTGCGTCCTGGCAGCTCGGTGGTCAACACCACCCGCTGCTGAGCGATCGTCACTGTGGCTACTTCAGGCATGGGAGTCGCCGGAGGAGCCTGACTCTTACGATTGCAGCCAGTAAGCGCCACTCCGCAAAGGAGGGTCACCAGGATCGTTTTCCAATTGCCAAAATGATGGAAGGACTGGTTATTAAGTTGCTTCATAATTCACTAGGGTTACTGCCAATAAATGTTTATCGTTTTTAAATCTGATTCAGGCCTAAAAAGGGCCAGGACTTGCCATCCCGTAATATCGGGGAGATGACAAGCATGCCCTGGCTGGATGTTTCAGATACCGCTCTCATTCGGCCTTTTCTGGACCAACTGCAGACGATGCGGTATCGCCACCATTGAGGACCGAGTGTAGTTTCGAAATAATCGCTTCCTTGCTTACCGTCCCAACAATCTTGGCACGGAGTTTACCACCAACAATGTAAAGCAAGGTCGGTATGGATTGCACTTCATACCACAAACTGAGATCTGGATTGTCGTCAGCGTTAACCTTAACGACTTTCGCAGTTGCAGCACATGCGGTAGCCACATCATCCAAAACCGACGCAAGGATCTGGCATGGCTGGCTCCAGGGAGCCCAGAACGCCACGACAACCGGCAAGGCCGAACGAAGCACTTCCGACTGGAAGTCCGCTTCGCTCACCTCTGCAGCGTGTCTGTTATCTTGATTCTCGTTCATTAATTCGACCATCTACCACTTACCGAACTCTATATGCAACCTTCATGCCAATCCTCATATGTTATTTATTATTTGTTATCATACAGCTAGTTACACATGTTTGAATCTCATTTTGACAAGGGTCGCATTTTCGTTCGTACGATATATCGTCCTTTTTAATTGCATCTCCCCCATGTGTTTTGCCATCATCATCTTCGTATGGACGTTGGTAGTAGTAATAGCAGGTTCGACCCAAATTATGCCGCACAGTTCCTCGTAGACATCGCCCACGAGCAATCCTTGGAACTGTTGCTTTACAAGTTTGTCTCCCGCGCCGTGGAACGCCCCGATGTGGCTTGCATACAAATCTGGCTTATCGACAAGGGAGACCGTTGTTCCTTATGCCCACACAGACCCATTTGTCCCAATCAATCGCGCTGTCTCCATATGGTGGCAGGCAAAGGTATATCCATAGTCGATTCCACACCTGATGCACCGCGCTTTGACGATCTCAATGCCAGGTATCCCCTCGGGGTGGGACTCTTGGGTAAAGTGGTTGCCACCGGTCAACAAATGCTTCAAAGGGATGCTGATACACAACCCAGGTCGGTTGCTGGATTCGAATGGATTGAACGCGAGCATGTTCGGGCCTACGGGGCGACACCTATCGTTTTCAAGGAAGAAGTCCTTGGCGCCATGATTGCGTTTACCCGTGAGGATTTGCCTGATGGATCCCGCCATTGGGGGCGCATTTTTGCAGACCACATCGGCGCCGCCATCGCCAATGCCCGGGCCTTTGCAGAAATCCAGCGTCTCAAAGCCCAACTGGAATTGCAAAACACCTACCTTCTGGAGGAAGTCGTCGAAGCCAAGGCCTTTGGTGATCTTGTTGGTCAAAGCGCCGTCCTGCGTCAAATCATCAAACAGATCGATCTCGTGGCACCAACAGAGGCCTCAGTACTCATCCTGGGAGAGACCGGGACGGGGAAGGATCTCGTCGCACATGAAATTCACCGGCGCAGTCTCCGCAAGGATGGCCCCATGGTGCGCGTCAATTGTGCCGCCGTCCCGCAAGAAATGTTCGAAAGTGAGTTTTTTGGCCATGTCAAAGGGGCCTTTACGGGAGCCATTAAAGATCGGGCGGGACGCTTTGAAACGGCGCAGGGCGGCACGCTGTTTCTGGATGAAATCGCTGAAGTTCCTTTGGAGATGCAGGGCAAACTCCTTCGCGTACTTCAGGACAAATGCTATGAACGCGTAGGTGATGATCACACCCGTTTCGCGGATGTGCGAATCATTTGTGCCACCAACTGGGATTTAAAGAAGGCGGTGGAATCGGGCCGCTTCCGCGAGGATCTTTACTACCGACTGCACGTCATCCCAATTCTGGTGGCCCCTCTGCGTGAGCACAAAGATGACATTCCCCTGCTGGCCAAGCACTTCGTTGAACTATCGGTCAAAGAACTCCGATGCCCCAAACCGCGGCTCACCAGGGCAGCAGTCACGAAGCTCCAGAGTTATGATTGGCCGGGAAATGTGCGGGAACTGCGCAATGTGATCGAACGCGCTGTCATTCTGGCACGCGGTGGCCCCCTGTACTTCGATCTCCCCATCAATGATTCGACTCCTGTAGCGGCATCACCTAAACCAATCCACGGAGACAAGGTTGGCCCCGGTTACCTGACCGAAGCGGAGATGGTACGACATGAACGCAATAATCTCATCGCAGTTCTTGAAAAAGCCCGTTGGAAAATCAAGGGGGCAGACGGTGCAGCGGAGCTTCTGGGAATAAAACCCACCACACTACTATCTCGCATGCACAAAATGGGGCTGAAGCGGCCAAATTAAAACGATTGGATTCATCGGGCATTCGGTTCATGGTATTCCATTGTCCCTTCATGCCTGCCAATTGTGCCACCTTGGAAAAGGCAATGTCGCAACC
>CAZIDG010000026.1:0-40700 GCA_964538065.1 uncultured Verrucomicrobiota bacterium
GCCATCACAGATACCGATAGGGCTTGCTCATGGGGAAGGCGTTGGGCAGATGACGGACTTCCCGCACCGTTTCCGCCTCCAGGAAGACCTCCACGACATCGAAGCGGATTTTGATCCTCGGGTTCTTGATCCGCCGCAGGTAATCCAACGCTGTGAGTGTGAGCTTGCGTTGTTTCTCCTTATTGACGGCTGCAGCGGGCCGGGTCCAGCCCTCGCCGGAGCGGGTTTTGACCTCCACGAACACCAGGCAATCCTCCTGCTGAAAGACCAGGTCGATTTCACCCCGCCTGGAGCGAAAATTGGCGACAAGGAATTTGAGCCCCAGTTTTTGAAGATACTGTCTGGCCGCCTGCTCCCCGAGGTTTCCCCGCACAAGGTGGCTGGGCAGAGCCCGGTGTCTGGATTGCCACCATGACCGCAGCCTGGCCCAGAGCATGCGCATGGGGTTTAGAAGAGTTCCTGTTGCACGGGACGAAACGGAGCGAAACTGCGCCGATGGATGGCGGATGGCCCCAGGCGCGCGATGGCCGCCATGTGCTGCGGTGTGCCATACCCCTTGTGTTCGGCAAAGCCATAGCCGGGGTATTGCTTGTCGTACTCGTCCATCATGCGGTCGCGGGTCACCTTGGCCACCACACTGGCGGCCGCGATGGAAAAGCTCAACGAATCGCCCTTCACGATGGGCGTTTGCGGGAGTGTCATGGACGCCACCCGCAATCCATCCACCAGGACGTATTGGGGAGGGGGCTGAAGGGCGGCCAGCGCCTGGTTCATCGCCTGATGCGTGGCCTGCAGAATATTGATCTTTTCAATGTCCTCAACCGTGGACGAGGCAACAGCCCATTGGATTTCAGGATGATGAGTGATGACCTCGAAAAAACGGTCCCGCGCATGTTCAGTCAGTTGCTTGGAATCGTTCAACCCCTCCAACTCAGGCGGAACCGATGTGCCATACCAGGTTGAGGGAAGAATGACGGCGGCGGCGACAACCGGACCCGCCAGGGGCCCCCGCCCGGCTTCATCCACACCCGCAATGCGCTGAACGCCCTTGGCGGACAGACTGCGTTCAAATGCAAAACGCGTGGCGGCAGACTTGGTGCTCGAAGATGGTTCCTGAACTTTGCCCATGGCTCGTAGGGCTAATGAACCACGAAAACAGCCATCCACGCGAGTAAAAAAAAGACGGCCCGAAGGCCGTCCTTTGAAAATCATTGGTGCCCAACCTTATTTGGCCGCAGCGGCGGCTGTGACCTTGGCGCCCTTTTCCTTCACGGCAACGGCGCTCTTGCCCACGCGCGCGCGCAGGTAGGTCAACTTGGCGCGGCGGACCGAACCCTGGCGCTCAACTTCGACCTTTTCAATGCGGGGCGAATGAATCGGGAACACGCGTTCCACGCCTTCGCCATAGCTGATGCGGCGGACGGTGAACGTCTCGTTCAAGCCACGACCGCGACGACCGATCACCAGGCCCGCGAAGACCTGAATGCGCTCTTTGTCGCCTTCAACCACTTTTGTATGTACACGGACCGAGTCGCCCACCGCGAAAACCAGGGGCTCTTTTCGGAAATTCTCCGATTCAATTTTGTCAAACAATGCTTGGCTCATAATAGATCCTTCTCTTGGGCCGGCGTCCCGGCGCTGTTTTGTTGCAGATCGGGCCGGCGGGCCAGCGTACGCTGCCTCGCCTGTTCCTGGCGCCATTTGGCAATCTCAGCATGATGACCCGAAAGCAGCACTTCGGGCACTTTCATGCCACGAAACTCAGCCGGCCGGGTGTATTGCGCATACTCCAGGAGGCTGTCGCTGAACGATTCCTCGCGCGAACTCTCATCATCGCCCAACACGCCAGGCAAGAGGCGGGTCACCACGTCCACCATG
This sequence comes from uncultured Verrucomicrobiota bacterium, assembly GCA_964538065.1. Lineage (GTDB taxonomy): Bacteria > Verrucomicrobiota > Verrucomicrobiia > Limisphaerales > UBA1319. The sequence goes on from CAZIDG010000026.1 coordinate 1,879, forward strand.
ATCATCGCGGGCAAGGCGCCATTGGTCAGGACAAAGTCGCCTATCGACAACTCCTCATGCACCAACGCCTCGCGCACACGTTCATCCACTCCCTCATAGCTGCCACAAATGAACAGCAAGTGAGAATGCTGGACCAATTCCCGCGCCACAGCCTGCCGGAAGACCCGTCCTGCCGGTGACATCAATATCACCCGCGTTTCCGGGGTCGCCAAATGCTCCACTGCTTCAAAGATCGGTTCGGGCTTCAGCAACATGCCGGGCCCGCCGCCAAACGGCCGGTCATCCACCGTCCGATGGCGGTCATGGGTATAATCCCGTAAATTATGGATCCGCAGATCCAGGATACCCGCCTCGCGAGCCCGCTTGATGATACTCTCATCGAGCGGCCCCACAAACATGGCGGGAAAGAGGGTCAGGATGTCGATTTTCATGCCTGCGTGGCATCCATGCCCCTGCGTGCCCGAATATCGGGTCTTTTTGCCGCTTCCGTCAACCGCCAACTCCAATTATTCGGCCTCAGATTCCGTGCTGGGCTCGTCTTCGACGATCTCCACCACAGAACGAATGCCTTTTTTGGCACTCCCCACAAGCAGGAGCGAGCGGATGGCATTGATGGTGGTCCCCTGGCGTCCAATCACCTTGGCAACATCCTTGGGATCAACACGCAACTGGTACACAATCAACCCGTTGCGATCCACAGGTGTCACCGTGACCGCTTCAGGCACGTCCACCAAGCCCTTCACCACGTATTCGAGAAAACCTTGCATACACCCGTTCAGGCCTTAGGCCTTGGCGGCACGCCGGGCACTGTTGATAAAGCTGGCCACAGTGTCCGAAGGTTGCGCACCCATCTTCGTCCAATAATCGATGCGCTCAAGGTTTATGGTCATGTTCTGGCCCTTTTGAAGCGGCATGTAAGTGCCCACTTCCTCGATAAATTTGCCATCCCGCGGGCTGCGGTTATCGGCCACCACAATACGGAACACAGGGTTATTCTTAGCCCCGATCCGCTTTAAGCGAATTCTTACCATATTCAATAATCTCAATTACAGTGCTACACCCATGTTTTTTCCGGGTGCGCACCGCATTCAAACCGGTTTCAAAAGACTGGCAACCTTAGTGGGCAACCCCCACCTTGGCAAGCCCACATTTGCAGTTTTTTGAAGTCCTTGCCAGCACCCTATATACAGGGATCCTTGGTGTGCATGGACTAAAATCACCATCCTCACGAACAATTCCTGTCTATCCGCCTGCAATGGAACAGATTGGAATGTTGCCACGGGTCCTTTCCCCACTTTTCAGCGGTAAAGTCGCCAAACCAGCATCGTTCAAGCTGGCTCTCCATATACCCGAAAGTCATCAGTCTGCCAAGCCCGGTTACTTCTCTTGTTGCACCCGGTACCAAACCCATTGCCATTGGCACGAGGATGGCACATCATATCCACCATGTTTGGCAACATACGTTCCGTGCATTTTGTGGGCATTTGTGGCACCGCCATGGCCTCGGCGGCTGCCGCCATGCAGGAGAAGGGGTATGCCGTTACAGGTTCTGATCAAAACGTCTACCCCCCCATGTCCAACTTCCTGGCACAGAAGAAGATCCCCGTCATGACGGGGTATTCGGCCCAAAACCTCAATCACCGGCCCGATCTGGTCATCATTGGCAATGCGATTTCGCGCGGTAACCCAGAGGCTGAGCGGGTGCTGTCGGAAAAGATGCGCTATTGCGCGCTGCCGGAACTGCTAAAGGAGTTCTTTATCCGGGGCAAACGGTCGCTCGTGGTCACGGGTACCCATGGAAAGACCACCACCACCTCGTTGCTGACCTGGGTGTTCGAGCATAACGGACTGAACCCCAGCTATTTGATTGGCGGGATTCCCAACAATCTGGGCCAGGGCGCCCGATTCACGGACAGCCCGTGGTTCATCATTGAGGGTGATGAATATGACACCGCGTTTTTCGATAAACGCAGCAAATTTGTCCATTATCTGCCCGAGGTGGCCATCATCAATAATCTTGAATATGACCATGCCGATATCTTTGAGAACCTGGCGGCCATCCAAACCTCCTTCAAGCGCCTCATCAATTTAATCCCTGGCAATGGCCTGTTGCTGGCCAACGGCGATGATCCCAACATCGCCCCCCTCCTGGGCATCAAACATTGCCCGATTCGCCGGTTCGGCCTGGGCCCCAACAACGAAGCGCGGGCAGTCCATGTGTCGCTGGGAGTCGATTCCTCGACTTTTGAAGTAAACGGTGAGTCGTATCATGTCAACCTGGTGGGTGAGTTCAACGTGCGCAACGCCCTGGCTGTGGCCTCGTGCGCGCGGCATTGCGGCTTGTCCTCCACACAGGTGCAAGGGGCCTTCGATACGTTCACCGGCATCAAACGCCGCATGGAGGTGCGGGGCACGGAGGCTGGCATCACCATTGTGGATGATTTTGGGCACCATCCGACGGCCATCGCCGAGACCATCAAGGGGTTGCGGCATAAATTCCCGGGCCGGCCTTTGTGGGCCATCTTTGAGCCGCGTTCCAACACCACACGGCGCAACGTGTTCCAGCACGAATTGGTGGACGCCCTCGCCCTTGCCGATCACATCGTGGTGGCGGAAGTGGCCCGTCTGGAACTTCTGGCTCCAAAAGAACGGCTGGATCCCATGCAATTGATGCGCGATCTCCAGGCCACTGGCAAACCCGCCAGCTACCTGGCCAATGCCGATGCGATTGCCACTCATGTCTGCCAGCAGGCCCGCGCAGGCGATGTGGTATGCGTATTCAGCAATGGCGGTTTTGGGGGAATCCATCAAAAGCTCCTCGATGGCCTTCGAACGCGAACGGCACATTGAGCATGATAAAGAAAGGTGGTTTATCCTTGCGATAACCAGTGGCTGTAGCCCATTTTATAGGTAATAAAACAACTGGCTGTAAATATGACGACTTTGGACGACGCAACCAAACAGAAGATTGTCCGATGGATTGACGAAGGGCTCAAGCTCTCGGAGATCCAAAAACGCATGATTGACGAATTGGGCATCACCATGACCTACATGGAAGTGCGCTTCCTGATGGATGATTTGCGCCTGGTGCCACGCGACCCGGTTGCGCCCAAGGAACCGCCCAAACCTGAAGCCGCCCCGGCGCCCGCTCCCGCCGAAAAAGCCGCCGAGCCCGAGGCTCAACCAGCCGCCGCTCCCGGCAAGGTCAGTGTGTCCCTCGACGAGCTCCCCGTATCAGGATCTGTCATGAGCGGCAAAGTCACTTTCAGCGATGGACAAACGGCTTCGTGGTACCTGGATCAAATGGGGCGGCTGGGCATGGCACCCGCCATTTCAGGCTACCGCCCCTCGCAGGAGGACATCCAATCATTCCAGGCTGCGCTCGAAAGCGAATTGGCCAAAGGCGGCTATTAGATCCTCAGCATCCGTTGGAACAAGCCGTCATGCTGAATCCGCCGTCAGTAACAACCGGGATTGAATGGAGCAGCGAGACCACCATCACAAGTCCCCAAGGCCTTCTGGAACAATTGGGCTCCACGGAAGGCTTGTCCGGACTCAGCCAGGCTGTCCTTGAATATCAGCGCAGGCGCAACCAGGACGTCGCCAGCACACGAAGGACACTCCAGGAGTACATCCACTCCCTGCTTCTGCCTTTGGAACTGCCCACGGTGATGCGCGCCTGGCGCCTGGCATCCCAGGGGCATGCACGCGAGCTCATCGCGCTGGATGCCGAGCTTTCGCAAGCCGACGCACTCAGTACGATCGCCCCCGCCAGCCAGCGCGTGGGCCGCATCCACCTCAAGCGTCTCGCTCCTTTGCGGGATCATCGAATGGTCCAACGGTATCTGCAGGCGATTGAACGAGGGGAGGCAGCGGGCTGGCACATGGTGGTTTTTGGAATCATCCTGGCCACTTATTCCATACCCTTGCGGCAGGGATTGGTCCATTACGCACAAACCAGCCTGCGGGGATTAATCCAATCGACGGGACGTCAGATTGAATTCGATGAGGATCAGATGGCTGAGTTGGAATCCGAGGCCTGCGCCCCCCTGCCCTCTGCCATCAACTCAATTGTATCCTCTCCCTTCCACAACACGCAAACAACCTCGAATCAACTCTCATGAAATACCTGGGATACAGTGACTGGGTGGTCATTGTCTTTTATTTGGCGGGCATCATTGCCTTCGGCATGTGGTTTAGCAGGGGGCAGAAAAGCACGCGGGACTATTTTCTTGGGAATCAAAGCATTCCGTGGTGGGGGGTGGGCCTCTCCATTGTGGCCACCGAAACAAGCGCCCTGACCTTCATTGGCATCCCTGCCCTGGCGTTCGATTCCGATTTGTCCCTGATCCAGATCACCATCGGCTATGTCATCGCCCGCATCATTCTGGCCATCTTCATGGTGCCGCATTACCTGCGGGGTGAAATTTACTCTCCCTACCAACTGCTGACCCAGGCCTTCGGCAGAAAGGCCGGTCGGCTGGCTGGAGCCTGTTTTCTTATCAGCGGCACCCTGGCCGCAGGCGTGCGGGTGTACGTGACGTGCATCCCCCTGCGTTTGATGCTGGGCATCGACATTCTCACCTCCATTCTCCTGTTCGTCGGGCTGTCCCTCCTATACACCTATTATGGAGGGATCAAGGCCGTCATCTGGACCGATGCCGTGCAATTCCTCCTGTTCGTCATCGGTGGCGTGTTTACCCTGTTTTATGTGCCCATGCTCCTGGATGGCGGTTGGACAGGCATCATCCAGAAGGCGGGTGAGGCAGGCAAGCTCCACTGGCTGAGCACGGAATTCTCCTGGAAGCTGCCGTTCAACATCTGGATGGGTCTGATCGGGGGCACGGTGCAGGTCATGTCCTCGCACGGCGCGGACCAACTCATCGTCCAGCGGGTGCTCACCTGCGGCACGGTGCGCGCGGGGCGCAAGGCGCTGATTCTCAGCGCAGTGATCATCCTGCCGCTTTTCCTGGTGTTCCTCCTGACGGGCACCATGCTCTGGGCCTATTACCAGGCCCACGCCCTGCCCATCGCCCTGCCCGCCAACCAGGCTGGATTCAAACAAAGCGATTACATTTACCCCATCTTCATCCTGACGGCGGTGCCGCCCATACTCAAAGGCTTCCTGATCGTCGCCATCCTTTCGGCAGCAATGTCCTCAGTGAGCTCGGCCCTGTCCGCACTGGCGTCCGTATCCACCATGGATTTTTTGAAAGGCCTGCTCAAACGGGACGATGCTTTTTTCTATCGCGCCAGCAAATATTCCACGCTGTTTTGGGCGGGCATGCTGGTGCTGGTGGCCTATGCCAGTAGGGAGGTGGCCCTGGTGCTGAATTGGGCCTTTTCTCTGAATGGCCTGACCAGCGGGGCGCTCCTGGCTGGGGTGTTGATGGCTGTGTACGCCCGTCAATGGACTCCGATCGCCCCTCTCCTGGGTATTGCAGTGTCAGTTGCCTGCATGGTCTGCCTGCAGATCTTCAAACCCGACCTCTTCGGCTGGCCCTGGTTGACGCTGGTTGGAACCGTCATCACGCTGGTCACTGCTGTCCTGCTTCAAACGCTGCTGGGTCGTTCAAAACCAGCACTAAGAGCACAGGGCGAAATCGAGGAAAAGGCAGGGTATCGGTAGTGGTGGGCGTGCGTGTACCGTGCACAGTTCCATTCACATGGCACAGCACTCGCATCCCAATAAAACGGTGTGATTCGGAACAGGAAAAACGAGCACCCTGATGGTGCAATGTATCCCTCCACGTTCCTAAACGGGTCCGGATGGAATAAGGGCCCGGATGGGATAGACGGAGAAAGAAGCAACCGCAGCCGCTTTCACAAGCGTCCAGCAGCCAGCAATGGCCCCCTCCCTGAAAACCCCTGTTTTATGCAGGGGAGGCCCCTTCCGGACGAACCGAGTTTGAAAAACGCTCCTGCCTCGCGCGAAATTCCATCAAGGAACGGGTGACAGCCCCCCACAGGAACGCTCACGGGCCCAGTCTATTTCTTCCCTGCCACTTTCTTTGCAGCGGTGGCTTGTTGCTTTTTCTGGGCAACGGCGCTGGCTTTGAGTTTCTTCTGCGTTGCCTTTTTCTGAACGGCCTTAGGAGATTTGTCGCTCATATCTATTGATCCTTTTTTTGATGCACTTCCCGACATTCATTTCCTTGCCGGGATGCCTGTATCCTAACATTTACATGATCGATATCAAGCATATTTTAACAACCACGCAACATTTGCGTAAAATATGGCTCTCACGACACGGAGCATGGGGAGGAGAAGCGCTGCCAATGGGCCTTATTCACCCATGGGATTCCGAACAGCACCTTCTCCGGCTGCTAGGGCACTGCCGGACCCCGCCATACGCTTCCGCCAAAGGTGGTCACGATCAGTCTGTTCTCGTCTGCTGGATCGAACACCACCCGCTGAATGTTGGAAAAGGGCAGATTTTCGAAGGTTTCCCATGTTTTTCCATCATCACGTGAGAGCCAGAGACCGGCGTTGGGTGCCCCCTCGGTCAGCGTCATGTAAATCCATCCCTTGTGTTTCGGGTGGAAATATCCTCCGAAGGTCTGCGGCCCTTCCCGGCCAATCCGCCGCCACGTCTTGCCACCATCTTTTGTGCAATAAAGACCGCCGGAGCGATCGCCACCCCCCGCATCGCACGCCCCGATGAGGATGGTGCCGCTGTCATCCGGATGGACCGTAAAATCCTTGGGATATAAAAGCGGCTGGCTGGCATTTACCTTTTCCCAGGTCTCCGCTCCATCCCGGGACCGGTACAAGCCAACCCCTTCGCCTGATAGCGGTTTTCCACGAGCCGGCCGCATTGCACAAATCATGGCAAAGAGCGTTCCATCCGGATGCAGAAACACGCGGGAAACACGCAGGTTCTGGGGCGCGCCAAGCCCGTTTTTCCTGAGTATCCAGTTCCTGCCATCATCGGTGGACTTATAGACCCCTTCCATAAACACACCGGCATAGAGCGTCCGTGCGTCCTTGGGACTCTTGGGATCCAGCACGATGGATGTGACGGCCCTCGCGGGAATACCCCTGGCCTCGGGCTTCCAGGAGGCGCCAAAATCGCGGGAAATGCAGACACCCCCTGGCAGGTTGTGGCCGTGTCTCTCGGAAATGATGTTGTCATTGGGAATGTCATGCACATCGGAAAACGCCCCCCATATCTTGCCCGGAATTTCCGGATCAAAGGCCAATTCATAGCACGTGTTGCGCCAGGGCGCCCAGGAATCCTCATCCCACCAAATCCAGGTGTTCCCGCCGTCCAGCGAACGCCCCATGCCGATGTCCGTGTAGCCAATGTAATGACGTTTGGGCTCAAAAGGATCGATGTAATAGTTCCATGTCGTGGTGACGACCAGTCCGTTGCAGGCCCATCCGGCACCACGCCTGGCCTTCTGTCCGTCTGGCAGTCGGGCGCTGCCATTAATCCAGGTGGCGCCACCATCGTGAGTAACGTGGCATTCATTCATCACCAGGATGAGGCGCTCGGGATCGGTGTTGCAAATGGCCACCCCAAACGGGACATCGCCGCCTTTGAAGGATTTGCCGGTCGAGCCCGCAACATAGTCCACTTCCACATTACACTGGCGAAAACGAGGATCCTGGAAATACACCGCGCGCCAGGTCTCGCCGCCATTGTCGCTACGATAAACCGTCTCATGATGAGGGGGATGAAACCCGGTGCTGGTATTGCATACATACACTGTCAGGGGCCTGGCATCCGTCGTGAGCAGTTGATGATATTGTGCGATGTCACCAAACGCCCATTCATCAGCCTTGGAGGTATCCCTGTTAATGCCCTGCCCCATGGCTGGCTGCCACGTTTCGCCCCGATCCTTGGAGCGATATACCCCACCCTGGATGCCACCGTTCTCCTGCTGGCTGCGCACAGTACAGTAGAGCATGACCACGCCATTCGTTGCGTCCGAACCACCCGCGAACCCCTGCACCTGTTTCCAGGGCAAACCCGATGTCTTCTCCGTCCATGTCCGGCCTTCGTCATCCGAGCGCCAGATTCCATTTTCAGTGGCCGCAAACATCACGCGTCCCTGTGTTGTCCGATCAAAGTAAAAACCAATCAGCCGCCCTGCCGATTCATGGCACAGGGTCCAGGTGGTTCCAGCATCGCGTGACACATGCCACCGGCCATCACTCGTGCCTGCCAACAGAACGTCCGGCCTGGAGGAGTTTATGGCAATCTCGCCCGAAAGCGACTCCTTGAGATCCCCGATGGGGCCAAACGTCTTTCCACAATCGCGGCTGATCCGCAACTGCCCTCCTGATGAGGCGTAAATAATCCCCCGTTGAGTGGGATGAAAAGAGGGACGACATTGGATGTCACTTCGCAGTTGGCTGTAATGGATCATGCGCCAGTTGCGGCCTCCGTCTTCAGAAAGATAGGCAGCGCTCATGTCGCAATTAAGCATCATCAGATTGGGATCGACGGGGGAGATCGCAGGGGTAAACATGCCGCCACCACCCGAAAAACCGACCGGCTCCCAGGATGTTTCGGCGATGGCATTAAGCCACGGTAATACACCGCAGACCATCGCGATCGCGAGGGACAACAGAATTTTCTTCATAAATGCTCCACTGGCTTACCCGTGTTCAACCACATTGCAGGGCTCGGAGCCGCCAATCTTCATCGATTCGGTGCGCCCCGCCTCTGGTAATCACACGCAAGGAACCATGGTGTTAAATCCAAACCACTCCACTCTCCCGGCTTGTGATTTTCAATAAAGACCCTCCTCAGCGTCTCATCATGCATGGTCAGGGCCGTCCAAAGCATACCCGGCGTATTCTTCCAGCGCGGATCAGGCTGGCCACCATCAATGCGCTGGAATTGGGCATTCTCCACCTTATGGTTCCACATGAAATCGCGGTTGGTCGCAATAAGACGATCGATGTCCTCCTTGGTGAACACCCATCCATGCTCGAAGGCCGACACCATGGCCTCAACGTCGATCAAATAATAACCTCCATTGGGATGCACGCCGATCCAATGTGCAGGTAATCCATCCGATCGATAGTCCCATGGCCCGGCAGGCTCCCAATAATTCCACGTGTAATACCTGCCGTCCTCACGGGCTTTCAGGTGCGATTTCATCACCTGGAACCACTTGACCGCACGTTCCCGATAGATGGGCTGCCTGGTCACGTCATACATCGCCATCAACCATCGTGCGATGTGGTTTTGCCTGTTGTCCGGATTGGTAAATCCACTCGCTTTGCGGCTTGCATACCCCGCTGACCACCCCCCCGTCTGATCATCGATGCCAAATGCCGGCACAACCCAGCCCCCACCGTTTTTCACCTCGCGCCAGCAATCCCTTGAGTCCCACTTTTTGAACACCTGCCCGGCCAGTTCCAGATAACCCTGCGCCTTGGCACCCCACTTTTCCTTCAAGGCGGGGGTGCGCATGATTTCATCGGCCATCAAGACAATCGGCCGCAACATCATGGCCTCACCCAACATGCTGTCAGCCACATATCCGTTCGAATTGTTCCCGTTCCCGTCGCCCTTGGGCCAGCCGATGAAGCCATCGGGTTCCTTGATTCCTCGCCGAATACAGGCATCCGCCCAATCCACCAGGTGCTCCACCCATTTCGCATCGCCTGTGGCAAGATAGCCATGGTAATAACCATTCAAAAATGGACTCACGAGCCAACCCAACTCCTCGCCCATTTCCTGATCGCAATACCGGCTGCGCGCGGAATCCAGAATCGATTTCTCCCAGGTGCTCAGCCACTCCTTGCCCAGAGGCGTATCCTTGAATGGTCGTTGAAGATCGGCGTCGGCAGCCAGCAGGTTGCGATCCAAAAACACAGATGCAGCCGAGGCCACCAGAACGGTTTCCGCTGAAACACGTTTTAGAAAAGTGCGCCGATCCATTTTCTTATAGAATACACGCCGCCCGAGCATCCTGCCAAGCACAGGATCCACAAACAAAGCGGGCGGGAGGCACTATGGCATTATTGTCAATGGCCTTGCAGGACGTCGCATGGATGGATGGCGCGAATCAAAGTTGATCCATTCCCCAAGAGAAGAACTCCTGATTCGTTCAAGCAGTATTCAGCTTTCATATCGCACCAAAAATATAGAGCCGAATTACCTGAGCAGTTAGGGCATAACGCCCCCTGCGCATTGATGCCTCAATGCTCTCCTGAATTCCATCTCACCTCTTCGTCACCCAACATCAGCCATACCGGCGTGACGAATTGTTCGACCACTACCGGGTTCGAACAAGGACGCGCAGTCGCTTTGCCTGGTAGGCACCCGCGTTCTCAGAGAACGTCCAATCGGGATTTCCCTTTGGCTGATTGCCGATGCCGATATCGGCTTTGGAGCCCATGCGCCAGTGGTTCACAGCGAACAATGTCTGCTTCGCGTCATGGTTATGCACCTGCATGCATCCATAGCCCTCGGCGGGGGCACTGGGTTCATCGCCCATATCGTAGGTTGCATCGGAAGCGCCCGGGACCTTGCGGGAGTTGGCCATCCCGTAGTTGTCGGGCCAGAACTCGATGTTGCCGCCATCCAGCCCGGTGCCGGTGACGATGCCCTTGACGTTGGAATAGACGTTCAGCTTGGCCACATCCTGCATGAAGCGGGCGCCCGATTTGACTGTCGGGATCCCGATTTTTGACAGGTCTTTGGTGAACGCATCCATGGAGACATACACGTAATCGGTCGCATACGCCGGTCCCTGAAGTTCAAGGAAATAGGCGATGCGATCAAAACCGCCCTGGATTTTCGCGCTGTTATCAACGGCATACGTAAAGTTTTCACCCAGTTTCGACAGATCGATGTCGTAAACCACCTGGTATTCCTTGGCTTCAGGCACCTTCATGGCAAGGAAATCGCGCACAGGTATCTCACCGGCGCGGAATGCCCCGGCGGGCAAACCCTCCGAATTCATGAGATTGGGCTCAGCGAGCATGCTCCAGGCATAGCGCATCGCCGCCGGGTGCTCGACGCCCTGGGCCGACAGCACCAAGGAATCTTTCTCTATTTTCGCATCGGCATGGACGAACCCGCCTTCGTCGCGGTCGATCATCTCAAACCAGCTCAAGGGTTTGCCATCGCGGGAAGCGAGCCCTCCCGCCACATCGGTGAAGGTGATGCGGAGTGTGCTGCCTTCAGCCTGCATTGATTTAAATTTCGGCCCGGAATAAACAAGGTTCTTCTGACCATAGGTCCTGGCCAATGCCCACAGGGCAAGACGACGGCCCACCTCCTGCTTGTTGGTGGGATGGATGTCACTTAAATTGCCGATATCAGTGATCACCGCCATGCCGACGTTGGGAATGGCTGTTTCGGCGGCCGCCTGTGCTTCCCAGAAACGCCCCATTCGTTCGGCATCACCTCCGTAGTTAAAGGGGGCAATTTGAACGAAGATGAACGGGAATTCACCCAGGTTCCAAATGGTGCGCCATCCATTGATCAGGCCCTTCATGCGCTCGGTGTAATGTTTTCCTTCATCCAGATTAGCCTCGCCCTGGTACCAAATGGCGCCTCGAAGGGAAAACGGGCACAGTGGATGAATCATTCCGTTATAGAGTGCAGTGGCTTGCTGCAGGTCGTGTGGGGGCAAAAGCTCGGCTGGAAACTGGGGCATGGCGGGCACAACCTTGCGATCAGCCATGGCCGCACGAGCCGCAGTCACCCAGCGCTCGGTCTCCTGAACGACCTTGTTCAGACGCTCCTGATGTTCTGTGGTGCGCGGGTCTCCCAGCTTGACCATCATGCTGTCCTGCTGCAACGCCGGCACGGATGCAAAGCCTTCAGGGGGAGTCCAGGGCTGGATCAATGTGCCACCCCAGGAAGAGTCAATGAGCCCCACCGCCACGCCCAGTTTCTTGTGCAACTCGCGTCCAAAATAATAGGCAGCCGCGGAAAAGCCGCCCCACCCGCCTTCGGAAACCGTCTTGGGGGTGCAAACCTTCCAGGCGCCCTCCATATCGTCCTGGGGTTCGGGCGTCCATCGCTTGGGCACAAACAGCAACCGGATGTTTGGGTAATCTGCTGCTGCGATCTCCTCCTTGGCGTCCTTGCAGGCGCCAATGCCCATTTCCATGTTCGACTGTCCGGAGCAAAGCCAGACTTCGCCCACCATGACGTTTTCGTATTCCACCGTGCTCGAACCGGTGATTTTCACGGCATACGGGCCGCCAGCCTTCATCGCCGGCATGGTCACCTTCCATTCTCCCCGGTCATTCGCACGCCCCTCCGCATTGTTGGATCCCAGTTGTATGCGAACGGATTCGTTGGGCCCAGCCCACCCCCAGAAGACCAGCGGCGCTTCCTGCTGGAGCACCATATGGCTGCCGAAAACCTTGGGGAGGCGAACTTCGGCCATTGCAGCACATGTGAGGGAAAGGAGCACCGCGGCACAAGCAAGGCAGGTGCCTGCAGGTCGCAGAATGGAACCAAGTGATAATTTCATAATCGCGATGGTCCCAAAGTTGAACCCCATGAGCCAGAAGTCAAGAGTTTGTACACTTATTCGCGTCGTTTTATGAATGCATTGACATTCGTATTGGGCCCAGCAGGATGACGCACACGATGACTTGCCCAAATTGGTATGTTCGCTTTTCCACACGTTTCATTCAGCGCAATGGGCTGAATGGAGGGATTTCACGTTTCCTGGGATGGTGGATCCGCGGGTCAGCCGCATCTTGGTGCGCTGTTGGCTTTGTTGCAGGACTGGCGGGGAGCCCGACATTCGGGGCGGAGGCCGTTCGGTTGAAGGGCATTGAGGTCGAGCCTGTCGAGTGCCGGCGTAACCTGCTCCCCAATCCTGGCTTTGAAACCCTGGATTCCGCGGGTAACCCGACCGGGTGGCAGTGGGCGCAACGCAATACCGATGCCGCGTGCACCGTCGATCGCGCTCAGGCGCATCGCGGCCAACATTCGCTGATCATCACAAACGGCACGTCCTTTGGACCGCATATCTATGGCATGCTCTGGCTCAAGGACCCCATCCACCTGGCAGAAGGCAAGACCTACACCATGAGCGCGTGGGTGAAGTCAGAGGCTCCCGGCGTGTTCTCATTGATCGGGGGCGGCGACTGGCAATTTCGCGCTTCGGCCAACCGTACCGACGGACGATGGCAGCGCATCTCAAAGAGCTTCACTGTCGGCCCGAAGGATGTGGATTTCACGTTGCGCGTGAATACCGAAAGCGTAACACCAGGAGTCTGGATCGATGATTTGAAGCTGGAAGAAGGAGCGACTCCAACCGATAACCCTCCTGCGGAGGAGGACAGAACATTCCTCGAGGCCGCTGAGGGGCAAACAACAATCCAGGGGGACGGGCCCTTTGGTGTCGCCTTCACGTTGACCAACCCTCACAAGGTGACCGGCGTGTTTTCCGCGTGTTTGGGCAACGGAGAACCCGTCCGACAGAACCTCAGCCTCGATGCTGGCGTGCAACGGTTGGCGATTAAAGGGGAAAGCGCATCCGCCAGCGACACCCCTTGCACGCTGACGCTACGCCTGGAGGAAACGAATAGAGAGCCCATGACGGCCAGCGTCACGGTGAAGTTTTACTCAGCCTCAAACGCGCTCCAACGGTTAACCGTGTTGACGACATCATTGCCAGCCCTGAAGGCCGACCTGAAGTCTGTCAAATCTCGAGGGCAGGACACCTCCTACCCTGCCGTAACAATGACTGTACTCGAGAACTTCATCGAGTATGCCGGGGAGGATGCACGACGAGGAGAAGTTCGCCGTTCTCTCGAGCAGGTCAGCGACATGGAGCAGATGTCCCGCCATCTGGGTGCGGAACTCAAGGAGGCCCTGGCCGGCAAACGCCATTATCCGGCCGTGCCCCGTTGGACTGGCGATAAACGCCCCGTCATCAAAAGCAGCTCTTTTCTGGCACCGACACGCATGCCAGGAGAGGCCCCAAAAGAACGACCGGTGTTCTTTACCGGCTATGGCCACTTCGGCCGGGTGGTCTCGGACATGGAGAAATGGCCCGACTACGGGGCAAACATCATCCAGATCGAACTGGGACCGAGCCGGATTTTCCCGGAAGATGGACGCACGGATGAAGGCCCCGTGCGCGAACTCTTGCAGGTCCTGGACCGGGCTCAGAAATCCGGCGTGGCGGTCTGCCTGCTGATCAGCCCTCATTACATGCCGGAATGGGCATTGAACAAATGGCCACAACTGCGCCGACACCGTGAAGGGTTTCTGCAATACTGTCTCCACGCGCCCGAGGGACGGGAATTGTTGAAGCAATTTATCCGTTTAACGCTGACTCCGATCAAGGATCACCCTGCTCTCCACAGCATCTGCCTCTCCAATGAACCGGTCAACGAAGAGGAGCCCTGTGACCCGGCCCGGCAGCAATGGAAGGCCTGGCTCGAAAAGCGTCACGAAAGCATTGGAGTCCTGAACTCACTGTGCGGCTCGAACTTTACCGCCTTTGCAGAGGTGCCGCTGCCTGATCCGTTTGGCACGCACCCCGCAACAGCGCTGTGGATGGATTACATCCGGTTCAACCAGGAGTTTTTTGCCGGCTGGCACCAGATGCTGGTTGACACCGTGCACGAAATCGCGCCAGGACTGCCCGTCCATGCTAAGGCCATGACCTGGACCCTGCTTAAGGATGGCGATGTCAAGTACGGTGCCGATGCCACCTTGTTTGCACGGTTCAGCAACATCAATGGCAACGACTCGGTGAACTTTTATGACTTCGGCGATGGCGAGTTCGCCCAGTTATGGCTGCTCAACGCCATGGGACACGACCTGCAGCGGTCAGTCCTGGACGCCCCGGTGTTTAATACCGAGAACCATGTCATCGAAGACCGCAATACGCGTTACATACCGGCCTCGCATATTCGCTCCGCGCTGTGGCAGGCGGCGGTTCACGGTCAGAGCGCCACAACGATCTGGGTCTGGGAAAGAACTTTCGATCCCAAGAGCGACTTCTACGGCAGCATCATGCATCGCCCCGCTTGCGCGGAAGCGGTGGGCATTGTCAACTATGACCTCAATCGCGCCGCCCATGAAGTCACCGCTCTTCAACAAGCCCCGGCTCAGGTGCTCGTCCTCCAAAGCTCAACCGCGGCCGTTTGGGACGGCGGAGGCTATTGTGGCTGTCTTCAGGAGCTTTACACCGCCCTTTCCTTCACTGGGCTCAAGCCCGGATTCATTACTGAACGCCAGTTGGAAAGTGGTTTAGTCCCACAGGCCCCGGTGATTTTTGTGCCAGCAATCGTCCATCTCTCCAAAGCAGCCTCAACGAGCCTGCGGCAATTCAAGGGACGCCTCGTTTTGGTCGGCGGAGATAAGGTGTTAGCCCAGGATGAATATGGGCGGGACAACCAACTCGAATGGCCAACCGCCGAACGGATTCCCTTCGAGCATGGCGCAACCTCCTCCAGAAAACTGCACGAACATATCCTGGGCAAACTCCCCGCATGGAACCTGCATCCCGCACTGGTGCTGCAAGAAAATGGGCAGCACCCCGCCTGGGGTGTCGAATGGCGCAGCGCCAAAACCCGCAGCGGAACAGTGGTCAATCTCTGCAATTATCGGAAGACCCCGGCCACCGTCGTCCTGCTGCATAACGACCACCCCGTCGCGTCAAGGGATGTCCTTTCAGGCAAGCCGACGAAAGCAACGATCACCTTGGCGCCACTTGAAACACGGCTGCTCAAGGTCCGTTAAGAGGGCCAGGTAAGACATTAATAGAGACCGACGATTCTATCGCCTGTTCGGAGGAATAGTCGCGGCCGGAATATCAAACGGAGCGTCTGCGTCACTACTTTGCGTCAAGTCACACTGGATTGTAGATCATAAAGCCTGGACTTAACACAGAACTGCACATCTGGCTTGGACTGGAAACGGCGCCACATGGGACCTGCCCGCAGCGGCAGTGATAACAGAACTGGTTTATTGGTGGGCCCAGCCGGATTTGAACCAGCGACCAAGCGATTATGAGTCGCCTGCTCTAACCGCTGAGCTATGGGCCCATCAAATTACTGATGAAGGACTTGCCTGAGTTCAGGAGCGGGTTGCCTGTAATCTCGTGCGTGACGCACCACCAGCACCAACGCGCCCGTCTGCAAGCCATTGTCCAACTATTTTGCACGCGCCTGCACCGGCGGCAAGCTCTTTCGACAGCCATCAAATTCCTCTTCAGGGTGTGTCCCATTTTGCTTGTATGCCTCCAGTCAAAGAGGAAAATGCCATCGTTGAAGCACCCCTGGATTTACATGAATTGCTTATGAAATACGCATTGTTGCCCCTCATGCTCTGCTTCGGCTTGCTTTCGGCCTCCCACGCCGCCACTCCAACCGAGCCGCCATCGCTGCTCTGGTTGTCCTTCGACGAAGGCTCTGGCTCCCTGGCCATTGACCATTCCACCAACGCCATCGAGGCCGATCTCAACAATGTCCAATGGGCCAAAGGCACCTTCGGCACGGCGGTGCATTTTGGGGGCACCAATGCAGCGATCAATATCCCTCCCATCCCCAACCTGAACGGGGCCACCCAGTTCACCCTCTCGGTCTGGGCCACCTGGGAGGGCACGGGCCGCTATCCCAATCTTCTCACCTCCCCCAACTGGAGCCCCGGTGGCATGATGCTCTTTGTAAGCGACGACTCCTGCTCGTTCCGTATGGGGCGTCCCGGTCATCGTGCCGGTGTCTCTGGGGAGTCGTGGGACGAAACAGGCGTGCCCCTCTTAAACACATTGCCGCGAAACCAATGGGTCCATCTGTGCGTTGTTTTCTCTCTACCCCGCATTTCCACCTATGTGAATGGGCAACCAGTCTCGCAAACAACATGGAATTATCCAGTCGCAGCCAACGGCCTGCGCCTTGGCGCCTGGACCGGTCCACTCAGCCACAAAGGCCTTCTGGACGACTTACGCCTGTACGGCCGCGCCCTCACAGACGCCGAGGTCAGCGTTCTTGCTCAGGATTCCTCGCGTTCCAGCGCAAATTACGCACTGGTGGACGAATCCAAAATCGTCCAGCCGCTGGCTGCCACCCTGGAAAATCGTCATGTGCTTCTCAAAATCGATACCCAGGGCCGGATCTTCTCTCTTCGTGATAAGGCTTCCGGCCACGAGCTCCTGGCCCATCCTCAACCTCTGGTCAGTGTCCGACTGAAAAACGGCCAACAAATCACGACCCGCAAGGCCTCGCGCAACGGCAATGCCTTGAACTTTGATTTCCCTCGTGGTCTCGGCTCAGCCGTGCTTGACGTCGATGCTCACAGCGATTTCTTCACCTTCACAGTCCGGTCCCTCTCGGTGTCCAATGTGGATTCGCTCACTTTCTTCACCCTGCCTGTGACCACCACCAGGTATGTCGGAGGCATGGCCAACATGCTTTCAGATGACAACGAAGGCGTGTGCCTGCGTGGATACGATCTGCCCGTCGAAATGTCGATCGACAGCAGCACCCTGCGTGTCTGGACAACCGCAGAACACGGTCTCACCGGCTTCCGCGCCGGTCTGGCCGCAGGCCCCAAACAGGCCATGCCCGCCATGTTGCGCGCCATGGCAGAATCTGCCAACGTGCCCTGTTCGAAGCTCGGTGGCCCCTGGTCTCTGGGCGCGGAAGCCAACCGCGGCTCCTACCTCTTTGCCGATCTGACCCACGATGCCACGGATGATTGGATCGCGGTGGCCCGGCGTGGCGGCTTTTCGCACATTCACATCCACGGTTGGTGGCAATCATTGGGGCATTATGAACTGAACACCAATCTCTATCCCCATGGTCTGGACGATATGAAGGACACCGTGTCACGCATTCACGCCGCGGGCCTCAAGGCAGGCATCCATACTCTCACCGGATGCATCGAACCACACGACCCCTGGGTTACCCCTGATGCCAGCCCTGATCTGATGGTCACTGACACTTATACCCTGGCCCGCCCTCTCTCGCCCACCGACACCACGATCTACGTCAACGAGAAGCCCGCCCCCCACCACGATGTTGTCTTTACCTACATGGGCAACGGGAACGCCATCCGCATCGGGACCGAGGTCATCCAATACAGCGAAGTGGTATCCCAGCCGCCCTATGCCTTCGCCAAATGCACGCGCGGCGCATTCAAAACGCGTCCTGCCCCGCATGCAGTGGGAGACCAGGCCGGATACCTCCTGCAGCGCTACATCGCCTTTTATCCGCAACCTGATTCATCGCTCGCCAACGACCTGGCTGACCACATTGCCCATGTCTTCAACACCTGCAAAGTGGACCAACTCTACTTCGACGGCTCCGAAGGCATGTCGAGTCGGTATGGCATCGATTTCATGCGCCATGCCATCTTCAAACGCCTCAAAGGCGAGGTCCTGGTCGAGGCAAGCTGCCATGGCCAGCACAATTGGTGGTTCCATTCCCGTCTGGGGGCCTGGGATCACCCTGTATGGGCCGCCAAACGCTTCCAGGACATGCATATCGCGGAGTCGTCCCGATACCGCAAGTCAGACCTTCTCGAGCCCCAGATGGGCTGGTGGGCGCCACGCGGCCCCTCTCCTGAAGCCCGCGGCCATTTCCTGGACGAGATGGAGTATTTCGCCGCCAAAAACCTCGGCCTCGACTCTGCCATGGCCATCCAGGGCGTGAACGTCTCTCACGGCTCGATGCCCTTTCATATCGAAAACCAGTTCACCCTGCTGGGATGGTATGAACACCTGCGTTTGGCACGATTCTTCGATACCCAAACCGTGGCACGTGTCGCTGTGCCTGGGGACGAGTTCCGACTCCGCCAGAATCAGGAAGGTCTGTGGCAGTTCACACCCGTCAAGATGGATGCACACCGCATCAGCGCCCTGGGCAATGGATCTGAGCATTGGACCAGCCTCAATCCCCATGGCAAACAGCCCCTTGGAGCCCGCATCGAGGCGCTCTATGCCGTTGCTCCCTACAACACCTCCAATCGCATCTGCGTGACGGATTATGCCACCCTGGATGCATTCAATCACGCCACCGCCTCAGGCTCCATCTCACTCCAATTGACCGAAGAAACCAGCGACGCCAAAGGCGGCAACCGCAACCTGCGCCTTCTCGCAGCCAACAAAGGCACAGAACGAAAAGGCGCCTGGGCCCGGGCGAGCCTCTCATTCGAGGCCCCCTATCGAAATCTCTCCGGCACAGCCGCCTTCGGGGTATGGATCAAGGGCGACGGCAAGGGCGCCCTGTTAAACATCCAGTTCGAAACCCCGCGTGAATACATGAGCGCATTCTCCGACCACTATGTCACACTCGACTTTACAGGCTGGCGATATGTTGAACTCCTTGTACGCGAACGTGATGTGGAACAAATGACGCGCTACACATGGCCCTATGGCGGTTCCTATGACTTGTACCGCAATCCACTCGATATGACCCACATCTCCCGGGTCAATTTCTACCTCAATAACCTGTCGCCCGGTGACAGTACCGATGTGGTCCTCAGCCCCGTCATGGCCCTTCCAACCCAGTCCGCGGAATTAAAAAATCCGGTCATCACGCTCAACAACCAGTCTCTTGCATTGCCGATTACGATGAAATCGGGAGACTTCCTGGAGTTGGAACCATCAGGTCTCTGTACGCATTATCGTGACAATGGGGATCTGGTGGCCCGTGTGCGTCCAGTCGCCCCCTCGAACTGGCCCATGCTGTGGGAGGGACAAAACACCTTGGCATTTGATTGCGAACGGCCACAAGGTGTTAGTGCCCGGGCGGAAGTGACCCTCAATGTCCTCGGGACACCTTTTGGCACCATGAATCCACGCCATAAGATCGATTGGAAGCATCTGGCACGCGAATACGAAATGACCCAAATCATCACCGCGCCCAGTGGAGAAAACAACGTCTGGGATGTTGCGGTGCGTCCTGGCGAAAAGGCCTCGCTGGAAATCGAGTTGTGTGGAGGAATGGAATCGCCCGTACTGACAATCGCCAACCGGGCATTGCGGTTCCCGGTCGCCTTGAAGTCAGGGCAGCGCCTTCTCTGCCGCGATCAACGGCATTGGACCGTGCTGGACCCTTCGCATAAGAAATTGGCTGAAGGCGCGTTGGGCGAAGAGGTTCCAGTTCTCAAGGGCGGCCTGAACAAGGTTGAATTCACCTGCACACAACCAGACCGTGCGCAGGTAAAGTTGGTCAAAGTGTACCGGTAACTCCCGGCATTCAGTGTATGAAAAACCCTTGAGCGCCTTTCTCGAGACACTCAAGGGTATGCACAACTAAAGGCCGCGCTGCGCTTTCTCAAAGAGGAGCGCGCCCGGTCTTATCGAAGCCGTTAATCCAAACCGCTGGCCACCTTGGCGCGTTTGAGGACCTTTTGAGCCACCGTGCGGGCCTTGGCAGCGCCATCGCTCAACACCTTGTGGACATAGTCCATATTGGCGACCAACTCCGCCCGTTTCGCGCGAGCAGGCGCAAAGAAATTCCAGTAATTCTCGAACAAGGCCTTTTTGAGATCGCCGTAGCCCAATCCACCGGTGCGCAACCGATCTTCATAGTCCCGAGAGACTTCGGCCGGCGCCACCAACTTCATGAGCTGGATGGCCAGGTTTTTGTCGGCATCAGGCTTGGGCTCGGAAGGTGAGCGGCTGTCCATGGTGATGCCCATGATGCGCTTGCGTATAATCTTCTCGTCACCAAAGATATCGACGGCATTGCCATAGCTCTTGCTCATCTTCTGGCCATCAAGGCCGGGCACCACGGCAACTTCATCACGGATGCGCGGTTCGGGCACCACAAAGGTCTCGCCATACTGCATGTTGAACTTGATGGCGATATCGCGTGTCACCTCCACATGCTGCTTCTGGTCACGCCCCACCGGAACCACATTGGAATCATATAGAAGGATATCCGCCGCCATGAGTACCGGATAGGCAAACAGGCCGTGGTTGGGCGATATGCCGCGCGCAAGCTTGTCCTTGTAGCTATGGCAGCGTTCCAGGAGCCCCATGGGAGTGACCGTGGTCAGGATCCAGGCCAGTTCGGTCACTTCCGGCACATCAGACTGCTTAAACAGCACGGTCCGTTCAGGATCGAGACCGCACGCCAGAAAATCCAGGGCGACATTGAGCGAGTTCGCACGCCGCTTCTCCGCCTCGAATAACGAGGTCATCGAATGATAGTTGGCGATGAAATAATAGGCCTCGCCCTGTGTTTGCAGTTCGAGGGAAGGTTTCATCATCCCGAAATAATTGCCGAGATGCAACGTACCCGAAGGCTGAATGCCACTTAATATGCGCATGGGTGGAAAGAATAATGCGCACAGACCACGATGCAAGTCACAGTTGCATCAGTTGTGCGCAACGATTTCATGACAAGGGCGATGGACTGCCGGAGCAGTCCATTAAACGCCTCGCTTAGGATTCATCCGCTGCATCGAGTGCAGCCTGGCGCTTCTTATCGCGCCGTTCCCAATACCATGCAATCCAGATGGTTATCTCGTACAAAATCTGCAATGGCAAGGCCATCAGCACCTGCGTCACCACCTCGGGCGTCGTAAGCACGGCACCCAGGACCAGGTTGATGACGATCATGTATTTGCGCATCGCCACCAGTTTCGCGTAATCCAGAATGCCGAGTTTGACGAGGATGAGCAGCACCACCGGCATCTCAAATCCCAAACCCATGCCCAGCATGAATTTACATGTAAAACTGATATACTGTTCCGCCGTCCATTGATCCGCCCCAATACCCAGCCAGTTCGAGTATTGCCGGGACGCATTCAAAGCGAAGGGCAACAATACGAAATAACAAAAACTGACACCCGATAGGAACAAACCCGTCCCGACGCAGAAACCGCGGAACATGTACTTCTTTTCATTCCGCCGCAACGCAGGAACGACGAACTGAGCGATCCAGAATATAACCAGCGGCGAAGCCAAAACAATGCCTCCGTAAATGGCCAATTGGAAGGCCACCATGAAACCGCCAGCGGGGCTGAGGTTTAGGAGGGTAACCGGCGAGCGGGGCAGGATGTCCCCCGGACGGTTGGTGACCGTCTGGAGCGCCATGATGACATTGGTCCCCAACTCAAGCGGAACCATTTGGAAGGTAACGAGTTGGTTGGATCCAAAATCGATGTTGCCTACCTGATTGGTCGGGAGGCGATAGGTACCCAGAATGTTGGTCCCCACCTCCAGGCGCAGGTAATGATCCTTGCCAGGATGGACAAAGGCGGAACGCTCGAGCGGCCACATGAGGATTTGCATGAGGACGTTGCCTGCGGCCAGGCAGATGATCATGCCAATGATCACCGCCGCACCGCATTTGATCAACACCCAGCGAAGATCCTCAAGGTGGTCAAGAAACGACTTAACAGCTCCCCCTCCGTCCTCTTCATCCTCTTCGGACTCAGGACGTATGACCTCTTCCTCCTCAACCATGGTCGTAATTGATTACGAAAATCAACTTAAACCGATTTGACCTGAGGAGTCTGCGGAGCCTGTGTGGCGCCGGACTGAGGCTGTGCAGGCGTGGTGTTTTCCACCTGATGTTGAGCGGGATAGCTCGGATTAGCGGACCGGCGGGACGAGCTGTCGTCCATGGCGGTGGTCAGTTCATCCTGCACATCGCGAGTGGCTTTCTTGAATTCCTTGATACCGGTGCCAAGGCCCTTGGCCAGTTCAGGCAGTTTTTTGGCGCCAAACAACACCAAGACTACGGCCAGAATCAGGACCATTTCCCAGCCACCAATCATTCCTGCAAGCATTACGTTCATAGCATCTGACATTGATTCAACACTAAGCCACCCGTTTTTAATAGTAAAGACACAAAACAGGCGGGGAAGCTTTTTCCCCGCCTGTGCTCAAAACTGTTGGTTATTGCTTGGGCGTCAGCAAAAGGAACTCGCCACGGCGGTTCTTCGACCAGGCGGATTCATCATTGCCGGGAACGGCAGGCCTGTCTTCACCATAGCTGATGGTGCGGATTTTCTCTGCACCCACACCAAGATTGGTGAGGTACTCACGCAGAGCCAGCGCACGGCGTTCACCCAAGGCGCGGTTATACTCTTCAGTCCCACGTTCATCGCAATGACCTTCAATCAGCAACTTGTTGTCTGCAGGAGCTGATTTGAGGAAGTTGGCCACTGCTTCGATCTTGGTACGCTCGGCATCCTTGACGGTCGAACGGTCGAAATCGAAGTAAACCGTGTATTGTTTGAACACATCGCGATTGGCGTTGTAGTTCTCAAAATCCTCCAAACCAGCCAGGGCGGTCTGGCCTTCAGGCCCCTTTGCCAAATCCACCGGCTTGATCGTGGGGGTATCCATGGAAATGGGTTGCGCCGGAGTCGCAATGGGCCCGGTGCCTGGTCCCGTCACTGCGCCCTTGGAGGCCCCTGAGATGGGAGTCAACCCCTTGGGCTTATGTTTGCAGCCCATGCCACCGACAGCAATGACCAGCGCCACTGCCAATAAATTCATCCAAACTGAGAGTTTCATGTTGTGTAAAGTGTTGTAAAGCGTTACCTAGCCCAACTAACTTGCGAACAGCTCGCCGAAATCTGGGCAATATCCTTCACCTGTTTAGTAGGGACGTCAAGCAAAGAGACGACATTTTTGGCACGGGTGCGTCTGGTGAACGCCAGGGTGCGCGAGTTGGGGGCCCAGGAGGGATCTTCCCCGCCTGTCAGGACTTTCGTAGTCCCCGTCTTGAGTTCCAACACGCAAATCTGGAAGCTGCCCATGTTGGCTGTAAAGGCAATCATGGATCCATCTGGGGACCAGTCAGGCTCGGTCACATTCAGCACTCCCATGGTACGAAGCTTTTTCATCGTCCCTCCCCCCGCAGGAATGGTGAACAATTCAGCCCGGTGATTGACCCGCGAGGTAAAACAGATCGTGGTCCCATCCGGCGACCAGCAGGGGCAGGATTCGTCTTCCTTGGTCTGGGTCAGTTGTTTTAACCCCGTGCCATCCGCATTGGCCACATAGAGATCGGGGCTGCCCGCCTTGCTGAGGATCATGGCCATGCGGGTGCCATCAGGAGAGATGGCCGCACTTGTATTCAAGCCCGTGTAACGGGCGATCACCTTGCGATCCCCTGTCTGCAGGTTTTGGGAATAAATATCCGGATTACCCAGCCGATAGCTGGTGTAGTACAGAATGCGCTTGCCAGACACCCATGTGGGAGCCGCCACAATCGAGTGATCCGAGGTGACCATCACGGGATTGAAACCATCATAATCCGCAACATAGATCTCACTGGTGTCCCCGCTCACGCCCTTGAACGCGATGCGGGTCTGGGCAACCCCTTTGACCTGGCGCAGCGCGGCAATGATATCGTTGGCCAGGGCATGGGCCTGGGAACGCAAACTTCCTCCGGAGTACGCCTTGCCAAAAATCTGGGCCTTGGAGGCCGTGGCCACCAATCGTCCCTCCACCTGTCCATTGTTGGATCCGTTCACCTGGTATTGAGCCTCAGCGGCGGACTTGACCGTAAAACCGAGCACCTCCAGGTCAAACTTCAACGTGGACAACGCCTCACCTGAAAAACCACTCAGGTTGATCGAAATCAACTGGGATGGATCAACGGTCCTGGTGATGGTCAGGGCCTGGTCAGCATTCTGGGCCATGACACCTGTTTGCATGACCGAACCCACCAGGGCGGCAGCAACAAGTGCGATTAACTTCCGAGTAATGATTTGCTTCATGGAATAAGGTTGTATCAACCCAAGTGGCGCTTGGATTTAAGATTAAAAACAATGGTATAAGAACGTGTCTCCTCCTTGGCGCCTGCGGGAAAAGCAGGAACCGAATCAACACGATCCAAAGCACGACGAACAGAGCGATCCAGCAGGCTGTTGCCCGACGGTGTCGAAACGCGGGCGGAAAGCACCTTGCCATTGCGGGCAATGGTGACCCGCACCACGACATTGAGGCTTTCATCAGTCACTTCATCCGGGGGATCATACCAGGCCTGATCGAAAATGCTGCGAATGGCTTGGGCGTAGTTGGCAGCCGCTTCTCCACCGCCAGAACCCCCTGCCCCACCTTCGCCACCCCCAATCCCCTTGATGGTGACACTTCCCGAGATTCCACCCCGGATGGACCCGGCCACACCGCGGATTTTGGATTGCCAGGCAGAACGGGCAGCCGCATCGGCACGCGCTTGTTCAGCCGCTTCAGCACGGGCTTTTGCCTTTGCATCCTCCTTGCTTGTGGTGCTGGTTCCGCCCACTTTACGGGTCACGGCCTTCTTGGGATCGACGACAATGGTGCGCTTGGTTTTTTGTATCTTGGGCGGTTCAATGGGAATATCATCGGGCTTAAGGGTTTTGGTGACCGCTTTCAGATCGATCTTCTCCTCGGGCACCTCTTCTTTTTGAGTCTCCTTGGCAGGTTCCTTGACCGTTTCCTTGGGTTCTTCCTTCTTTTCGGGGGCAGGAGCTGGAGCCGGGGCCGGGGCTGGGGCTGGTGTGGGCGTGGCCACCTGGGCTGGCGCCGGCGTGGGGGATGCCGCCATGGGCTGGGGCGATTCCAACTTGGGACCTGGCGCACTGCCTCTGGAAATCAAATCATCCACCAACGTGGGAGGAATGACATTCAGGGGCGGCAAATCGTTCGGCGGCGGTGTCTTGGGCATGAACGCCGGCCCCACAATCAACAAGACCACCAGCAGGCAGTGTACTGCCAGGGAAGCGGCAAGGCATCGTTGCTGGAGGCGGTTCATGGTTATCTGGGCTTCTCCGTGCGAAGAGACACGCGCGTAATATCATTGCGCTGACAACGGTCCAGGATGGCAGCCACGTTGCGATACGGGCCACTTTCATCCGCACGAATATACACCACCAGGTTGGGATTGGCTCGATATGTGCGCACCAATTCAGCCTCAATCTGGTCCGGGGACATGAGCTGGCGATTGTACCGGTATTGGCCGTCGCGAGTCACCTCAATGGTACGCACATCGGAGGGGCTCAACTGCTTGGAATCAGCCTTGCCTCCGGTGGGCAGTTTCAATTGCACGCTCTGGGTGAGCAACGGCGTGGTGATGACGAAAATGATCAGCAGCACGAAGGCAAGGTCGAGCAACGGAGTAATGTTGATATCACTCAAAGTCACCAGCGAGTTACGTTGCGAAAACCTGCGCATAATCAATTAGACAGAAAACGGGCCAACATATTTACATTTCAGCCAAAAAAATAACGCATGCACTGGCCACAATCAGAAAAACAAGGAACAGGATGGCCTGCAACCACTTGACACCGGCGTGTTCTGGAAGGATGGCCGACATCCAGTCACGAAAGACCGATCGGTGAAGTCGTGATCCGCAATAAGAGCACTCTGTGCGCGAACGGCGATTGCGCTTGCCGCACATGTGGCATTCAACGAATAGACGGGCGCCGCAATTGGCGCAATTTTGGCCATCGAACTCGTTAATATGTTTGCACTTAACACAAGCGACCCCGGACTCTACTTCAAGACCCTGGCGTGCAATTTGGCCATCATTCGCTCTCATCATCTTTAAGGAACTCGGTTTCCATGCGGGAAACCAATTCCTGGGCAAAGTTATCCAACTCCACCGTCCGAATCCTTAAATTGTGTACCAACCAGTTGTACCCGAACATGGAAGGGATGGCCACGAGCAAGCCTGCCACCGTGGTAATCAGCGCCGCCGCGACACCCGGCGCCATGGTGGCCAGGTCAGCCTGCCCCTTCATACCCACATAGCTGAATGTGCTCATGACACCCCACACCGTGCCAAGCAACCCCAGGAAGGGAGCGCCGCTCACTGCAATGGCCAGCAAAATGAGCCCTGATTCGAGCTTCAAGGCCTCCTGGGCCACCGATCCTTCCAGGGCGCGTTTGACATGCTCCATGGTCTTGAGCGATACCAGCCCGGCACTGGTGCTTTCCCCTGCGGTGGGCTTTCGCCGTCCGGCCAATTCCTTGCACCCTGCCTGATAGACGGAAAACAACGGGCATCCATCCACCTGCACATTGCGCTCAAAGATGTTCAGCACGCCCTTTTGACCTCGAAATTCGATATTAAAGTATTGGTTCAACTTCTTGGCGCGGCGCATCTGTGTAGCCTTGGATGCCATGACCGACCACGCAAAGATGGAAAAGACGGCCAGCACCATGATGATCGCCTTGGCTTCCGGCGTGGCCTGCTGCCACACGTAAAACAACTCTGATTGTGGCAGATCGACTGCAAGAATAATTGGATTGGGAACAATCATTAAGATCCCTTTTGTACTAAAATCACTCGTAAAATGTAGTAACGACAACCCGCCGGGAGGTCAAAGGGAATCGATATAAAAAAGCTCACCCATGAAAAAGGGCATCCGATTGGGGATGCCCTTTGAAAAATGGATGACACAAGTCGTTTATCCCAAGAACTTTGTGGCGATCGTACAAGCATTATGACCACCGAAGCCGAAGGAATTGTTGACTATGGTCTTGACCTCCATCTCCCGGGCGGCGTTTGGCACGTAGTCCAAATCGCAGTTGGGATCCGGCTTCTCATAATTGATGGTTGGCGGGACAATGTTATTCTGCAAAGCCTTGATACAGAATGCCATCTCAACCGCACCAGCGGCACCGAGCATGTGGCCGGTGGCACCCTTGGTGGAACTGACCACCAGTTTGCGGGCATGATCGCCAAAGACGCTCTTGATGGCCAGGGTTTCACAAATATCTCCCTGGTTCGTGGAGGTTCCATGGGCATTGATGTAGGAGACATCCTCCGGATTTAACCCGGCATTGCGCAAGGCCATGCGCATGCAGCGGGCGGCACCTTCACCATCGGGCGCGGGGGCCGTAAGGTGATGAGCGTCGGCGGTATTGCCATATCCGACTAATTCGGCATAAATCCGCGCCCCACGTTTGCGGGCATGCTCCAATTCCTCCAGAACGATAACGCCCGACCCCTCGCCCATGACAAAGCCATCGCGATCAATATCAAAGGGACGGGAAGCGTGCTGGGGATCGTCATTGCGTGTGCTCATGGCCTTAAGGGCGCAAAAGCCTCCAATACCCAGGGGAATGATGGTCGCCTCGCTGCCGCCAGCGAACATCACCTGGGCATCGCCCATTTTGATGGTCCGCCAGGCTTCGCCGATGGCATGCGAAGAGGTGGCACACGCCGAGCATGTCGCCACATTGGGACCTCGCAGGTTGAAGTAGATCGAAAACACCCCTGAGGCCATGTTGAGAATCAACATGGGAATCATGAAGGGAGACAAGCGACCTGGACCCTTCTGCAGCAAGACTTTATGTTGCTCCTGCGTGGTGTACAACCCCCCGATGCCCGAGCCCAGGAACACGCCGATCTCATCCAGGTTTTCCTGCTTCAGATCAAGCCCGGAATCCTTGAGGGCCTCCACCCCGGCGCTCATGGCAAAATGCGTAAACCGGTCGGTTCGCCGCACCTCCTTGGGCGATGGAAACGCCGGTACAGGGTCAAAGTTTTTGACTTCAGCCGCAATCTGGCAGTCGAAGGGAGCGGCATCAAAGGCCGTAATCCGCCCCACACCACACTGCCCTGCCAACAAGTTGCGCCAGGCCACATCCAATTGGTTACCAATGGGAGTGACAGCACCCATGCCGGTGATGACGACTCTGCGTTCCTTGTAACTGCTCGCCATAGACACAATGGGCAGCGTCCGCTTTGTTGCCAAACCGTCGCTGCCCAGTCAAATCACCACGCGCTTACTTTTGATTCTCTTCGATATACTTGACGACATCGCCGACACTCTGGAGCTTTTCAGCTTCTTCATCGGGCACCTCGATGCCGAACTCTTCCTCCAGAGCCATGATCAACTCGACCGTGTCGAGAGAGTCAGCGCCAAGGTCTTCAATAAACTTGGCTTCAGGCGTCACCTGATCGGCATTGACCCCCAATTGGTCAACAATGATGTCCTTAATTCTTTGTTCAGTCGTTTTTTCAGCAGCCATGACTTTCTCCGTTTTATGTTTCGGTTCTCAGCGTGTCTAAACGACGCCAGAAAAGGCGTCAAGCCCCTATTCGATCTTTCTTTAAGAGCCCAGGGTTAAGTTGGTTACCTGCCTGGCAACTCCTGCTCTTAAAGGCTGGCGCTCCTGGCGTCCAGCCTGTTTTTCACTTTCCCGCTGCGCAATACGCAGCGCGGGGCTCCGTTTACGACCCGACTCACATCGTGAAGCGGGTCAAAATCTCACATCGCCATGCCGCCGTCCACTGCCAGCGTCTGACCGGTGATATACCGGGCAGCCGGACTGGCCAGGAACAGGACGGCCTGGGCTATATCCTCCGGTTGTCCAAAGGAAGCCAAGGGGATGCCCTTGAGCACCGTCTCCCTGGTTTCCTCCTTCAGGACGGAGGTCATATCGGTCTCGATAAACCCTGGCGCAATGGCGTTTACCGTAATGCCGCGCGCCGCCAATTCGCGTGCTGTCGATTTCGTTAAACCGATCAACCCCGCCTTGCTGGCGGCATAATTGCACTGGCCTGCGTTGCCCATCAACCCCACCACCGAGGAGATGTTGATGATACGCCCCGAGCGTTGCTTGATGAAACTCCTCACGAAGGCCTTGGTAAACAAAAAAGCGCCTTTCAGGTTCGTATTGAGCACCACATCCCAATCCTCATCGCTCATGCGCATGAGGAGGGTGTCACGAGTCACCCCGGCATTGTTGACCAGAATATCGACCTTGCCTGCTTCGGCGAGGATTTTCGCGGCAGCCTCATTGACGGCCGTGGCATTGGCCACATCGATTCCAAAGGCCCAGGCGCGCCGGCCCAGGGCCTGGACCTCGGCGGCCACCTTGCCGGAATTCTCAGCCGTGCGGGATACGCACACAACATCGGCACCCTCAGCAGCGAACTTCAACGCGATGGCGCGGCCGATTCCGCGGCCCGCCCCTGTAACCACTGCAACTTGATTGGCAAGTATCATCTTTGGGGATAGTGTTACGCCAAATCCAGATCAGACAAGTTTTTTTATCTTCATCCCGCCAGGGCTTTGGCGGTGGCTTCGAGGCTGGCGGCATCTGCCACGTTGAACATCTGTGCCTTGGCATCGATGCGTTTCATAAAGCCGGACAACACCTTGCCCGGCCCCAGCTCGATGAACCGGGTAAAGCCCTGAGCGAGCAAATAGCGCATGGAATCCTCCCATCGGACTGAGGAGGTAACCTGTTCGACCAGTTTGAGGGCAATGGAAGAAGCATCGCCATGGGGCTGAGCCGTCACGTTGGAAATGACTGGCACCGTGGTGCTTTTGACAGTCACACTGCCAAGAGCGGCCTTTAATTTCCCCTGGGCTGAGGCCATGAGAGGAGAATGATACGCGCCCGCCACGGTGAGACGGACCGCTTTTTTGGCACCCCTGGCCCTGGCCAATTCGCATGCCTTGTCGATGCCTTCAATGGCTCCCGAAATCACCAATTGGCCCGGGCAGTTCAAGTTGGCCAACTGAACTCCTGCCTCGGCACAGACTGCTGCGGTGGCGGCCACATCAAGCCCAATGATCGCCGCCATGGTGCCCTGAGTGGCATCGCAGGCCTCCTGCATGAAACAACCACGCTGCCGCACCACCTTCAAGCCATCCTCAAACGACATGGCGTCGGCGGCCGCCAGGGCGGTAAATTCGCCCAGAGACAGGCCCGCCGTGGCGTGGAATTGGAGCGTGGGCACCATCTCCTTGAGCAAGGAAAAGGCCGTCCAACCGACGAGGTAAATGCCGGGTTGGGCATGTTCGGTTTTCGTCAATTCGGCTTCAGGCCCATTGAAACATACAGCACTCAGGTCGTAACCAAGGACCTGGTTGGCACGCTCAAAAAGGGCTTTTGCGGAAGGATGCTTCTCTACGAGATCCTTCCCCATGCCCACTGCCTGGGCCCCTTGCCCGGCGAAAAGTAGTGCGGTTTTACTCATAACGAGATTCGTGAACGGCGAATCATGTCGAAATTCGCCCAAAAGTGAAGTCTGGAATTCCGCAACGTCGCAAATCAAGCCAGATGAATGGTTTAGAGCGACTGTTGGATCGGCCTTGGATGTCAGGGACCTGTGCGCCGGCATTTAAAGAGGGTCGGACGTTTATCCTCGGGATATTTTACGCGGCCATAGCCATTGCTGTCGGTGACCAACCAGATGTAATGCCGATCCACATACAGGCCTTCCATGACACTGGTGGGGTAAAGGCGCTGGTAAATGACTTCGGGGGCATATTCCACATCCTTGTAATCGTACTCGGCCAAAACGCGGTGCGAACGGGGCTCGATTTTCAAGACCACGCCACTCTCGCGCATGAGGGCGTACAAATGGCCATCAAACCAGCATAGATCCGAATAGTGAACATCACGCGCCTCGGAATTGACAGGCCGGGCCACAAAATGATCTACTATTTTGAGAGTCGCCAGATCCACAACGATGATGCGGCCCATCTCCCGTTCATTGGCCACATAGAGGCGATCCCCCCCAATGGCAATCCCTTCGAACGAGGCATTGCGATCCTTGGAGAAATATTTTTGCACGGGCGACCAATCGATGGCCAGGCGCTCGACACAGTGCGTCTTTGGGTCCCATCGCAGAATCCACCGATTCGCCTCCTCACAAATCAAGAGGCGTCCCTGGGAATCCACAGCGATGCCCTCGACATCATACCGCCCCCATTTCTCACGGGCCAAAAAGGAGAGCTGGCCCGGCGTAAAACAATCCGGGAGGACTGAGAGATGGGCATCATGCCCATGGGCAGGCAGCTCAATGCGGTAGAG
Source organism: uncultured Verrucomicrobiota bacterium (assembly GCA_964538065.1). Lineage (GTDB taxonomy): Bacteria > Verrucomicrobiota > Verrucomicrobiia > Limisphaerales > UBA1319. Next base: position 33,564 of record CAZIDG010000026.1, read on the forward strand.
CGTGGCTCCCCGATCACTGACCGTGACAAGCTCCCCGGAGGGTGTGCGATTCAGACCCGAGGCCTGAATGTCCTCATGGTTGGGCGGCGTCAACTGCCACCAAGCCTCGGCTTTAAGGTGATATTGATGGATCGAGGACCTGCGCGGCAGGTCGGGCATGGCTCCGTACGCCTGGCACAAGGCCAGGCAGGACACGCAAAGCAGCCATCGCCACCCATTCCACCGACCTTGAATCATTGGCATGCCGATTTTACCACCCATCAATGCTGCATCAGACTCTCGATTTCGTCGGCTTCTATCGGAATATCAGCCATAAGATCGACAGAACCATTGTCAGTAATCACAAAGGTGTTTTCAATGCGCACGCCAAAGCCTTCATCGGTGATATAAATGCCGGGCTCGCAGGTCATGACCCATCCATTTTGCATGGGCTCGTTCATGTTGCCGACATCATGGACATCCAACCCGATGGCATGCCCCACGCCGTGCATGAAATATTTCTTCAAGGCCGGTGACGCAGGATCCTGTTTTTTGATCTCGCGCATCGAGAGAAGCCCCAAATCGACCAATTCTTTTTGAGTGACCTGTTCGGCCAGTTTCTGCCAGTCGCGATGCAGCAGGCCGGGCCTGGCGGCCTGCATCGTGGCGCGCATGATCCTCAATACAGCATCATAGACCTGACGCTGACGGCGTGTAAACCGTCCACTGGCGGGAATGGTGCGGGTGAGGTCGGAATTGTAGTTCTGGTATTTGGCAGCCACGTCCATCAACAACAAATCCCCCGTGCGGCAGATCTTGTTGTTATCATGGTAATGAAGCACGCAGGAATCAGCACCCGAGGCAATGATGGGCGGATAGGCAAAGCCGCATTGATTGCGTATGAACTCGTAACTGAACTCGGCCTCCACTTCATATTCGCCAAAGCCGGGCCTGACCTTCTTCAGCACGCGGCGGAAACCCTGGCCGGTGATTTTGGAGGCATAGCGAATCATATCGATCTCAGCATCCGATTTGGCCACGCGCACCTGGTGCATCAAGGGGGCCACCCGCCGATAATCATGGAGCGGATAACGCCGGCGGCATTCGTTGATGAACCGGGCGTCACGCGACTCGACCTCGATGGTGGCGCGCTTATGCTCGTTGGAGTTGAGGTACACATGGTCAACCTCGCACATGAGTTTGTGGAACTCCGCGGGAAAGGCGGAAAGCCATTCCACACGCTGTATGCCGGAGATTTTTTGAGCCTCCTCCTTGCTCAACTTGTGTCCCTCCCACGTCAGAAGGTGGGGGTTGGGCTGGCGCAGAAACAAAATCTCCCGGGAACGCTCATCGAAAGCGTCTGGAGCGATCAGGAGAATGGTCTCCTCCTGGGAGATGCCGGTCAGATAAAAGAGATCGGAATTGGGCTGCATGAGGAGGGTGCCATCGGCGTTGGTCGGGGGCACATCGTTGGCGTTCAAGACAGCCAGGGAGTTCTTCAAAAACAACTTTTTAAGGCGTTCACGCTGTGCGGTGAACACGCTGGAGGTGAGCACCGGGACCCGCTGACTTGACTTGGAACTCTTCATACTTGATTCAATTAAATTGTGTTGTTGGTGATGAGAATCACCCTTTCAGGCCCAATGGCAAAGAAGAAAAACATCCATGATTAATGTGCAGCGACATCAAGACAGGCCATGCGATTGAGATCGCGAATGATCAACCTCCCGCCTGCCAGGGCCATCGGCCCCCAAGCGTCCGGCCCTTCGAGAATTTTGGCCTGAGCGAGTTGTTTATACCCTGTGAGGCTGGCCTCTGCGAGGGTGAGCACACCGTTATCATTCATCAGGAAAAACATATCCTGGGCCAGAATGAATGGTCCGTTGCCAAACTTGTGGGCAGGACCACTCTCCCACACCATCTTGCCTTCCAGGTTGAGACATACAAACTGGCCATCCTGGCGAATCGCCATCAAATGATCCTTGTAGAGGATGGGGGTGTGCTGGATGGCGCCAAATACGGTGGGCTTCACACGATACACCGGCGTGGCGCTCCATCGATCCCCCTCAGGTTTCACCTGCAACATCATGGCCCCCGCATTGTACCCCCCACTCAAAAACAGCCGTCCCCCGGGCAAGGGAACTGGTGACGGAACGGTGGCGATATTGATCTTCCATTCAGGCGTTTCCCATAGATAGGCCCCGTCCCGGGCATCCACCGCCGCCACACCACCGCTGCCACAGTAAACATACATGCGGCGATCCCCAATCATTGCCGGCATGACCGACGAATGGGTCATTTGCCACAGGCTGGGATTGGTCGATTTCCACAAGGTTTTGCCCGTGGCCAGATCCAGGGCAACAACTAGGGCATCGCCTCCAGTGGCCACAATCACGCGATCGCCATCAACCAGGGGACATTGCCCGGCATACCATGGCGGAACCTCGGCGTTGAACTCATGAACGAGGTTGACCACCCATCGCTGCTCACCGGTCAGGGAATCAACGCACACGAGATGGCACTTGGGCCCCATGGCCACGACGTATTTGGAGGTCACCGTCGGCACCGTGCGCGACATGCCATGGTTGCGTTTGACCTTGACGGGATAGGTGAACCGCCAGAGTTCACGGCCATCATCGAAGGAGAGGCACCGCAAGGCATCCGCCTGGCCCTGGCGGTCATAGTCCATGACATACACGCGCCCATTCGAGATGGCAGCGCCGGCGAATCCCTCCCCCACTTCAATATTCCAGAGCACCTTGGGGCCATTGGCTCCCCAACTGCGGGCCAGGGGCGTGGGATCGAGGGAAATATTATCGAGATTGGTACCGCGAAAACGGGGCCATTCCCCCGCCACGCGGGATGGGACACCGTTGGAGGTGATCAGACGGCCTTCGATCCGCCCTCCGGCGCCTCCGTCCTCAACCGTGCGATCCGTACCGGGCACGCGCGGTTTGATGTCGCCTGAATTTCCACCACCCAACCACCAAAAACAAAGTGCTGCCGCTCCGAAGAAGGCGGCAAGCACCGGCAACCATTTATTAAGCGGCGTTGTTTGCATGAGCCAAAACTCTCTTTAGTACAGACGCCGCAATTGGCGGGCCACTTCAAGCTTATTTACAGACAAAAGCTTACTTGCCTTCATTCCAACGGAAACGGCCACGGCCCATCTTCTGGACCTCCTTGATGCGTTTTCCAGTGGTCACAAACCAGGTGCTGATCTTCTGGCCGTTGACATGCGTTTTGGCGGCAATGTCCTTAACCATGATTCCAGATGGCCCCGCCGCCTTGAGCGCAGCGATGACGGCATCCTTGATCGCACCCCGTTTGGCGCGTCCTCCAGGACGACCCGCGCCAGCAACCCGTCGGCCGGGCTTGCCGCCTTCGATGGCCGCAAGCTGTGTTTCGATCTCATCCAACTCGGCAACCAGTTTGGCTTTGCGATCGAGAAGGCCCATCGCGCGTTTCAAATCAGCACTATTCAGATCACTTAATTTCATACGTTAACAATATATACTTGAAACATTGAATAGAGACAATGCAGAAATGCCGCAGGGGGGGTATGGGTAAATATTTGATTGAGTTTTTGATGTTGGTTGATGGGATTTAAAAGACATCCTCCTAAACGCCGGATTTTGGTGAATGACATGATTCCCCCACCGCCCTTTTCCGGCAATGCATGCCGGACCATGCAAAAAGAGGCTGGCAGCCTTTCACACCAGGGATTGCATTTAAGCCATGGGGAGCTACTCTTTGAAGCGCGTGAAAGTGCCATTGCACAGAACCATTCTGTTCGCCAGCGGGGTTTCGCTGCTGGCGGGCCTGCTTTTTGCCGCCGGATGTGCGACCAATCCCAAAATCAATTGGGATGGCCGCGTGGGCCATTTTAGCTTCGATCAGGCAGTGCGCGAAATGGGCCCCCCCGATAAATCGGCCCGCCTCCAGGATGGTTCCCAAGTGGCTGAATGGTTGACCCAGAGGGGCTTCTCTCGCGGGGTTGTACGTTCAACATCAGGGACATGGGTGGAACAATATTATGAACCACCGATGCCGGATCGATATCTGAGATTGACCTTTGGTCCGGATGGAACACTTCAGGCGTGGAAGCGAGTTGTCAAATGACCATGATGGGTCTAAAAAATGGACCACGGTCATTCACAAGTCCATGAATGCTGATCAGAATATCATCTGGAACAAGTTGTCCCGGGGCTTCATCCTGCTGCTGATAGTGGCAATAGTGTTGATGATCGGCATGTGGTATATGCCCTTGATCCGTCAAAACCAGCGCATCCGGCAGGAAAACTTGCGTCTGGATCAGGAAATTCAGAAGGAAGAGGCCCAGCAACGGCAGCTCAAATCGTCCATCAACTCCCTCCAGAAAGACCCCAACGCCATTGAACGCATGGCTCGGGAAAAACTGGGCTATGCGCGCCCAGGGGAGACCGTGATCCGCTTCGAAGCCCCTGCAACCAACAGCAGTGTGACACCCTGACACAAAGAGCCGGTTTGATCCCGGCTCAGTCTGTCAGATTAAACCACCGGTCGCGATATTCGTATCACGCACGAATCCCCCCCGGGCAGCCATTCTTTACTTTTTAAACATGTCTCCCACGGCCTTGGTTGCAGCTTCACCCAGCTTGCTGCTCAGGGCCTTCTCAATCTGCTCCTTTAACTGATTCACAATCGTCTGCTGTTCAGGAGAGAGTTTCTCGGCGAGGAGCTGATTGACGATCTTCATGGCCTCCTCATACTTGTTGTCGCCCATCAACTTTTTAGTCGTATCCACCAACCCCTGAAACTTTTCGTTGGCCAGAGCCATGGTGGCCGTAGCCTGTTTCATGGCGTTGGTTGCCGTATTGGTCAAATCGGAAGCGGTTTTCTTGACGGCATCAGCCGCCTGGGTGGCCGTCTGCTCCGCAGTGGGCGCAGGTGTAATGGTGGCAGCGGGCTTTTCAGAGGGAGTTGCAGGCGGTGCCGGCTCTTCCTTCTTGCAGCCCGAGATCATAACGACAGCAGCCATTAAGGCTACAATGGTGATTCCTTTAAATTTCATATTAATAATCCCGTTGTTGATGTAGATGCGGTCTAATAAACCCGCGATGTCTTATTAGCACATAAAGCAGTCCAGGGCAAACATCAATGTTTGCCCTGGCTGGGTTTGATCCGGTTATCGCCATCAACAAAACCGGTCAATATACCTGAGTGCTTTCCTCCTTGGCCACAGGAGCCTTGATCAGGCCCGAGGTGTATTCAACCCGCGTGCGGGCATCGCCGGCAGTAATCGCCTTGGCCTTGATGGTCCATTTGACCTCCTGTTTGGGGGCCAAACGAGGGAATGGAGCAAATGTCACAGTCTGCCCCTCGATGGTACCTGTGGTATCGCCACTGGCGCTGATGGGTTGCAGTTCCGCGGGGAATTTCATCACAGGACGAATGGCTGTGTCCTCAGCCGTGCCCTGGTTCGTGATGGTCACGACATACTCGGTCTCACTGCCAACCTCCACGGGATCAATGGTATCCACCATCTGCAACAACAACCCGGCCACGCCGCGCCATAGAGTGGCCGCCGCGCTGTTACCGGACAAACCTTCCGCGGTTGCCACGGCCACCGTGTTTTCATGGGTACCGGGCTTCATGGTGGTCAGGGTCAGACTAAAGGTCTGTTTCCCGCCAGCGGCCAGGGTATCCAGCTTCCATACCGCCTTGTTGCCATCCACCGCTGCTCCGGGCGCATTGACAATCTTTGTCTCAGCCGGGGCAGTATCGGTAATCACAACATTCTTCAGGTCGGTATCGCCAGGGTTGCTGACCGTGATTTCATAGCCGGCATTGCGGCCCAGGAACTGTTCCTTGATGCCGGTCTTGGCGACCTGCAGCAGTTGTTCCACGACGCGGGTGGGCGCTTGCGCACTCACCTTGCCGGCATTGCTCGAATCCGCAGTGGCAATATTCAACACCTCGCCTCGACGTGTGGTCTTGAAGGTGACGGGAATCGATTTGGACTGGTTGGGCGCGAGATCGCCCACGTCGAATTTCAGCGGGCCCGCGCCGCTTTCATGCGTCAACCCTTCCGGCACAGGATCTGTAACCACCACCTGATTGGCCACTGTGTTGCCCTTGTTCGAGACGACGATAGTATAGGTGACCTCCTGGCCGAGTTTGGCCATGGCCGGACCCGTCTTCTCAATCGCAAGAGCCGGCTTCCCAACCATTACCGTGGTGCACTGACGTGGGACAGCCGTCACGGTGGCACAACTGTGCAATTCACCCTCCTGATCCGCCTTCAACCAGACTTTGATGTCCTTGACATCGCCTTTTTGCATGGCGGGAAACTTCCACCATAGCATGTTGCCATCCACAATGGCCGGAGGATCGCTTCGAAGGTAGGTGGCGCCTTTGGGTATCTCGTCCGAAATGACGATCATCCCGGCATCCTCACGAGCCGTCGCCGTTAAATCATAGGAAAACTCCTCGCCCAATCCCACCATGGCGGGAACCTTCTTGGTCAGGGTCACCAACCCTCCCTTGATATCGAAGGCCGAGTAATCCACGGCCCTGGCCTGCACCGGTTTCTCCACAGCAGGCGCAAGCTGGGTGACCTTCGGCGCGGGTGCAGGTGGAGCCTCACCCCATCGGCGTCCCACGGTATCGTAGCCCTGGGAGGTCAATTCCACGCTGGGTGGAGTCGGTTTGGTGACTTCGGTAACCTTATGCTCTCGAAACGCCGAACACCCGCTTATGAGAAAAGCAACCGTGGTTCCGGCGACAACCATGTTAATTAATTGTTTCATGTATTCCTTTCGGTTGGGATTCGGTGCCAGCACGAGGACCTCACACGAGCCCCTTAGATCCTGCTTCCTTGGTTTGGCAAGTTGTCTCTACCTACTGCTCCTTGGATTTGAATTCATTTTACCTTCAAGGCCAGCCGATTGGGCACACTTGCCTTAATGGTTAATGTCATGGGGGACAAATGCGGCATATTGCTCCGCTGCTCACTAATTGGGATTTGTCCGTTCCTTTTCCAGTGATAACATTAATCCTGTTTCACGTTAGCGCAAGTGATGAAAAGAATTAACGCCAGGAACACAACCCATTGGGGCACCTTGAAAAAATCCACTTTGCATTGCCGCCATATTTGGCACCATGGTCGCCGTGGGT
>CAZIDG010000026.1:40800-42168 GCA_964538065.1 uncultured Verrucomicrobiota bacterium
TTGAAAAAATCCACTTTGCATTGCCGCCATATTTGGCACCATGGTCGCCGTGGGTATCAGCCCGAAACAATTTGCAGAAATGCAGGGACGAACGTCCAGTCCGAGACGCTCGGCAGGGCCCGTTATGGCCGAGACGCCCGGCGTCAAAAAGTTCACGCACAAGATCGTGCTGGGGATCGATCCCTCTTTGCGGGGGACTGGCTATGGAGTGGTGCAACTGGGCCAGGCCAAGCCACTGGCACTTGCCCACGGCACCGTTCATTGTCCAGCAGGATGGCTGCGTTCACGCTGCCTGGTGCGGATCGGTGAAACCCTGCGGGATGTTATTCGCCAGTATAATCCCACGGTGTGTGCCATTGAGGGATTGTTCTATGCCCAAAACCTCCAGACGGCCATCCTGATGGGTGAAGCGCGGGGTGCCTGTTTACTGGCTGCCGCTGAAGGAGGATTGGAGATTTTCGAACTGGCTCCCCGCAAGGTCAAACAGGCGGTCGTGGGCTATGGGGCCGCCCAGAAACTGGCCGTCGCCAAAATGGTTCAACGCATGCTCCAACTGGCTGACATTCCCGATCCCGATGCGGCCGACGCCCTGGCCCTGGCCCTGGCACTGACCCAGGAAATGCGCGGATACAACCTCAAGGGGCCCAAGGCGATTTAACCATGATTACGTTTCTGCACGGTAGACTCGTGGAAGCCCTGCCCACCCAGGTGGTGGTGGATGTCCATGGGGTGGGTTACGAAGCCCTGATTCCCCTCTCCTCCTATGATAAACTGCCCCCTCCGGGCAATGAGGTGCAACTCCTCACGCATCTATCCATTCGCGAGGATGCCCATGTGCTGTATGGTTTTGTGACGACAGCCGAGCGCGATCTTTTCCGGTTGCTCATCCATACCGTCAGCGGCATTGGACCGAAAATCGCCCTGAACATACTGAGCGGGGTATCCGTTACTGCCTTTCGAGGGGCGGTTGCCAACGGGGATGTCAAGGCCTTGTCCCAGATCTCCGGCGTGGGCAAGAAGACCGCGGAACGCATCGTCGTGGAATTGAAGGAAAAGATCGGAGCCTCCGGGGCCTGGGAAGCCAGCAGTGCCGAGCGCGGCCTGGCACCAAACGATCAAAAGGCCAATGACGCCGCCCTGGCCCTGACCGCCTTGGGGTTCAAACAACCTGAAGCTCACGAAGCGGTGCGCGGCGCCCAGGCCGTGCTGGGTCCACAAGCCACCGTGGAGGAATTGGTGAGGGCTTGTTTGAAGAAAGGGAAGTAGTGGCCACCCAACCAGTTGCAAGACGCAGCGGACGAGTCATTCCTCAGAAACCCGCATGGCATGGCCGCCTGTTGGCCGTCTTCATCCATTGCTTGATTCGAA
>CAZIDG010000026.1:42268-49538 GCA_964538065.1 uncultured Verrucomicrobiota bacterium
CGCGGCCCCTGTTATCATATCCAGAACGGGGTTGTCGCCTTGGCAGCGCTCACGGGCAATCCCATCGTCCCGGTCACCGCGCATTTGAAATGGAAGGTGTGCCTTCACAGTTGGGATCGTTTCCAAATCCCCATCCCCTTTACCCAATGCACCATGACTCTTGGAAAACCGGTGCATATCCCCCGCGAATCCACTGAAGCCGAACGCGAAATCCTTCGTGCCCAACTGGAAACTCAGATGAAGGCCCTGACCCGGGACTAATTGCCCATCTCTCTTGGAAAGAGAGTCCTTGATCCGGCATTTTTTGCCTCCCTGGCAAGCCCACACCGGATAGCATATTCCATAATCTTCTGTATTCAAACACGTTACACATACACACGGAGATATGAAAACCCATGGCATCAAGTCTGCTTGGACAGAATCCCAGATTGGAAAGCCCTATGAACAATGCGGACCAAAGTTCGATGCAAGCACTCTTGAATCAGGAAAAGAAGGCCATGCTGGACACAGCGTTGTCTTCCGCTGACAGGCATTACAAAAAAGGCAACCTGCAACCTGCACGGGATCTGCTACGCCTGGCCGTCCATCTTTCGCCTGAATCTCCATCGTTGTCCGCCACCCTGGGTGCCATTGAATACCAACTGGGCGAATATCCCGCTGCCCTGCAATCCTTTGCCCGTGCCTTGAAACAGGCCCCGCAAGATGCTCGAATCCATACCCAAATGGCCGCCACGTGGCTCCGCCTGGGCAAGGCTCATGCCTTTGAACAGCAGGTAAATCGGGCGCTTGCCATTGATAATCACCTGGTGGAGGCTCTCAAGTTGCGAGCCCAATTTCATCTTCAACAAGGCCAGTACCTTGCGGCCGCTCAATGGTACCATCGCGTCAATGCCGAGATGCCCGATGATCTCGACACACTTCTGGCTCTGGCCAAGTGTTTCTTCGAACTTCACGATTACGAGACGGCACGCGCCTCCCTTGAACGTGCCCGCGAAGTAGATCCGAGCCACGAAATGGTCACAAATGGCCTGGCAACCTTGGATCATTACAATCACTCTGCACAATCCACGAATCTGGCGGAGTTTAGTTTTAGCGCCTGATCGGCCTGTTCATCGGGACGCATGGGCTGTCATCGGACAGCAGGCGGGCTCAATGGCATCTTCGGACCAATCCCGCACCAGGTTTCTAAACCATTGGAAGCGAGGGGCTTTTTTGGAATAAAAGAGATGGTTGATGTGGCTTCGATGGTATTCGGAGGAGCCAAAGCGTCGCAAAGGCTGACGCAACCCTGGCACAGTCGCCAACAATTCGGCCCATTCCCCTGCCAACCGCCGATTCGATTCTGAATACCACACCTCCACCAGTTCGGCGTGGCTTAGAAGTATGTCGACATGCGATGTGGGTTCGTGGGGAAACTGGCGATACAGGTCAATCTGATCACGTATCCCTCCCTCTCCGCATGCACTTCCCACATAAAGGTAATAGCCAGGCACAAGCTCAAAGTCGCCCAGTCGCCCAAGGGTGACATGTATCGCCTGCTCCACCCGGACGATCAAAATGTAGGTTCCGCTTCGATCCGGCAAATCCATACCCATACCTTGCCCTCAACGGCACCGTCGTCAAACGATGGGCTGTCGCTTGTTAGCCTGTTGAACCATATGATAGAATATGAGCAACGCGAATCGTGGAATGATGACACAACCGATTCAAAGAAAAGCCCAACAAGCACGACACATGAAAACCCAGGCCTTCATATACGGACTCCTTTATTGGATCGTTGCCACAACCGGGGCACTTGGAGCCGATGGATTTCGAGTGGAACTCACCCGATCTGCGTCCAACGATTGGCCGAGACTTGCAACCACCTCTTATCCATCCAATACACTGGCCACCCTTCAAGCCACCACCAATTTCCAGGATTGGATTGAAATCGGCCGCTCAAGGGAAGGTGTCACCCATTATCCAGACTTCGGGTCGGGATCCACAGCATGGCGGTTCTATCGCGCCACCCAGCGGCCACTCACCAGCGCCGACGACTGGCTTAACCAGGTCCACTATCCCTCGGATCCCATGCTTTCGTCCGACTCCTCTTCGTATCAAAACACGCAGCCTCGCTGGATCAAATTTGCGCTGACCCTGCCCAATCCGGGTCAAATCATCTACCAGGACAGCACCAAGTATCTATTTCACTATGACTTCGCTGTTCAACGATTGCCACAGTTTCAGGGGTTTTCCCGGGCGGAATTCGATGCAATCTCGCTCCACACCAATGGACAGAAGATCGTTCTGGGAGCCGTGCTGTACGCACCCCGAACAAACATCACGGAAATCGGCATCCAATTTGTTGGCGCTGATCCCTATCGACCGGAACAAATTGCTCAATGGTTTGCCATGGTCCGGGCCACCATCGTCACCGATGTTCCGGCCCAGTTTTTTTACCTGCCCACCTATGAGCAAACCATGGTTGCGCGCGAATACGAACCGTTTTTCAACCAGCATGGCATTACCATCAGCACGCCGGGCCGATGGGTTATTAACGATGAATTCTACGCCACAGGCTGGGCCCTGGGACGTGTTGTCTTTGTGACGGCCAGCGAGATCCAGACCGCCTATTTCAGTGGATTGCTCAAATATAATGATATCCTGCTAACGGATACCGTTCCGGCCGAAGTGCCGCCTTTGGCGGGAATCATCAGCCTCAATCCAGCCACGCCGAACTCCCACGTGGCCCTTCTGGCCAGCTCGTTTGGAATCCCCTTTGTCTATTTTGCAGATGCGGCCCGACAGGCCCTCCTGCGCAGTTGGGATGGACAAACCGTCCTGTTGAGAGCCCGGGAATATTATGGCGCGGTCGATGCCGATGTGGAGCTTTTGAGCCATCCGCTGAGCCCATCCATGAGCGCCGAAATTCAAGCGCTGGCCCAGCCGGCAAAACTTAACCTGACCCCCAAGGCCACCCGCGGCCAGATGAGCCTCCCCACGACCAATCTCCACCCTGTGGATATCCGTTATGTCGGTGGCAAAGCCGCCAATTTTGGATCACTCCGACGTTCGATCCCCACCCACTCTCCCCATGCCATCGCCTTCACATTTGATCTCTGGGATGCGTATCTCGACCAGACTCTTTCCGAAGATAAATCGTTGAGAGCCACCATTCACGACATGCTCCAGGCGTATACGTGGCCTCCCAACATTCCAACCCTTCGCTTCACCCTGGCCCAGATCCGGAATCTCTTCACGGACAACACTGATTTCACACCCGAGCAAAAGCAGATGATCCTCCAAGTATTATTGGACAACTTTGACCTCAATCGAAAAATCCGGTTCCGCAGCTCCACCAACGTCGAGGACAGCGACCAGTTTTCGGGTGCAGGTCTTTATGACAGCTTCAGCGGGTGTCTGGCGGATGATTTGGACGAAGACACTACTGGCCCGAGCCATTGCGATCCCGATGAACCGAACGAGCGCGGGGTCTTTCGCGCCATGCGGAAGGTCTACGCCAGCTTTTACAACGACAACGCATTTCTGGAGCGCTTGCGCCATGGTGTGGATGAATCCACCGTTGGCATGGGCATCCTTGTCCACCATTCCACTCCAGATCCCGAGGAATTGGCCAACGGCGTGGCCACGCTCATCATTTCCAAAAGCCAGTATGGCCGCTATCTCAACGCGGATCTGGTGACACAACTCGGTGCCGTTTCCGTAGCCAATCCCGAAGGGAATGCGCGTCCCGAGAGGGTCCAGGCCTCGTACTATTCAGGAACACCGGATGTGACGTTGATTTCGGGTTCGAGCCTGGTTCAGTTGGGGGCGCAGGTCATGGACTGGAAAACGGATTATATCGAACTGGCCAACCTCATCGACCTGGCTGCCAGGGAATACGAAAAGGATTTCCCAGGCAAAACCAGTCTCGTCCTTGATTTTGAATACAAGAAGGCCCAACCGGGAGTCATGCGTGTCAAGCAGATCCGGGAGGTTCCACAGCAATCTGCCAATCAAAATATTGCACCCTATCTGCTGGCTACAACGAACTCCTTCGAGATTCAACAGGGGCAATTTGGGGATGTCTTTGCCTACCACCGTCTCAAATCATGGTGGTCCTTCGGGATCCTCCACACCAAGCTCACAACCAACCTTGCACAAAGCATATACCAGACTGTTGCCGCTCAGTGCGTGCTGCAGAATGGAATAACCAACGTTCTGGAATCACTGACAAATCTCCCTGGCTACTCTTTCTCTGGTCAAAATGGGGTGTTGAAGGATGCTTGGCGTCTGGGTGCTGGTGATGCTCAACGGAATTACGAATTGCAGACCACCTGCCCAACCACCACCTCGGGCGGCGCCTGGCCCATCCTTCACGTTTCGGATCTTGATCTTTCTCTAACTGTAACCCATGCCACACCGCAGCCACTGCTTCAATACGATTACCAGGCCAACACCATGGTGGTGACCACGGTGACCCAGGAAATGGTCCGGCTGGCGCCGGTCACCCAGGTATCAGTGGAGAGCAAGCGCCAATCCAGATCGTTCGTCTCCAAGGCCCTGAAGATTGAGACGGAGTTCTACTGGCCTCCCGAACCCACGGGCATCATCGCAGGCTACACCGCCCCCCTCCAGGCCTGGATCGAAACACGCATCACGGGACTCACACCCACTGCCATTGTGCTGCACAGTCCCTGGGCGCAAACCTACCACCCCGGTCATCATAATTTTCAGGAGGATTTCCTCTTCGAGCCCGCGCTTGACCCGGAGTTGGCTGCCAGTGCGCGTGCGGAACTGGAGGCTGCGGGGATTCGGGCCGTGGTCGTGGAGGGACCACGGGGGGATGCCTCAAGCATCTGGATCTGGGGGACCGACGGCAAACTCCGCAAATTGTAGCCAGGACATCGGTTCAAAAACGAGGATGCAGGGCGAATCCTGTTGCCATAATAAATGGGTTGCCTGCGATTCTCGTTCCACCTAATTTCGAGGTGCATGAACCGCCGCAACTTTCTCAAATTCGGTGCCGCCGGCCTTGCCTGGTCGGCTCTAGGTGTCAGCGCCGCTGACATCCTCTCTGAAAAACCAAAACGCGTGGGCCTCATCGGTTCGGGCTGGTATGGCAAGTGCGACCTGTTCCGCCTCATGCAGGTGGCGCCCATTGAAGTCGTCTCCCTGTGCGACGTCGATAAACGCATGCTCAGCGAGGCTGCTGATCTTGTCGAAGGCCGTCAGGCCTCGAAAAAGAAACCGCGCACCTACACCGACTACCGGGAGATGCTCAAGGAAAAGGACCTCGACATCGTCCTCATCGCCACACCCGACCATTGGCATGCCTTGACCGCCATTGCGGCCATGGAAGCCGGGGCGGACCTCTATCTTCAGAAACCTGTCAGCGTCGATGTCGTGGAAGGCCAGGCAATCCTTGCCACGGCCCGCAAACTGAATCGAGTCGTCCAGGTGGGCACCCAGCGCCGCAGCACCCCGCACATGATTGAAGCGCGCGATCAAATCATCCGTGAGGGTAAACTGGGCAAGATCGGTTTGGTTGAAATCTGCTGCTACTACCACATGCGCGCGCGGGACAAGGTGCCCGATATCGCCGCTCCGGAATATCTGGACTGGGACTTTTACACCGGCCCCGCCCCCGCCCGTCCCTTCAACCGCCTGGTGCATCCACGCGGCTGGCGTTCCTTCAAGGAATACGGCAATGGCATCGTGGGCGACATGTGCATCCACATGCTCGACACCGTCCGATGGATGATGGACCTCGGCTGGCCAAGGAGGATATCCTCCTCAGGGGGCATCCTGGTGGACAAGGAAAGCTCGGCCAACATCCCCGACACACAGACAGCCACGTTTGATTTCGGTGATGTCACCGTCGTCTGGACTCATCGCACCTGGGGCGAAGCGCCCGATCCGAAGTATCCCTGGGGCATGACCTTCTATGGCGACAAAGGCACGCTCAAGGCCAGTGTGATGAGCTACGACTTCACCCCCATGGGCAATGGCAAGGCCATCCACAAGGATGTCACCTACGAACTCGAGCAGTATCCCGAGGACAAGACCGAGAAGGATCTCGAACGCCATTGCGCCCCGGCCATCCGCTACCACATGAAAGACCTCCTGGCCTGCATTGCCAAACGGGGCCGGCCGGTGGCAGATATCGAACAGGGACACATCACCACCGCCAGTTGCATCATGGCCAACCTCTCGCTCGAACTGGGCCGCTCCATCACCTGGGACGCGGCCGCGGGACGCATCGTGGGCGATGACGAGGCCAACCAGCGCCTGCGCCGTCCCTATCGCGCCCCCTGGACACATCCCGTGGCATAAAGCCCCTTGTATTTCTCACAACCACCAGTGGTTCACCAGGAACCGCTGGTGGTTTTTGCGTATTGAATTCCCATCCAGGAGATGCATCCTCGGCTTGAATGAAGAAAACGACCTCCCATGTGGTGGTGTTGATGACAGCCCCCGATGTGAAAACCGCCCGAGCCCTGTCCAGCGGAGCTCTCAAGGAGCGGCTGGTAGCCTGCGCCAACCTCATCCCGAAGATTGAATCCCACTACTGGTGGAAGGGTAAACTGGAAAAAAGCGCGGAGGTGCTCATCCTCTTCAAAACCACGCGTACCAAACTCAAGCCCCTTAAAAAGAACCTTCTCGCGCACCATCCCTACGAAACCGCCGAATTCATCGTCCTGCCCATTGCCGCAGGCAGCAAGCGCTACCTGGACTGGGTATCCGATAGTGTGGAGTAGCCAATGCCAAGGATCACACGGTGCCGAATCGCCGGACTCCCGTCCCACGCAGACTGAGTCCAATGCCCCGTAGTCGATGGAGGATCACAGAGAATGACGGTGACCTGCGTTGGTACTTTCCCTCGTTTCCGCCCTATTCTCATCAGCTTGGCCATGACCGCAACGCCGTCCAGGCAAGGGCTCAAACACTCGGAAATGAGCTTGCCGCCAACCTTATTTTGGCCATAGTAATGGCCGTTCCTGACGTAATGGCAGGAATTGCGGCACCTTGGGAAACGGAAGCCATTTGCCACCTGCTGACAAATGATTTTTGTGCGTCCCAAAACCGCTCCTGATACTGGCCAGGATTTCACGCATCACACATGCTGAAGCCAAAGCCAGTAAGAGAAGGTCCAGCTCCCCTGGGAGAGCCTTTGGAAATATTTGCAGTCCAGTTAGTTGCCGGTGTGGCGAAATGGCAGACGCACAGGACTTAAAATCCTGGGTCCGTAAAAAGACGTGTCGGTTCGAGTCCGACCACCGGCACCACT
>CAZIDG010000027.1:0-16250 GCA_964538065.1 uncultured Verrucomicrobiota bacterium
CAATAATTTGGGAAGGATTATCTGACACGTGGTCCATCCCGTGGCCTCGTTTTCCCGGACCGTTTCAAGGGGTTCAAGCGGGGAAGGTGAATGCCGGTGGTTTTGGACCATTATAAGATTGACACTTCCTCCACGTTGTGCCATTGTAGTCATGTGAGGTGGAGGTATGGCGATGTTTTTTCCATATAATGATCTCTCGCAAGGCCCGGAAGGTGTGATTGTTTTGTGGGGTGGAATCCTTCTGGTCTTTGTATTCGTATGGATGCTTATTCGGTGGATTCAAACCGCTCCGAAGAGCCCGGATCCATGGGATGCCGCCGTGGAGGATTCAGTGGAGTCTGGGGACGCCGTCCCGATCTGCCATCGCTGTTTGTCTCCCCACAATCCTCAGGCGGACTTTTGCCCCGAATGTGGCGCGCCGGTGGGGACTTATACGAACTACCTGCCGTTTCCGTACCTGTTTTCCATTGGCCACACGCTGAGAATTGGCACCGAAGGGAATTACAAGCATTCGTTTCTCACCATTTTCGGCTTCATGTTTTTTGCCATCGTTGAATACGGTTTGTTTGCCCCCGTGTATTGGTTCATGTTTCTCAGGCGACTTGTTCGAAATCACTCCACCGAGGGCAGCCAGCCAGCATCGATGCCTCCAATGAATTGAATGCCTGGGGCAGCTACCACGCCCCTTGCATTTGAAATGCGATGCTCCCATGGAAACAGCGCCAGACAGGCGCGAGGCTTCGGGGTGCTTGCGCCTACGGTGTTGATGGCATGAGCGTCCTGCGTTCTCCCCTTCTGACATGCAAATACTTGTGATCGGACGGTCATGGATGTATGATGTTTCCCATTAGGGAAACCAACCTAGGAAAAATATGAAGAAAATTGTAATCAGGATACTCATTGTCTTGGTGGTATTGTTGGTTGCCGGTATTGTGCTGGCAACGATGTTCATGGATTCGATCATTAAGAAGGGCGTGGAGACCGCCGGGCCCATGGTGGCCAAGGTGGAAACCAAGCTGGATGGCGTTAAATTGTCGGTCTTTTCCGGCAAGGGGACGGTGACCGGCCTCGTGGTGGGCAATCCCGAGGGATACAAGACCCCGACGGCCATCAAGGTGGACTCCGCCACGCTGGCGCTGCAACCCTCGACGTTGCTTTCCGATAAAATCGTCATCACCGAGATCAATATTCAGGGACCTGAGATCACCATCGAAGGTGGGGCCAAGGACAACAACCTCACCAAGATCCTGGCCAACGTGGAGGCCTTTGCCGGCACCAACCAGCCGGCTGCGGGTCAGAGCCAGCAACAAGGCAAAAAGCTCCAGGTGAATGAGTTGGTCCTTTCGGGAGGAAAGCTGAATCTGAATCTTGCCTTGCTGGGCGGCAAAACCATCTCGGCGCCGCTGCCGGACATCCACCTCAAGGATCTCGGAACAGGTCCGGAGGGCATCACCCCCGCTGACCTGAGCAAGAAAGTGCTCCAGGCCATTGTGGATCAATCTGCCTCTGCCATCACCTCTGTGCTTAAGGATGCGGGCAAACTTGCCACGGACGCCGTAAAGGGCGCCGGTGAAGCCGCCAAGAGCGTGACTGAAGGTGCCAAGGAAGGCGCAGAAAAAATCACCAAGGGGATCGGTGGCCTATTTAAGAAAAAGGAATAATCAGGTTCTCAAGGTTGTTTTGTTACGCCCCCTCTCGTGCATGACATGGGAGGGGGTATTTTTTTACCAGGCCGCAAATATGGCATGGCAAATACCGTTGCTCTTCAGGAGGGATGCACTATAAAGGCCGAATGAGATTGCCATTGGGAAGGTGGATTCAAATCGGGACCATTGTTTTTATACTCGCTCTGGCCGCCGTGCTGGTTGCGGGCTGGGGCCGTTCTTTTGGCAGGCAGAACGTGTCGTGCACCCTGAAAGATGGCTCTGTCGTGACCTTCCGCAGTTGCACCGTGGGAACGAACCATGTGATGCGCTATGACCGGCGCATCCAGGATTTGCTGGCGGATTTGCTTCCCGCAGCGTGGAGGAGCCATGTGGGTGCCCATGTGCAAAACCTCATGACACCCTCGCCTTCGCTGGCCGTGTGGGTGGTGCGGCACGGAGGCACCAATGACCAGCTCCGGTTGCTTCTGCGCGATGAGCATGGGTGTTCATTTGGCGACGCTTCAACCACCACAATGGATGTCCAATCCAATCACTTTCTGGGGGTCGCCTTCCCATCCTATCCGCGCCAGGGCGGCCCGCTGACCCTCGAAATCGACACCATGTGCCAGTATGAATGGGCGCTGGCGGGGACTTTGAGTGTCCCCAATCCCGTCCGTGCTGTGCCGGCCACATGGCCCGAGGCGCCTCGTTCACAGACCAACCTGGCAGAAGGATGCCAATTTGTCCTGTGTTCATTGGAAACAGGCATCAGCCCCACCACCAGCCCAAAGCGAGCAAGCCAACCGGGGGAGCCTTCGGGCGCACTGGTCACGTTTCAGGTGCTCAAGGATCAACAGCCTTGCTCAGGCTGGAAATTTTGCGGCATCACCTCCCTGTCCGATACCACGGGCAATAATGCGCCTGTCCGGGGCTGGGGCGGGCATTTAAGCCAGCCCAATGGATTCCAGGAGGTGGGGTTTGAGACAAGTCTATGCCACAGGGAGCGCTCATGGAAGATTCAGGTGGCCTTTGCACGAGAGACAGGTTTTGCTACTGAGGATCTCTGGACAGTGACGAACATCATGGTGCCCAAAGACGGGGCCTCCACCCAGATCCAACAACAGAAAACCATCCACGGCGCCACGGTGACTGTGGAAATGCTGGCCGGACGCAAGGCTCGTATTGGGGGGCGTCTTACGGTCAACGAAGAACGGCCGACGCTTCGAATCAGATGCGACAAACTGGGTGAGGAATACAAATTGAGGCTGGCCAAAATGGCAGATCCACAGGGGCGCGCCATTACGGAATCGGGCTATTCCTCAAGCGGCGATGACTACGTGTATAATCTGAACATTCCCGTTGATGTCCAGACCATGGACCTGACCATTGCAGTCACCAAACGTCTTTTGATGGACTTTGAGGTGGAGCCACAGCCGTTTGTGGAAAAGTGATCCCCCTCGATGGGCGCCGGTGCGGCAGACCATGCCTTGGTCGATTTTTTCATTATGCTTTCTCGCAGGCGTTCGAAGCGCGATATGAGCAAAACGCCGGGCTGGCCGTCAGATTCGAGAAGACGGTGGGTCTCGCGCTTTACGCAAGCGGGCCCGCCATGCAGGCGGGCCCTGTGCGAACATCTGTCATCCTTGCACTGGAGGAGGGCAGGGGGGTGTTACGGGTTTGGCGGCCATCAGACCCGCCAATAATCCGTTCTGCGGCGGGAGCATGGTGATCTGCGCCTTTCCTTCGATCAATTTCTGCGCTTCCATGATGCTGAAGAGTGATTCCCGCACCTCGGGATCACGCGAAATTTCCTCCAGCGCCTGGCCGACCAGTTGGGGCCGGATGGCGGCCGCCTTGGCAAATTCCACCGCCGCCTCGCGCTCGGCGGTGCTGGTGATGATGTTGACGCGGTTGGCGCCGTCCTGCTTGATGGCCGAGGTGACCTGCCGCAGGCGGTTGACCACCTTGCTTTCGATCTGCCGGATCATGCCGGCATCGCGGAAATGCACCTTGCGAATATAGATGGAGCCCAGCCGGTAACCCCACTCGTGGGATTTGGGCGAAACTTCATCGCGCACTGTCTGGCTCATGGAATGGCGGTTGGTGAGCATGTCTCCGAGAGGCATGTTGCTCAGGCAACGCACGGTCGAGTTGCTTACATTGGCGGCAAGTGAACCGCGCGGATCCGTGTTTTTGAACAGGTAGGCCACCGGATCGCTGATGTACATTTCGTACCAGATTCCGATGCCCATGGGGGCGCCCTCCTCGGAATTGACCGGCTGGCTGCGCAGGTATTCCTGGTCCAGGCGCATGTCCAGTTCATGGCATTTGCCAAAGAGGTTGATGATGAAGGCTGCCCAGCCCAGGTGGGCCGGCAGGAAATAGAGCCCCGGCTCCTCAATCGTGGCAATCACCTTGCCAAAGAGCACATATACCAGGCAACGGCGCTCTTCCACGATGACATACAAGCCAAACAGCCGCGCCAGGCCCAATGCCAGGGGCACAACGATGAAACTGGCGACGAACGTGATGACGGCGGCGATAAACATGGGTGTCATGGCTAGTCCTCCACAAAGGCCTGCTGGGCCTGGTTAAACAGTTCAAGCCGCACGTTGCGCACGTAGGCGGGCAACGCCTCCGGGCTCCGTTTCTTCAAATCGGTTAATTCCGCCGCCAATCGGGTCAGAGGCTCGACTTCCGCCTGTGCCTTGAGCGTCTCAATCTCCACCGCCCGCCGGGATTGGACGATCTTCTGGTCCGCCGAGGCCTGGGCGAGACTGATGTCCGACGACACTTGGTTGTGCGCCGTATTGATCGCCGCCAGGGCGGACTCGACCTCCGCAGGCGGATCGATCCCGGTGATCAGCGAGGCATCAAGAACAATCCCGTACCGGGCTTCAGAGGAACGACATTCGCGATCCATGTGCTCATTGAGATCGCGCAGGTTTTTACGCAGGTCGTTGATGGATATCCCCGCCACGCCGCTCGCATCCTCGGTCGTAGCGGAGGCATCCGCCTGTCCCGGCGCCTGGAAATTCGAGATGCGCTCGCGCAGCACCGAGACGAAATAGCCCATGACGTGTGCGAACGGGTTTTTGACGCCAAAAACGAAGGCGTAGAGGTTGCGTTCGGACACGCGATACCGGATCTGCCCCGTCAGGCCGGTGTTGAGTTGGTCCTTGGTGACGGCCTCCAGGATGGTGCCCTGCATGTTCGCAGAAGGGTTCTCCGGGTCATACGCCATGCTCACCGTTCCGGTGGCCACGGGAACCTTATACACCCTTTCCCAGGGGAACTTGAAATAGGGTCCGCCGGGCGGGATGACACGCACCTGGGGGCATGCGTAGCGCTCGCGTTCTTCATCGGTCAGGGACTCGGAGATGGGATCATCCTTGGTGGTCATGTCTCCCATGCGTTCAGCGCGGCCAAACACGGTTTTAACGCCACGCTCGTTTTGATCCACTGTGTAGATGCCCGCCGCCAGGTATCGCACCAGGAAAAAGGCGGTAAACCCGACCAGACAGCCGAAGAGTATTGCCATAGGTCAATATTGGTTATTGCGGCTCCATCCTAACAGAATTCACACTCCTGAACAATACAATTGGCTGCCGGTTTTATAATGCCTTTCTGGATTGCCACGGATGCTCATCCGGGGTAATACAAACCCATCAACCGTTGCCGTGGATTCGATGTGTAAAACTGTAACGTTTAGCGATCTGCCATGAAAATCATCCCGATGTTGGCTGTGACAGCCCTGTTCGCCTGTGCGCATGTCACGCCATTCGCCGCCGATACCAGTCTGATTGCCCCTGGAGCCAGGGTTGAAAAACTTGCTGATGGCTTTTCCTTTACCGAGGGGCCCACCTGCGACGCCCAAGGGAATGTCTTTTTCACCGACCAGCCCAATGACCAGATCCTGAAATGGAGTGTCGAGGGCAAGCTCAGCACGTTCCTGAAGCCCGCCGGACGCGCCAATGGCATGTGTTTCGACTCCCAGGGGCGGCTCATAGCCTGTGCGGACGAGAAGAATGAGATGTGGGCCATTGACACCTCGGGCAACCACACGGTGGTTTTTAAGGCTTACCAGGGCAAACAGTTGAATGGCCCCAACGATGTCTGGGTCCGCCCGGACAATGCGATGTATTTCACCGACCCCTATTATCAGCGGACCTGGTGGACGCACAAAACGCCTCCCCAGGATGGCGAGCATGTCTATTTTGCCAGTGCCGATGGCAAAACGATCAAGCGTGTGGCCGATGATCTTAAGCAGCCCAATGGCATCATCGGCACCCGCGATGGCAAAACGCTTTATGTGGCGGACATCGGAGCGGGCAAAACCTACTCCTATGCCATCCAGCCCGATGGTTCTCTTGCCAATAAAAA
Organism: uncultured Verrucomicrobiota bacterium; assembly: GCA_964538065.1. Lineage (GTDB taxonomy): Bacteria > Verrucomicrobiota > Verrucomicrobiia > Limisphaerales > UBA1319. The sequence continues at coordinate 6,030 of CAZIDG010000027.1, forward strand.
GCTCCATTGCGAGATGGGGTCGGACGGCATGACGCTCGACGAGGAAGGGAATCTTTACCTGACCGGCAACGGTGGCGTGACCGTGTTCAATAAGGATGGGAAAAAGGTGGAATTCATCTCGGTCGCTCCCGGTTGGTCGGCCAATGTGTGCTTTGGCGGCAAGGACAAGAAGACCCTTTTCATTACGGCGACCAAGGGACTCTATGGCGTGGCCATGCGCGTCAAAGGGGCCAACCAGGCCAAATGAGCGGGTGCGTGGCCGACTATGAAGATCCTGCGAATCATTGGCCTGGTGATGGTGCTGGCTGCCTTGGGGGTTCCGGACTGGCCCGTGGCAGCCCATGCTGCCGACACTAACAGAGCTCCAGCATCCACATGGCTCTCGCAGGTTCAGGGATTCGATGAAATCGTCTTTTGTGCCCGCCTGTCCTATGACGACCCGCACTGGTATGCCAATATTGGTTACTATTGCGACAACGAACAACAGAAGGCCTGGGCGGGCAATGGCAAGCCCGACTTGGGCCGCCTTTACAAACTCAACCTGCGCACAGGCGTCAAACAATTGTTGGTGGATGAGCCCGGCAGTTCGGTGCGCGATCCCTGCATTGATTATGACGGCCGCAAGGTCCTGTTTTCCTGGAGGCGGAAGGGTGACGAATATTACCACCTCTACGAGGTCGGTCTCGATGGCGCGGGATTGCGCCAGGTCACTTCGGGGCCCTTTGACGACTACGAAGCCGCCTACCTGCCCGATGGCGACCTGATCTTTGTCAGCACCCGGTGTAATCGGTGGGTCAACTGCTGGAAAACGCAGGTGGGTGTGATGTATCGTTGCGATGCCCAGGGGGACAACATCCAGTTGGTCTCCGCCAATACCGAGCATGATAACACCCCGTGGGTTTTGCCCGATGGCCGCATCTTGTACACCCGGTGGGAGTATGTGGACCGCAGCCAGGTTGAATACCACGCCTTGTGGACCATGAATCCCGACGGCACCAGCCACGCCGTCTATTATGGAAACCAGCATCCCCACACGGTCATGATCGATGCCAAGCCTGTGCCGGGTACGCGCCTGGTGATGGCCAATTTCTCGCCGGGCCATGGTGTGACGGATCACGCTGGTTTTGCCACCCTCGTCAATGTTGATAACGGTCCTGATCATCAGCCCTCCGCAGTGAGCTGGCATAAGGAGCGGCTGATCCGTGATCCCTATCCGCTTTCCATCTCATTGATCCTGGCAGCCCGGGACAGCCAGATCATTTTGATGAATGATCGGGGTGAGACGCAGGTTCTCTTCACCTTGGAGGGTCCGGGCGGTTTGCATGAGCCGCGTCCTATACAATCGCGCCCCCGCGAACCCATCCTGCAATCGCGCCACAAGGCCGACCAGCCATCTGGAACGATGATCCTGGCCAATGTCTATCAAGGCCGGAACATGGCGGGGGTGAAGCAGGGCGAGATCAAGAAGCTTCTGATCCTGGAATCCCTGCCCAAGCCGGTGAATTTCAGCGGCGGTCCCGATCTGATTTCCTGGCTCGGTACGTTCACCTTGGAACGCGTGCTGGGCACGGTGCCGGTGGAGGAGGATGGCTCGGCCTGTTTTGAAGTCCCCGCCAACCGCCAGGTGTTCTTTGTGGCCTTGGATGCGAATGACTTGGCGGTCAAGAGGATGCAGAGCTTTGCCAGTGTCGCCCCGGGGGAAACCCTCAGCTGCGTGGGGTGCCACGAAGACCGCCGCAACGCGCCGGATCATCGATCCCATTCCTCACTCTACGCCCTGCGGACCGCTCCCAGTGTCATTCAACCTTTCGAGGGATACCCCGATGTGCTCGATTTTCGCCGCGATATCCAGCCTGTGCTCGATCGCCTGTGTGTGGAGTGCCACACCTATACCAACCGCCAGGGACAGGTGATTCTGGCAGGCGATCTTGGCCCTGAATGGTCGCATGCGTATTTTTCACTCCTGGCGCATGAGCAGGTGGCTGATGGTCATAATGGACACGGCAACAAACCGCCGCGTTCCCTTGGAAGCTCGGCCAGTCCCTTGCTGCGCAAGCTCGAAGGGGGCCATCATGGCGTGAAGGCTGTCGAGCGGGATTGGCGCATTGTCTGGCTTTGGCTTGAAAGCGGGGCTCCCTACGCGGGTTCCTACGCGGCGCTGCGTAATGAGGAGGCTCAACAACGGGCAGGCCAGGCGGCAGGTCAGCCCTTCACCCTCGCATCGGCGGTTTTCACCAAACGCTGTGTGTCCTGCCATGATCAGGGTGGTGGATTCAAGGCGCGGCGTCCTCTCCCCATGGAGTTGGAGATGGCGTTTGAGAATCCCCGGCGCGTTCCCGGCCGCACCTACGGTTCCTACGAGCGGGTGGTCCTGACGAACGATCCCATTGCACGGTTGGGGCGCCATATTCTCATCAATTATACCCGGCCTGAGTATTCGCCCTTGTTGCTCGGCCCCCTGGCGAAGTCGGCGGGTGGCTTCGGATCCTGTGGAGAGGTGTTTGCCAGCAGGGACGATCCGGATTACCAGGCCTTGCTGGGGGCCGTTCGCCAGGCTCAGGCCACCCTGAACGCCGAGCCGGTCTATGGCGATCCTCATTTCCGTCCCAACCGGCAATACATCCGCGAAATGAAGAAATACGGCGTTCTGCCCGGGAATTTCGATCCTGATCAAGAGGAGATCGATTTCTTCGCCCTCGACCAGAAATACTGGGAGTCGTTTTGGTATTCGCCCGCCGTGCCCGCCTCCCCGGCACCCCGCCGCCCGATGATCAAGCCTTTCTAGATCAGGCCCGGAATGAAGCGGTACTTCACCTTTTGGCAATAGGCCAGGTAATCCGGGTCGCGACTCAGGAGCTTTTCCTCTGTCAGGGCTCGCAAGATGTAAATGGTTGACCATGCCACGAAACCCATGAGTGTGGTGGCGCAAAACATGAAATAAGCCATCCAGGAGAACTGCGGCGCCTGGGGATTGATGTTAAAAAAGATGGGTACCATGGTCGTAAGCCAGAACAGGTTCTTGGCGGTATAACCAGGGTGACGCACAATCGCATACATGCCCCAGGTCACAATCCCACGATTGGTCAGGTTGCTGGCCCGCGTAAACAGGGAATATGAAGAGGACAGCAGCATGAGGAGAAACAAGACCGCCATCCCGCGCAGCATCCATGTCATGGGATTGTGAAGGTCGCCCAGAAACAGGATGTTTTCGTTGTAATTGGATGGACCAAAAAGACTTACAGTAAATTGGTTGAAGGGCGGATAGCACATCAGGCAGACCGCAAGCGCTGGGAGGCTGGTTTCCACATAACGCACCCGGTTGCGCAAAAAGCCCGCTTCCATGTGATAACCGAAGCAAAACAGGGCTGAATCCAGGAAAAACACCCCGGGAACCAGAACCCGATAGATGCCATCCATGGACTGAAGCAGGTTCTCAGCACGGTCCAGAAAGGTGATGGCTCCCTGGAGTTGGTTGAAGCTGAAAAACGCCGAACTGAACATGAGTGGTCCGTAAACCAGTTTGATCACCAGGAACATGAGGGCGTGTTTTTCCGCATACGTTGGCGCCCAGGACCGTTCCTCCGAGGGGGGGCGGATCGAGAAAATACCCCGGACGAGCCGTGCCGCATAGGCCAGCACCATCACATTCTTGGAATTCCAGAGCGAGGATGGGCGTGCCAAAAGGAGGATCACCGGGGCCAGAACGAGGTAACTTCCAAAAAGGAGGTAATAGACGTGTGCCACCGTAAGGGAACCAATCGAGCTGTGCAGCAGGCCCTTAAACCATGGATTGAGATGCAGAAAAGCCAGCAATATTGAATAGATCAATACCGACGCGGCGTAATGACGAAAGACACACTCTGTCGAGGCCCGGGGGAGGGACGGATCGACCTGTGCCAGATTCCAATGATCAGATGAGCGGTTACTAACCACGAGGAAATGATGCCGGCCAACTCCTCCAAGGCGAGCAAAAACACGCCCTGGGGTATCGGGTTGCTACAAAGGAGATGTTCAAGACGACGCGCAGGGTCTTGGGAGACAACGAGATATAAGAATACACTGAAAAGATGGTCGGGGCGGTGAGATTTGAACTCACGACCTCGTGGACCCGAACCACGCGCGCTAGCCAGGCTACGCTACGCCCCGGACCATAAAAGCGGGCTTACTCTGCACGGACCGCTGGGGGAATGCAACGGTAAACTTGCGGGTTCTTTTCAAAACCTTGCCATCACGGCCATTTCCCATCAATAAATCAAAAAAACGGTTCAGGAAACGCAGAAAGAACCGATGGAAAACAAGGGCTGCCAAAAAAGATGGGGGCCGAGACTTATTTGCTTGCTTTCGTTTCTAAGCCTCTGTAAGTTTGGCGCATACAAGAAAAAGGCATTGGCCGAATACGGTGGAAGTACGCCAGCCGACAGTCGGTGCCAAAGTATAGAGAAAAGTGATTTATCGGCTTGACTTGGAACCGGAAAAACCCTAAATAAGAGAAGCAAGCTGGATTTATATAGTGAGCATTGGGTTAGGGTTTTTAGGAAACTTGTTAAAATTTAAATAGTTATGAAAATGAATACGCGATCCTGCAAACAGCTTCTGGCTTTACTCGCGAGTGTGGTTTCGTTTGGTGCTTATGCTCAAACTCAAACCAATTCCGTGGTTTATGATAATTCGACCACGCCTCTGGGTGGCTACCTGTACTCTGCCAACGAATTCGGTGATGAAATCACCCTGAGTGATTCTTCGGTGGATCGTTGGATTACCAATTTCAAGTTTGAATATTTCCTGGGTCACAATGCCAGCGGCAATGAAAAGGCCGTGTTGCGTATTTATGATGGTACTGGCACAGGGATCACGGCTCCTGGCGCATTGCTCTTCGAGAGCGATGCTGCATCTCTGGTGAGTGGCTATCGCACAGGCGAGATTCCTGGCTTGGCTGATCTCTACATCCAGGTTCCTCAGGAAATCGTGTGGACCATTCAGTTCACCGGCATTGAGACGGGTGAATCCGGTGGTTTGCTCTACTATGATCCTCCGACAGTCGGCAGCAGCTTTGATGATTATTGGGAAAAGACCGGCAGTGGTTGGGTGCTCAAGCAGCCCACAGAGGGCAGCGGTGTAGTGGCCAATTTCGGTGCTCAGGTCGTGGCCATGCCCATTCCTGAACCGACGACCATCCAGTTGGGCCTGCTCGCAGGTTTGACCTGGGTGGGTTCGATGGTGGCCCGTCGTCGTAAGGCCTAAGGCCCCTTACCCAGTTATCCAGCTATTTGAAAGAGCGCGGCACTCACCGCGCTCTTTCGCTTTTACAGGGGGGCATTTACAAATCCTACGCGACTCCGCCACAAGTTGCGTCCTGCGCTGTCCATCCGTGGCATCTTTACCGGTTTGGAGTCTTCCGCGGCATCATGGCAAGGGTGGTTTTCTGAAACAGCTTCAAGAGTCGGGTGGTTCATTTGATCTTCGGCATGGTGGAGGGGATCTCTGGTGCTTGACGATCTGCTGCCAACCGTGCGAGTGTCAATTCACCAAAGCGTGGCCGGTCCATGACCGCAAACGCCGACATGATGCATCGGGTATTGGAAACTCCCGCCATACACCAACTGGTGGAAGGCGTGGAGCAGGGCGGCGCATTGGCTTTCGGAGGCATTTGTGCCGGAGCCCAGTCTTTCCTGTGCGCCGCGCTGAATCACCGATTAGCACGCCCCATGGTGCTGGTGACGACCGGGCGCAGGGCGCAGGAGATCATCCAGCAGGATCTCGAGACATGGCTTGCATGCCTGGCTTCCACATCGATTGAATCTGAAGTTGCAGCCCCTGCTGCGGCGGGGCACTCCAAGGGGAAGAATGTCACCTGGTTTTACCCTGCCTGGGAAAGCCTCCCGCACGAGGGCAAGCTGCCTCACGTGGACGTCATCAGCGACCGGTTGATGGCCATCCTGCGCTTGTTGGAGCCTGCTCATGACAACACCTTTGCCCCCCTGGTGGTGACCTCGGTGGCGGCCTTGATGCAACGAACCTTTGCCCCGGACGCCTTGCGTGCCCGGGTGCGCCTCCTTCGCAAGGGCGATCGTTTGGAGCCGGATGAATTAATGGCCTGGCTGGAAGAGCAGGGGTATGAGCCTGAGGCCAAGGTGACACAGTTTGGAGAGATCTCCATGCGCGGGGGGATCCTGGATGTCTATCCGGTGACGCAAAACATGCCCGTGCGCATTGAGTTTTTTGGCAACGAAGTGGATTCCCTGCGGCATTTCGATCCTCAGACCCAAGTATCCACCCAGGTGATCGATTCGATCCTGTTACCCCCTGGCGGGGAATTGGGCATTCTGCGTCATGAAATTCAGGAGGATTCCACCAGGGCGGATGGGCTTCTGACCACGTTATTGGATTACCTGCCCCGGAACACCGTGTTCGTGATGTGTGAGCCTGATCTGCTCATCGAACAAGCGTCGCTCTATTCGAGCCAGGTTCCTGAAAACGATCCCTTTTTCATCTCATGGGAGGAGTTGCGCAACGAACTCAGCCGGCGGGGATTCGTGCAGATCGATCTGAGCGAGCCCGCCATGGCGGTGCCTGACCTGGGCTTGAACAGCCTTGAACTCTACCGGCCCATCGGAGACCGCCCTCCCGAGCCTCAGATTGCCGAGACTCAGCGCCGCGAGTTTTTCACCCAGATGCACCGCTGGACCCGCCAGGGATACCGCGTGAAGGTCTTCTGCAACAACGCCGGTGAACGGGAGCGCTTCAAGGAAATCTGGCAGGAGTACGGGTTGACGGAGATTGAACCGAATCCCGGGTCGCTTCCCTTGAGGCCTGAACTCAGCATCGGTTCGCTTTCCCGGGGCTTTGTCTGCGACGCCGCCCGGTTGGCCGTGGTGACGGATGCAGAAATTTTCGGGCGGTATCGTGTGCAGGCGCCGCGTCGTTTGAAATCGTCCCAGACGCGGGCGATGCGTTCCGCCCTGGAGATCGATTTTTCTGAATTGGAGGAGGGGGATTATGTGGTGCATGTCCAGCACGGCATTGGCCGGTATTGTGGCCTGGAACGCATGCCCGATTCCCGTCGTCCTGCCGGGGAAGCGCCCCAGGGGCCGGAGTGCCTGGTCATCGAGTACGCTCCCAGCGCCCCGGACCAAAGCCCACCCCGTCTTTATGTGCCGGTGACCGAGGCCCACCTGGTCAGCAAGTATGTGGGCGCAGGAAAGGCCCGGCCTCCTTTGAATACCCTTGGGGGAACCCGGTGGGCAAAAGCCAAGGCACAGGCTGAACATGCTGTCCGGGATCTTGCGGGCGAAATGCTCCAGGTCCAGGCTTCACGGGCGGCACAGGCAGGACACGCCTACCGGCCCGATACCCCCTGGCAGAGGGAATTCGAGAGCTCGTTTCTCTACGAAGAAACCCTGGGCCAGCGCCAGGCCATCACGGAGACCAAGCGCGACATGGAGACACCGCGTCCCATGGATCGTTTGATCTGCGGTGACGTCGGTTTTGGAAAAACTGAAGTTGCGTTGCGGGCAGCCTTCAAAGCGGTGATGGATGGCAAACAGGTGGCCGTGCTGGTGCCCACCACCGTTCTGGCCCAGCAACATTACAACACCTTTCGGGAGCGCATGGCGGATTACCCTGTGCGCATTGAGCTGCTTTCGCGTTTCCGATCGCGCCGGGAGCAAAAGCGGGTGATCCAGGAGCTGGCACGGGGGGCGGTGGATATCGTGGTGGGGACGCACCGATTGGTCCAGGACGACATTACGTTCAAGGAATTGGGTCTGGTGGTGATCGACGAGGAACAGCGGTTTGGGGTGCTCCACAAGGAGAAGTTCAAGCATCTGCGCCACCTGGTCGATGTGCTCACCCTGAGCGCCACGCCGATCCCCCGCACGCTGTATCTGGCCCTCATGGGGGCGCGCGACATGAGCACCATCGAAACGCCGCCCCAGGATCGTCTGCCGGTGGAAACCTATGTGATCCCGTATGATGAACGGGTGATCCGCGATGCCATCCAGCGTGAGCTTAACCGGCAGGGGCAGGTCTTTTTCCTCCATAACCGTGTTTCCACCATCGGGGTGGTTGAGCAAAAACTGCGTGCCCTCGTGCCGCAGGCGCGCATGGTGGTGGGCCATGGCCAGATGGATAGTGATGAACTGGAAGAAGTTATGACCACGTTCATCAATGGACAGGCCGACGTGCTGCTCTCCACCACCATCATCGAAAGCGGGCTCGATATCCCCAATGCAAACACGATCATCATCGACCGTGCCGATCGCTTTGGCTTGAGCGATCTGTACCAGTTGCGGGGCCGGGTGGGCCGTTACAAGCACCAGGCCTATGCCTATTTCCTCCTGCCCCGCCATGCGGGCCTCTTGAGCGATGCCCGCAAGCGCCTGAGTGCCATCAAGCAATATTCGAGCCTCGGCAGCGGGTTCAAGATTGCCATGCGGGATCTGGAGATCCGCGGTGCGGGCAACCTGCTTGGGGCGGAGCAAAGCGGCCACATCACAGCCGTGGGCTTTGAATTGTACTGCCAGTTGCTCAAGCAGAGTGTCAGTGCGTTGAAAGGCGAGCCGGTCAAACGGCGTGTCGAGGTGCGGGCGCGCATCGACTTCATCACATCCGCACCGGGGGAGAAAGAGGAGTCGGAAGACCTCTGGTCACATCCCCGGCGCAAGGGCGATGCCATTGAAGTGCCGCGCGAAGTCGCCTCGTACGTGAGCCAGGGGGAAACGCCTGCACCAGCGCGCCCCGCTCCCAGGGCGGCGGCGTATCTGCCCATGGATTATGTGCCGGATGACCGTCAGCGCATCGAAATATATCGCAAGCTGGCCCAGGTGAACGACTCCGAATCGCTCGCTGCCCTGAAAAATGAATGCCGCGACCGCTTCGGTCCGCTGCCTGAACCGGTGGAGTTGCTCCTGCTGGTGTATGAGCTCAAGGTCCTGGCGGCCGAGCGAAGCATCAGTGAAATCGAGACGCGCGAGGACCGCATCATGCTCAAGCGCAATGAGGATTACCTGACGGCCTGTGGGAAATTCCCGCGCATGACCAGGAAGCAGCCCGCCAGCCGTTTGAAGGAAATCAAACGCCTGCTTCTTTCGATGGGCGTGGACCGGCCATCCTGATCCTGGCCAGGAAGGCCCCCACGCCGCCTCCCATTTCCCCCTTTCAAAAGCCGTAAAGGCGTGTACATTACTGCCCTGATGAATTCCTGGATAAACCAATATATACAGGCACAGAAGGCGGCTCTGGATGCCATACCCGCCGATGCGGTTACGCGTGTCATCGAGCGGTTGAAGACTGCGCTCAAGGAAGATCGGCAGATTTTCGTGTTTGGCAACGGCGGCAGCGCGGCCAATGCCTCGCATTTCGTGACCGATTTGGGCAAGGGCTCATCCGACAAGGTGGGCAAGCGCTTCCGCGTGCTCTCCCTCAACGATAACGTGGCCTGGATGACCGCTTTGGGCAACGACTACTCCTACGAGGATGTCTTCGTGAAGCAGTTGATCAATTATGCCAAGCCCGGCGATGTCACCCTGACCATGAGCGTGAGCGGCAATTCCCCCAACGTGGTCAAGGCCACCGATTGGGCCGTCAAGAATGGTCTGCACACCATCGCCCTGGTGGGCGGGCGGCGTGGCAGGCTGGCGGACATTGCCCAGGACGTTATCGTCATCAATTCCGAGCATTACGGCCGTGTCGAGGATGCCCAGATGACGATCTGTCACCTCTTGTGCTACGCATTCATGGAGCAACCCGCCTATGCGCGGTCCTGATCGATTTCCACATTGGATGAAATAATCCGGGCCGCGCTTCAGGCGCGGCCTGTTTTGTCTTGAGTGGACGAGTTGAGCCGCGGGCCAGATCATGCCAGTCAGCGAACACATACGCAAAAAACTGAGCCAGGTGCCCCATAAACCCGGGGTCTACCTGATGAAGGACCGCTTTGGCCTGGTGATTTACATCGGCAAGGCGCGGGACTTGCGCCGGCGTGTGAGCCAGTATTTCCACCCCTCCCGACGCCAGGGCTGGGACCTCAAATTCAATGCCCTGGTCGATGCCATTCATGACTTCGACATCCATGTGGTGCGCAGTGAACCTGAGGCCCTGTTGCTGGAAAGCAAGCTCGTCAAGGAATACCAGCCTCGTTACAACATCGATCTCCGGGATGACAAACGGTTCCTCCTGATCAAGGTCAATCTGAACGATCCCATCCCGCGGTTTACCCTCACC
>CAZIDG010000027.1:16350-49031 GCA_964538065.1 uncultured Verrucomicrobiota bacterium
GTTCCTCCTGATCAAGGTCAATCTGAACGATCCCATCCCGCGGTTTACCCTCACCAGGCTGGAGCGGGAGGACGGCGCCCGGTATTTTGGACCATTCGTCCATGGGTCCGCGGCCCGCCGCACGCTCTCCCTGGCCCGGAAGAAGTTCCTCATCCGGGGATGCAAGGCGCTGACGCCTGGCGAGGCGGACTACAAGCACTGCCTCTATGCCAACTTGAAATTCTGCACGGCGCCCTGCATTGGCAATGTCACCCGCGAGCAGTATGTGGCGCAGGTGCGTGCGGCGTGCGATTTCATGGATGGCCAGTGCGAGGAGCTGGCCCGGCAACTGGAGACGGACATGAAAAAGGCGGCTGCCGCGCTGGATTATGAAAAGGCGGCGGAGTTGCGCGACACGCTTCAGGATCTGCGAAACACGACTCAAAAGACCCGCAAATTTGTCCGGCTGCCCTATACCCTGCCGGTGGCCATCGATCCCCGGCGCGATCTGGAGGAATTGGGCCGGGTGTTGTCGTTGCCTGCGCCGCCCGCCCGCATCGAGGGCTTTGACATATCGAACATCAGCGGCACGTTCATTGTGGCTTCCATGGTCAGTTTTCACCAGGGCCGGCCTGATCGTTCGAACTATCGCCGGTATAAAATGAAAACGCTCACGGGCCAGGATGATTTTGCGGCCATGGCTGAAACGCTACGGCGCCGTTATTCGCGCCTCCTGCGTGAGCTCGAAGCTGCCACCGACCATGCACCCTCCGTTGAAACCGGCAGTGGAGGCGATGTGGAGAAGGGGGGGGCCCCGCTTCCCTTGCCGGACCTGATCCTCATTGATGGTGGCAAGGGGCAGCTCAATGCCGCGGTGGCTGAACTGGCCAAGCTGGGCATCACCAAGGTGCCAATGATCGGCCTGGCCAAGGAATTTGAGGAGATCTACCGGGTCGGCGAATCGGAGCCCCTCCGGTTGCCGCCCGATTCCGGCGCCCTGAAGCTGCTGCAGCGGGTGCGCGACGAATCGCATCGTTTCGCCAATACATTCAACGCTCAACTACGCCTGAAGAAAATCTCGGAGAGTGTGCTCGATGAATTTCCCGGCATTGGGGAGCAACGCAAGAAAACCCTGCTTCGCAAGTTTGGCTCCATCCAGCGGCTGCACATGGCCACCGCGGAGCAGATTGCCGAAGTCCCCGGTTTTGGGGGCAGGCTGGCGGTGGAATTAAAGGCATTCCTGGATGCGCGATCCGCCACCCGAAAAGCGCCGGTTGAGGGTGTCGGGATGGACGCCGCATCTGAGGAGGAATCCGACACGGCCACTCCGTGAGGGGGGTGGGCTCCGGCCTCAGGTTATTTCGAGGTGTTTTTCGAATTTGGTGAGGTTGTGTGCCGGGCTTTTACCCACCAGAGCAACATCCTCCAAACGCACTCCACCCAGCGAGGGATAGTAAAGACCCGGTTCAACAGTCACCACCTGGCCCATTTTAAAATAGTCCGCCGAGGATGCATGGACACGCGGTGTTTCATGCAATTCCAAACCCACCCCATGGCCTGTGCTATGGAAAAACCCCTGGGGCCGGTTCTTGATCACGCTCGTTTTGTAGCCCTCTTGCGCAAAAAAGCCGTGTACGGCGAGATGGACATCCCTGGCGGCCAGCTTGGGGCGAATGAGCGAAAAGGCCAGTTGTTGCGCCCGGGCCACGGTATCGTAGAGCCTGCGCACCGCCTCGCTTGCCCGGCCCTTGACCACCGTGCGCGTAATGTCTCCGTAGTACCCTGTTTTTTGCGACCTCGGTGAAATGTCAATGACGATGGGGGCGTGGGCACGCAGCACGCCATAGCCGATTTCATGCGGATCACAACTCTGGCGGCCGCCGGCGACAATGGTATGGGATGCGATGCCGCCTGCCTTGAGGATGGCCACCTCGATGATGGCGCGGAGACGTTCCGAGGTCAGGGGCACGTCGCGATACACCAGGCGGCCCTGGCGATCGATCTTGGAAACCTTCAAGGCGAGCATCGCTTCGGCCAGGCCCACTTCGGCCATCGTGAGGGCAGCGCTGATCTTCTTCACCTCGTCGGCCGTCTTGATCTCGCGTGTTGGGAAAAACGCCCCCTTTCTGACCTTTACCTTGATTTTCAGCCGCTTGAGTTCCAACGCCAGGCCCAGGGGGAAATTCTCAGGAACATGGACTTTGCGCACACGGTGTTCACTCAATACATGATGAACGACCTCTGAGAAACAGGGCGTTTGTGGTTTGTGGTGATTGTCGTTCAAGGCGTTCTGACATCGGGTCAGTGAAAGCACCTGGCAGCCAGTCGTTTTCCGTCGGGCACGGTTGATTTCGAGGTTGCTCAACACCACCAGGTCGCGTCCGTCCAGCTTCAGGTAGATAAAGGGATCGGGGACAAATATGCCCGTGGCGTAAAGCATGTTGGCGTCATGCTCGCTATCAGCCACAATGAGCAGGTTGTCCGGGGACATGCGGGCAACACTATGCCTGCCGTTTACGCCGCGCAAGCAGAAGAAACGCCCATTTTACAGGGAAGTCAGCCTCACTCTCCAAACAATTCGGCCATCGAGATTTGCAGAATGGGAATGAGATCCTCGGTCAACAATTCCCGCCCTCCCAGTATGTGCTTGAGGGCCAATCCGTACGGGGTGCCATGATAGACCTCCACATTGTTATAGCGGGGATCCACCATCCAGAGCCGGGGTACGTTCGACGATTCATACACGAGCTTCTTCATCACCGTGTCAGGCCGGTGATCGTCTGAGCTGATCACTTCTGCCGCGAGCCAGATCTTGCCTGTGGCCGTGGTGACGAGGGTGAGGTCCGGCCGGATCATCGTGCCCGTGGTGAGTTGGACGATGCTCCGGGGAGGGAGCAGACGGGTGGTGTTGAGGGCCGCTATGCCCGCGGCCACATGGGTGTGGAGACGCTGGCAGATGACCTCATGGCGGGCGCTGGGTGGCATCCGCAGCAACCGCTCGCCCTCGACGATTTCCTCGTATGGATCGCTCATTCGGGTTTTGTTTGCAGCACAGTACGTAAAAACCGGCCGGTGTGCCAGCGGGGATTTTGGGCAATATGTTCCGGCGTGCCGGTGATGACCACGCGGCCACCCTCGCTTCCCCCTTCAGGCCCCAGGTCGATGACCCAATCCGCCTCGGCGATGAAATCCAGGTGATGTTCAATGACAATGACCGAATGCCCGGCATCCACCAAACGCTGGAGAACATCCACCAGCTTGCACACATCCGCCGCATGCAATCCGATGGTCGGCTCCTCCAGGAGAAACAACGATCCAGGAATGGCCCTGGTTGTTTTTCGGGCTCGGCTGGTCTTGAAACCGGACAGCAGATGGGTGACCAGTTTCAGCCGTTGGGCCTCGCCTCCGCTGAGAGTCGGGCTCGTTTGACCCAGTTTCACGTAATCGAGCCCCGTGTCACGCAATGCTTCCAGGGCCTGCCGGATGGATGTCAACGGCTCAAAGAAGTCGATGGCCTCCGCCACGCTCAGATCCAGCACCTGGGCGATGGTTTTCCCCCGGTATTCGATATCAAGGGTTTCCCGGTTGAACCGCAGGCCTCCACAAGTCTCGCAACGCACATAGGCCGGAGGGAGAAAATTCATTTCCATCTTGATGACGCCGGCTCCATCACAGGCCGGGCACCGGCCCTGGGCGCTATTGAAGGAAAACCGGCTCGGGCTGTAACCGCGCATGCGGGCATCGGGCGTTTGGGCAAAGACCTGCCGGATCAAGTCGAAGAAACCAACATAGGTGGCGGGGGTGGAGCGTGGCGTGCGCCCGATGGGGGACTGGTCCACCTCATGCACGGCGTGGATGTGCTCCCATCCCTCCAAATCTGGCAGGTCCTCCGTCGGCGACGGGGTCTTGTGATTGAGCTGCGCGGTCAGGGCCGGCAAAAGACATTCGCGGATCAAGGTGCTTTTGCCCGAGCCGCTCACGCCCGTCACCACCACCAGACGGTTCAAGGGAAAGGCCACCTCCACATCGCGCAGGTTGTTGCGACGGGCATGGCGCATGATCAGCCACTCCTGTTGGCTGCGTGCCGATCGCTTTCCCGCCTTGAGCGGGCTGGGCCCCACCGGGCGGCGCGAGCCGCGGGCCGGGAAGGTTTTCTTAAGCCGCAGATACTGGCCCGTGATCGATTCCGGATGGCGCTCGAGCTCGGCCAGGCTTCCGCAGGCCACCACCTGGCCGCCGCGCACACCTGCACCCGGTCCCAGGTCGATGATATGGTCCGCCCGCCGCATGGTGGTTTCATCATGTTCAACCACGACCAGCGTGTTGCCCCGGGCGCGCAGTGCGGCCAGTGTGGTGAGCAACTGTTCATTGTCGCGGGCGTGGAGGCCGATGGTGGGTTCATCAAGCACATACAACACACCGCTCAGGTTGGATCCCAGTTGGGCCGCCAGGCGGATGCGTTGGGCTTCGCCGCTGGAAAGGCTCGTGACCGATCGTCCCAGTTGAAGATAGCCCAGGCCCACCTGATCCAGGAATTTGAGGCGCTCCCGGATCTCCGGCAGAATATCCCGGCCCACAGCAGCTTCCCGGCCTTTGAGCTTGAGTTGAGCAAACCATCGCGCGGCGGCGGCAACATCCATGCGCGCAATCGACTCCAATGTTGGAGGGGCTTCACGATGGGAGATGCCATGGAGCAGGCGCACCGAGCGGGCCACCGGGTTGAGCCGGCTGCCCTGACACTCCGGGCAAATCTCCCTCTTGCCCTCCATCCATTGATACCAGGATTCCTCGATGGACTCGGCGTTGGCGCCGCGTTCCACATCGGGCAGGTAAAAAAGCTCGCCAAATCCCCGGCAGCGGGGGCACCACCCGCGCGGTGAGTTATAGCTCAACATCTTGGGATCAAGCGGTTCAAAGGAACGCGAGCATTTGGGACAGGATCGTTCGGTCGAGTGGATGCTCACCTCCTTGCGGTTATCGAGCGCAAGCAAGGTGCCATGCCCCAGCTTCAGGGCTTCGTCCACCCGCTGTTGGAGGGCGGTGGTGGTGGTGCTTCGAGGCTTTCGTTCCAGGACCCCGACCACAATCTCGATATTGTGTTCCTTGAAGCGATCCAACCTTAACTTCTCACGGGTCACATGAATCCGCCCATCGGCACGAATTTCCGCATAGCCATGGCGGGCCGCCCATTCAGCCACGTCAGTATGGAAACCCTTGCGGTTCTTGACGACAGGAGCCAGGAGCAGGAGATCGCCCCGATGCCGCATGGCCTCGGTGAGCTGGCGGCCCACCTCGTCCCGGGTTTGGGCCTCCACGGGACATTGGCAGTCCGGGCAGTACTGAGTGCCCAGCCGGGCGAATAAAAGCCGCAGGAAATGGTATATCTCGGTGACGGTGGCCACCGTGCTCTTGCCGCCACCCCGGCTATTGCGCTGCTCAATGCTGACAGTGGGGGGGAGCCCGGCAATCATATCCACATCTGGGCGTGAGAGTTGCTCCACAAACTGCCGTGCGTAGGTGTTCATCGCGTCCAGGAAGCGCCGCTGCCCCTCCGCAAAAAGGAGATCGAACGCCAGAGTGCTTTTGCCCGAACCACTTACGCCTGTCACAACCACAAACCGATCCCGTGGAATCCGCAGGGACACGTTTTTAAGGTTATGTTCCCGCGCTCCCACCACCACGATGTCATTTTCCTGCTCGTTCATGCTATTCGTTCCTGGCCAGGCGCCCAATCACCGCACACTACTCCAGAGAGCCCGACTACTCTAATTCAAAACTCTGGCGGCGCAATTCCCGCCATGGCAGGCTGGGATTGCATCCCAACCGGTATCGGGCTAGCATGTCTGCGGTTTTAGGGACCACATTGCCTGTGCCTTATGACGGAAGTCAGCCAGAATATCACCCGCAAAAGCGCGTCGAATCTCGCGCTGGCCTTCATTCTTTTGCCGAGGCCGCGACGGGAAGGCATGGCCACCCTCTATGCATTCTGCCGCCAGGTGGACGATGTGACGGACGAAGATGCGCATCCAGTGGAACAGCGGCGGAAGGAATTGGCAGCCTGGCGCGAGGATATTCGTGCGGCCTGCGATCCTCAGGGGACTCCGCGGTTTGCTGTAAACCAGGAGCTTCAGCCCTTCATTCAACAGTTCCATCTGCCCTTTGACCTGTTTGATGAGCTGATCAAGGGGTGCGAGATGGATCTCGATATCCAGCGTTACGAGGATTACGCCTCCCTTGAATTGTACTGCTATCGTGTGGCATCGGTGGTGGGATTGCTCAGCATCGAGGTCTTTGGCTGCCAGGATCCGGCCTGTAAAACGTATGCCGTCACTCTTGGTAAGGCCTTGCAGCTCACGAATATACTACGAGATGTCCGTGTGGATGCCGACCGGGGTCGCATTTACCTTCCCCAGGAGGCCATGCGCCGACATGGGGTGACCGAGGAGGAGGTTTTAACCGGGGTTTACTCGGAGCGTTACCATAAGCTGGCCAGCGAGATGGGTGAACGCGCCCGCCAATATTATCTCCAGGCCCAGGCGGCGCTCCCTCCTTCAGAGCGGCGTGCCATGGTGGCGGCTGAACTCATGGCGTCGGTTTACTGGCGTCTTCTGCAGAGGTTGGATCATAACAAATACAACGTCTTCCATCCTGGGGTGACGCGCCTTTCCAAGGCGCATAAAGTCCTCCTGATTTTCCGTGCCTGGCTGGGGATTCAGTTGGGCATGGGCAGCCCCGGTTATGGCCGGTAACCCCCCACCGTCGGCCCCTCCGGACTCGGCGCCAGGTCCACGACGTTTGATCGTTAACGCTGACGACTTTGGCCGCACCCACGCCCACAACATGGCCGTGCTCCGTGCGCACGAGCAGGGCATCCTGACGACGGCCAGTCTCATGGTGAATGGAGAGGCGGCGGCTGAAGCGGTGGAGATTGCCCGCCAGCATCCCCAATTAGGGGTGGGGCTGCATTTAACCCTCGTTTGCGGTCGTTCAGCCCTGCCTCAATCGCGTATTCCCGGTCTGGTGGATGGCTTGAACAACTTTAGCAACGATGCCGCCCGCAGTGGATTCCGGTATTTCTTTGAGCGGGGGTTGCGCCCGCAGTTGGAGGCGGAGATCACCGCGCAATTCGAGAGGTTCAAGACCACCGGCCTGAAGCTGGATCATGTCAATGGGCATCTCAATATTCACCTGCATCCCGTGATTTTCCGGATTTTATTGGCGGGGGCCCAACGGTGGGGCATTCGCGCCATCCGGCTGACGAGGGATCTCTTCTGGCTCAATGTGCGCCTGGCCCAGGGCCGTTGGGGATACCGCATCAGCCATGCCTGCATCTTTAATGCCCTCAGTGCCTGGGCGGAGCCGCAGCTCAGGCGGGCGGGCATTTATTTTACCCCAAGGGTCTTTGGGTTGCTGCAAACGGGATGTGTGACTGAAGATTTCGTGTTGAAGCTCCTGCCGGTGTTGCCCCCCGGTGAAAGCGAGCTATACTTGCATCCCAGCGTGGACGATGCGCCAGACGAACTGGCCGCCCTGGTGAGTCCGCGTGTGCGCCAGATGGCAGCGACCCTGGGCGTCAACTTGATTCGGTATGAGGATTTTTAACATGCAAAAGATAATTGTGGTGCTCCTGACAGCCCTTGTGCTCGAAGCCATCGGGGTGGTGTTTTTGAAGAAAGGCATCAGCCAGATTGGTGAAATGGAACGCGTGGCGGTGGGGGAAATCCTTCGGTTGGTCAAGTCCGGCGCCACGAATCCGAACATCCTGGTGGGTTTGCTTTTTGAAACCTTGTTCTTCTTTGGTCTGCTCTATCTCATGTCCAAGAGCGACATCAGTTTTGTGTGGCCCATGACGGCGCTGGGCTTTGTCATCACTCCGATTGCCGCGCACTACATCCTTCAGGAGCAGGTGGGGATCTATCGCTGGATGGGGATTGCCCTGATCGTGACCGGGGCGGGCATCATTACCTGGAGCGAACATCAAAAGACTCAATCCACGCCTCCCCCGCCGATCACCGAGCCCGCGCATACAGACACCCCAAGCCGTTAAACCCACGCATGCCGGGAGATGTCCGACATCAAGTGTATCATTGTAATACCTTGTATATCAAAATGATGCGGGTGTCGGAGTACATCCGTGGCTCAGAGGTCGGTCGTGTAGATTTCGCGGTTGCGCCAGAGGTACATTCCACCCGAGAAGATGGTTAAGATTACGGCCAGCCAGATGGCGGCGATCTTCACATATTCGATCCAGGAGCCAAAACAGAATTTTCCAAAGGCACCCCAGGCTGGATAACCGGCCAGCAACAATGTGGCCACGATGGCGACAATCTGGGAGGCCGTTTTATGTTTTCCAAAACCTTCGGCAGCCAGAACAACCTGTTTGGAGGCCGCCAGCATGCGAAGCCCGGTGATGGCCAGCTCGCGTGCCACAATAATCACCACCATCCACGCGGGTACAAGCCCCCGGCCCACAAAGGCAATGAATGCCGAGCAGATCAGGATTTTATCCGCGAGGGGATCCATCAGGATGCCAAAATTCGTGATCAGTTTATCCCGGCGTGCAATCTTGCCGTCGTAATAGTCCGTTAATCCTGCCACCACAAAGATGACCAGCGCGATGGTGTC
This sequence comes from uncultured Verrucomicrobiota bacterium, assembly GCA_964538065.1. GTDB lineage: Bacteria > Verrucomicrobiota > Verrucomicrobiia > Limisphaerales > UBA1319. The sequence goes on from CAZIDG010000027.1 coordinate 24,955, forward strand.
CCCGACATGCGAATCGGTGAACAACGCCACCAGGAAGGCGAGCGTCAACACTAGGCGTGATACGGTCAAACGATTGGGCAAATTCATGATGTCGTTGGCTGGATTGTAAACAAAGCCTTGCAGCAATCAAGAGGGCTCAGCAATAAGATCATAATCAGTGTGGCCAATAATGCGCACCTGGGCAAATTCCCCTTTGGGCAGATGCCCGCGAACATAGATGCGGCCATCGATGTCCGGGGCGTCAGCGTCACCGCGTGCGATGAGGAATTTTCCATGTAAGTCGCTTGTATGACGGTCTTTACCACGAACCATGCCGTGTTCCAGCGAGCTGACCTCGGCGTTGCGGAGTTCCTTGGCCGTGGCTTCCTCCTCGATCAAAACCCTCCGGATATGGCCCATCTGCTGGGCTGCCATTTCGCGTGAAATCTTCAACTGCACCGACATGGCTTCCTGGCGTCGATGTTTTTTAACGGCATCGGAGACCTGTCCGCTCATGGCGGCGGCGCGGGTGCCATCCTCCTTGGAATAGGCGAAAATTCCGAGGCGTTCAAAGCGGACGGAGCGCATGAAATCGAGCAGGGATTCAAAATATTCAGCGGTTTCACCAGGAAAACCGACGATGAAAGTGGTGCGAAGGGCGATGCCAGGGATGCCGGCACGAATTCGCCGAATGAGGTCTTCGATGTACTCCCGGGTGGTTTCACGGCGCATCCGTTCGAGCATCACCGGGTGGATGTGCTGCAGGGGCATGTCCACATATTTCGCCACCTTGGGACACTCGGCGATGGCATGGATCAAGTCATCGGTCCAATGGGCCGGGTGGGTGTAGAGGAGGCGGATCCAAAAATCGCCCGGCAGGGTGTTCAACTCACGGATCAACGAAGTCAGCGTTGTTGAGCCGGCGGGCAAGGCCCGGGTGGCTGCGGCAAATTTGCCGGGCGCGGCGATGCTGCCGGTCCGCGCGGCGCGCAGGTCCAGCCCATAATAGGTTGTGTCCTGAGAAATCAGGTTCAATTCCCGGACGCCTGAGGCGATGAGCGACCGGGCTTCCTCCACGATATCCGACTGCGGGCGGCTGCGATGCCCACCCCGGATTCGAGGGATGATGCAAAAGCTGCAGGGATGGTTGCACCCTTCAGCGATCTTCACATAGGCAAAGTGACGGGGCGTCAGGCGAAAGCGCGGTGTCGTATAGTCCGGCACATAGACCGACTTGGGACTGATATTGACCAGAGGATTGCCCTCTGAAGTCTCCCTGGCTGGCTTTTTGGCGGGACCTGCTTCCTCGGGGGGAAGCAGCTTGCTGAGTTCAGCCAGACGTGCGGTGACCTCGGCACGGGAGGATTTGGATTCCCCGGCCTCCTTTTGAAGCCGTTCGGCACGGATGGCGATGGTTTGTCGCACGATCTGAGCCACTTGCGGCACCTGGTCCAGCCCCATGAAGGCGTCGACCTCAGGCAATAGTTTGGGCAATTCCTTCTGAAAGCGCTGGGGCAGACAGCCCGACACAATCAAGCCCTGGCCCCGGTTCCGGATCTGACGCAACTGGGCTGACTCCAGAATGGCGTCCACACTTTCCTCCTGGGCGGAGTCGATGAAGGAGCACGTATTGACGATGACCACGTCCGCCAGCGAGGCGTCGTTGGTGATCTCCAAGCCTTCCCGGGCGAGGATTCCCAGCATGACTTCAGCGTCCACCAAATTCTTGGCGCACCCCAGGGAAACCATGCCTACTCGCGCAGGCCGATGTTTTATTGAATTATCTGGCACAAATAAGCGTCCATTTAAACGAACGGTTAACCATAATCAAAGAAAGAACAAATGCCAGCAATCGCGAAGACGGGGGCGGATTCGTGCTTGCATGGCCTTTATAAGTTGTGCATTCTGAGTTATTATGAAGTCCAAAGCCGCAACCATTATCTTGGCCATTGCATGTGTGGTGCTGGCCGTTGTGCTTTTTTTAAACAATAAAAAGAGCCAGGACCAGCTTCAGATTGCTGAAAAGCAACGCATAGACCTGTCAAACAACTGGGCTCGTGCCAGCACACAGTTGAACGAGGCCCAGAAGGTGAACATCACCCTTGAGACCAACCTGACCGAACGCACCGAGCAGGTGGTGACCATTTCCAACGAGTTGCAGCAGGTCTCCGGCAAACTGGCCAAGACCGAAGCTGAAGCCAAGATTGCGGCCCAGGCTGCCAAGGAGGAGCTGGCCAAGCGCGATGAAAAGATCAACCAGCTCGAAACCGAGAAGGATGATCTCACCAAGCGCATGCTCGAGCTGAACGGCGCCATCACCAATCTTGAGAAACAGATCGGCGACACCGAGTCCAAACTCAAGGCTGCCGAGGGGGATCGCACGTTCCTGTTGAAGGAGCTCAAGCGCCTGCAGGCTGAAAAGGCCGAGCTCGAACGCCAGTTCAACAACCTGGCCTTCATGCGCGAGCAGGTGCGCAAGCTGCGCGATGAGCTGTCCATTGCCCGCCGCCTGGAATGGATCCGCCGCGGCCTTTATGGCAGCACCGAAAAGGGCGGGGAGAAACTCAACAAGGGCTTTGCCGCCCCTGCGGAACAAAAGACCAACTTCAATCTGAATGTTGAGTTGCGTCAGGATGGCACTGTGAAGGTGCAGACCAATGCGCCCGCTGCCACTCCCGCGGCTCCCAAATAAGGCGCCTTTCCAGATTCCAATCACCAAAAGCGGACAGAAATGTCCGCTTTTTTTGTTGGGTGGCGCCTGGCGGAATGCTCCCATCGGGCTGGACAGACGCCCGTCACCTGACTCGATCCGGTTGGGCATGCCGTGGGAGCACACTTGCCAAAGCGTTCAGTGGTTAGTTAAATTCTGGCTGTGCTAAACCAACAGACACTACGGGAGCCGGTCCGGTTTTCGGGCCAGGGGCTGCACAGTGGTAACAGGGTGGACATGGCATTGCTGCCTGCGCCACCCAATTCCGGCGTTCGTTTTCGGCGGGTGGACCTCGATGGCAAGCCAGAGGTCGAGGCGCGGATTGAGAACGTGGTCGAGACGAGCCGTTCCACGACGTTGGCCAAGGGCAATCTGAAAATCCATACGGTTGAACATGTTCTGGCTGCGCTTGCCGGATTTGGCCTGGATAATATCGTTGTCGAGCTCAATGCCAACGAACCGCCGATTGCCGACGGAAGTTCCCGTGAGTTCTGCCGTTTGATACAGGAGGCGGGCATTCAGCCCCAGGTGGAGACGAAGGAGCCCTTTGTCGTAACCGAGCCACTGGAAGTCACCGTCGGGGAATCCACGCTCTCCATCTTCCCTCATGACCGGTTTAAGATTTCATGCGTCAGTGCGGATAAAAAAGGTCTTTATACTCAACACTTTAGCCTTGAAGTAACGCCTGAGACCTGGCTGAAGGAAATCAGCGCCGCCCGCACCTTTTGCTTTTACGAAGAGATCGAACTGCTCATCAAAAACGGTTTGATCAAGGGGGGCAGCCTGGAAAACGCGGTCGTCATACGCGACGATGCCATTCTGACCACGGAGCCGTTGCGTTATTCGAACGAATTTGTGCGGCACAAAATTCTCGATGTCATTGGGGATCTGTCGCTTTTGGGGCGACCCCTCTGTGGACATGTCACGGCAATCTGCCCGAGCCACTCCGCCAATTGCGAATTGAGCCGTCAGTTGGCCGCCCAGATGCGCAAGCCTCTGACCATGGCGCAAACATTTGCGCCCCCGCCTGTTGCGTCCAAGTCAGGTGACGAGGCTGCCACATCCATGAAGGTGGAAGATGGGATGACGTTTGACATCCTTCAGTTGCTGAAGATCCTGCCCCATCGCTACCCGTTTTTGATGGTGGACCGGGTCACCAAGGTGGAAGGGAACCGGATCGTGGCCATCAAGAATGTCAGTGTGAATGAGCCCTATTTCCAGGGGCATTACCCGAACCACCCGATCATGCCGGGCGTGCTTCAACTCGAAGCCATGGCCCAGGTGTCGGGGATTCTGATGCTGCGCCAGGCGGAAAACCTCGGCAAGCAGGCCTATTTCATGAGCGCGGAGAATGTGAAATGGCGCAAACCGGTCCGTCCCGGTGACCAGTTGGTGATCGAGATCGAGATGACCAAGGTGCGTGGCAAGATCGGCAAGGCCCACGGTGAATGCAAGGTGGATGGGGAAGTCGTGAGTGAGGCCGATGTCACCTTCATGTTGTTGACTGCTTAAGCGCCATGTCCATCATTCATCCTACTGCCATCATCCATTCAGGGGCGCAGCTTGGCGCAGATTGCGAGATTGGCCCGTATTGTGTCATCGGCGAGCATGTGGTGTTGGGCGACGGGTGTCGCCTCCATTCGCATGTTGTGATTGATGGCCACACCACCCTGGGCCAGGGTAATGAGATCTATCCTTTCGCCTGTATTGGGTGCAAGACCCAGGATCTCAAGTGGAAGGGGGGCGTCACACGCACGGAAATCGGTGATTTCAACACGCTTCGCGAATATGTGACGGTCCACAGCGCCACTGGAGATGGCGAGGTCACGAGGGTGGGATCGCATAACAACCTCCTGGCCTATGTGCACATCGCCCACAATGTAATCCTGGGCAACCACATCATCATGTCCAATGTGGCCACATTGGCCGGGCATGTCCAGGTGGAGGATCACGCAGTGATAGGCGGTCTGGCAGCGGTGCATCAATTCTGCCGCATCGGCACCATGTCGATCATTGGCGGGGTATCGAAGGTTTCGCAGGATGTCCCTCCCTACATGCTTGTGGATGGGAATCCAGCATCGACACGCACCATCAACAAGGTGGGGTTGGAGCGCAACGGCGTGTCCGAGGAAGCCCAGTCAGCCCTGAAACAGGCCTACAAAATACTATTTCGCGAGGGGCTTATCATTTCGAATGCCATCGCACGCATCGAGGCCGACCTGCCGCCCGTGCCGGAGATCCAGCATCTGGTGCAGTTTGCCCGCACGAGCGAGCGCGGTTTGAGCAAGTAACTCCACAGGGCGTGCGGCCGCCAGCTTAATGTCCCTCGTGGACTTCGGTCACATGGTCGTGACCCGACTCCGGGGCGCCGCCGTGGGCGTGCTCCGGTTCAAAGAGGGACGTGGCCCACATGAGCGCCGCACCAGCGAGAACAGCGGCAAAGAGCTTGGTGCGATCATGCCTGTGGAACTGCACTTCGGGCAGGAGATCTGACAGCGCGATGCACAGGAACGTGCCCGAGCTGAAGGCGAGCACCGACCCTGTAAACGCCGAATCCAATTGGCCCGCAATGACATGGCGTCCAAAGTAAAACACCATCACCCCCAGGGGGATGAGGAGGGCGAAAAAGATCTGTACTGCCAGGGCCACTTTTCTGCTGACATGCCCCTTAACGAGCAAGGTGGAAATGGTGAAGGCATCCGCAGGTTTATGCAGTAATGTGGCCAGGAACACGGCCAGGCCCAACCCCTTGGGCGCGCCATCCGCCAGCACTGCGCTTCCCAGCGCAACGCCTCCCAGGAGGGTATGGATGGTCAATCCGGCCACCGCCGACCATCCGGCCACCGTAGGCGCAGCAGGCATGGGTTCATGCGCATGGTTGCAGCCATGTTCATCATGCTCATGATGGTGGTGCTCATCTTCATGGCTTTCATGCCCCTCCTGATCCGGCGTGTCATGGCTGTGTGGGCTGACAAACCGTTCGATCACGTACAAACCAATGACACCCAAGGCCGTCCACAGGCCGAATTGGCGTCCGGCCAGTTCCGCACTTTCGGGCAGCATGTGGAAAAACGCCGCCCCCAGCATGGCGCCAGCCGACAGGCTCAGGTAGACCTGTAATTTGATATGCGAGATCTTCTGTGCCAGCGGAAAAAGTCCGCCGACAAGCGACACCACCGCAATGGACAGGCAATATAGGACAATCTGCATGTTGTGGGCACTTTACGCCGTTTCGCGGGTTTCTGGCAAGCACAGGTGCTCCAGGGCAAACCCTCTACGCATAGCAGCGGACTTCGTATAAACGGGCGGTTTTTTCGCCATGAGTTGCCGTGACATGGATTCGCAAGGCGCGCACCTCAATGGCTTCAAAGACGTGACGGTTCAGCCTTTGGTGGTTGTCGGAGACCTTCACCAGGGGCACTCCTGTTTTGCCCGAGGCGTCGGTATAGGTGATCTCATAATCCCGGATGGTTTCCGGCTGAGGGCCGCGCACCACCCTGGCATTCGCGCTGTCGGAGGAACTGAGGGTTAATTCACGATGGAATCCGGTGTCGTGCGTGATCTGGATCTGGCGTATTGTCTGGGGTTTGTCCCAGGCAAGCTCGATCCATGGTCCTTCGGGCGTCATTTCGGCCGCCCATCGGTTGGCCCACTGGCCGGGCATGTCTCGCACGGCGCCATTGATGATATGCTCAGGCAGGGCATCCGCAAAATGACTGGAAGCGCTGACCTGTGCCTTGCGGGCAAGATCCGCCGGATCCTCGTTGCGCAGGCCCTTGATGGTCTGGTCATCGCGAAGGAGCTGTTGTTGGAAGGTCTTCAGTAAGGCCTTGTCCTGATACAATGCGCCTGGCGGAATGCCCTTTTGGGCGCACTGGGCGGCGGCGGACCCTGCGGCCTGGCCCAATGCGGCGCAGGTGGCCATGACGCGTGTCGAACTCAAGGCGGCGTGGGTGACGCTGATATTGCGGCCCGCCATCATGAGATTGGCCACAGAACGGCTGCAAAGGGCGCGCAGGGGGATGTTATAAACGTCTGCTCCCTTGATGGATCGGAACGGCGGCTGGTCGGGAACGTCAAAACCCATCGGCGGGTGATCATCCAGCGGCCAGCCTCCGATGGCGACTGCGTCGTCGAAGGGAGCGCGTTCGCCCGTGATGTCCGCCTGGGTCATGAGGTAATCCCCCATGATTCGGCGGCTTTCACGCTTGCCAGGGAACATACCGACCCAGTCCATGCCCCAATTTGCGCTGGAGGGATGTTCGCCCGAGTTTTTAATGTAGTCCCAGATGCCGAGCACGATGGACAGCAACTCGAACCGGATCTGTTCATGATCGCGGATGCTGTTGATCTGGCCGCCCCATTCGATCCACCAATAGCCGTATTCCCAGGAGGAGATGCCGCGAAAACGCAGCTGATCCTTGGTGACCTTGCGGGCCCACGAGGGCGCTTTGAAGGAAATGGGCCGTCCAAAATCGCGCGCCGTGAAGAGGATGCTGCTGCCCATGGTATGGCGGTCCTCGGTCTCGTAGGCCAGGGGTTCGTTGAACTCGGATTTCGCCTCACGCCCCATGCGGAACTCCGCCCCGGCTTCGAGTGCCAGCCGGCCGTCGCCGGTGCAATCGAGGCAGATGGCGGGCTTGATGCGGTAGAGATGTTCCGATTTGTCGCAGCGGACCCAGGCCGTGGTGATGCGCTTATCACTCACCTCCGCCCGGTAGAGGGCGCTGTCGAGCAGCAAAAGGATGTTCGGCTCGCTCTTGATTTTATCATAGAGAAGCAGGTCCCATAGCTCCCAGGAACGATGCGGGTTTTGGACCGCGTCCTCCAGGCGCAATTCCTCGATGATGCCGCCCTCGCGCCAGCCGGGACGCCCTCCATGGATGTCCGCCCCCACGATGTGCATTTTCACCTCGCTGCTGGCATTGCCTCCGAGCCGCGAACGGTCCTGGGCCAGCACCACCTTTGCACCATGGCGTGCCGCAGCCAGGGCGGCGCACACCCCTGCCATGCCGCCGCCAGCGATGAAGACATCGCATTCCAGATCGACCACGGTCATGTGGGGTTCCGTGCCGATGGGGGCGCTGGAGGGATGAGGAGGGGCGATGCGGTCGAATTGCCGGATCATGCCTGCGCGGTCCGTGGGCTGCGCAGCCAGACCATCGACCCTGGCCATAAGGGAATATCCCGTAAGGCCACCTGCCAGGGATAAAAACGTGCGACGTTTCACAAAGTGGATTTTGACTCAAAGCCTGTATTGGAGGCCAGCACAAATGAATCCTGAATCCCTATGGTGCTGCCTCAACACGAAAATACCGTTCGGCCACCGGTTCCATGACCACATTTGTCGTGCATTGGTTTCCGGTTGCCGTGGTGATTGAAAGGGTTTGCCATGCCGCGTCATCCAGCCGGTTTTTATAAGCCAGCCGGTATTGGACCCCGTCCATCGCGTTCCACGAAATGGCCAGCGTGGCCGCATCCAGGCGTGTAACCGTCATATGGAAAGGCTCCGGGGATGATCCGAGCTGGTTGGACGCCCGGGGAGTTGGATGAGCCATGAAAAAGAGTGGCGTTGCCTGACCATCAGGCCAGCGCCCCTGACTTATGTTATTGGTTTGTGGGCCAAACTCGACCTTGTCCACGGGAATCCCCTCTGGTGTGAAGAGGGCAATCGCCTCGCCCGATTGGCTGAGCTTGAAGTTCACATGCAGATCAACATTCGTGGCCTGGTTTTGCTCCGTCTCCTCGTCGGCCCAGACGAGCAGAAACGCCCCCGGCTCGATGCGATAACCGGCAGGGATGGTGAACTTATTCGTCACGGAGGGATCATCTGTCAGATGGAAGCCGGTGAGATCGACAGTCTCGGATCCGGCGTTATAAAGCTCGAACCAGTCCTGGCAAAGGCCATCAGCAGGATCGGCAAGAGCCGTCGCATTGGCCGCCATCCATTCATTGATAAACACGGGGACTATGACAGTGGATGGCTCATTTCTGGTTCCCGGTGTGGGACTGCGCATGGTGGTGCGCTCGATGCATTGACCCTCCGGGTATGCGGCCACCGACCAATCCGCTGCCGGGATGTTGTAATTGAGATAATCGAGAACCCGCATCCGGGAACCATCGTTCCAGGAGAGGGCGACCGAGCCTGCAGGATGGCTCAGGATAAACGAGGCATGCAGCTCACCCTCGGACCGGTCCAGTCCATCGGCCCACACGAGCAACCGTTCGCCTGCGAGGAGGGTGGCCTGGGCGGGTAATGGCCAGCGATCCAGGGTGGCAAAGGAATCCGAGAGATAACAGTTGGCCAGGGACACTGTTTGCGTGCCGCCATTGTAGAGCTCGATCCATCCTCCCCGCAGTCCCAGGCTATTGGTGATACCGGCAACGTTCCAGGGCAATACTTCGTTGATCCACAGTTCCGGCAGCGCTGCAAGGCTGTTGGATATCGAATTCGCAGCGCCAGGTGTATAGCGGGTTGTCTGGGCCGTGTTTTGCTCAGGTTGAACATTCACCGTGGCATCCACTCCGTAGCCCGATAGGCGGATGCGAAGCTCCGAGGCGTTGGTCGTGGGTAGATACCAAAAGCTCAACGTATAGGCAGCGTTGTTTTCCATCGTGTAGGTCGTTTGCCAAACAGAGCTGTCCTTCGTCGAACCGGCCGAACTGGCCACCAGATGGAGGCTTGCCTGTCCGGAGTGCTTGACGCTGGTGCTGAGGGCTGAACCTGAATGATTGGCCGAAACGGTCCATGAATTGGCCAGAGGGGCTTCGAAATCACCATTCTTGATGAAATTCGTGCCATCGTCGGCCGTGGCGCCCGCCACAAGCACCAGGTCATCAATATAAACATCGCCTGGCGATGTCAGATACACATAGAGAGTGGAGGCCGTGGCCGTGCCCGTCGCCACGACGCGCTTCCAGGCAGGAGGATTATTGGTGGCCGTGTTGTTGGTGGAGATCATGGTCCAATTGGCCACGCGGGAATTGTCCGTGGCCGGATCGATGAGCTGCAGCGAGGCATCGGGGGCGTTGATGGGGGACGGCCATGGGGCGTCGTCATCGTATTTGACCTGATTGACGATCGTGCTGGGGGCAGCGTTCGTGTCCTCTTTGACCAATGTCAAGGTCTCCCCTCCGCGGTCCAGGCGCCCTGAATAAACGCCGCTTACAGGGATGGTGGGACCGTACTTGTTGGCAAAAGACGAACGATCCTCCGCCAGCACCAGGTATTCATTGGGGGCGATGAAGGCTTCCGGGGGGAAGGTGAAATCGACCCCGTTCACACGGAGTCCTGCAAGGTTGAATGCATGAGTGGCGGACGTGTTGAACAGCTCAAGGAAGCCTGCTCCTGCAGGAATGGGCTGATACATGATTTCCGAAAAGATGACCTGATTCGTGAGTTCCATGGCAGGTGCGGTGCATGTGATCGTGATGGATGGCTGGGTTTGGCTGACCGGTTGACCTTGTGCATCCACCCCGGTGATGGTCAATGGATTGGAGCCCGTCTGCAAAGGCACTCGCAGTTGCCAGCGCGTGACGGCGGTCCATTTCACGGGATATTTGATGCCATTGACCAGCAGGGAATGGACTTCGATCGGGGCTGTGCCCTCGAGGATGGCCAGGTTGCGGTTTGTCGCAAAATTCGCGCCCCCATTGCTTACGATGGCAAAGGTGGCGCTCACTGTCGCCAGTTGCTGAACGCAGTAGTTGCGGCGGCTTGCAAGCCAGGATTTCACCGATGTGGGCGCCGTGAACGTTCCACCCGCGCTGCGAGTGACGCCATTGGTTTGCAGATAGGCATACACGCTGTCCAGGTAGGGGCTGTAATTGGTCGGCAACAAAGGGCCGTTGACCGCATTGCGAATCGCCCGCCAATACGCCCGCAAAAACTCAGGATTGGAGTAAAACTTCGGCACGGTGGAATCCTCCTTGGAGGAGAACAGGGAGGAGGTGGCTCCATATCCGGCCGAGGCGCTGGCCAGCATGACCCAGTCGATGTCGAACATCATCATCTGCCAGCGGCCGTGGCGCGGCTTGTAGGCATACATATTCTTGCCGATGTCGTATCCGTAGCTGTCGAAATTGACCACCAGGTGCTCGACTGCGAAAATGCCCATCCACTGCTCCATATCAGCCACTGCATTGAGGCCGCGTGTGAAGTCATCGGTGCTGGCGGCGTTGGCCGCATCGACGAGCGTGAATAAATCGGCGAAATCATTCATGGATTGCGCCGCCCGTGGGAGCCAGTTCCATCGGTAACGGGCCGGCTTTTTCACCCCCCCGGTAGTGGTGTATTTCTGCAGGGTGGGGGCGATGACAGAGGCTGGCGATGTGGCGGCATCGGCAAATTCGAACCACTGCTCGATCTTGTGGAGGTGGCCATCGTTGTCCTCCGGCCACCAGCTATCGATCACGGCCCGCCCGGGCTGCTGGGTGTCTTCATAGACACTGCCGCGCGTTTGTTCGGTGACACCGTTGACGTGCAGGTGGATGAACCGTCGGTGATTGTAATGGAGATTCAATTCCTTGGCGATCCAGTAGGAGAGGGGTTCCTGCAGCGCGGTATTATCGCGACCGGGCCAATCGAGCACCCCGGTCCCTTCCCCCAGGAACAGTTCATCGGCGGGAAATTCCAGTGTATAACCACAAAGAACCCCGCTGGGCGTGCTGTAGCCAGGGGATATGTGCGGACTGCCGGCAAACATGGCCCCGCTGTTGTAAATGACACGATCATTGTCATAGACAAAGGTCACATCCCGCAGGGTGTTATCCATTTTGGAGGAGGAGGTCCATTTGTTGAAGGTGGCTTGTGTCATCCACAAGCGATAGGTCCCCATGACGCCCGCAGGCTGGCTTTCTCCAAACCGTACCAGGCACTCCCGTGTGGGCGCGTCATTCGGGAAGGATGTGGTGACGGGCGCTGACGCCGCATCCGTTGCCTCAATGTGAAAGGCAACCATGGCTCCCGATGCCTGGCCCGGGATGGTGGCGGTGTAGATGCCATCGCCAGCGGACTCATCCCCTCCGGTTCCGTCATCCTTCATCACGAGGGTGTATGAGGTGATGACTGGATCAATGCGATAGACCAGCCGCACCTGGCCGATGCCATGACTGTCCTGCACCTGGGCGGTGACTGTTACGGCCTGTTGGGCCGTGGGTAAAACCGGTGTGTGGGTCACATGGGTCAAGGCGGGTCCGGCATTATCCACCCGCTGGCTGTTGGGCGCTCCTGGTGTGCCGGGAAGCTGAGGGGTTGCCAGCGTGCCAACGGCCTCGAGGTAATTTCCCCACAGCCGGAACAGGATTTCATTGCCGCCCTTGAGCCACCGAACCCGGGCGCGAATTGTGGCCATGGTGTTGGCGGTCATGGTCGATTGCAGAGTGGTGCGGACACGGTTGGCGCCCGTGTCACCCCGGCCCAGCGCACGAACATGAAGCGATTGCCGGCTCTGATAGCCTTCGGTTGTTTCAAGACTCAATCCGGAATGATTGCCCTGGCCCACCCAGCCGGTAACACCCGATTCCAAGGTTGGATTGGTGACGAGATTCTGACCGCTGGCGTTGAGCACCTCGATGTTGTCCACCAGCACCTCGCCTGCATCCTGCACGAGAATTTGAAGTGAATTGGGCGACCCCGTGCCATTGTCCAGCAGCCCCGTGGCTTCGACAAGCGTCCATTCACTCTTGGCCGTTTCATCGCTGTCGGCCCAATTGGATGCGAGGCGATGGTTGCTGGCCGCATCCTTCAACTCCAGGCTGCTCCCGCCACCATCGGCCCATTGCCCCCATCGCCCGCCTTCACAATAGGTGACTTCATCGACCACCACCATCGCGAGGTTGGTGGTCGCAACACCCTGGCTGTTGGTTGATATCATGCTTTCAGGACGAGCCAGCGCCACGCGCTCGCCCTTGTTCGACAGGTTGCCTCCATAATTTCCCACGATGGATGCGGGGGGAACATTCGTATAACGCGCCCGCAGGTGTGCCGCGTCGCTCGCAACAACAAGGTATCCGCCCGCAGGCAGCATTGTCCCGTTGGGGAAACGATAGTCCACGCCATCGACAAATCCCCAGCCTGACAGGTCGATCGCAAGGTCACTCCGGTTATACAATTCGATATATTCATCCGCGTCGTCGTTTGACAGGGGGTGGTACATGATCTCATTGATGACAACATCGGATGCCCGTGGCGTCGCGTTGGACTTCCCAGGTGTGGGGTGATTCAGGGGATACAGCATCGCATCGCCGTTGGGGTATCTCCCGTAGGACTGGCCTTTGGCCTGAGCCTCAAAACGAACAGCATCGATCACGCTTGAATCATCCGGTGTTACCAGGAAGACCGTTTCCCCTGATGCCTTCAGGGCAAAGCCCATCTGGGTTTCCGTGAAGGATATGCCTCCCCCAGGTAGCAATAGGGTGCCTTGGGGAATGGCAAACTTGTTGGTGGAGGGTGAATCGCTTAACCAGCAACCCGAGAGATCCACGGATTCGGCGCTGTGGTTGTAGAGTTCCACGAAATCCAGTGCGGGCAGGTCTGTGTTGGCAAGGATTTCATTGATGCATATCGCACGAAAAGCGTTGTTGGTTTGCGCCACAACCTGGCCCGGGCTTCCACCTTTGCGATCACTGATACCCCAGGCGCGTGGATCGGCCTCGCCATAGGAGGGGCAGGTGAGCACCAATGAATGGCCTGTGCCATCGGCGGCGACTGGCCAGGGCGTTTTATTGTCATATTCGATTTCCAGCATGACGGCGCCGGCCCGGTTATGCAGACGGAGCGATTCGCCAGCATTCCTGAGATGGTTGGTGTAACCGCCCAACACATTGGTGATGCCGTAATGGGCCATGACATCCCCCGGTGTGCGGGCCACCACGAGGCAACCTTGAGAGGGGATGATGGTGTTGGTGGGGAATGCAAAATGAATCGCGCCGGAAAAACGCCATCCAGTGAGGTTCTCAGCGTTGGGCTGGGTGTTAAATAGCTCGACATACTCCAGATCGGCACCCGCGCTTGAGGGGGAGGGGTGGTACATGATTTCCGACACGACCAACCCCGTGCGGTGGCTTGAGGGCCCCATTCTCTCAGAATATCCGGGCTCCATCCCGTGTGCCGTGCAGAAAACACCAAGTGTAAGTGCCAGAAACAGGGCGAGTTCGGTCGCCATCAAACATTTATTCCTCATATACGGATGCTCCAGGAAGGTGACGGTTGCATTAAATCCGAACTTTGCTCCAGGAGTCAATGGAATAGATCCTGCGGCGGCGGGCTCCCATTTCCCAATACGGGCGGCAAGACAGGGCTCATGGGGCGCTGTTCCGTTTCCAAACATTATTTTTGCCAATCCATGGGGCTGGGATAGAATCCCGATGTGAGCGAAACAAATTACGATCTGGTGGTGGTGGGCGGCGGGCCGGGCGGATACGTGACGTCCATCGTTGCGGCGCAAAAGGGCTTGAAAACGGCATTGATCGAGGCGCGTGAGCCAGGTGGCGTGTGTCTCCATGCGGGATGCCTCCCCACCAAGGCCATGGTGGCCAGCGTGGACGTCCTGCGCCATGCCAAAGCTGCGACGCAATTCGGCCTGGACATTCCTTCTGCGGGGGCGACGCTTGGCGCCATCAACGCCCGCCGTCAAAAGATCATCCAACAGCTTACCCAGGGCGTGAAGTTTCTCCTGAATAAAAACGGGGTGGAGCTGATCCCTGGCCGTGCCGTCTTCAAATCCGCCCGGGAAATCGAGGTGCAGGATGCGGCGGGGCAGGTGGTCCGCACCATCGCCAACCCCGCCCAGGTGATCATTGCCACCGGTTCCCGGCCGGCGGAGATCCCCGGCATCACCGTGGATCACAGCCGTGTGCTGAACAGCTCGGACATGCTGAATCTGGCCGAGCTGCCGAGGGAGTTGATCATATTGGGGGGCGGCTATATTGGCTGCGAATTTGCCTCAGTGTTCGCCCCGCTGGGATCGAAGGTGACCGTGGTGGAGGCATTGCCGCGCCTGCTGCCCAACATGGATGCGGAGTTGGGCCAGGGCCTGGAGCGTTCTTTCAAGAAGGGGGGCATCCAGGTGATGACCAACTGCCGCGTCGAAAAGGTGGCCGTGCAGGATGGCGTGTCGCTCACCTTGTCCAATGGACAGACGCTTTCGGGTTCTCATTTGCTCGTGGCGGTCGGACGCGTTCCGAATGTGGAGAATATCGGTCTGGAGGCCGCCGGAGTTGCTTTTGGCAAACGCGGCATTGAGGTCAACGATGCCCTGGAAACCGCCGTGCCAGGTGTGTATGCCATCGGGGATGTCATGGGCAGGATGGCGCTGGCGCATGTGGCCAGTGCGCAAGGACGTTTTGTGGTGGGACAGGTGGCCCAAAAACTGGGTAAATGGCCCGCCGGAACTCCAGCGCCCCAGCGAGTCGAATATGATGCCGTGCCGGCCTGCGTGTTCACCCATCCTGAAATTGCCTCGGTGGGATTGACTGAGACCGAGGCGGCGCAGCGCGGTTTGACGGTGCGTGCCGGCAAATTCCCGTTCATGGCCATCGGCAAGGCGCTGGCCGGCGGGAGCACCGATGGCTTTGTCAAACTGGTGGCCGAGGCTGCCACGGGCCGCCTGGTGGGCGGGCACATCATGGGCGCCCATGCCTCGGAGATGATTGCCACCCTGGCGCTGGCGGTGCGGCACCGCTTGACCATCCATGATCTCACCGAGACCGTGTTTGCGCATCCGACCCTCGGTGAGGCCATTCATGAGGCGGCGGAGAGTGTGTTCGGCAAACCGATCCACATGTTCACAGGACGATGAAAAACATAGTCTATTTCGACGTCGAGACGCAGAAATCGTTTGACGATGTGGGCGGGCGCGACCGGATGCGCGACCTGGGGTTGAGCATCGGGGTGACCTACAGCACCGCGCGCAACGGCTACAAAATCTATGACGAAGCGCATGTCAACGACCTGATTGTCGAGATCCAGCGGGCCGACCTGGTCATTGGATTCAATGTGCTCGGCTTCGATTACGAAGTGCTCAATGCCTACAGCGTGTTCGATCTTCGTCAGACGCCAACACTCGATCTGATGTTCGATCTCCAGAAGCGGCTGAACCACCGCCTCTCGCTCGATTCCATCGCCACCGCCACCTTTCAGGGGGCGGAAAAGACGGCCGATGGTCTTCAGGCCCTGCGCTGGTATCGGGAGGGCAAGATGATGGAGATCGCCGAGTATTGCTGCTACGACGTCAAGCTGACCAAGATGGTCCACGAGTACGGGCGTGATAACAAGCTCGTCTATTACCACAACCGTTATGGCAAGCTGATGGATGTGGCGGTGGATTGGCAGTAATCATCATGAAAACCATGAACAACAACCGCAGTTGCGTGCACTTTTTGCGAACGTCCTGCAGCCTTATGGGGCTGTTGTGTCTTTTGCTCGCAGGGATGCATCTTCAAGTGGCCGCCGCACCTGATCCTGCGCAGTTGCCCAAGTGGGGCGACGTGCTGCTCTTCAGCTTCTTCCGGGACAACGGCCAGGATGGTCTCTACCTGGCGTGGAGCCGTGATGCTCTGCATTGGAATGAGATCAAGCCTCCGGGTAAATCCTTTCTGACCCCCACCGTGGCCGGCAAGCTTATGCGGGATCCCAGCCTTCTTCGCGCACCCGATGGCACCTTCCACATGGTCTGGACGGTGGGCTGGAAGGGCGATGTCATCGGTTATGCCCACTCGCGGGATCTGCGCCAATGGTCGGAACAGCGTGAGATACCGGTCATGACGCATGAGCCTCGGGTCCGCAATTCCTGGGCGCCTGAGCTTTTCCATGACCCCTCGAGCGGCAATTACTTCATTTTCTGGTCCTCCACGATCCCGGGCCGGTTTTCCTCCACCGAAAAGACAGGCGATGACGGATACAATCACAGGGTGTATTACACCACCACCCGCGACTTTCTTTCCTTTGCCCCGACCCAGCTCTTGTTCGATGGCGGTTTTAATGTAATCGATGCCTTCATGATCCGTGATCACGGCAAGTACGGCCTGATTGTCAAAGATGAAACCCTAAAGCCCGTCAAAAAGAACCTTCGCCTGACGTGGGCTGACCGGCCTGAAGGACCGTATTCTACTGCGACAGAGCCGTTTACAATATCATGGGTCGAAGGACCTTCTGCCATCCAATGGAAGGGACAATGGATGGTGTTTTTTGACCATTACGCGAACCCGCAGTACTACGGTGTGATGACCTCACGCGATTTGGACCATTGGACGGATCTGTCTTCCCGGTTGGTGTTTCCCAAGGGAGCAAGGCATGGGACCGTTTTGCGGGTGCCCGCTCGGGTCATTCGGCCATTGCTGGAATCCCCCGCACAATAAGTCTGGCTTTTACGATTGAGTCTTCACGGCGCATTATTATAAATAGAAGTGGCGGGCGTCGTTTTGAACGCTCTTTTTGAAGTCGTACACGCATAATTTGAATGAAGGAATAATTATGGCAAGTTTGCTTGAACAACCGGGGCGCATCTCGGCGCCATTGGATGCCGGGTTTCGACCCATGGTGTTGGGCATGGCGCACTATCGCAAGGCCGTGCAGGCCGCGTCATCGCGCGAAACAGTGATCATCGGTCTCGAACGCAATGGCGGGCTGGTCAACCGCATGGAGTTGGAGGTGCTTCCCAGTGGTTCCCGGTATGACGATGATACGTTCCGCTACGTCGAACGGGTGATCAAGTTCATGCTGTGGGCCTTTGGTGGCTGGCGTGTCATCATTTCCGGTCCCGAGGCCCTGTGCAAGCGCGTGTCCGAATGCTATTGTGCGAAG
Source organism: uncultured Verrucomicrobiota bacterium (assembly GCA_964538065.1). GTDB lineage: Bacteria > Verrucomicrobiota > Verrucomicrobiia > Limisphaerales > UBA1319. Next base: position 42,447 of record CAZIDG010000027.1, read on the forward strand.
GGGGCTCGCGCCTTCGATGCCGATCTGATGTCTCGCGTATATCAGAAGCCCTTCACTGTGAAGGTGGTATCCAAGGAGGAAGTGCCCGCTGCCCGTCAATCCACGCTCATGTTGGGTGGGCATCTCGATGGCTGCCGCATTGGCTTCGACCTGGGCGCCAGCGATTACAAGCTTGCAGCCGTCAAAAACGGTGAGCTGGTCTTTGCCACGGAAATCCCTTGGAATCCGAAGGATCAGCCTGATCCGCAGTATCATTATAAAGCCATCAATGACGGCCTCAAACAGGCAGCCTCGCATCTCCCGCGTGTGGATGCCATTGGGGGCAGTTCGGCCGGCGTCATCGTGGACAACGAGATCATGGTGGCCTCGCTGTTCCGTGCCGTGCCTCGTGACAAATTTGACAGCACGGTCAAGCCGTTGTTCCTCAACCTGCGCAAGGAATGGAACATACCGCTCGAAGTCATTAACGACGGCGATGTCACCGCCCTGGCGGGGGCCATGTCCCTCGAAAAGAACGCCATGCTGGGCATTGCGATGGGATCGAGCGAGGCGGGCGGCTACCTGGATCGCCACGGGCGCATCACCGGTTGGCTGACAGAGTTGGCGTTTGCCCCTGTCGATTTGAATCCCGCGGCCGCTGCCGATGAGTGGTCGGGCGATAGCGGTGTGGGCGCACTTTATTTTTCGCAGCAGGCTGTCAACAAGTTGGCGCCTGCCGCGGGCTTCAAGTTCCCGGCCGAGATGGGCCTGCCCGAACGGCTCAAAGCTGTTCAGCAAAAGGCGGATGCGGGGGATCCCATGGCGCTCAAGGTATTCGAGACCATCGGTGTTTACCTGGGCTACACCATTCCTCTGTATGCCGAGTTCTACGATTACGATAACCTGCTGATCCTCGGTCGTGTCACGTCGGGTGCGGGAGGCGATCTTATCCTCTCCAAGGCGCGCGAGGTGCTGGCCAGTGAATTCCCGAAGACGGCGTCTCGCGTGGCGCTGCATGTGCCCGATGAAAAAAGCCGCCGTGTGGGCCAGGCGTTTGCCGCCGCGAGCCTGCCCGAGATTCAACGCAAAACCGTATAATTTTTAAATGTGAAGAGGGTCGGCGCCAGGGGATGCCCATACAAAGGGGATCCCGTGCTTATGCCGGCCCTTCCTTCATTTTAACCCAAGATAGGAGTAAACGTGAAATTCCATAATCCGAATGCGGAAGTATATGTGCCCGATGGCGTCTCTGCGGAAAAGGCGCTTGCGCGCACCACTCACCTGGGCGTTGGCGCCCACCAGGATGACCTCGAATTCATGACCTTTCATGGCATCGAGGAATGCTTTGGACAGGCGAACAAATGGTTCACAGGTGTGACTTGCACCAACGGCGCCGGGAGCTCCCGTGCCGGCATCTATGCCCAGTACACGGACGAACAGATGCAGCAGGTGCGCCGCATTGAGCAGCGCAAGGCGGCTTTTGTGGGCGGTTATTCAGCCATGGTGCAACTGGACTATTCCAGCTCCGGCATCAAGGACCCCTCAATGCCCGCCTTCAAGAACGACCTGGTCCAGGTCCTTACCGCGACCCAGCCCGAGGTGGTCTATACCCACAACCTGGCCGACAAGCACGACACCCATGTGGCGGTGGTGGCCACGCTGGTGCGCGCCATCCGTGCGCTGCCGAAGGACAAGCGCCCGAAAAAGGTCTATGGCTGTGAAATTTGGCGCAGTCTTGACTGGGTGTCCGATACGGAAAAGACCATTCTGGACGCCAGCCGCCGCACCAACCTCGCCGCGGCCCTGTCCGCTGTGTTCGATTCCCAAATCTCTGGTGGCAAACGCTATGATCTGGCTGTGATGGGACGCCGACAGGCCAACGCCACGTTCCTGGAATCGCATGGTGTGGATGAAGCCACGCATTTGACCTTTGCCATGGATTTGTCGCCCCTGGCGCAGGATGACAGCCTTGACCCGGTTCAATACGTCCTGGGCTACGTCGACCGTTTTCGCGCGGATGTCGAAAAGAAAATCCGCGCCCGGATGGGCCTGTAACAACGGGTTCCATTATCCAAGCAGCCGGGTACGGGAGTCAACCTCCCGCTCCCGGCGGCCTTCAAACCGCGTCCGCGGAGGATGACACGTCCCCTGGTGTCCCTCCTTCTTCCTGCCCTCCTGCTGCCGTGCGTTGCGTAACCTGCACAGAATCCCAACTTTTTGTTTCTCGAGTCCGGAGTGCATGCTATCCTCTCAGGCAAATCCACTGAGGAGACATTTATGCTTTTATCAAAGTTGCTGATGACGGGCGCGGCGGCGGTGCTATTGACGGTGGGCGTTGTACCCAGTGCCACGGCTGCGGACAAGAAACCCAGCGTGGTGTTTGTGACGGGTGATCATGAGTATCGGTCTGAACTGACCATGCCGCTGCTGGCCCATGAATTGGAATCCAGGTATGGCATGAAGGTTACCGTGCTCAAGGCCTTTCCAGACGAGCAGTTTGAGGAGAATATCCCCGGCCTGGAGGCCCTTGATACGGCAGACATGGCCATCTTTTTCCTGCGTTGGCGTCGATTGCCGGATGACCAGCTTAAACACATCAAGGCCTACCTTGAGGCTGGAAAACCTGTCATGGGCTTTCGAACCACCTCGCATGCCTTTAATTTCCCCAAAGGCCATGCCTCGGAATCATGGAATGCGTTTGGTGAATCCGCTTTTGGCACACCGCCAGGCTGGGGCGCCTCCGGCCACACTCATTATGGCCACCTTTCAAGCACGGATGTTGCCATTAATCCCGCCGTTGCCCAGCATCCCATCCTGAAGGGAGTGGAGCCCAAGTGGCATGTGCGTTCATGGCTCTATCATGTTGTGCCCCAATATCCTCCGGCCGATGCCACATTGCTGCTCATGGGAACGGCCGTTGATCCCGACAAGGCCGCCAAGGTCAACCCGGTGGCCTGGACCTGGAAGAACAAGTATGGTGGGCGCGCCTTCTACACCTCCATGGGCCATCCAGACGATTTCAAGGTGGAATCCTTCCAACGCATGTTGGTCAATGCCGTATTCTGGGGGCTGGACCAGCCTGTGCCCGAAACCTGGGCTGGTAAAATGGATATCAACGTGCCCTACGAGAGGGAAAAGAAGAAATAAACCCCACGGGTCATTTCGCGGTCCTTCACTTCAAGGCGCAGGCATTTGACCTGCGCCTTTTCTCAAAAGGCTTCTGGTGTCAGAGAGCGGAATCGCTGAAAAAGCGATACACCAATCGGATGTACTCGCCATTGTCCTGCGGACTGACTTCGCTGTGGCGTTCGCTGGCTTCGATTTCCTGACGGATTTTCTGCCATTCGCCATCATCGAGCCAGATGCCACCACAGTTGGGGCATTCGTCGATTTCCACCGCACGTTTGCGGCTGAAAAAGCGACGCATCATGATGATGTTGTTGCACTTGGGGCATTTACGGCGGGCCTGGCGATCGACCAGCAAATCCTCGCGCTTTTGCAGATGCCCCAGTGCCCGGCGAGTGGATTCTGTAAAGCCTTTGGATTTATTGAGTTCGAACAGATCAAACCAAATCCCGGCGCACCCTCCCTGACAGACGTCCACGGTCACGTCGCCCGCATCAAAGGGCGTCAATTCATTGGCACAAGCTGGGCATTTCATATGCTGATTGTCGCTTTGTCGAAAGATCATGGGGTCACGCCCAAAAGTCAATCCACTTTAGGCATTTGAGACAGTCACACAGCCACTGAAGTCCCTTTGGGTGGCCATGGAGAGGCATCTTCAGATCCCTGGGAGTTGGCCGCGATATTCACTGGGGGATTGGCCCACCGTTTTGCGAAATACCCGGTTAAAATGGGTCAGGGACTGGAAACCCACCTCGTAGGCCACCTCGCTGATACGCAAGTTAGGGTTTATGAGGAGGTTCTTGGCTTTTTCTATCCGGACGCGGGAGAGGTAATCGGTGAAATTCAACCCCGTGAATTTCTTGAACATCTTGCAAAAATAGAACGTGCTGGTGTTAACCGCCCGGGCTACCTGGCTCAACGAGAGATCCTCGGTTTGATGATCCTGAATATATTGTTTGGCCCGGGTGATATTGGGTGGTTCGGCGTGTTCCTGGCGCACCATCACCTGATTACCCACCAGGGACAGGTGTTGGGCAAAAATGGTCAACAGCCGGATCATTGATTCGAACTGGTTGGTTGTCAGTACTTTACTGTGAAAATAAGCATCCTCCACATGGTTCAGATTGACCTTTAAACCCCATTCCATGATCTGTCGGCTTACACGATTGAAGTCCGTGTTGGTGGGCTTCTTAAGCAACACGCCTCCTGTCTGCAAATAGCCGATCAATTCCTTGCCGATATGAATTGGGACTGCGGCTTCATGCAATCCGGCAAAACAGGCCACATTTCGGGGCTTTTCGCCATCCCGTTGGGCGATTTGTTGCTGAATTTCGAGGCACGCCGCGCAGGAGCGGCTGTTTTGGCTCATCAGTGCGCAAAACGGATTCTGGCATTTTTTACCCTGTTGCACCAATTGCCAGACCTCGACTGGCCTCAGAGTCAGAGGAAGGCCGGTCGTTTCGGTAAAGGCATGCTCGTAATCCTGATAAATCGCTGAGCGCGACAGCCTTTCAATCAAACCTTTATTGCCATTGCCTAGCACATTATACGGTGAATCATCTCCCGCCACCGCGCAAGTGACAAAATGTCTTCATCAAGCCTTTGATATCTTAAAATTAAATAAATCATGAAACCGAGCGTCTAAGAAAGTGTCATATACGGTGATGGGTCATGTTGATCAGGTTGACATGGCAAATCACCCAGCATGCATGGAGTCTTTTCATATGGGACTCATGATTGGTTGTTTGGGTTGAGAAAAGCGGGCGCCTTTGACGGTGTCCGCTTTTTTTTGCCTTCGTTGCCTCCGGCTTTTTGGGGGGGGGCCAAAGTGTCTCTAAATGAGAAAAGCTGCTAAAGTCTTCTCGACTCTCTGCCGATAGCAAAAGCGCCATAGAGTATCGCTCACCGAAGTGAACGGCGCCCTGATGGGTTGGAGCCTAAGTTCCACATAGGGCGTAAGCCTGACACGGGCAGGAGAAAGACCTGCAAGCAAGGGCACATGCGAAGTATGCGGTTATGCCGCTCATTCTTCGCATGTGCCTTTTGTCGTTTCCGGAGGAGGTGTGGGTGCTGGTGTGGTGTCTGACAGAAACACGTTATGAACACAGAAATGGAAGCAACGCTCGGAACCGTCGGCCAGGAGGCTGCGGGCAAATACCTCATGTTTCGGTTGGGGCAGGAGTATTTCGGAATGAAGGTCTGCCTGGTGCGGGAGATTATTCAACTCACCCACATCACCACGGTGCCCCAGATGCCCGAACACGTGAGGGGGGTGATCAATCTGCGTGGCAAGATCATACCGGTGACGGATCTGCGGCTCAAACTGGGGCTGCCATGCTCGGCTGATGACGGAAGGACCTGCATCATCGTGGTGCAAATCCCGGTGGAGGGGAACAGTCATCGGATTACGGGTCTGATTGTGGATGCGATGGATGAAGTGGCCAATGTCAGTGCATCGGAGATCGAAGCCACGCCTGAATTTGGCACCGCGGTCAACACGGCCTACCTGGTGGGCGTGGCCAAGGTCAAGGGCCAGGTCCGGCTCCTGCTCGACATCCACCAGGTCGTTATTGGAGATGCCATGGCGTGATCACAAGAACTTTGCTCAACAGAAAAAACTGAATCGCAGTAACTTTTAAACAGAAGACGTTATGTTCAAGAATTTAAAACTGGCCCTCAAGATAAGCCTTGGTTTTTCCCTTATTCTACTCATGCTCGTGGTTGTGGCCGTGACCGGCTTCACCGGATTGCGCAAGGCGTTGCATGGCTTGGTCGATTATCGGGATATGGCGCGGGAGAACATCGCTCTGTCCGACATGTCCTCGAAGCTCATGCTGATACGTTTGGACATGAAGGAATTCCTGGTCACCCAGAGCGATGAAATAATCACGAAGGTTGATGCCAATTCAAAGCTGTTTGTCGAGACATTGGCGCAATCGAAAAAGGAAACAACCAACAGCGACCGAATCCGCCTCATGGAATCCCTGAATACTAATTTCGAGCAGTATTGCAAGGATATGAAGGTGCTGTTCTCCGCGACCAAGGCCAAAGCCACCGCCCAGGCCAATGAGGCACGCGATAAGATGGTTGCCGTTGGTGGTACCATGACCCGGACCATGGAGGAAATTCAGGCCTCCATTGTCAAGGAACAGGTGGATTTGGGTAATGAGATTCAAAACAACGTGACGGCCAGCAACACGCTCATTCTAATAATTTCCGGTCTGGCGCTGGTTATGGGGGGCGCCCTGGCCACATTCCTGACCCGCTCGATCACACGCCCCATCCGGGTGATTGTGACCGATCTGAGCAGCGGAGCGGAACAAACGGCCTCGGCCGCAGGGCAGGTGTCCGCGGCGAGCCAGTCGCTTGCCGAAGGGGCGAGCGAACAGGCAGCGTCGATCGAGGAGACGAGCTCCTCGCTGGAGGAGATGTCGAGCATGACCAAGCGCAATGCCGAGAGCGCCGGACGTGCCAAGAACC
>CAZIDG010000028.1:0-48678 GCA_964538065.1 uncultured Verrucomicrobiota bacterium
TGGGGCATCGCATAAACAGGTCTTCCAACGCGAAGGCTATGTCAGCCTGCATGCGACCGTCAAGAGACTATTGAGTCGGAGTTTATGAAGTCTCGAGCGCGAAGCGTCGTCTTGCAACCACCGTCTGCTCAACAGGGTCCATTCATTGAGTCAGCAGGTGTGACCGCCAAGATGGCTTTCACGGTTGACGCTTGTCCATCCGGGCTTAGCATGGGGTGTAAACCGGCTTCAACCCAACGACGTGCAGCGTCACGCCCCAGGCTGTGCCGACGACATGAATCAATCAACCAGGCGCGATGATACCATGACAACGTCACGACGAACATTTCTAAAGCATTCGGCAACAGCGGCATCAGCCCTTGCCTTTCCAACCTTGATCCCCTCCGGCGTGCTTGCGGCCAACGGAGTTCCAGGAGCCAATGATCGCATCGGCATCGGCGCCATCGGTGTGGGGCGCCAGGGAAGTTCCCTGCAGGAATGGCTCGGGCGGCTTAAGGAGGCCCGCATGGTGGCGGTGGCCGATGTCGATATGCGCCGGGCACGGGATTGGGGCAAAAAGCTCAACGCAGAACCTTTCCAGGATTATCGCCGCCTGCTCGAACGCAAGGATGTGGACGCCATCATTACCGCCACACCCGAACAATGGCGTTCGCTCATCTGCATCCATGCCTGCCAGGCTGGCAAGGATATCTATGCCGAGAAACCCATGAGCCTGACCATTCGCGAGGGGCGCCTGATGGTCCAGGCGGTTCGCAAATATAACAGGGTTTTCCAAACGGGCAGCCAGCAACGATCCATGAGCGTCAACCGCCATGGCTGCGAACTGATCCGCAATGGCCGCATCGGCAAGATCAAGCATGTCGTTGCCTATAGTTACCCCAGCCCCTGGAATGGCGCGCTGCCTGCGCAAACGGTGCCCTCGGACCTGGATTGGGACATGTGGTGCGGGCCGGCAGAAGTGCATCCCTATCATATCGATCTGTTTACGCCCCGGGCCAACCCGGGCTGGCTGTCGTTCCGGCCCTATTCAGGGGGAGAAATGACGGGTTGGGGCAGCCATGGATTCGACCAGGTGCATTGGGCGCTGGGCCTCGACGAAACCGGTCCTGAAGAGGTATGGGTCGAAGGCGACAAGCTCACATTGCCCACCTATTCCGCACCCGAATCCCGGGAGCGCGGTGATGGCCTGTGCCGCCAGCCCAAGGTCTTTTTCAAATACCCCGGCGGCATCACCATGGAACTGGCCAATGGCCCTGCCGGTGGCGCCGTTTTCATCGGCGAAAAGGGGAAAATCACCATCGACCGCGGCATCTGCCAATCTGATCCCGAAGAACTGGCCGAAGACAAGATCAAGCCGGGCGAGACACGGCTCTACAAGAGCGACAACCATTTGCAGAACTGGCTCCAGTGTATCAAGTCACGCGAAAAACCGATCGCCGATGTCGAAATCGGCCACCGCACCGCCACAGTCTGCCACCTGGCGAACATTGCACGTCTGCTGGGACGCCGCCTGCGTTGGGATGCTGTGAAGGAGGTCTTCATCGACGACGCCGAGGCCAATACGTACCTTGATCGCCCCCGCCGCAAACCTTACATCCTGCCCGAAAGCATTTAGCGATGGGCTTGCCGCCGTTCGGCAGCGCATGGGGACAACACCATGGGTGCCACACGGGGGACTTACTGGTGTTCGCTGGTTCGATCCACCACCCAACGCCAGTCGCGCCCACCGGTGGCTGTGACCGTGTTAAAATGTGAAATATTCACAGGCACCATCGTGGAGGAGTCCATCCATTTTTTGAGTTCGGCATGGCCATCCGCAAATGAAAACGAACCAGCCCCTTCATGATAGCTTGCAGGCAAATCAACCCATGAAGTTGCTGTTGGATTCACAAACAAGCACGGGCCGTTGATGCTGTCAGCCTGTTCATCAGCAAACACCCAGGCGTTCATGGGCGAAAGCTTTTTGAGGTCGGTTATTTTCTTATAGATGGTATGGCTCTTGCCATACCAATTCTTGTCGTTGCCATCGCCCATGCAGGAGTTCATCGAAACACTGCGGACACGCTCCTTAAAATGGGATAGGAGCTGCACTTGTGCCAAATAACGATCCGCAGGACATTTAAAGACGCGCTTGTCCTTGTTGACGTAAGTGGCGAGCTTGGCATATCCAGGATCGATAATGAGTGATTCATTTGTGTTGTCACTTCTGGTCGTCCAATCCATCCATCCCGCCGCCCAACTGTTTTTATTCGCTCCGCCTTGAGTGTCGCTACCATGATAGTTTTCCACTAATACGCCGTTATGATCATTGGCATACATGGTCCACCCCAGCGCGAGTTTTTTGGCATTATCCATGCAGACCATGGCCTTGGTGTAGCCCGAGGCTGTGGCCAGCGCGGGCAAGCAGATACCCGCCAGCACGGCCACGATGGCGATACAGACCAGAAGTTCAGTCAGCGTAAAGCCGCGATTTACTCCACCCTTCATTTCATTCCTCATACAACCACATCCTTCTTGATCTCCCCATCATTATTGACCCTGCTGAGAAGCAATCCGGGCACGATAGAAATGGTGTTCGGTCTGCGGCAAATTCAAGCGCGCCACACCTGATTCAAAAGAGATGGGCTGTTCGTCTAGCTTCCGCGATACAACCACCTCCCATGAACCTGACAACTCGCGACATCCCTCCACGATCAGCCAGCCGTGCAGACCACCTTGTTTTGGAGTTGTACCGATGGTCAGGGAGAGTCCAAGCCCAATGCCATCCGGCCCCGTTGAGACTTGCTTAAGTTGGAACTGGACCGTGGCCGCAACACCCGTTGCGGGCATGACATCCATGAGATATGCAGTCGCAAAATCTGCGACCGGCATCTGGCTGAAATCGCTCTGGCCCCAGGCTGTGTGGTTCGTGGTCACCCAGGCAAGACAGGCCGCCTGCTCGTTTTCCGCCAAGCCCGGCGGCACCAGAATGGTTTCGCCCTCCAATGCTCGCAGATAGGGATAGCCGTTGTTCTTTGTGGGATCCAATCCCCAGACATTCGTCCAGTCCCATCCCGTGTACGTTTCCGCCAGTTTCATCTCTGCCGTGGTTTTGCCGATCCCACCTGCCGAATTGGTCAAGCCAGAAGTCTCAACATCCCAGTAGGAATTGATTACCTCTGAGACAGGACTCATCATATAAAAGCCAAAGCCAGCCACCCCACCCGCATTTGGCGATGAATGCCCTGATCCAACCGTATAGCAATTCCGGATGACCGAATTAGCCGCATATCCAGCCACCCCACCCGCATAATAAGATGCATATACATCCCCGATGACATAGCAGTCTTGTATGTCACAATTGACAACCGATCCGACCAGACCGCCTGCACCCGACCAAATGCGGTTCGTAATTCCAGTATATGGAATATCAACATGGCACTGTGTTATGGCACTACCATAGCCAGTCCCAACAAGCCCCCCTGCATTATTATATCCTTTGACCTCAGTCTCTGCGAGGCTGCGATCCACCACGTCGTCCTCACCATATCCCACCAAACCACCGATATTTGAAGAATATGGTTTGTACGCTTCATTTCGTCCCATTACCGTCCCTTTAGTCTGGCATTTGATGATGTATTGGTGATTCATGCCGACCAGGCCACCCACGCTATACGTGCCGGATACCATGCCATTGACACGACATGAGCTAATCATCCCTGCCCAGTTATCTCCCACAAGGCCGCCAACGTACTGTTGTCCCACCACAGCCGCATTTTCGAGAACAACATTGGTCACCATGGCCTGGTTCCCCAGGTATCCGAACAGACCCACATAGTCCTGACTTGCGCGCAGGATGGTGAAGTTACGAATGATGTGGCCCTTGCCATCGAATGTTCCAGTGAAGGGCGTTGTTTCTGTACCAATCGGGGTAAATCCTTCAAGGATGCTTTCGTCAGTCCCGGCATCGTTCCAATTGGCACTCTCTGTGGCATCGATGTCCTGCGTCAACCAATAACGCCCCTCCAATCCAAAAGCCGGATCACGGCCGATCTTCGCCAGGTCCTCCAAGGAGGCAATCGCGTGTGCCGGGCGAAACACTGCCTGAATGTTTTTTTGAATATCAGCCGTCACGGTGATGGTGGCGGCCTTGGGATCCGTAACGCGCGCACCCACCCACCCTGCAAATTCGTAATCACCTGTCTGAGGCGTTGCCGTCAAGGTCAACGTGTCCCCTGCGGCATAGCCTGCCTGTTCAGGGGATATCGTGACACTGCCCGGACCTTTACCAACCACCTTCACAGACAACACGGAAGGCGCCCAACGGAGTTGCGGGAAGCTTTTACCCTCAACGATCGTCCACGTGGTGTCGAAATCCCAACCAGCGAAGGTATTCCGTTGCATCATTTCCGCACTGGTCTTGCCAATGCCATTGGTGGAGACCACGGGTCCGGCAGCCTCCAGGTTCCAATAAGAAGCCTCTACAATGCCATCGGGCTGTGCCACCGAATCACGAATATGCGTCTGGATGATACCCACAAGCCCACCCGATTGTGGGCTCGAACTACATGCATCACCCACGGCGTAACAGTCCCGGATGACGGTGTTGGTCGAATACCCTCCATGATATCCCACCAGGCCTCCAACGCCTGAATTGCCCGTCACCGGCCCGGTGGCATAGCACTCCGCGATGAATCCGCCATAGTAGTTTTCTCCCACCAACCCGCCACCGTGCGAACCTCCCGACACGATCCCCGAAGCGTAGGATTGGGTGACTTGCCCTCCGTAATTGTCGCCCAGCAAACCGCCCGTCTGGTAATCGCCCGTCACGGTACCTGACGCAGAGGACTGGTGCACTGTTCCAAAGAAGTTCTCACCCATCAAACCACCAGCATCCCATTCGGCGGCCACGTCGCCCCCGCCGTTGCATTTGGCCACGGAGCCATGGAAATTCAACCCCACCACCCCGCCACTCCACCACTCGCCCGTCACGGTTGTGTTGGCGTTCGCTTCAAGAATGCTCCCCGAGTTCATCCCCACCAGGCCGCCCACGGTGTTTTGACCCCGGACCGATCCCGATGCCTGGGCGTCCACCACGTTGCCGTTGAAGTTCTCGCCGATCAGGCCGCCGACATTTTCCGAGCCCGACACCTGGCCCGAGGCACGGCACTCCTGGAGTGCTCCGGAATTATAGCCCACCAGGCCGCCGACGCTATTCGTGCCCTGAACAGTCCCCGTGGCGGTGCAATTGGTGATGACACCCTGGTCATAATTGCAGCCCACCAGGCCGCCGACATCCACCTTGCCTGTCACCTGCTGGGTGGTCGAACAGGCCTCCAACGTCCCTGCATAATGAAATCCAACAAGCCCCCCGCATTCTTCCTCGCCTGTCACCGTCACCGTGGTATCACTGGATGAAATATCTCCACCATTGTTTATCCCAACCAAACCACCCACTGTGTCAGTCCCGGACACCGTGCCTGAGGTTGAACTTTGATCGATGTTTCCGGCATCATTAAACGCAATCAAGCCCCCGGAGGTGTACTCCGCATGCACAACCAGGTTGGTCGCCTGGCATCGCACCATCTGGCCTCCCCAATTATAACCCAGCAGCCCCCCCACATAAGATCCGCCGGTGATCTCCCCTGTGGCGGATCCATCACTGATCGAACCACGCGTATTCCATCCGATCAACCCGCCAACGCAACCACTCTCTGCTGAACAAGGCATGTTCACGGTTGAATAACACCGAACGACAGTACCATCCTCATTTCTGCCAATCAAGCCGCCCACCTTGTCTGTGCCCGACACCGTACCCGATGTGTGATCATCGACCACCATACCATAATTCAAGCCAACGAGCCCTCCCACGTCCCAACCGCCTGCGATAGTGCCTTGGCAGTAACAATTGGTTACCGAACCCTTATTCATTCCTGCCAGGCCACCAACCTGGTCCTTGCCCATGACATCGCAGCCCACCAGACCGAGGTTACGCACAGTCCCGTCCGTGCCAATCTGGCTGAACAATCCCACGCACACACTGTTGGTTTGCCTGGAGGTAAAATTCAAAATGCGATGGCCCTGTCCATCGAAACTCCCTGTAAAGGCAAGGCTGTTCGTCCCACCAATGCCCGTAAAAGATGCATCCGCTGCGAGGTCTATGTCTTGTGTGAGCCAATACCGGCCGTCCAGTGTATAACCAGGATTGGCGCCAATCTGCCTCAGGTCGTCCACCGACGACAGGGCGCATGCCGTTCGGAAAACAGCCCTGATGGATTTTGTGCAGTCCATTCCCACCGTTGTCGTTTGCAATCCAACATCTGCCACACCTGGACCCTCCCAGCGTACAAACTCGACGTTGCCTGCACTCGGTGTGGCTGTTATCGACACCATTTCTCCCGGTTCATACGTCTCCTTCTGGGGCAGGATTTGAATACTGCCCGGCCCCTGGCATTCCATAGCGAGGGTGAAAAAGGAGGGTTCCCATCGCAGGCTGGGGTAGGAAATGCCCTCAGCGATTCGCCACGTATTGGTGAAATCCCAATCCACATAGTTGGTTTGCTGGAACATTTCGGCCGCAGTCCGGGCGATGCCATTGGATGAGACTGTGGAACCCATGAGGTCCAGATTCCAGAAAGAGGCACTGATCTCAGCGTTGGTGTAGTTGAGACCGACCAAACCACCCACATCTCCACTGCCGGTTGCCAAACCCACTGAGAAACACTGTGCGATCGAACCAAGAGTGCCATTCCGTCCCACCAAACCACCCACGACATGCCATCCCATCACGCGACTGGTCGCATAGGAGCGTTGAATGATACCTTTGTCATTGCCACCTGTCAGTCCACCCAGGATCGAGCTGGAAATTCCCCCTGTGACAGGCCCTAGTGCACAACATTCATTTATGGCCCCTGCATTGGCGCCACACACGCCACCCACATATTTTTCTCCGTAAACCTGAGCAGAGGATCCACATTGTCCAATCGTACCCATGTACTTGTTGGTAATGCCGTTTTGCACCTGCCAGGCTGTGGCGTTGTTTGCAGCCACGCCACCCACAAAGGCCCCACCTTTTATCCAACCTGTTGTGTAACAGTTCGTTATTGTGCCCGAACTCCAGCCCACCACGCCGCCGATCACATCCATGCCCTGGATATGACAATTTTCGATGCGCAGATTACAAATCACTGCCGTGTTGGAAATGGCTCCAAACAACCCGATTTCGCTTTCGTTGGTTCTGACAATGTACAGGTTGCGAATGGATTTACCCTGGCCGTCAAACACACCCTTGAATGGGGCAAGGCGGGTGCCAATCGGCTTGAGGCCTTCCATTACAGTTGTGCTGGTATTGGAGTCGTTCCATGCGGCCGTGGCAATCGCATCAATATCACTTACCAACAAATAATATTTCCCCTGGCTGGTGCTGACATTGCCTTTCATCCACACCAGATGCCCCAATTCAGAAATCTGGTAGGCAGTGGCGCGCGAAAGACCATCGCCTGGAGGGGTTACCGCCGTCTGGGCCAGTGTTGACACCGCACCATGGCCAAAAAGGGCAAATGCAATCAGAACGGAATATAATGGATAAAGGACAGTTTTTTTCATGGTTTTCCCCGTTGATCTCATTAACGAACCGCTCAACTTTACCCTTAACGCTTCACGAATAAAGTCTTTTTTAATGCAATTGCTATGTGTATTCGCGCGATAGCTGAGGGACAGGCCTTGCGATCCTCGCAGGAAGGCGGACTCGTGCGGCATTGAGGGCACTGGGACAGACCGGCAGGGAATTTACATCCTTTTTGAACTTCTCAAACATCGCCTCCAGGCAAGCGGGATGGTGACATGGGCCATCGTCAGACAAAAGGGTGTTGCGTTTTTTGTAATAAAACACCTTTGCTGGGACTTTTACCTGATGTGAAAGGATTCAGAACTACGCGGATGGTTTTTGGAATCGCTCTTGCGGTGGGGCTGGCGGGTGTGCTCATGACTCAACACCTTGCCGGAAAGAAACTGCGCGAAGACAACCGGCTCATGCGCGAGCAGATCGCACAATGGGATGCCCAACCTCCAAAAGGTGGGGCACAGCCAGCTTCTACATCAGGCAGTTCTCTGCAATCCAGCGCCACGCCGGAGGCTGACCTGGAGAAATTGCGTCGCGAGGTGGCCTCCATGCCCCGCCCGACCCATGAACTGGCTCGTCTGAAGGAACACAACCGGAAGTTGAAGGCTGCAACCGGTGAGCCGGAGGATCCGGCGCAAGAGGAGTTCAACGAACAGACACAGGTGCGGATGAACCACATCAAGCAATGGGGACTCCTGTTCATCGAATACGCGCGAGATCATGCGGACACGCTTCCTGGCTCCTTCGATGAAGCCGCTCAGGCGCAAAATTCCCAGCCCATGACTGGGTTTGATACGAATCAGTTTGAAATCGTGTACCGGGATCCGGTTGACACTGCATCCGATCCCGGGAATACGATTCTGTTTCGCGAAAGGGAGGCACGTCGATCCCCCACAGGTGAGTGGATCAAGGTCTATGGATTTGCCGATGGAAGCACGACCACGCGCAGTGAATCGGAGGAAACAGCCTTCGATGTCTGGGAAAAGGAACACACAACGTTACCGAAATGATCGTTGAATACCACCTGCCATGAAAGCCTTGAACATCCTCTTGGGCGGCACGATCCTCCTCGCACTGGGAGGACACCTGGTTCTGGAACACCGCAACCAACAGCGATTGCAGGTGGAGAACCAACAACTCATGCGCGAGATGGAGCAAAGGATCGCAGTATCCAATGCCCCACGGACGGGAGGAACGTCGAGTCCAGTCGAGGCTGGTTTGAGTTCCGAGCAACGCCATGAATTGATGCGATTGCGCAATGCTTATGGAGCGGCGCGACGCGATCAGCGCGAGTTAAAACAATTGCAGGATGACAACCATCGTTTGCACTCCAACTGGGTGGCCCAGTTGTGTCGCGGCCAGGCCAGGCTCAGCCTTGAGCAAGTGGCTCCCTACCTGGCCGCCAAGCAGCGCAGCGCGGAAAGCCTTGTGGCCGCGTATCAGGCCACGGGGGACCGGGCGTTGTTGCGCGAGGCGCTGGAGAAATACCCCGGCGATGCCAGGGTGAACCTTGCCGCATACCTGGCATTGAAGGGCGACTGGACACCCGAGGAGCGCCGGAGCCGCCTGGACGCCCTGCAGCAGGCCGATCCCGCCAACGCCCTGGCACATTACCTTTCGGCGCAGGATCTGTTCAAATCCGGCCAGACGGAGAGGGCGTGGAAGGATTTGCAGACCGCCATGAGCGCGCCCGGGATGCAGGATTATGTGCGCGATTTCAGGCAAAATGCGGAGGAAACCTATGCGCTGGCCGGGCTTTCAGAACTCGAGGCCAGGATGGTGGCTGTGGAAGCGCAACCCCTGCCACACCTGGCCGTGCTGAAGGATCTGGGGAGCAGCCTGGTGGATTGTGCCAAAACGTTCCGCCAGGGAGGCGACGAGGCTTCAGCCGCCGCGGCGTTGCGCATGAGCGTGGAGTTAGGGGCGAAGGTGGGGGACCCCTCGGGCCAGCATTCGATCATCCAGGAGTTGGTGGCCATCGCCATCCAGCGCCAGGCGCTCGGCGCCATGGATCCGTCGAGTCCCTGGGATTCCGGCGGGCAAACCGTTAAGGAGCGGCTCGAGGAGCTCACCCAGTATCGGGAGGCGATCAAAGGGGAACTCCAAGGCGGATCGGACTTTGTCCTGGAGAGGCTCTCGGTTGAGGACCAATTGAGTTTTTACGAAAAGATGAAATCCTCAGGCGAACTGGCGGCGCGCCGTTGGGCCATGAGTCGCCAGTCCCAGCCATGATGGTTGCATGATTGTTCCTCTCTAACTGGAAAGGCTTAGACCACTTCCAAGGGACAGACCGGCAGTGAATTGAGAAAGATTTGGCCGTATTTCTTGGCCAGAACGCGATTGTCCAGAATGGCTACGATGCCTGTGTCACTGGCGGTGCGGATCAGGCGGCCCACGCCCTGGCGGAACTTCAGGACCGCCTCGGGCAGGGAATAATCCATGAAGGCGTTGCCCCCGGTGGCTTCGATGTGCTCGATCCGCGCCTCGATCAGGGGATGATCGGGAACGGCAAAGGGCAGGCGCGTGATGATGACGTTTGACAAGGACTCACCGGGCACGTCCACACCCTGCCAAAAGCTGTCGGTGCCGAAGAGCACCGAATTTACATCCTCCTTGAACTTCTCAAGCATGAGGGAGCGCGGTGTGCCGGTGCCCTGAACGAAGCATTCAATCCCCAGTTCATCAAAGAATGGCGCCAGCTTCTCGGCTACCTGGTGCATTAGACGGAAACTGGTGAACAGCACAAACGCCTTGCCATGGGTGAGCTTGACGAAATGTTTGATCCAGTGAATCAAGGCCGTCTGGTAGCCGGCATCGCGAGGGTCGGGCATCTTCCCGGCCACATAGATTTTCATTTGCCGGGCATAGTCGAAGGGCGACCCCACCTGGAGCATGCGGGCCTCCTCAGCCCCCACCCGACGCGCCACATAATCCAATCCCTTTGCAGCATTTGACGGCGCGGCTCCCTTATGAGAATGACGCGCGCGCGGTTTTTCTTCGACAGGCACGCTCGTGACCTCGCGTGGCACCGATGTGGCCAGCGTGGCACTGGTAAGAATGACCGAGGTATCGGATCCAAAGAGTCGCTCCCTTAAGAAGGGGGCCACATCCACGGGCGCCGCACACAGGGTCAGGTTCGACCGCCCCTTGCCCGCACGTTCCACCCAATAGACATGATCCTCCTGCGATTGGCTGAGAAACGTCGCGATTTCCTCCCGCACTTCCACCAACCGCCGGTTGCATTCGGCCAATTCCTCGGCCGTCTCCTTGTCTTCGGACTGTTTGATCAACTGGCTCACCGACTCGCGCACGCGCTGGATGGGCAGTGTAACGGTATCCTCCACCAGGTCGGGCCGGTGGATGCGCAGTTCGCTCCAATCGCGTCCTGAACTGCCCTCTTCCCCTGCTTTCGAACGGACCTCGCGGGTGGCCGCGCGTGCCATGGGCTCGCAGACCTCCTCGATCCCGTCGAAAAAGTCATCCGACTTTTCGATCAAATCGGACACCAATTCGATGGTCTTGCCCTGGCGCAGGGTTGCCAGGAGGCCCTTTTGGGTGCGCGGATTATAAAGCCGTTGAAGCGCGAACCGGACCTGGGCACTGGACACGCTCACACCGATGTGACGGCTCGCCACGTTTTCAAGCGTGTGCGCCTCATCGAAAATGACAAAATCGTTTTTAAACAGGACACCCGTTTCGAGCATCTCATCGAGCCCGCCCAGGTGCATGAAAAAGAGCGTGTGGTTGAGCACCAGCAGATCGGAAACGAGGATTTTGGACCGTGCCTTCTGAAAAAAACAAATATCGTGGTCCTTGGCAAAATCCGAAGGCGCACCACATAATTTGGGCGAACACAACCCTCGCTCCGAACAAACCTGCGCCCAGACCTTGGGATCGGGCTCATGGTCGAAACCGGAGAGACTGCCATCCTTGGTCTCCTTGGACCATTCGTAGATGCGGTTGAGTTCGGCGACCTCCGGGGAGGTAAAGAGGCTGGCGGCCTGTTGCATGGCGCGGTGAAGCCGCCGGGTGCAGAGGTAATTCTGGCGTCCCTTGAGCATGGTGTAGGTAAAGGGAACATCCATGACCTTCGCCAGCACCGGCAGGTCCTTGCCCATCAATTGCTCCTGGAGGTTGATGGTGTGGGTGGAGATTACCGCCTTCTTGTGGTTGGCCACAGCGAAGAATATGGCGGGCACCAGGTAGGCAAAGCTCTTGCCCACGCCCGTCCCGGCTTCCACAATCAGATGCTCCTTGCCCTGCAGGGCCTGCGCCACAGCCACGGCCATTTGTTGCTGCTGGGGACGAAACTCGAAATTGCTGGCCTTGGAAAGCACGCCACCGGGCGAAAATATCTCCGACACGCGCGCAATCCAATCGACACCGGCAGGTTGTGGATCAATAACACTGATCATGGAATGAAATCGGCACGGACAGATCAGCCCAGACGGCGTTGAACCACCTCGATGGCGGCCTTGTTTTTAGCGATATGGCCTGAGGGTAGCACACCACGCCAGTTGGTATTGGGATACACCACGGATTGCCGGCCAATGATGCTCCCGGGATTGAGAACAGCATTGCAGCCCACGTCGGTTTTATCGCCCAGCAACGCCCCGAACTTGCGCAGACCGGTATCGATCACGCGCCCCTCCCATTCGACCTCCACGTTGCCTGGGACCAGTTTCACATTGGAGATTTTCACCCCCGCGCCGCAGTGTGCCTTGTAGCCAAAAATCGAGTCGCCCACATAATTGAAATGAGGCACCTGGCAGTTGTTGAATAAAAGCACGTTTTTGAATTCGCACGAATTCCCGATGACACAGTGATCACCAATAATCACCTGCTCGCGGATATAGGCGTTGTGCCGGATTTCACAGTTGCGTCCGATGATGGCCGGCCCCTTGATCATGACCCCCGGCTCCACAATAGTGCCCTCGCCGATGTAGACATCTTCGCCAATAAAGCTCTCCCCCACCGCGCGGTGATGTCGCTCGCGGCGCAGATTCCTGGCCACATAGTCCTTGATCCGCTTGAGGGCATCCCAGGCATAATCGCACCCCTCAAAGAGTGCGGCATGCTCGGTCTGACTCAAATCGAATAAATCCGTTGGTCGCAACATGCCACCACGTTAAAGCGCCCAAATAGACCTGCAATCGAAAAGAGTGATGGGATACCCTGGGGAAGGATCCATGCCAGTATAAACGCAAATGTATATTCTTAATGGAAAGGCTCTTCTCTGAATTGCTCTCTCCAAACCCTTCCATCCCAAAACGAAACGAGGGCA
Organism: uncultured Verrucomicrobiota bacterium; assembly: GCA_964538065.1. Lineage (GTDB taxonomy): Bacteria > Verrucomicrobiota > Verrucomicrobiia > Limisphaerales > UBA1319. The sequence goes on from CAZIDG010000028.1 coordinate 12,885, forward strand.
GACCAGCAGCTAAGTCTGCCCCACCTTAATCTTTCGCTTGTTGGCACACACGCACCAACCGCACTTTCTCTACTGAGATTGATCGCTCTCTTGGCAGGCCACGCCTGAACCAAGTCAATCCCATGCTGCTGCACTGGAAATATAACACATGGAACGTCCAAAGCAAATCCGCACCCGTGTTATCTAATATCTTGTACAATAAATATTTACATTCTTGAGATTCTGAAATCTCCCCAACCACGTCATGATTTAATCGAACTTCGAACTCTGATACTGAATAGGTGCGTGCGACGTGGCGTTTGCGTTTAACCACGTCACTGTTTGCTCCGGGGTGTTTATGTCCCGGCGAAGAATGGCCAGGATGAGATCGTGCGTGAGTATTGTGTTCACCTGGTTGGTGTAGAGAATTGAACGATTCTGGCCAGGCGCTTTAACAATAAAAGGGATGCGGAGGTCTCGTTTTCCATCCACTAGCGCGGACTCACGCCAGGAATGATCGGAGCCAACAATCAGCCAGGTCCGGTTCCACTGTCCCGATTCTTCCATGGCGCAGCGCAGCTGGTCCAGAAACCGGTCTGCAAGCGCCAGGTTTTTATAATACCCCTGAATTTTCGACACATTAAAAAGGGTATATTCCTCCCTGGCAGGATCATACACGCTGGGTTTATGAGGTGGCGCCAGATGCAACAAGGACAGGCCATACGCGGAATTGGTGACCACCGAGCACGATTCCTCCAGGCTGTTCCGGCACAGATTGATGTAAAACCAACGACCGCGAAAATTCCCCGCCATGCTTTCCCATTGGCTCAAAATGGCGTTGAACATGCCAGTCGATTGAACCGGCTCGTACCCCGGAAGTGGGTGCCACGCACAGTAATTCAAATCCCGGCTTAAAACCCGGTCATAGGGGTGATACCACCCCACCAGAGCCGTGTTGAAACCCAGTCTTCGTGCCTCTCCAAATACCGAGGGCAACGATGACCAATTGGTCCTGGAACGCTCGTCCGCCAAAACCAGCGACAGATCGGAATGGTTCAATATCCCGGCATCGCAAACCCGATGTCCGCTAATCAACGAGGGCATCGAGAACAACGTGCAATCCGCTGGAGACATGGCGTGAGTAGCGAAAAGCGCCTCACCAAGGAGACGGTCGAACGCAGGCATCTGGAGGGTCGGCGGGCGATGGTCAAACCCAAGCCGATAATCTGTCTCATCAAAAATGATCCACACCACCCGCGGCTGGTCTGCAGTCACGCTGTTCATGGGTTGCAGGCGCGGCATTTCCGTCGCTTGATCCAGACGCACCACCCCAAGGCCCACCATGGCGGCCTTGGACAAGGTCATGAATCCCAGGGGGGACAGGATTACCAGGGCCATTATAACGACCCGTGCCACCCGCCGATGTTGCCACAGACAAAACAAGAGTAACGACGCGATTCCCAGCATCCCTGCCGGATTCCTTATGAACGCCAGCACCTTGTAGTCCGGCATTTCAAAGACTTGCCTGCGGCAAAAATCCATCGGCAACACGAGCAGGAACACGAGGATCATATCGCATCCCAGCCTTAGCCATGGCACTTGGGCATGGCGCGCCAAGCGAAGGACACACCAAGAAAGCAACGTGAAAATGCTGATATTCAGGGCCAGGGCGGCCAATGCATATTGGTTCACCACGGCGTGGTTGAAATATCCATGATCGGCATCATAGAGCAGCGAGAACCAGGCGCTGATCAGGCAGAGGTTTGCCAGCGAAAAGGATGCCAGCGCATCGGTGATCTTGTGGTTGGGGGAAGTCACCGGCGGTTCTCCTTTCACAGAACCGTCCTGGCCTGGCGCACTCATGAAAGCGGGGCCTTGCGCCTGAGCGCATACATGCGCCGCTTGGTCCCCGGCAGCGCCTCCGACTTGAGGATGTCAAAATGCGGGGCGCACGCCGCCTCAAAGGCCGCCTGGTTCTGCCCCGCGTGCAGGCTGTCCCGGCCGCGGGTCAGATGCCGGAACATGTCATCCTCCGGCGCCACATACTCGATGATGAGCAGGTCCCGCGTCATCTCCGCCGCCAGCGAGAGGATCTCCCCCAGCGGTATCCGCTCGGTCACCTGGAGGTGATGGATCACCGCCAGCATCATCACACAGTCAAAAGCACCCCGGGCGCGGTCCAGGAATGCGCGGCATTCCCGGTAGCGCCATCCCAGCGCCGGACACGGACGCGCCAGGTTCACCACCAGCGGCAGGATGTTGAGCTTGTGCTCATGGCTCTGCTGCCAGATGCTCCCCACACACGCCGGATCCAGATCCAGCGAGACCACCTCCGCCCCGGCCTTTGCCGCCAGAAAACTGAAGTGCCCCGTGTTGGCTCCCACGTCCAGCACACGCCGCGGCCTGCCCTGGGCCAGCCATTCATTCACAAAACGCTCCTTCGCCGCAAACGCCGGCTCGCTGTAGCTGTGGGTCTGCATGTAGTCCGACCACAGCGACTGCTTGCGCGTGGCGGGCCGGAGCTTGTCCAGCGAACGCCGCAACTGCCCGAGCAGCGACTCGAAAATGAAACGCGCCTTCTCCGCGTTGGCCATCGTCCGGTCCCGGTAGAGCTGTTCCCCCTCGGCACGCGCCTTGCCCTGCAGCCACACCGGCATGGAGACCATGGAGAGCACCTGCGGCTTGAGCCTGTCCCAGAAGCTGCAGTACCGGTACACATCCTGCGGTTCCAGGCCATCCCGGTGGTTGATGAACACATCCGCCAGCGGCACCCCCCACCGCTTGCAGACCATCAAGGGCAGGATGAACGTGCGCACAAACTGCCCATAGGGCTGCCATACAGGATCGCCGCCCTGGCGCGGCTCAAAGGAGGCAATATCCAGGAACGCGGCATCCGGACCCCGGAACATGATGTTGTAGGGCGTGGCATCCTTGAGGCCGTAGCCCTCGGCCACGGACCCCAGCGCCAGCTCCAGCGTCAGGCGCCCCGCCTCCCAGAGCATTTCCGGGGGCCATTCATAGGGATAACTTTGAAAGGGAATCAGCTCATGCTCATACACGGCATCGGAGGTGCGTCCGGCCAGCATGGCACCCCACTCGGGCTGCTTTAACAGGGAGGCCAGCTCCTGGGAATCGAGCCGCCGTGTGGAGACAAGCTGGCGCTGCTGGCTGAAAGCACGGCAGCACGCCGATTGTTGAAAGGCCTCAAAGGCCTTCACATTCTCCGAACCCACCGTCCTGACGACCCGTTGATCATGCACATAGCAACTGCCCGCCGGATCCCGGAATGAAGCAACCGCCTGTGTCATGAGCGCTGTTCAGGAGTCGTCTCTTCGGACTTTTTGCCCTTGAATAGACCCACCAACCACGTCCGTGTCTTCCGAAGATAAAACAAGGCGCCGATGCACGCCGCGAGAATGGTTTGCCAAATCAGCAGACCAAGTCCTGGATCAATATAGGCAAAAATACTCATATATATGGTTCGCCTTGAATCATTTATAATCGAATATGAAAACAGGAAGGACCACCTGTCGTCTCATCTAAAATAGATGACTCATTTTGTAACCAACAGGTTACAAGAATTAACACCCCCTCGAAAACAGAGTAAAGACAAAATCCCGTCTATTTTTGATTCATCGTCCTACCTGGCAGCAGATTTGGGGGCATTCAGGGGAGCAAAATTACCATCTTCGCAACAACGCACAAAACCTTCGGTCACCGATTTAAGCTCCTCCCAGCGGGCGCGGATCTTTTCGGCCTCGGCTTGGGTGATGTGATTGTCTGATGCAGCGTTAGCGATCACTTCAAGCAGGTCGGCAAACTCCTGAATGATTTCGTTCGTGGCGGGGATGAGAAAATGGGAATGGGGTCGGCTGATCTTGGGGTTGTGAATGAAAAAGCCGCCTGCGCGTTCGCAGATCCATTGCACCAGGCGCGGATCGCCCGTCGCCTTGAGAAGGGTTTCGATGCGGTCTAATGGATTGGAGGCGCCGCTGCCGGTGCCTTCGCCCGGAGGTTCGGCCCACTTGTAGACCATGGAAAGCGACAACCCCAGTTGGGCCGCGACTTCTTTGGCACTCTTCTGCTGAAACACCTCGCGCAACAATTCGTGGGACTGCATTGCGCAGAGCTTATTGGATGGGACTGGTTTGTCAATGGGTGATGGCAGGTCCTGCCGAAGGCGAACGGCCCGTTCCATCGTGGTCCTTGCGGCACCATCCAAAACCGGTCAAGAACAGCGGTTGCCTCGATGGCCTGATTGGGTTTTAATCATCCGAAACACCCGAGTTCAATGCGGATGCCATGCCGATGCCTTGTGAATCCAGACAGGGATGTTGAATGATTAACCCTGCGGCGTGGGCATCATCCGCAACAGCTCAGGGACGCAAAAACAATGCCGATTATGAAAACAGCTCGTACCGCTACATGGTGTCTTGCGGCCACATTGGCCCTGACACTTCTTGGCGCAGGCACCTTGTCCGCCGGGGAAACCCGACGCCTCACCGTCCAGGAATACCGCGATAAAATGAAGGCCGGCTGGGTGGGGCAAATTGCCGGCGTGTGCTGGGGCGCCCCCACGGAGTTCAAGTGGAGGGACCAGATCATTCCCGAGAAGGACATGCCAGCCTGGAAGCCCTCTATGATCAACGACGCCTTCGGCCAGGACGATCTCTATGTGGAAATGACCTTTCTGCGTTCCCTCGAGGAATACGGTCTGGACGTGTCCATCCGGCAGGCGGGCATTGATTTTGCCAACAGCGGTTATCCGCTGTGGTGCGCCAACGACGCCGGACGGCGCAACCTGCGCAAGGGCATCGCGCCGCCCGATTCCAGCCATCCCAAGTTCAATCGTTGTCCGAATGACATTGACTATCAGATCGAGGCCGATTATTCGGGCCTCATCGCTCCGGGTCTGCCCAATGTGGCGATTGCGCTGGGTGAAAATTTTGGCCGCCTCATGAATTACGGTGATGGCATGTATGCGGGCCAGTTCATGGGTGCCATGTACGCGGAGGCGTTTTTCGAAAACGACATCATCAAGGTCATCCAAGCCGGCCTCAAGGCCATCCCCGCGGATTGCCAGTACGCTGAAATGGTGCGCGACATCGTGGCCTGGTACCAGGCGGATCCCAATGACTGGCAGCACACGTGGAACCTCTGCCAGGAGAAGTACCGCAAAAATCCTGCCTATCAAAAAGCCTCGAACGGCGGCATCGACTGCAAGATCAATGGCGCTTATGTCCTGATGGGCCTCCTGTATGGAAAACACGATCTCGACCAGACGATCCTCATCTCCTGCCGCGGCGGCATGGACTCGGACTGCAATCCCTCAAGCTCCGCGGGCGTGCTGTTCACGACCGTCGGTTTTTCAAAACTCCCCGATCGCTTCACCAAGGAGCTTGATGAAAAGGCCATCTTCAGTCACACGGCCTATAATTTCCCCAAGCTGATCGATGTCTGCGAGAAGCTCGCCCGCCAATACATCCTCCGCGCTGGCGGGCAGATCGTCACGGAAAATGGCCAGGAGGTCTTCCTGATTCCCGTCGAGCAGGTCAAACCCAGCAAGCTGGAACTGAGCTGGGCGCCGGGACCCATTGCCAACAGCCGGTTCACCCCGGAGGAAATGGCGAAAATCAAATATGAATCAACCCCTGAATCCCTCAAAAAAGCCACGGAGGCGTTCGCACTCGGCTGGAAAATCGCCGATTGTGGCACCGACATGAATCCCGGTTTGCGCACCGAATGGGCGGGCCGCAAGAACGTGCTCGCCACGCATCCCCTGGATCAGGAAACAGGCTGCGTGCTCAGCCGCGTGGTCACTGTGCCCGCAGGCAAAAAGACCCGTCTCCACCTCGTCGTGGGACACGATCCCCAGGGCGACTTCGACCTGATCGTCAAGGCGAATGGCAAGGAACTCCTGCGCACGCCCGTGAATCCGCAAACCACCCGGGAACATTGGATGACTCAGGACCTGGATCTGAGCGGGTACGCGGGAAAGGATGTGAAGCTTGAATTGATCAACGCCCCCAGCGGCTGGTCCTATGAAGCCGCCTATTGGGCCGAGATCGCCATTGTGAGCGAGTAATCTCATGCGGGCGTTTGCTTTTACGACAAACGCCCGCTCAGCATTCACATAAAGGTTATTTTTGACCCAGACCGGGCAGCCTGTTGTAGGGCTGCTCGTTTTTGTCGATGCAGCCCACGGCCTGGATGATGGCCTTGGGATTCTGGACCGTAATGGGAGTCTCCGCCGCGTAGTTGCGCATCCGGCAGCCTGTGAGTGTAACCGTGAGCGCACGGTCCCCGCGCACGAGCAGGTAATCCTGCGACTGCTCGATGGTGCTGAGCGCCCCATTGCCGCCAGAGAACGATTCCACCGCCGTCAACGTCGTGTGTCCTTCGCCTTCGATGATGACAGGATGGATGTTTTCCAGCTTCCCACCAGTGTTGGCAATGATCGATCCCTGCGCAATCTGCCAGTTCCGGTTCTTGGTATTATCCCCGAGTTTGTGAATGCCCACCACCACGCAATCGAGATTGAAGTTGGACAACTGCCCGTAGGTGGCGGGCCCCAGGTAAATGCCTCCATACACCCCAAAGGTGAAGAGATCGATCAGTTGAGCGTTATCCGTGTGATCAATCGTATAAGTGAAGGTTCCCGCCTTGACCACGGCATCGATGACTGAGCGGCTGAAGCCTCCCCTGAAGAAACGCTGGTTGGATGGATTGACGTGGCAATGCAGGATGCGCGGTATGTCGTAGCAATGATCGATGCGAATGAACTGTCCGCTCAGGGGATAGCCATAGCAATGCTCAAAGAGGACCTGCTCGCAGGGGGCGTTGGCAGGAGTATTGAAATCCATCGCAAGGTATTCCCCAAAAAACGTCAGGCTCGAGAGCGTGACGCCCTGGGCGGCGCTGGTTTGAGAGGCCTGAATGGTGGGAGGATAGGCGATGATTTTGGATGGATCATCGATCGTTTGGGCGGGATACCAGAACTGTAAACCCCGTAATTGGGTGGCCGCCTCGACGGTGATGAACACCTTGCCCGTGTCTTCGATGCGAAACACACTGCCGACCGGTTGGGCCTTGGCAGGATGCCGTGTGCCACGGCCCACAGGTCCTTGTGCACCGATCAGCGAGGCATTCCGTTTGAGCACCAAACCGCCCGCCATGGGATAAGGCTCATCGGTGGGCTCCACCCACAGGGCAGCCCCGCGGGCAGCCGCCCAGTCAATCGCCGTCTGCAGGCAGCGCGTATTTTCCTGTGCGCTTTGCGTGGGCGATACGCCAAACTCACGAATGCTCCTCATGGTCGAGGTCGGCGCCGCCGCGGCGTTTTTGTCAACCCACTGCAGAACCTGGCCGTCAGCCAGAAGTCGGGCGCGCAACTTGTAGTAGTTGATGCCCTGCAAGGGATCCTTGTCATCAATGGCGATGGCGGCCGCGGTGGCAGCCGATTGCCCCAGAATCATGAAGACAGGTTCCATGCGTATGGACCCGTAGGCAATGTGCGTGGCGGACAGGCAGACGGGCACCAGCAGGTTCTCACACTCGCTGGCGCGCGGAACGATGGCCCGATAGGAGATCGGGTAGGGTTTCATTGGGGGCACCTGCACATCACCCTCGTTTTCCACATGGCCGTTGCGCACGATTCGCTGGCAATTGTGCGAATCCATGTTGTAGGCGGCCAGTCCAACGGGATCGGTGACCGCATCCATGCCCCGGCAATGCAGCTCGGTCATCACGGCATCAGACACCATGCGACGCGCCTCGCGCACATACATCTGGGTGGACCACCCGCCATTGTCCGCAAATTCGTCCTTGCACGGGCCCCACTGCTGCATTTCCGCGCGCATGGCCTCGGGCACGCGCGGGTTCGTGGCCAGGAAGTACACAAAGCCACGCACATACTGATCGTGCTCGCGCTGGATGCGGGCGCGCGTGGCGTAATCGGCATCCGCATAGTCGTAATTCATGCCGATGAAATCGGTCGAAAAAGCGCCGTTGTTATTGATGTCAGTCTTGCCGTTGGGCATGAAGATGGGGTTCCAGAACTCGTCGAGCCGCGGCGTGCGGCCTGCGGCCACCAAGGCCTCCAGGTAGCGGGCAAGCAGCTCATAGTTCGCGGAATCGTAACCGGCTGGCTCCTGGTGAGGAAGGCGATTGGCCGCGTTGGTGGTGAAACAGAGCCGGAAATTATAGGCCTGGATGGATCGGTCGCCATCCCCTGGCTTGCCGCCATCCCCGGACTGGATGTAAGGAAGCAGCCCGCTGGTGGAATCGCCCGCTTTCATGTAGGGATCCACCGGCACGGCAAACTGATGCTTCGGCGTGATGATCCGAACGCCGTTGAGTGTTTCCCCATACTGGCTGTTGGCCTCGCGTCCCACGGTATATGAAACCTTGGCGCCCGCCATGAGATCGCCTTCGTAGGTCGCATCGATGAACATCCTGGCGCGAAACACGTCGCCATTCTCGGTGATGATTTCCGCAATGCGCGCACCCTCCTTCTTCACCTGGGCAATCCGGTGTTCCTTGAAAACACGGGCCTTGGATTCCGTCACGAATTCATTGAAAAGATCCTCGGCCACGTGGGGTTCGAACTTCCAGGCCTCCTCCTGGCCATAATGCTTGCCAAGGCGACGGTAAAACTCGCGCGACAAGCCGCCGATGGCGCCCTTGTTGCCTATATCAGTTGCCCCCAAACCACCCGAACTCAAACCTCCCAGGTGCTTCCCGGGTTCCAGGAGAACGACGCTTTTACCCATCTTGGCCGCCTGGACCGCGGCCATCACACCTCCGGAGGTTCCACCATAGACGCAAATATCCGCTTCAACATTCTCAGCCTGCACCCGCGTCAGGAGGGCAAACAGCAGTCCGAGGCATAGACAGTGAAATCGTGTGGTCAACATGGGCTTATTAAGCTGGGGCAGACTTCCTTGGTCAAGTCCTGGGACTCAATTGTTTTAAGCCGTGCACACACATGAAAACAGCTGCTGCTGCCTTCATGGGCACTCCCCCTTTTCAAGACACTGGAATGGACTCCGTTCGGGTGCCGTCAGACGGTCATGACCGTTTGAGCCACGAATCCACAGCGGACCAGATGGCCTCCTGCACTTGATCGATGCTTTTCGTCGCATCCAGCAGGACCACCCGATTCGGCTCTTGGACAGCCAGGGCCTGGTACCCCTGTTCAACACGTGCAAAAAAGTCGCGGCCAGCCTCTTCAAACCGGTCGCGCACAGGAGCAGCGGACTGTCCCCGCATGTGACGCCGCTCTTCACTCACCGCCAAAGGAACCATCAGGAGAAGGGTCAGATCCGGGCGGGTCTCACCCACGGCATAATCCGTGATGGAAGCAATTCGGGCCAGGTCAAGACCACGCCCATAGCCCTGGTAAACCAGGGTCGAGTCGTAAAAGCGGTCACACAACACCACCTTGCCCGCCGCGAGGGCGGGACGGATCACTTCACGAACCAATTGGGCACGACTGGCACTCATGAGCAGCAACTCGGCCTCCGGCGTCATGGCCTGGTTGTGCACGCTGTGCTTGAGGGTGTGGCGGATCTCCTCGCCAATGGGCGTGCCCCCTGGTTCCCTTAAAACGCACACCTCGCGACCCAGATCCTTGATCCGCCTGGCCAGGAGCTGAATCTGGGTGCTTTTCCCGCTGCCCTCAGTCCCTTCAAATGTGATGAATAGACCTTTCACTCGGGCAGGGGTGGAAAATCCGCGCTGGATTGGGAAGGTTTTGGAGCCGGCTTGAGGTCCGATCCCGCAGGCGGAACCCCCTGGGGTGCTGCCTGCCGGGTGGCCGCCGGTGCTGTTGTGTTGGGCTTGGAGGCTGCCGCCACCGCATGGCGCAGCTTGGCGAAATCCGACGTTAAATAGGCCACCAGCGATTCAATCTGTTCCTTGCTCAGCACACCACCTTCGCTGTAGGCAAAGGCGGGCATGAGCGTGCCCGGACGGCCCCGGCTGATCCAGTCCCTCCAATATTCCCGGGTTCCAGACATGGTGATCGTCTTGAGGTCGGGCACCATCGAAGCACGATGAGACGAATCGTGGCATATCCCGCAGGCCGCATCAAAAAGCTCGATGCCTTTCTTCGCAATGGTGGGCCGCACATGACAGATCACGCATTCCCCCTTGAACACCGCCTGCCGGTCGCCCAGGGCCACCTTCAAATTAAAGGTGCGCGCCTCGGCGGCATTCGTCTGCCCCGGCAGATCCGGAATATTGATGCGCAGGTTCAAAACCTTGAAACCGGCTGTCGAATCCACCGCGATGTATTTATTGAGTGTGCCTCGTTTGCCACGCAAATCCACATCCACATCGATGAGCCCACCCTCCTTAGGATTCAACGTCCAGGGGGTGGCGGGCAGTTTCACCACCGTGCATCCGCACGAAGGACGCACGGACTTGATGATCACCGGCGCCGTGGAAACATTCGTCACCGCATACGTGATTTTCGCTTCCACCTGGTTGGTCTGGGCGTTGTATTCTTTCCTCATCGAATCCCAGGCCAGCGGATCCACGGTGTTGGTGGCCGTCACGGCATTGGGAATCACGATCGACCCCGATGGCACAGGCCGGGACAACGACCTGGGCAGGGCCTGCGTCTGGGCCCAGCCATGGCTGGCCCCCAGCCAGCCGCAGAGCAGGCCAGCCATCACGCACAATGAATATCTGAGGCGCATCATCTGTGGGCCAGTTTAGGCCAATGCATCCGAAAGACAAATGCGAATGTGGATGGGACAGATCCCTGCCATCGCGGCACGAATCAGCCTCATTGTCCCGTGAGAAAGGCCCAAAAGGAACGGGCCTGGGCCTGGCGCTGCTGCACCTTGAGCTGGCCCAGAATGGATTGCCAGCCAATGAAGAGCCGGTGCCATTGGTTTTCAAGCCCGCGCAGCGAGGCTTCACTCAACTCGCTCACAAAGCGGATCGACGGGGCGCTCGCCAGCAGGTTGTGCATGTCCTCCTTGCTGGGAGCACCGCTCTCAATGGAGGCCAGGATGAGCTCCAGTTCCTGGGTGATGACACTCTTGGTATCCAGAAACTGGGCCTCATCATCCGGGGTGAATTTTTTGGCGCGGGCCAGATTGATGTATCGGTTGAACTGCTTCCAGCATTCCAAAAAATTCTCCAACTGGAGGATGAGTTGATCGACTTTTTTATGGCTGCTCATATGCAGGATGGTGGCAATGGGAGGTTGTTGCCGGGCGTCAAATATATGATGGCGCCCCCTCTGAGTTCGCGCGCAGTAATGCGCACCTCGGCAAAATGAATCCGTATCTCCTGAAAAACCAACTGCGCCTCCTGGGCGCTGTGAAACGTGCGCAATACCGTCCGGCCTATCTGCGATACCAGGGCCGGTGGAAACGATTGCGGCAGGGTTGACGACACAACCCCCCCGTCCCGGTCCACGGTAAAGCATCCCGCCGGCAGGCACAATCGCCCCCGCGAGGAGTCAGCTTTATGTGTGCGCGTCAGGAAACCCATTTGGCAACAACCTTGTTCATGGTGTCGTGGACTTCCACCGGCGTCAAACCACGCTCAAACCCCACACATAACTGGCGCTCCCCCTGGCGGGTCATGCCGACATGGCATTGCAGCCCCATGGCCTCCAGGGCACCCAGGGGCCCGGCCCGCAAGGCCGAACCCAGCGTCTCATACTCTTGAAGCATCTGCTGGCTCCACTGGGCAATGGCCTCAGGCTGGTCCAGCGACCACACCTGCGCGCTGCCCGGCACTCCGACCGTCTGGCAGATGACAAATTCCACGCCCGCCGTGCGTCCCAGTTCGGCAGCCTGGGATTCCGGGGCGGGCACGGCCTGGGGAGTGGACGGCGCCTCCTCCTCCTCCTGAACCTGCCCTTCATCGAGGGCCTGCACCGTTTCCAGAAGCAGGCTGTGATACGACACGAAGATGGCGCGCGGATGATTGGGCTCGGCAGGAAGCATTTCGAAGTTGCCCGTCCGCCACGACATGATGTGTTTGAAGGCCTCGGCCCCGGTCAACGCCCCCATCATGGCATCGATGATCTCGCCGTTGGAGAACCAGATCCGGCCCTCGCGCATGCCATTGGTGATCCGCAGCACCGCACAGCTCTGAGAAAGACACTCAAGCTGAATGATGTCCATCAGGCTCTTGCTCTGCATCCCCCGAAATCCAGCCTGCGTCTCCTGCCCCAGCAGCGATTCGATGCAATCCAGAAACATCTGGGTGGCCTGGCTGTTGTTGGGTTTCTCAAGATAAAGATCCAGCCCGATGGCGTAGGCCCGCATCCGAAATTGAGGGTCGGTCACCGTCGTCATGACCGCCGTGCGCATTTGGGGATACTTGCGCCGGACAACCGACAGCACCTGCAGGCCATCCATGCCAGGCATGTTCAAATCCGACAGCAATAACGAGAAAGGTTCGGCATCGAGCATGGCGATGGCCTTTGCTCCAGAATTGGTGGTCCGCACGATCGGCTGGCTGGGGAGCTTGGAGAGCATCTCCTGGTAGAGCTCCAGCAGATCGGAATCATCGTCCACCAGCAGTACTTTGGGGCGATGTGTCATAATTTTTTTCCGAAACCTTCCGGTTACGGCCTGTTATATGCTGTTCGGTGTCCCTATGCAAGTAAGCACACAAAAATCGACGCTGGCCTGACAGCCCGATAAAATGTAATATATACAATGTTTGCCGCTCTTAAAAAGTTTTTTACCAAGCGCGGGGGCGTTAGCGAGGTAGCTCAAGAGCCTTCCGCGTCCACATCATCCCCGTTGCAGTTGCGCCCGGAATCTCAACATCCCTTTGCAACGCAACAACATCCATCTTCAGCCCCCCCCACCACAATCAAGCCTACCGTGGTGGCAAGGCCTGGCGTTGCCTCGTCGCAACCCATTGCTTCAACGCAATTACCGGCACAAGAAGCACCAATCACGCCAACGTCAGGAGAAATCCTGCATGTTCCTCTTCTGCCCATCCTGGAATCCCTGCCCGCCGATCTGCAGAAAGGCATTGCCAAGCGCCCTGGACATGAGGTCCGCATCCCCTTGGTTGCCAGTCATATTGTGCCGCAATTATCAACCGGCACCGTAAAAATTACCTTTGGCGAACTGCGCAAGGTGTGTCCTCCAGGTACTTTCTTCGAATCAAATGTCCATGATTCGAACATTATTAGCCTGCCTTTGGACGTCATCGTACAAAACATCCCCCCCCATTTGCTGTCCCGCCGCAATGATCAACGCAAAACGATCAACCCGGTTGGATACGATGCCGTGTTCCATCGCCCCAATCAGTCTGGGGCACCCTCGGCAGCTCCCTCTCCAACCCCAAAAACCACGCCCTCGCCCACCCCTTTTGCACCCTCAGCGACGGGTTCCCCTGCTTTGCGGCCCGCGCATCCGCCCAAGGCACCCTTGACACCGCGGTCCACACCGCCGGCGACATCGTCGAGCGCACTGCCATTCATGACCGCAAAACCGGTCGCTCCGTCACCGCAACCTGCTGTGGCTGTGCCACCTCCGCCTGCACCAACAAAGCCAGCCATCATTCCCTTCAATTCTCTGGCTCCGGCGGCCTCAACCCCGGCCCCAGCCCAGCCCGCACCTGCGGCACCGAGCACGTTAACGGGCACACTTGCCCTGCCGATGCACATCCTCATTGCGGCCCTGCCGGAACCGGTGCAAAAACTTTTTTCTGGTCCTGATCTTTCTGCGGCACAATTGGTTCTGCCCATGTCTGAGGCAGAGCAAGGCCTAAAACGAGGCATGCTGGCCTTCCCTTGGGGGCAATTACAGGAATGGATCACACCCACTACCTGCAAAGCCAACATCCCTGAGGAAACATTGATCCATATCCCCCTCAAACTGGTGGTACCGCTGTTCCTGGCACGCAAAGGTCCTGGCACCCCCAGCCCAAAGAAGGTGGAAATCGCGGAAAACATCCCCGATGTCTTTGCCAGTGCGCCTGGGACCGCCAGTGCAAGTCCACAGGAATCCCCTGCTCCGATGGCTGCACCGATGGGGGAACGTCAACCGACCTTGTTCACCCCGCCACCCATGGAGGAATCGGCACCCCCGTCTCCCACGTCGATACCACCAGCGCGGCCCACCCTCTTCACCCCTCCGCCCGCCATGCCGGAGCCTGCGATGCAACCCGCTCAGCCGCTTGCGGTTGTGGAAACGATGCCCACACCAGCAGAAGAGCTCAGTTTGGGTGCCATTTTTGGCCAGCCAGGCAAAGAGTCATGGACCCCTGTGGAGATCGTCCACAAAACGGCGGCGTTGGCGGGTATCGCGGGTGCATTGGTCGCCCTGCAGGATGGTTTGTTGGTGGCCGGGGAGGTCCCATCCGAACTCAATGCGGAAACCATTGCGGCCTTCATTCCTCAAATGTTCGGGCGCATGAGCCATTATACAAGGGAGTTGAAGTTTGGCGATCCGGCCAGCATGGTGCTGACGGTGGACCGCTACACCCTTTACATCTTCAAAACAGGAACTGTCTTTTTCATGGTGATTGGCCGTCCGGATGAAAAGGCGCCTGTTCTTCAGTTGCAGGCCATCGCGGCGCAACTGGCACGTCAATCCAAATAAGGCATAGGCAATATGGCAATCATCAATCAAGCCACCAAGGAACTTCAGGTTAAAATCGTGTATTACGGTCCGGCCTTGTGCGGCAAGACCACCAACCTTCAACAGGTGCATGCCAATGTGCAGACCGCTCCCGAAAACAAAGGCAAGCTGGTCTCGCTGGCCACCAGTTCGGACCGCACGCTCTTCTTCGATTTCCTGCCCATCGAATCGATGTCCATCAAGGGCTTCAAGACCAAGTTTCAGCTTTATACCGTGCCCGGCCAGGTCATCTACAACACCACCCGGCAACTGGTCCTCCGAGGGGTCGATGGCATCGTTTTTGTGGCCGATTCCCAATACGACAAAATGTCGGAAAACGTGGAGAGCTTTGCCAACATGGATGAGAACCTCAGGTCTCTCAAAATGAACCTGGCAGACATTCCGTACGTGTTGCAGTACAACAAGCGGGACCTCCCCAATGCGGCGCCTGTCGAGTATATGGAATACCTTCTGAACAACCGGGAGGTGCAGGTGCCCTCATTCACCGCTTGCGCACATCGTTGCGAGGGAGTATTTGAAACACTCAACATGATCAGCCGCATGCTGCTGCATAAGTTCCTGACGGAAGGCATGCGCAAGACCGCTTGATATGTTTACGTTGCCGCGCTTAATCGAAGAAGACATTGTGCGCATGGAAGGTGCGCTGGGGGAATTACTTGCCCGCAGCGAGGCCTCCTCCGCGCTCATCCTCGACAAGGCCGGTTTCATCATCGCCAGCCAGGGGGATACGAGTCACTTTGATGCCACCACGCTGGCGGCCCTGGCCGCGGCATCCTTCACAGCCAACCAGGCCATTGCCAACCTGATCAGCGAGCCCAATTTCTCCAGCGTGTATCAGCAGGGGGAACAATACAGCCTCCTGGTGGTCAATGTGGATGAGCATTGTCTGCTGGTGATCATTTTCCGAGCCGCCTTGAGCGTCGGCGCCGTCAAATACTACGCACGCGACGCCATCCTGAGCGTGATCGACCAACTCGACAAGGCACGCCGCCGGGCGCCCGATGAAGGTTTGGACCTGGCCATGCTCAATGTGAGCGACACCTCCTCCGTCTTTAAACGCAAGACGGACTAAGCCACACCCACCGGGCAGCTTCATTCCCTGCCGTGGCCCTTGTTTTCGCCTCCTTCCACAGGCCGTCAAGAGGATTGACGCGACCCGACCGGCAGTGTCATGCTCCCACCGCATGCACTTTCATAAATCATCAGTTGGAACACTGACAACGCTTGGCGCGTTTTTGTCACTCGCTGCAACAAACTGGGCTGCCCCCACGGGACCTGTTTTCTATGGAGATGCCCCGGATGAACATCATCCCTGGGCCATTCACGACCGGAACCGCCCGAAACCGAAGATTGTAACTCCGGGCACATTCAGCTCCCAGGAGCAACCGGGCAAGCCGCCGTCAGACGCCATCATTCTCTTTGACGGCACAGACGCCTCCCAGTGGGTGTCATCCAAGGACGGCAGCCCCATCAAATGGCAGGTGGACAATGGAGCACTCGTATCGGCCACCACCGGCGACATCCAGACCAAGGAACAATTTGCAGACTGCCAGTTGCACGTGGAATGGTCGGCACCCAAGGAAGTCAAGGGCAGCGATCAAGGCCGTGGCAACAGCGGCATCTTCCTGATGGGCTACATGGAAATCCAGGTGCTCGATTGTTACAACAACGAGACCTATGCCGACGGCTACGCCGGCGCTGTCTATGGAATCAACCCTCCCATGGCCAATGCACTTCGCGCCCCCGGCGAATGGCAGGTGTACGACATTGTGTTTCGCCGTCCGGTCTATGACGGGAACAAGGTGCTTGATCCCGGCTACGTGACGGTGTTCGTCAACGGCGTCCTGGTTCAGGATCACACGCCTCTGGAAGGCAGTGGCGGCCACATGGGACGCACCAAGGCCGGCCCGTTCCCTGCCAAGGGGCCGCTGCGGCTGCAGGATCATGGCAATCCCACCCGTTTCCGCAACATCTGGTATCGCCAGCTTCCGATTCGCTCGGTTGAAGGGGGCACGGACGGTTATCTCACCACCGAAGCCACCATGGCCAAGCGCAAGGAGATCGCCGCCGGCATCCGCGAAGGCGCCCCGAAGCTCGCTGACCCAGCCAATCCCCTGCCGGAAATGTTCCAGCTCATGGAATCGCTGGTCTATGACAAGGACGACGCCACCTTCCAGAAGGCGCAGACGCTGGCTCAGGCCTATGTGGATGGGCTGAAGAAGCTTTCGGCTGAAGACCTTGCCAAACGCAAGGACGAGGCGCTGCACGTCCGCAACGTGTTTAACTATCTCGCCAAATTCAAGGTCATCCCTGATTCCTTTGAACCTCGCACGGCGATGACCGAGATCATCAAGGCTCAGGGTTGGGACAAGAAGCGTTAAACGCTTTCTAACAGTTTACATCATCGAGCCCGTTTCTCCTGCTTGGGGGAAACGGGCTTTTTTGTGTCCCCATGCGTCCGAACCCTCCCCGGAAAGAGAGTATCAGCCCCCTTCCACCGTGCCATTTGCCTCTACCAAACCTCTTTTTTTGCTGGAAACCAGCCCTGTTTTTTGCTTGAATTCATGTTCGTGAAAACCACGTGCCGTGCCGTCATCGATGTTGGAACCAACTCCGTCAAGCTCCTGGTGGCGGAAGTGCTGGGCCAGGTAGTGCGCCCCATTCTGGAAACCAGCGAACAGACGCGCCTGGGACAGGGATTCTATACCCACCATCGGCTCCAACCCGACCGCATTGCTGAGACCGCTCAAGCAGTGGCCCGATTTTACGCAACGGCTCGGGAGCATGGGGTGGATAACGTGCGGGTGATCGCCACCAGCGCAGCCCGTGATGCCCAGAATTCCCATGACCTGGTGGCAGCCATCGACCAAACGTCCGGCCTGGCACTGGAAATCATCAGTGGCGCCAAGGAGGCCGAGCTCGCCTTTCAGGGCGTCGCCAGCGATCCTCGTTTTCACAACCGTCCCTTGCTTATCCTTGAAGTCGGGGGCGGCAGCACCCAGGTGATCTTCAGCACAGGGCAGAACCATGCCATGGGACACAGTTACAAGATCGGTTCAGTGCGTTTGATGGAACACATTCCCCATTCAGACCCTCCGCTGCCTTCGCAATTGGAGCAGTGCCGCACTCATTTGAACCATTTCTGGGCGGGCCAACTGCTGTCCGAGTTCTGGCCCCTGTTGTCGCAGCAACCTCCCGGTGGGGTCATGCTGGTCGGCACTGGCGGCAGCAGCAGTGTGCTGGCCTCGATCCAGCTCGGGCTGACTGAATTTCATCGCGAAGCCATTGAGAGCGTGAGCTTTTCGTTGGAGACCATGCGAACACTGACGGAGCGTCTCTGGTCCCTCCCCCTGGCTGAACGGCGCAAAATACCAGGGCTTCCACCCAAACGGGCTGATGTCATGCTCTGCGGTGCGGCCATCCATGAAGCGGCCATGACCCTGCTTGAACTCCAGCCGTTGCACGTAAGCACGCGCGGCATCCGGTTTGCCGCCTTGCTGGATGAGCCTCAGCCGGCCACTCTTCCACATTGATTTTCCCCCTCCATGACCACACTCCAACATCGGTGGACGGTGGTGGTGGGAATGTGGGGCATGGTTCTGCGCCTTTTCGCAGGCGGGTTGGTGTCGGACTCGTTCGATTATCCGGATGGTCCCCTTAACCAAAACTATACTTCCTGGCTCACACATAGCGGGACTACAGGGGAGGTCCAGATCGCCAACGGGTGTCTGATCCTGGATCAACAATGCACGGAGGATATCAGCCTGGACCTGGCCGGGGGGCCTTACACACCGGCGCAAGGCGCACTTCTCTTTTTCAAGTTCACCCTCCGCGCAGAGGCCCTGCCGAAAAATGGCTACTTCGCGCATTTCAAGGACAACTCCAGCGGATATCGCTGCCGTGTCTTTGCCAGCACGAATGAGGCTCCCCAGGGAACTTACCGGCTGGGCATCAGCGCAGGAGCTTCCACGGCCACCAACTGGCATCCGGCATTCCTTCAACTCAGCGAGACGCACGTGATCGCCCTGGGGTACCATGTTGCGGATGCCGCCAGCCAGCTTTGGATCGATCCCGAGACGGAGGCCTCCCCGTCTGTCCTGGCAGGAGACTCGCCAACACCGATCAAAATCACGGCATTCGCGTTTCGCGAGGCCGCGGGCATTGGCATCCTGCATGTGGACGATCTGGTGGTTGCCACAAGCTTTGCCGATTTATTTGGAAACGATCCGCCGCCGCCATCAGCGCCCACCTTCACCATTGAGCCCACCGGCATCGTGGCTCTGGAAGGAGAAGCCGCCACCTTGTCCTGCAGTGCAGCAGGCAACCCTCCACCGGCCCTTCAGTGGTTCAAGGATGCCCGGCCTCTGGCCGGTGCGACGAACGCCATCCTGCACTGGGATGCCATCACCCTTGCGCAGGCGGGGCCCTATCATGTGCAGGCAACCAATGAAGCTGGAAGCGCCACCAGCCGCACCGTGGACGTCCTGGTACGCGCCCTGCCGGTTCTGGCCTTCACCAACCGGCTGGTGCATCCCAGCCAGGCGGGCGATGCGCTTACAAACACCTTCGACGAGCTTTCGCTGGCACCGGGCGAGACCTGGCGCCTCACGCTCCAAACCTCCGATCCCGAGGCCCGCCACCTGGCCCTGACAGTGGCCACCAACACCCTGCCGGGAGTAACCGTATCCTGGTTGACCAACAGCACGTTCGAATGGCTGGGCAGCCTCGAATTCACACCGGTCGCAGCCCACGCAGGTCAGACGTTTCACCTCAGCCTTGAAGCATCCAACGAGACGGCGAAGACCCTCGCCCAATGGAGCATTTACGTCCCCCACCCGCATGAGCGCGGTCTGGTGGTCACAGAGTTTCTGGCCAACCCCACTTCCGACCCCGCTGCGCCTCACTTTAATCCCCTGCAGCGTGCCACCCCGTCATCCAAACCGGCCGTTGAGGACGAATTCATCGAGCTGTGTAACACGACGGGCACCGACATGCTCCTGGATGGCTGGTCTCTGGGCGATGCGCTCATGGTGCGTCACATCTTCACCAATGGAATTTCATTAAAGCCCGGGGAGGCCATTGTTGTCTTTGGCGGCCCTCATGAGGAGAACCCACCTGGATTGCCATGCCAGACGGCACCCGCAAGCGAAAGTGGATCGGGACTCTCGCTGAACAACACAGGCCGTGAATTCATCTGCCTGCGCAATCCCTCGGGACAACTGGCAAGCCGCATTGTATTTGAAGGATCCATGCTCTCGGCCACAGCCTCACTGGTCCGGCACCCCGGTTTCCAATCCCCGTTTGTGCCGCATGACACCATTTCCACGTTGGCGGTGTCGCCCGGCCTCAACTGGGATGGTTTGCCCTTTGAAAACGTGCCCCATCCTCCCCCCACCATTGAAGCCGTCCGTCTTCTGCGACCTGGCTCAACCTGCTGGCGGCTTGAATGGCAGGGTTCCACGGGGGCAGTTTACAGCGTCTGGCAGACGACCAATATCTCAGGGCCATTCACCTCCATGGCCACGAATATCAGTGGCGGAAGCAATCCATGCTCATTTGAATTCCCGGTGGAGGATGCTCCACACCTTCGCTTTCTGCGCATCAGCTCGCCGTAAAACAAGGGGATGCACTTTCGCCAACAGGCGCGTCCATGGTGCAAGGCCCGCCTGTGCCATGGCCATGATGAGGCGCCGACTACTGACCCGCATCCCTGATTCTGATAAAGCCGCGATCGCCCTGGCCAATCACAGACGCTGTCGTGGCATTGGTGGTCAGCAGATCCGTCCACACAACATCCTGGATGTTGGTCTTCATCTGCACCACAAAAGGCCCACGACCGCCCGTCCAGGAAAGCGACAGCAGGGAGCCTTCACGTGCGATGGCATTGAATCGAATGGGCTCCAACGGGGCTGATACGGTAATGGCAACAGGAAGCGAGTCCGTACTGGCGCCCACGTTGTCCCTGGCCCGAGCCATCAAGATATAATTTCCCGCAGCAACGTTGGTCCAAACCAATAGAAAGGGCTGGCTGGACACCACCCCCAGGGAGACATTGCCGGAAAAGAATTCCACCGAAACCACCGTTCCATCGGCATCTGACGCGATTGCGTCCACCTCAAGGGTCGCCGGCGCAACATATTGGGCGCCATCGATCGGACGGGTGATGGTGACGGTGGGCGCTTGATTGGCCGGTTTGCTCAAGGGATCGCCAGGGTTTGTGGGAATCCAGCCAGGCGTCGCGAGACCGATGCCATTGGGATCACCGACCTCCTGCCCGTTGGTATAGCCATCGCCATCGGAGTCCTTCTGAGCCAGCGTTGGCCCCCAGAATGGAGTGCTGCTGGGGCCTTGCACAATCGCAAAGACGTCGTTGCCAAACGCCGTGCGTGTCCCTCCCCCCGAAGGGCTGACATGGCATGCAGCACAGCCTATCACCGTGCCATTGGGATACATGGCGGGCCGAAAGGGCCGTGCCTGCACCGTCGCAGGGTCTCCAAGCATGATCAGGATCAATGTGAGGAAAAATCCGAGGAAAGGGGTGTTGTTCATGGTGTCCACCTAAATCACGTTTATGATGTCTTCAAAGTCTCCTTGATGCAGGTCGTCCCGTTCTCCGATTCCTGACCGTTTCAACCACACAAGGGGAGTCCGGCACTCAACGACTTAATATAACAATTTTCTTTTGTCCCGCAAACGCGGACGCCACAATGAATGCCATGAGCGCCATCGGTTTCTGGCATCAGATCCATGCGCTCAAGCAACACAGTGGTTGAACTATGAGATGGTACTTGTTGATAACGGCGATCGTCCTGGAAGTTGCGGGCACCACCTGCATGAAGTTGTCCAATGGCATGAGCAGGCTCTGGCCCACCCTGGCGATGTTTGCCCTGTATGCGGCCAGTCTGGGAGCCCTCTCCCTCGCCCTGAAGGCCTTCGACATCAGTGTCGCCTATGCCATCTGGGGCGGCGTTGGAACGGCGCTGGTCGCAGCCATCGGGCTGATGGTGTTTCATGAACCGATGAGTTGGGCAAAGGCCGGGGGGCTGATCCTGGTGGTGGCAGGCATCGTCCTGCTCAACCTTGCCGCAGGGGAACACTAAGCCCCCCTTCACTCACTGAACGACATCCTGAGATACTGAACTGAGGATATTCCGCATGAGCGTGCTGACCGCCTGGGTGGCGCTCTGCCAATGGGTCACGGCCAGGATGTGCTGGGGAGGCACGCTGATCAAGGCCCATTCAAAACCAAAGGCGCTCTCGTTCGTGGCCGCCACGCCCGAACATCCCCAAACGGCCATGCCGTTGGCAAACAACGGCTGCGCAACAAGGGATTGAAGCCCCACCTGGTTGGTTTTGACCCATGCCTCCATCGCCGCAGGCTGAAACACAACGTTGTTGGTCAGCAGCACGCGCAGGGTGACGGATTCGCCATCCGCCGCACGAAACGCCAGCTTTCGTTCAGCTTCAGCAACCTGGGGTTCCCACCCTCCTGGCGGGCGGAACATGATTCGGTTCGTGCCGAAGATGATCAGCACATTGGTGAGCGTGTGGCCGTATTCAGGCTCCCTGGTGAATTTGGCCTCCAGACGAAAGTCATTTGCAGGCTTGGGCGCGGCATCCTGCGCCCGGCTGTTGAAACTGCCGAACAGCATCCACGCGGCGAGCACGAATAATCCCGTCCACAGGACTCCATTGGGGTGATGGGTGTTGCGTTTCATCATGGGTTTGGGGTTGAATTCGTCCCAGTGCTTCCAGGAGTAAGACTGGCCCATTTGGACCGGATCACCGTTCTGACACAAGGTGTCCCGGGGGGAAGTTTCGTGGGATCCTGGAAGTTAAGATCGAATGACCAGTTGCGTTTCGGGGGTTCATACACGTTGGGCGCGCCCCATTTATTGGTGGCATACCGGCTGGCATACATGACGGCCATGCTGCCATTGAAGGTGAACGTCACATCATTGCCCCACTTCTCCAGGAAACGAGGCATGTTTTCAATGCCGCCGCTGTAGGCCTTGTTGGTCTCGGTTTCCACAATGCCGGTCCAGATGGCGGCATTGATGGTGGTGTCCTTGGCCGCACGGGTTGTCAGACTTTGCGTGCTGTTGGTGTCCTTCCAGCCCTCGGAAAGGATGTGGATCGAATCCCCCATCAGCGCCGCCGGCTTGGTGGATGCGGTGTTCGTGGTGCCCAGGGCGGCATTATCCGGGCAGTTGTAATGGCCTTGAACATAGAGGGGGCGCGGCGTGGCCACGGTCAGGCCGCCCTCAGGCAGGGTGCGCCCGTTCTTCACACGCACGGCGCCCAGGTCGGCCCCCAGCTTGCGCTGGTCATTGACATAGATGAAATTGATGTCGCGGTTGCCCAGCACATCACGCAACGTCTTGTTGGTCTGCCCCCAGACCCGCAGCATGTCCACATTGATATCCACAGGCCGGACGGCACGGCCTTCGCGCACATCGTAGTAGCTGTTGGTGAGGGTCACGAACTTATTGTAATCATTGGTCGTGAGCACTGTCGAGAATTTGTTCACCCGGCCGCTGGTTGCCGTGATGTTGGTTCCCTCGGCCGTTATGATCATATCCGCCTTGTTATAGAAACGCTGGCTTCCCATGGGCGAAAGCGGGTCCTCTCCTGAAGGAGGCGGATCGAGCAACGAGCGGATGATGTTGGGGCTGTTATTGGTGCCCAGGGGCATGACAAGGCTGGTCACCTGGGCCACCCTTGCCGCTTTGAAATCAACCGTCCCCGTGGGCGGCTCCCGGTCATCTCCTGGAGCGCGTCCCAGGATGATGTCGCCCACGGCGGTGGTGTCCCCCCAGAGCGTGAGCGCGCTTTCCGGCAGGAGGTATATCTTCTGATTGCCATGGATGCGGCCAAAAAGGTCTAACGGCTGGCCGCAACTGATCTCCATGAGGACATTGTAAAAATAGGCGTATTGGAAGATGGGGATTGTGGCCAATTGAACCTCCTGCTCCACGGAGGCTGCCACCAGCTCGGGCCCATCGTTATTGGTGGCCTGGGCTATGATGCGGTACTTCGAGGCGTAACCAAAGAATCCGCTGAAGCGGGCATCGAGGTTGGTGCAACAGTTGGTGTAGAGATTGGCCACCATCAAGCGGTTGGCGTTGCCTTCGGGATCGCTGAACGTGTAGCCGTTCCACGCTTCATTCTCCGTTCCCAGGGGTATCAGGCCTCGATAGACCTCGAGGTTCGTCAGCACCATTTCGTGACCCCCATGGCGAAAATCGTTCATGATCGCACACAGCGCCTTCTCCGTGGCGGCTTCGGCGGCGGCCTGGCTGGAATAGTATTGGTTGTTGCGTGCCGTGGTGCGGGCGCTGTTGGACGTCCACGATAACGCCGCTCCCAGCACGATCATGCTGATCGACACAAAGAACAGTGTCCACACCAGGGCAAACCCGTTCCCGGGTCTGCATGGTATGCTGGCATGGTTTTGATTGTGCATGAACGTCGTTTTCATTCGGTCACCCGCGGCGCCACTCGGGCGCTCAACTGGCAGGCATCATAGTAGCTCCCCTTGCCAAAGGTGACCGGCGGACGATCGATCTGGCGCAACGACACCGTCAGGGCAATGACACACCTGCCTTGCCGGTTGGTGAGCACATTGCCTCGAAAATCCTCAGCCGTGAACACCACCATGTTGGTGGTTTCCATGTTCGTCACCACGATATTGGAAATCATGACGTTCGTGGGGCATTCGACCAGGACGGTGGGGATCGCATTGGTCGCCGACAGGCGCTTAAGCTTCCGGTCGGTATCCAGATAATAACGCACCCAGGCGTTGGTATTGGTCGAAAATGCCGAATTGAGTTCCAGGGCGTTGCCCTGCTGAAGCGCCCCCCAGGCAACTTCGACAAATCCCGTGCCCTGGACCATCGTGCCCACCTTTACCCGCTCCGCCTCTCGAATGT
The DNA here is from genome assembly GCA_964538065.1 of uncultured Verrucomicrobiota bacterium. Lineage (GTDB taxonomy): Bacteria > Verrucomicrobiota > Verrucomicrobiia > Limisphaerales > UBA1319. The sequence goes on from CAZIDG010000028.1 coordinate 37,426, forward strand.
CCTGAATGACAAGGGAAAGGGTGCTCCGGGCGAAATCACTGGAGGCCAGCTTGGCCCGGGCCACCTCGTACATCCGCATGCCAAAAAGGTGTCCGTACAAGATGCCCGCCACCACCAGCGAGAGCAGCGTCATCGATATCAGCACATCCGGCAGCGTAAAGGCCCGGCATCCCATGCCCTGCAAGGAGAGTGGCTTCTTCATGTCATTCCCCCAGGCTGTCCGGGCAGCGGTAACTGATGATGGTGTTGGTGAAGTTCGTGCTCCCGAGATAGGACCAGATGCAATTCACCGTCACCATCCTCAGCGGAGGATTGGTTTGCACATCGATAACAGTGGTGACATTGGTGGCTCGAAGGATGTTGGTTCCCACCACGGGAATATCCAGCACGCACGCCTGTGTGCCAAAATTGGTGGCCAGGAGCTCATCCACAGGTGGAATTGCCGCCAGATCCCATTTACAGGCGCGGGTGCGCTCCAGTTGTTGGAGTGCCTGGGCATGCGCCGCCAGAGAACAGGCCGACCAGTCCGCGCGCCGGGTGGCTTGCAGATAGCCATAGATAACCCCTGCTATGCACACGCCCGCAATGGCGGTCGCCATGATGATTTCCACCAATGTAAATGCGGCCTCCCGCCGGGCACGGCTGGCATTTTGAGGGGTGCAGCACATGGTCTGGCCTGAATTCAGGAGTTCGCCCCCGCTGCCGGGGGATTGCACAGCTCCTGGTAGATCCCCGACATGTCCCTGGCCATCCGGTCGATCGTAAAAAGTGATCGGGCGGATTGCAGTGCCGCGATGGATAGGGTGTGATGGCGTTCAGGATTCAACAGAATGGCCTCCACCGCATCTGCCAGCGCATTGGCCTTTCCGGGTTCAAACAACAGACCGCCCTGTGACACCTTGACCAGCTCCGGAAACGCCCCCTTGGCCGGCAGCACCACGGGCACCCCCGCTGCCATGGCTTCAATCACAAACAATCCGAAGGCCTCGCCATGTTTGACCGGCACCGACAATACAGACATCCCTCGATAGAAAGCCTGCTTGGCCGCCCGGTCTGGATTGGGAAGAATCACCGTATCCCGCATGGCGCCGTGGCGCCGGAGGCGTTGCTCAAGCTCAAGGATGAAGGGTTCGTCCGCCGGTCCCAGGCTGCCTCCAATGTGCAACTTGAGGTTCGGGATGCGATCCCGGTGCTTGAGCACCAGATACGCCTCGACCAATTGATCCAGACCCTTTTCCGGACACATCCGGGCAAAATAACCCAGCACCGGCGGCGAGGGCTTCTCGGGGGCCGGCAGGAAACCAGTCAGATCAATGCCGTTGGGAACCACCTTGACCTGTCGCTCGGATAATTCAAGCCGCCGCCGCATCAAGGCGGCATAGTAATGGCTGGGGGCGACAAAGAGATCGATGTCAACCGCGCGGTCCGTGAGCGCCAGCCACGTGGCATTGGAATGCTCCCGGGGAAGTCCATCGATGAAGCCATCCTCACCCTGGAAGGTGCAGGCGATTTTGACCTTGAGTTCGCGCTTGAGCTTCCGTGCCATGCCAGCCAGGAGCGAGTTACTCAGACACACGACGTCGATTTTGCCCTGCGTCTTGAGCCAGGCGATCAGTTCATCCAGCTCGCGGGCCTGACGCCCCTCCTCCCCCTCCAACATCGAGAGGGTGAGATCCCCCGCCTCCTCGGGTCGCGTTTTGGCCGCCTTGCGCCCCACTCCGCGCAGCAGGGCGGGATTGGCCAGGAGCCGGTTGATCCAATGCGGGAGTTTCCGGGCAAAGGCATACTTTTGCTGGAGATAGACATTGACGCCGCTAAAGAACAACGGCGTGCCAGCACTTTGATCGTGCTCCTCCAGTTGAAGCGGCAGGTACAAGGGCACCATCACAACGTCATGGCCCAGGCGGCGCAGCGCTGCCACCAGCGCGTTGTCTCGAAAACAACCGCCGCAATACATGCCCCCCGCGCCTGGTGTGAGTTGTATGATCTTCACGCTCTGGCTCCAACCCGGACGAACCCCACGCCCGCCCACGAATTCGCGTTACATATTACCATTGCCATAAGGCAGTTAAACTGCAAGCCGCACTTGCCCTAACCGCCTTTCTTTCCTCAGTTTTTTAGTCTGGTCTGCCCTTCCCTGCAACGTTAGATTGATGCCCATGCCCCTTACACGACGTCATTTTTTTCAGGCCGCCGCGCTGACCACGGCGGGAATCGCCTTGGGAAGCCGCACCGTCCTGGCCGACACCGACGCGCCCAAACACCGCATCAAGCAGTCCTTTACCTGGGGCACCTTTGCCCGCAATGTGGCTCCGGACAAGCTTATTAAGGAAGCCGCTGCCACCGGTTTCATGTCCATTGAGATGGGACCCAGGGAACACTGGCAGGCCATCCGCGATGCCGGCATGAAGGTGGCCATCTTCGTCGGGCATAAATCACTCCAGGACGGCGCCAATGACCCCAAAAATCACGACCGGATCGAAAAGGAGCTCAACGAAAGCATCGAACAGGCGGTGAAGTTCGAGATTCCCAGCATCCTCTGCCTCAGCGGCAACCGCCATGGTCTCAAGGATGAGGAAGGGCTGGACAACGCGGCCGCCTGTTTCAAGCGAGTCATCAAGGCCGCGGAACAGGCCAAAATCACTTTCTGTTTGGAGCTGCTCAACAGCAAGGTCAACCATCCCGATTACCAGTGCGATCACACCGCCTGGGGGGTGGAGCTTTGCCGCCGCGTTAATTCGCCCAACATGAAACTGCTCTACGATATCTACCACATGCAAATCATGGAAGGCGACCTGATCCGCACGATCCAGAAGAACATCCAGTACATCGGCCATTTCCACACCGCTGGCAACCCTGGGCGCAAGGATCCTGATGAAACCCAGGAGATCTACTATCCTGCGGTCATGAAAGCCATCGCTGAAACCGGCTATCAGGGCTACGTGGGCCACGAATTCTCCCCAAAAGGCGATGCGCTCGAAGCCATGAAGACCACGTTCAAACACTTTGATGTGTAGTCTTTTGGCGATTGGGGACGTCGTTTGCCATCGAATGGTTTAAAATCGATCCGGCGTTGACGCGGCAGGGCGTTGGACGCATCGTGGACGCCTCGTCGAAAAGAACGAATGAATGCCACAAAAAAGCAGGGATCGGCGCGCCACACAAGCGATGCTTATGTGCATGGCTATAATGGCCGCGAGAGCGATCGCCTGCGCGACCAGGCTGGCACCCTCGTGGATTTGCTGCATTGGGACACCGCCTACCCTGCGGGATCGACTGTGCTTGAAGCTGGATGTGGTGTCGGAGCCCAGACCGTCACGCTTGCCCACAACAGCCCCGGCGCGCAGATCACATCCATCGACATTTCAGAGGAATCCGTGAATGAAGCCCGGCGGCGCATCGACGCGGCGGGCTTCAGGAATGTCCGATTTCAGCAGGCGGACATCCTTGCCCTGCCCTTCAGCCCCGAATCATTTGACCACGTCTTTCTCTGTTTCGTGCTCGAACACCTGCCGCAGCCGACAGCAGCACTCGAGTCCCTCAAGAGGCTCCTGAAACCTGGCGGCACGATCACCGTCATCGAAGGCGACCACGGCTCGGCCTATTTTCACCCCGACAGCGATGCGGCCCATCGGGCCATCGCCTGCCAGGTCAAATTGCAGCAGGCCGCCGGTGGCAATGCCATGATCGGGCGCCAGCTCCATCCGCTATTGACCACGGCAGGATTCAACGCCGTGCGCGTCTCGCCCCGCATGGTGTATGTGGACGACAGCCGCCCTGAATTGATCGAGGGTTTCACCAAAAAGACCTTCACAGCCATGATTGAGGGCGTGCGCGAATCCGCCATCCAGGCGGGCCTCACCGACCCCGCTGTGTTCGATCAAGGCATCCGCGACCTTAAGCAAACCGCCCGTCCCGGCGGCGTGTTCTGCTACACCTTCTTCAAGGCCGTGGGGACAAAGACTTCGGCGTGTTGAGAAGGTGCCGGACGGTCGTTTTCCTGTGTTACACAGGTGTTCAGGAAAGGCGGGTGGAGAGCGCCACCCAGGCTGGTGACAGGCATGGCAAGGCGGTCATGTCCATTCCTCAATGAGGAATGGTCCTGGATGCAGATTCTCGCTCGGACCGTCCCAACCCTACGCCGCCGCCTGTTTTTCGCGGTTGCGGATGATTGGCTTGCCGGTGCCCAGGACGGCCTCGCCGGTGATGGTGACGGAGGCAATGTCCTTGTTGTTGGGCACATCGTACATGATGTCGAGCATCAGCTTCTCAAGGATGCTGCGCAAGGCACGGGCGCCGGTCCCTTTTTTGCGGGCCTGGATGGCCAGTTCGCGCAGGGCCTGGGGTGTGAACTCGAGTTCCACATCCTCCATGGCCAGGAGCTTGGAGTATTGCTTGACCAGCGCATTCTTGGTCTCGGTGAGGATGTTGATGAGTTGGTCCTCGGTAAGTTCGTCAAGCACGGTGACCATCGGCAGACGGCCCACGAACTCGGGAATAAAACCGTAGGTGAGCAGGTCTTCGGGTTCGACCCGGTGCATGATTTGACGGGACGACAAATCGGCGGCCTTCATGCCCTTTTCCACGGCGCCGAAGCCCATGACGCGATTGCCCAACCTGCGCTGGATCACCTTGTCCAATCCCACAAAAGCGCCGCCGCAAATGAACAGGATGTTCGTCGTGTCCACCCGGATGTATTCCTGGTGGGGGTGTTTGCGGCCGCCCTGGGGCGGCACATTGCACACGGTGCCTTCCAAAATCTTCAAAAGAGCCTGCTGAACGCCTTCCCCCGAGACATCGCGGGTGATGGACACGTTTTCGGTCTTGCGCGAAATCTTGTCGATCTCATCCACATAGACAATGCCCATCTGGGCGCGCTTGACGTCGTATTCGGCGTTTTGCAGCAGGCGCAGGATGATGTTCTCCACATCCTCCCCAACGTAACCCGCTTCAGTCAAGGTGGTGGCATCAGCAATCGCGAATGGCACATCCAGCGCCTTGGCCAGCGTGCGCGCGAGCAACGTCTTTCCCGAACCAGTGGGTCCGATGAGCAGGATGTTGCTTTTCTCGATCTCCACCCCGTTATGCGGGGAGGTGGGTACAGGGGCGGTGCCGTCCTGGTTGGGCACGGCCATGATGTCGTTGCTCTGAATGCGCTTGTAATGGTTGTGAACGGCCACCGCGAGGGTCTTCTTGGCAAATTCCTGGCCCACACAGAATTCATCCAGCAACCGCTTGATCTCGATCGGCTTGGGCACCTTCAGGCGGAAGGTGCTTTTCTTCACCTCGGCGGCAGCCTCCTTGTCCAGGATCGCCTTGCAATAAACGATGCAGGCGTCACATATGAACACGCCCGGGCCGGCTATGAGTTTCTTGACCTCTGCGTGGGACTTCCCGCAGAAACTACACATCGTAAGATTGTTGGGCCGGGCCATAGTGCGCTTGCTTGTATTAAATTACTTGGTGCCCGCCGAGGGATTGGACGGGGTGTTTTCATCTCCGCGAACGTCCACCACAGGTCCCACGGGAGAGGCTGTAATCTGGGCCAGACCAGGGATTTCCTTGCGGGACTTGACCACTTCATCCACCAGGCCGTACTCCTTGGCCTCTTCAGACGTCATGAAATAGTCGCGGTCGCAGTCCTTTTCCACCTGGCTGATATCCCTGCCACAGTGATTGGCGATAATGCGGTTAAGGCGCTGTTTGAGCCGCAGCATGTATTTAACCCGGATCTCGACGTCGCTGGCAGGGCCTTCGGCGCCACCCAGGATCTGATGGATCATGATGTTCGAGTTGGGCAGGGCAAAACGCTTGCCCTTGGTGCCGCCACACAGCAGCACAGCCCCCATGCTGGCCGCCTGACCGATGCAGTAGGTGTTCACGTCACAGGTCATGAACTGCATGGTATCGTAAATGGCCAATCCGGCCGTGACGCTCCCGCCCGGGGAATTGATGTACAAATGGATGTCTTTCTTGGGATCGGACATCTGGAGGAAAAGCAATTGGGCAATAATAACGTTGGCGACCATGTCATCGACCGGTGTGCCCAGGAAAACGATGCGATCCACCAACAGACGCGAATAAATATCATAGCCGCGTTCGCCACGGCCCGTCTGCTCCACAACCATCGGTACCAGAAAGTTTTGCATCATCAATCCAATCTCAAGTTCATCCGGGAGGCCTCCAGCGGCACCGCGCACCGCGAAGCATCGCCTCCACATGCTTTTACTATCCACGCATTTTGACCACGGCTCAAGACCTAAAGAGAGCCTCAAAGACCCCTTTGGCGTGCCCGACAAGGAATCCTGTCTTGTCAAGACCGCCCGTCTTCATACAATGCCGCCTCGTTACACCGCTTCGAGGCCCGGTTAATCATGCCGGTTCAAGGAGTGTGCGCAAGCCAAATGATGGACCGGTGCGGTCAATAAAGCTCCGGACGCAAATACCGTCTTGTGAGGCAGTTGAGGATCAATCATGAATTCAACGTTATACGTCGGAATTGTCATTTTTTATGTCTTGGTCATGCTTGCGGTGGGTTACTGGTGCATGCGCCGAACCCGCTCCGTGGGCGACTTTTTTCTGGGGGGACGCTCCCTGGGGCCCTGGATGAGCGCCTTTGCGTATGGCACGACCTATTTTAGCGCCGTCCTGTTCATCGGCTATGCGGGCAAGCTGGGATGGGGCTACGGCATCCACACGATGTGGATTGTCGTGGGCAACACGCTCATTGGCACGCTCTTAGCCTGGTATGTCCTGGCGGGCCGCACGCGCGATATGACCGTGCGCCTCAACGCCTTGACCATGCCCGAGTTCCTTAAAACCCGCTACAACAGCACGCCCCTCCAGTTGATCTCGGGCCTGATCGTGTTTGTGTTCCTGGTCCCCTATTCGGCCTCCGTGTTCATGGGTTTGAGCTACTTGTTCCAGATCACCATCGGTTTGCGGTATGACGAGGCCCTGTACTTTCTGGCCATTCTGACCGGCGTCTATCTGGTCATGGGCGGCTATTTCGCCGTGGCGGTCAGCGATTTCATCCGCGGCATCGTGGAATTCTTCGGGGTTCTGCTGATGGTGTTCCTCCTCGTGGGCAGCAAAGGTGGCCTGGTGGCCTCCTGGCAGCAATTGCTGGATCACGCCCATATGCCCGCCATCTATCCTTCCCCAGCCGCAGCCGCGGCCGCAGCAGCAGCACCTGGACCCCATTTCCCAGGATGGCTGGGCCTGGCAGCCCTGGTGTTGATCACCAGCTTTGGTCCTTGGGCGCTGCCCCAGATGGTTCAGAAATTCTACTCCATCCGAAGCCGCAGCGACGTCAAACGCGCCATGCTCATCGCCTCGGTGTTCGCGCTGTTCATGTCCTTCGGGGCCTACTACAGCGGCGCCCTGACCCACCTGTTCTTCACCAACCCGGCGGTGGACTTCAAGCCGATCCTCAATGCCGCGGGCAAACCCGATCTGGACCTGCTTATGCCGCACTTTATCGTCACCTTTGTGCCTGCATGGCTGGTGCTGGTGATTCTGCTCATGGTGTTCTCGGCCTCCATGTCCAGCCTCTCCTCGCTGGTGCTGGTCTCCAGTTCGGCCATCGCCATCGACGTCTTTCGAGCCGTCCGGCGTGAGAAAGCCACCACCAAGCAAACCGTCACACTCCTGCGCGTGCTCTGCGCCGTGTTTGTGCTCTTTTCGCTCATGATTGCCCGGAGCAAGGTGGACGTGATCGTCAATCTCATGGTCATCGCCTGGGCATCCCTGGCGGGAGCCTTCCTGGCGCCTTATCTCTACGGTTTGTTCTGGAAACGGGCCACCACGGCCGGCGCCTATGCCGCCTTGATCAGCGGTGTGGGGACCTCGCTCGTCCTCTTCATCCTCTGGGGCAAGGCCAACATCCCGGTTGCGGGCGCCATCACCATGATCGTTCCCATGATCGTCATGCCCGTCGTCAGCCTCATGACCACACCTCCGGACCCGAAACTTGTGGCCACCGCCTTTGGCGAAACCAAGGAAGACGCCGCCCAGACACAACCCATGTCCAAGTAGGTAAGTCCTTGAGGTCCAGCAGGTCGGTTTATCGACCGATCCTGCTGGAACCATTGAAAAGATTAATGGGGTTAAATGGCTCTCGCTGAGAGCCATTTCACGTCGGCAAGTCGTTTCTGTAACAACCGGAAGCCCTTTTCTACACCGCGGCAACATTTTCCACATCCCCCCTTCAGGCGCGGGGATGAAAGCGACGGTGGACTTCCTGGAGACGGCTGCCCGCCACGTGGGTATAGACCTCGGTGGTGCTGATGTTGCTGTGGCCCAGGAGTTCCTGGATGACCCTCAAATCGGCCCCATGCTCGAGCAGGTGGGTGGCGAAGCTGTGGCGAAGCATGTGCGGAGTAAGATTGCGTTCGATTCCCGCCAGCCGGGCCCGCTGTTTGATGTGCAGCCAGAGAGTGACCGATGCAAAGGGCGTACCCCGTTGCGTAATAAACACATTGGCAGGGGTTTTGGCGGTGACCAATTGGGGGCGACCGGCAGCGAGGTAACGCTGGAGGGCCGCCACGGCATGGTGTCCAGCGGGCACCACCCGTTCCTTGTTTCCCTTGCCGATGACGGTCACAAACCCCGCCTCCAGATGCAGTTGCTCCAGCCTCAGATCCCGCAATTCCGCCAGGCGCAACCCTGAGGCGTAAGCCAGCTCGAGGATGGCCTGGTCGCAGAGTGTGGCGGGGGTTTCCGGGGTGATGGGCCGCAGCAGACGCTCGATTTCGTCGTTGGAAAGCGCCTTGGGCAGGCGTTTCCACCGGCGGGGCAGCGAGAGGTTTTCCGCCACATTGGCCGGCAAGATGCCCTCGCTCTCGCAGAACCGGTAGAAGGCGCGCAGGGCGGCAATGATCAAGTACACGCTCTCGGTGCTCAGGTGACGCCCCTCCTTTTTGAACGGCGCGCGGGTGGGGCGCTGGCGTTCGTGCTGGAGATAGTCCATCAGGTGGGAGAGCTCCACCTGGCGCCAATTCGTGATGTGATGCTCGCCCGCCCACTCCACAAACCGGCCCAGCAGCACGGCATAGGACTTCTGCGTGTGCGCGGCCTGGCCGCGTTCGTGGCGGATATACTGCAAAAAGTCTTCTACCAGGTCTTGCATGAACGTGCGGAGGCCTCCCCCTGGCATTTCAGGCGGGCGGACGTTTTGGCGCCCGCCCGCTGGGAGCGTGTCGCCCCAAAATCTGGCCAGCGACTACAGCTTGCGGCCGGTGATGCGCTCATAGGCCTCCACGTACTTGGCCGTGGTGCGGCTGACCACCTCTTCGGGCAACGTCGGGGCGGGAGGCGTTTTGTCCCAATCGAGCGATTCGAGGTAATCGCGTACAAACTGCTTGTCGAAACTGGGTTGGCCCTTGCCCGGCACATACTGGTCGGCAGGCCAGAACCGGGAGGAATCGGGCGTGAGCACCTCGTCGATCAGGATCAACTGCCCCTCGAACATGCCGAACTCGAACTTCGTGTCGGCGATGATGATGCCGTGCTTGCGGGCGTGCTCGCGGGCGAGCTTGTAAATGCCCAGGCTCAGGTCGCGCGCACGGGCCGCGAGGTCGGGCCCGACGATTTGGGCGGCCTGATCGAAGGATATGTTCTCATCATGCCCCGCCTCGGCCTTGGTGGACGGAGTGAAAATGGGCTCGGGCAGCTCGGAACTCTCCTTGAGACCGGCCGGAAGACGATGGCCGCATACGGTCTGATGCTTCTGGTATTCCTTCCAGCCGGAACCGGCCAGGTAACCGCGCACCACGCACTCGATGGCCAGGGGCTTTGCCTTTTTGACGATCATGCACCGCCGATCCAGCTGGGCGGCAAAGGGTTTCAACGCAGCAGGCAGCGGATCGTTCGGCCCGGCCAGCCGGTGGTTGGCCACAAAGGACGCCGTCTGGTCGAACCAGAAATGGCTGATCTGCGTGAGCACCTCGCCCTTGCGGGGGATGCCATTGGGCAGAATGCAATCGAAGGCGGAAATGCGGTCCGTGGCGACTAGCAACAGGCTGTCGCCCAGATCGAACATCTCGCGGACCTTGCCGCTTTTAACTTTTTTCACCCCCGGCAACTCGAGGGTGAGCAACGGTTGAATCGACATGCCATTATTATGCTGGCATCCAGCCGCATTTCCAGCCAAAACCAGCAGAGAGGCCGCCCGCAAATTCCGGCAAACCCGACAAGGCCAGGGTCAAAGACATCATCGTGGATTCGCCCTTCACGCGGGCCATCAAGTTCTGCCAGAAGGAGCTCCAACGCTTACCCCGTTCTGGTTCGTGAGCGCCTGGCAGCACTTCCCCACCAGCGACCCCATCCGCCTCAAGCTCGCCTGCCGCGCCGCCCAGGGTGGCGCGTACTACGCCGACATCATCCGCATCCTCATGAGCGCGTGAATGGGGTCATGTGGGCAAGTGCAACCAAGTGCCTGTTCAATAGGAAAGGTTCCCGCGCCCCGGTGCGGGTGGCTTGAAGACCTTACTTCTTAATCCGGCTCTATACCCATATCGATCAACTCCCAATCCACCGATGCTTTAGGGAATAATAGCTTTATCTTATCTGGAACACCAAGGCCACCAATAATACTTCCAGATAACTCCATGAATGCAGCAATTGCTTTTATTTGTAGTGGTGTTAAACACTTTGCTATTTGCGTAACCGGCCATCGTTGACCGCACAGATAGTAATATAGGGTGTCTGCTAAACCATCGTAATAATCCTCCTCGAGGTCTTTGTTGAACCATTCGGACAACCCATAAAGGAGGTATCCACCACAATAATACGAGGCGTATTCTGGTGTAAAAAAGCAAAACAATGAATAGCGTTCGTATTTGATTACAATATTTGAGAAGTCAATGTAGCTCATGGATTTGATTTCATCTTCAACTTCAGGGGCCTCATATTCGAGCCCCGTAGGCGAAGCACGAGATATTGCCACTCCATTCCATGCCTGTATTACAATCTTTTTAATCTCGTCCGGCGTCATAGCTATTATTTGTTGACTATCGGAAAGGGTTATTTGTTATTTCTATTGTTCTCATGCTTTGTGAGAATGTTCAGAATATCATTTGTTTTGTCTTCTACACGACCAGAATAATCTGAGGCGCTGGCCCCAACAAACCTTTCATCGTGCACCACGCGCATGTTTGATTTCATCCTCTTCATGTCCGGCCCTGTTCCGGCAAATTGATAAAGCCATCGAACCACATTTTGAATCCCGATGCGAGCCCTATTGCGTGAGGG
>CAZIDG010000029.1:0-33612 GCA_964538065.1 uncultured Verrucomicrobiota bacterium
TTGGGCATCATTGAGACACTGGTCGGGGGCACAGGGTGGTCAACGTATCGGGATGCGATTGCCTTTGGACTATTGATCCTGATCCTGTTGCTTCGTCCCTCGGGCCTTCTTGGGCGCAAGGACGTGGAGAAAGTATGAAAAATCATCCCAAATCCTTGCTCGCCTGTAGTTTGGCTGTGATGTGGATTCTGTCCCGACTGGCTTCTGGGGTTGACGCTTATTTTCAGAGTATCCTGATTGATGTTGGCATCAATATCACGCTGGCAGTGAGTTTGAATTTGATCACCGGCTTTACTGGCCAGTTTTCCCTTGGACATGCGGGGCTCATGGCTGTGGGAGGATATACTTCCGGGGCCATCACCACCATCTGGGGACCCGGTTTGCTGCGGTGCATCGGCGCATCACCCGATGGGGCGGGAGCAACCGCACTGTTTTTGACAGCACTCTTGATTGGAGGACTGATGGCTGGGATGGCCGGACTTTTGGTGGGAGGACCTTCCTTGAGATTACGTGGTGATTATCTGGCCATTGTAACGCTTGGCTTTGGTGAGATTATTCGGGTGGTGTTTCAGAATATGGAAGCGGTCGGCGGGGCGCGCGGCTTGGCGGGTATTCCTCCCTACACAACCCTTTGCATCACGTATGCCGTGGCCATATTGACCATCTACCTGGTGACATGTGTGGTGCATTCCACATATGGCAGGGGCTTTCTTGCTGTCAGGGATGACGAAATTGCCGCCGAGGCGATGGGCATCAATACAACCAAGTATAAGGTCACCGCCTTTGTGATGGGGGCATTTTTTGCAGGTGTGGCGGGAGGATTGTTTGGTCATTATAAGCAATACATCAGCCCCGAAGGGTTCAATTTCATGAAATCGGTCGAGATTGTCGTCATGGTGATCCTGGGGGGCATGGGCAATACCACTGGTGTCATTCTCGCGGCAATCGTTTTAACCCTCCTGCCCGAGGTTTTGCGACCTGTGGCCGAATACCGCATGATCATGTATTCCCTGTTGTTGGTCGTTTTGATGCTTGTTTGTCCGCAGGGGTTGTTTGTTGCGATTGGACGGGCAGGGCGCCATTGGTTGGGATGGATGCGCCGGAGGTCAATCTCATGACGGTTCTCAACTCAAAACCGGAGTCTGCCCTCCTTGAACTGCGCGAATGCTCCATCCGGTTTGGTGGTCTGGCGGCTGTGTCTGAATTAAGTGTGGGCATTGCTCGAGGAGAATTGTTGGGGCTTATTGGACCCAACGGTGCAGGCAAGACCACAGTATTCAACCTCATTACAGGCGTATATGCACCTACGAGCGGGCAGATATGGTTCGAGGGACGGTCTCTTGCAGGACTTAAGCCTTTCCATATCAACAAAATAGGAATAGCCCGCACCTTTCAAAATATTCGCCTCTTTGGTTCCCTGAGTGTGTTTGATAATGTCCGTGTTGCTGCGAACCAACACCTTCAAGGTGGTTTTCGGCATGCCTGTTGGCGGGGGCATGCCTTTGATGAAGAGGAACGTCGTATTGAGGAAGGGGTTCTCGAATTACTGTCCATTTTCGATCTGGTTCAATACCGGAATGATCCTGCACGCAGCCTGCCATACGGTGATCAACGCCGGTTGGAGATTGTTCGTGCTCTTGCGACTCGCCCTCGCTTGCTCCTGCTGGATGAACCTGCGGCCGGGATGAATCCCACGGAAAAACTGGAGTTGATGAAGCTGATCCGGTCCATCCGGGACAAGTTCTCGGTCACGATTTTGCTCGTGGAACATGATATGCAGGTTGTGATGGGGGTATGCGAACGCATCATTGTGTTGGATCATGGGGTCAAGATTGCTGATGGAACTCCTGAGAGCATACGACGAATGCCGGAAGTGATCGAAGCCTATCTGGGCGAAAGCCACCCATTCGCCCCATGAGCACTCCAACACCCATCGCGCTCGAAGTGAAGGATTTAACCGTGCATTACGGGGTGATATGCGCCCTGCATGGTGTGTCATTGAGTGTCAATCAGGGGGAGATTGTAACTTTAATTGGCGCCAACGGCGCCGGTAAAACGACCATTCTCAAGGCAATATCCGGTTTGTTGCGGGCGCAGGAGGGGGCGATCCTGTATGAAGGACAGGATATCAGCCGCTGGGCGCCTCATGAGATTGTCAGACACGGTCTTTGTCATGTGCCTGAGGGACGGATGGTCTTTGCCAACCTGACCGTTCTCGAAAACCTGAAAATGGGTGCTTTTCTCCAGCGCGATAACCACAGAATCGAGGCTGGATTGGAGGATGTATTCGAATTCTTTCCACGTCTTAAGGAACGGGGTAAACAATTGGCGGGGACCCTTTCGGGGGGAGAACAGCAAATGCTTGCCATCGGGCGGGCATTGATGGGGCGTCCCCGTTTGTTGATGCTGGATGAACCCTCCCTGGGAATTGCACCTATTCTTGTAAAGACCATTTTTGAGCGCATTCTCGAAATTAATCGCAAACACGGTCTGCCCATCATCCTGGTGGAACAAAATGCCAGCCTGGCGCTGGAACTCTCGCACCGTGCATATGTATTGGAGACCGGCCGGATCATGTTGCAGGGACTCTCGGCCAGCCTTAAACACCATCCTGAAGTGCAAAAGGCCTATTTAGGCATGGCATGAAGGTTTCCAGCCCTTGGGGAGTGGCGGCAAGGCATTTGAATGCCGGAGGGGGCAAAAACGTCCATGAATTATCGGCATGAGGTGGCCTTCGGATGCCTCCGGGGTGATCGAAAGGGCAAGGTTTCCTCAAAAATCGCACCAGATGGCATGCTTAATCTTGCCGTCATGGCACTAAATTGGTTATTTTTAAGCACATGGCCGCAAGATTGGGCTTAGTACAGGTGACGTGGGTCCTGCTGCTGGTGGTGGCTTTGGCAGCCTGCCGCCATGGTGCTGCTACGTCATCGTCGCGTACGACAGCCAGGCGCCCTGCGCAGGAGAAGCCTGCAAGCACGGTTGCCACGCCCAAAGTCACGCCTGCCCAGAAGGAAGCCCAGAAGGAGGCCAAGAGGAAAAAGGCAGAATCTGCAAAAGAGGATGCCGCTGCAGCCAAGGCCCCCCGGAAAACCACCCTTAATTCGACCAAAACCACAGCCAAACCTGCTGTGACGAATGCTGTTGCGTCCGATAAGCCCACCTCGGTCGATACAAAGAAGAGTGGCAGTCACGATTTGCTGGGAACCCAGGTGTCGGTCAGCCCGGAATATGATGAGGAGTTACGCCGCATTATTGACCTGGCGCGCCGCAACAAATGGGAAGAGGCCGAAGCTCGCGCTTCAGCCCTGTATGCATTGGATCCCAAGGATAGCGCGGTCCAACGCGTATATTCCTGGGTGAAGACGGAGGGACCCAAACGCCGGGAAAAGGTGCTCGAGGACGATTTGCGGGATATCACCGCCAAGAATTCACGTTTTAATCCTTCCATCAAAAGCTGGCTGACCGATGGCAAAAACAAGGGATTGCCACCTCGGAGTGATTTGCGCGAGGCCATCGACCAGATCAAGGCGACCCCCTACATACCCGAGTCCTATGGCAGGACCATCCAATCCAAGGGCACGCTTGAGGATGCGAGTTCGGGCAAGGGGAAGATGTCCGCGCTGCTGGACAAGGAAATCGAGGTTCATCTGGATAATGTTCCTCTTGAGAACATCATATTCAATGTTGGTCAGACAGAAGGGATCAATTTCATTGCAGACAAGTCCATACCCGCCTTTCAACAGAAACTGAGCGTGAACATGAAAGGCGTGAAACTGGCCGAGTTTCTGAGCTACGTATCGCGCAATCTAAATGTGAAGTTTCAGGTGGGGGGTGACTTGATCTGGATTGTTGATGGCAAGAACACCAACGAGGTTCAAAAGGAGACCCGCTTTTTCAGGTTGCGCAAGGGCTTTGTTTTGCCGGCCCAATTCGGTCTTTCCGATGCCACAAGGACCACCGTTCGTGCCAACAATGTTGCAACCACAACGGAGGTTCAGAAATTTGAGAACTTTGTGCGGGATGGAGCCCCTCAATACCCCTCCATTCAGGAGGCCATCAAGAATTTCTGCGAAGATCTCACGTACTATATCGACTACGAACACAACATCATCATCGCCCAGGGTGACGAGGAGGATTTTAGGATTCTGGAGCGGATCATTGAGGAGTTTGACAAGCCCATACCCCAGGTGTTGATTGAAGCCCGATTCATCACCGTGACAGAAAGCACCTTCCTCAAGCTGGGAGCTGTCTGGGAAACCGGCCGCAATACCAGCGCCTCAGCTCGGACCTCCAAGGATTATACCGGTTTGGGGGAGAATGTCGGGCTGGGATTGGAGGAAAGCTGGTCTGGTCAGGAAATGTTTGGGACCAACAACTGGGTTAACGTCATGGGCAGCACCAGCCTGACGGCGACCTTGACCGCCATCGATCAAAGTGGCGAAAGCGAGGTGCTCAGCGCGCCACGAGTGACCGTCATCAACAATCTGCCCGCTCGAATCAGCGATGGTAAGATTCAGTATTACTACGAAGAGTATCGAATTGCCCAAACGACGACCGAGCGCCGATCGGCTTCGACCATGGTGCCGTCTGGCAAGCCCGTATCCATCAATGCGGGTGTTTCACTGGATGTTCTGGCAAGCGTGGGGGGCGATGGACGCACCCTTTCGCTGGCCCTGAATCCTGAGGTCAACCAGGATGTGAAGCTGGTCACCTTTGCCACCATCAGCGATCGGAACAGCAAGGGACAGCTTACCAGTACGTTTGATCTCAAGCTTCCGGAAGCCCGGAAGCAAACCGTGGCAACGCGTGTGGTGATCAGGTCGGGTCAAACCGTTGTCATGGGCGGAGTGTTGCAGAGGGAGCAGAGGACTTTCGTTGAGGCGACACCCATCCTGGGTAATCTGCCCATTATCGGTGCAGCGTTTAGGCGCCGGACGGAAGTGGATAACCCCAGATATTTGCTGGTGTTTGTGACTGCAACTCTCATTTCAGAAAACGGCGAATTCATCGTGAGTCAAGATGCGGAATAACCCAAATTCAAAACGGTTGTGCCGTTGGCCCGGGTGGTCCTGGTTGCTGGGCGTCATCATGCTGGCTGTGCTTGTCGCCTGCCGCCACGGCGGCGCCGGGCTTGAGCAAAAGGATGCCAAAGCCAAACCGTCGGCTGCAGGAGCATCCATCCAAACCAATCAGCCTCCCAGCAAGACCCCGTCGGCTTCGGGCAAAAAGAAACTGGCGGGTCCAGCGCCCAAGGCTGCCAAAACGACCACGGCTGCAAAAAAGACCACTGTCGCAAAGGCTGGAGAGAAGCCCGCTGCCGCGGGTGCCCCTGCTCAGACCTCTTCGGCAGCCTCCACGCCAGCCGCCACCACTGCCACTCCTGATGGGGATTCCGGGGGCAGTCTTCTGGGCGGAAATGTGGGGGTGAGTGTGGAGCATGACGAGGAAATCCGCCGCATCATGTCGCTGGCGCGTTCCGACAAGTGGGAGGAGGCTGAGGATCGCGCGGCCGCCCTCTATGCCATTGATCCGAAGGATCCCGCTGTCCAGCGCATCTATTCATACGTCAAGACCGAAGGCCCCAAACGGCGTGAAAAGGCTTTGGAAGACAAAATCCGTGATGTGACCTCCCGTGATTCACGGTTTAATCCAACCCTTGGAAGCCTGCTGACTGATCGTAAAAGCAGGGGCCTGCCGCCACGTAGTGATCTGCGTGAAGCCATTGAGAAGATCAAGGCGAGGCCCTATATCCCGGAAACCTTTGGCAAGACCATTCAAGCCAAGGGGCTCATGGAGGACATCGATGTCAGCAAGGGAAAAATGGCGGCCATTTTGGATAAACAGATCGAGGTGCACCTCGACAATGTTACACTTGAAAACATCATTTTTAACATTGGGCAGGCCGAGGGGATCAATTTCATAGCCGACAAGAGCATCCCCGCCTTCCAGCAGAAACTGAGTGTCAATCTCAAGAATGTGCGTCTGGGTGAGTTGCTCAACTATGTCTCCCGCAACCTGGCGGTGCAATTTCAGGTTGGGGGGGATTTGATCTGGATCGTCGACGGGAAAGACACCAACAAAGTGCAGACCGAGACCCGATTCTACCGGTTGCGCAAGGGCTTTATCCGCCCCGCCCAGTTTGGTGTTTCGGACTCAACCAAGACGACGGTGGTGGCGAACAATGTGAGCACGGAAACTGACGTGCAGAAATTTGAGAATTTCGTCCGGGACGGTGCTCCGGACCAGACTGCGCTTGAGAGTGCCATCCGGATTTTCTGCAAAGGGGTGAAGTTCCAGATCGATTATGAGCGCAACATCGTTGTTGCCCGTGGGACTGTGCCTCAGCTCGATACGCTGGAAAGCATCATCAAGGAACTGGACAAACCCTTGCAGCAGGTGCTCATCGAGGCGCGCTTTATCACGGTATCCGAACCCACCTTCCTCCAGTTGGGCGTGGCTTGGGAAACGGGCCGTGATCCCAAGACATCGGGCCGGTCTGCCACGGATTACACCGGATTGGGTGAGGATGTGGGCATGGGGTATGAACAGACCTGGTATGGAGTTCTGGGACGAACGTCCCTCAGTGCCACCTTGACCGCCATCGATCAAAGTGGTGAGAGCGAAATGCTCAGCGCCCCCAGTGTGACGTTGGTGAACAATCTGCCGGCCACCATCAGCGATGGAAAGATTCAGTACTATTACGAGGAATACTCGGTGACACAACAGATCTTGGAAGAACGGTCCATGTCCACGCTCGTGCCCACAGGCAAACCCACCCAAGTCACTTCCGGGGTCACCTTGGATGTTTTGGCCAGCGTGGGGGGCGATGGCAAGAGCATTTTCCTGGCGCTGCGACCGAAGGTGACTCAGGACGTCAAGTTGGTCACTTTTGCGACTGTGACAGACCGCGATGACTCTGGCGTGGTGACCAGCACATTTGACCTGAAGCTGCCTGAAAAGCGCGAGCAGACGCTGGCGACCCGCGTCGTCGTCAAATCGGGGCAAACCGTCGTGTTGGGGGGCGTCTCTTCGCGTGAGCAAAGGACCTTCGTGGAGTCCACACCAATCCTTGGAAATATTCCCATTATTGGGGCTGCCTTCCGCAGACGCACCGAAATCGACAATCCACGGTTTCTTCTTGTGTTTGTGACGGCCACGCTCATTTCGGAAAATGGGGAATTCATTGTCAGTGCCGATGCCCAGTAAACGTATCATTCAATTGGCACGCCAGGTTCGGGAAGAAACCGAGGCCTTGATGGCTCAGCGTGTCATCGCCATTGACCTGGGCGGAAGTCGGATCAAGATCGTTTTTGCAGAGGTCCGCTGGGGAAAGCTGCGTTTTCTTCAACAACGCATCATCGATTTACAGGCTGAAGGTCTCCTGTCACCCGAGGAGGCAAACCGTCATATCCGGGAAGTCGTCGATGAACTGGGCAACTACCCTCTGGCATTGGCCATCCCCCAGCACTATTCGCAGTCCCATCTTGTGGAGTTGCCCGAAGTGGGCGAGAAGGATATCCGTGATCTGGTTGCGCGCGAGACCATCAATCTGAGCGGTCTGTCTGAAAGCGCGATCGTGTATGATTTTCACCGGCTTGCCCCCTGGGATAAACACCGGAATCCGTTTTGGGTGACCATCGCGCGGGAAAACGATGTCCTGGATCAATTAAACCGCCTCGCATCTCTGGAGCAGGCGCGCACCTACGTTGAGGTGACTTCCGCCGCCAACGCCTTGGTCGCGGGAGCGTTGGCCAGCATTCCAACCGTAGGCTGGGTGGCCCTCCTGGATTTGGGTGCCACCAGCACCATTGTTGCCATCGTCAAGGATGGGCAGAGTGTTTTTGTGGCGGCTGTTCCCATCGGTGGTGAATCATTTACCAACGCCATTGCGACCGCCAAAAAATGCACCTTTGAGGAGGCGGAAACACTCAAGCGAACACAGAACCTGCTGACAGGGCCGCTGACCGAGCCTTCGTTTCAATCCGTTGTCGATGTCTGGCAGCGGGATCTGGAGAAAATGTTGCGGGATTGGCTTGAGGATAATTACGATTCGAATTCTGGTCAGGAGATTAATTTCATTCTTTCAGGCGGCGGTTCCCAGCAGCCTGGTTTGCTGGAGTATTTGAATAACCGTTCCGCATTCGACTATCATCCATGGCCTGCGGTGGAATCCACGGAGGGTGCCGAAAGAGGAGGGGAATTTGCCATCGCCAGGGGACTTGCCTGTCAGGCCCTGACCAACAGTCTCTTATCCTGCTCTCTGTTGCCGGAGGGGCATAAGGTCGTCAAGAAACAACAACGCATATTGATGCGTTGTAATTGGGCCGCACTCTGCGCTTTGCTGGTTTTGCTGGTCCTTTTTCTGGTCGGGATGGCGTACAAGACTGTCCTGGGACACTATAAACACGATGTGCTCGATAACGCAGATCAGGCCCTTAAAAAGGCCGTGGTCATTGAGAGCATGATTCAACAAAAGGAGGCGGACTATGCACGTTCGATTCCTGTCCTGGAGTGCCAAAAGCGAACGGTGGATTTGTTAAGAAGCCTTCTGATCATGCAGCAGTTGCGGGAGCGGCGGGACATATCGTTTGTTCTCTTTGCGGACAGCGCCAGTTATTTTGCCGGGGGGGTGGCGCCTGCCCCTGTGACCAATACGGTCATTCCGGGACTGACGTCAGTGACAGCTCCTGCGACCAATACCAATGTGGTGTCGCTGCCGGGGGATATTGTGGTGGAAGTTACGATTCCTGATGCCAGCGGTGACAAGTTGAAGGAACTCAGCACTCTGGTATCCGAACTCAAGAAGGAGCGCCTTTACCGCAACGTGGATGTGCTTGCGTCCAACCAGCGCATGACCAATTTTATCGATCCCAAACGCATCACGCCGGACAAATACTATTCCCTGTCCATCGTGCTGGCAGAACGAGAGGTGTCAAAGCCGATTTTGAAAGCTCCGCCCAAGACAAATCAAACGGCACGTGCGGCCGCTGCAAAGAAGTAACCTGACCCATGTATCGATACAAAAACATCATGCATTTGCAGGTGGCTCTGGCGGTGGGCTGCATAGGGTTGGGATTATTGTATTTCGTTTTCCTGCATCCCGTGGCCCAGGAGGTTGATTCTCTGGATCCCAGGATCACCAGCATCTGGGATCGGCTCTTTGACATTAACCTGCGCAACCGGACCCGGGTGGGCATGGATCTTGCCAGCATCAATGAAAGTCATCGTCTGGCTCAAAAGACCTTGGATTCAGTCCGGGATGCATCCGAGACAGCCCGCAAACGCCTTTGCCTTGAACCTGAAGTGCAGGAGGTCATGCAACAACCGTTTCAGTTGCTCGACTATGATCGCAAACGGCTGCAATGCATCGAAGAGGTCAAGGCCCTTGGTCAGCAAAAGAAGGTAGCCTTGTCCCCTGAGGCCTTGCTTGCATATCCCGAATATGTCGTTGGGAACGAGCGTCCCGCCTTTCTATGGGCGCAACTTGCCGTGGTGCATCATGTTCTGTCCACCGCTGTGGCCCAGGGGCCGACGCTGGTTAAATCATCGAAGATGCTGCCAACGCGTACCCATCGTGGGACTGAAGGGGATGGGCAGCAATGGCAGGAGGTTCCGGTACGCATTGAATTGGCGGGGAACATGGAGGCCATGGTCAGGGTTTTGACCGCCATGCCGCTGGTGGGCACCGAATTCAAACAGTTTGATCTGGTCGAGGTAAGTCCGACAAAACCAGCGCTTTTTTTTGACCGCATGGTTTTGAAAGTCTCGACCAATGCCAACGAAGTGTTGCTCGACGCGGTTGTTTGCGGTTTTATTGAAGGTAAGTAACGGCTCGCGAGCGTGTTGTCAGCGGGCACATAGAAATGTTTGGAGCTATTGACAAAAGACTTATTGCAGCGGCGGTGCTGCTCGCCTGGCTTGTTTTCCTTGCCATCCAGATCGTGCGCAGTCTCGGTGGGGGCATGCCGCACGCACCTGAGCTTACCTATTTCGCTCCCATTGGAGCCAAGATCAATCGCGCCCGCCAGCTTGATGAGGCCTTTTCGTCGGCAATGATTCCGCGATTCAAACCGCCCAAGGCCACCAGCGATCCCTTTTATACCCCTCCGCCACCGGCGCCGCCGCCGGCGCCGCCGCCATCCAACACCAAACAGCTGGAATTGCTTTACCAGGGCTTCGTAAACAGCAGTCAGGGTGAAAAAAAGGCCTTTGTCATGGTGGGGGACAAGCTGGTTGTGGGTGGGGTTGGGACGAAAGTGGTTTTGAATTATCTCATTGCCGGGATTTCTCCCACCGTGCTCTCCCTCAAAGACGACAGCGGCAAGGAATTGCCTTTGTCCTTCAACGCCAAAATGCCGATTCAGGTGCCCGCCCAATGAATGCGAAACACGATGCCTTGAAAAGGGAGGTCGGGGACCTGCTGTTGGAGTTGGGCAAGTTGACCGACAAACAACTGGAGTTGGTTCGGCGACGTCAGACTCGACTTCAGATTCCCCAGCACCGGGCCATCGTCGATCTGAACTATTGTTCGGAGGAAGATACCTATCGGGCCCTGGCAAACTTGAATCATCTTGAGTTCATCGACCTCTCGACGTCCGATATCGCGGAGGACGCGCTCAAGGATGTGCCGGTGAAGCTGGTGCTTCACTATAGGATTATACCTGTTGCCCTGGAAGCGGGGCTCCTGACGCTTGCCATCAGCGAGCTGCCTCCGCTCAACGAGCAGGGCAACCTGCGCCTGCTGCTGGGCAAACGGCTCAAATTTGTCATTGCCACGCCCAGCAGTATTCACGCCGTGGTGAAGAAGCGCTATGGCATCGGGGCGGATACCATCGAGCAACTGCGCGATGGCCAGGGGGCTCAGGATGGCTACCAGGAGGTGGTCTTTGACCTCAAGGCCACCGAGGATAATAAAGCGGTCGATGCCAGCATCACCGCATTCGTGGATCAGATTTTGCTCGAAGCGCTCCGTTTGGATGCGACGGATATTCATCTCGAGCCCTATCCAAACACCGTCCGGCTTCGGTATCGTATTGATGGCCTGCTTCAAGATATTCCAACCCCGGCCGGGTTGCGCCAGGTGTATGATTCGCTGGTTTCGCGGTTGAAGGTCATGGCTGGATTGAACATTGCCGAGCGCCGCATTCCCCATGACGGTCGCATTGCGACCAAGACGGGCGATGAGGAGTACGCCCTGCGCGTTTCCATTATTCCCACCAAGCATGGCGAAGCGGTCTGTTTGCGTGTTTTGGGACGGCAAAGTCTGTTCCTTGATCTGGCCCAGTTGGGTATGGAGCCTGACCAGCATGCCACCATGGAGGCTTTGACGCGCCTGCCCCAGGGGATGGTGTTGATCACAGGTCCGACGGGCAGTGGCAAGACCACCACGCTGTATGCCGCCCTGGCCCATGCCAACGATTCAGGCCGCAAAATCATCACCATTGAAAACCCGGTTGAGTATCAACTGGATGGCATCTCTCAAATCCAGACCCATGAGGAGATTGGATTGACCTTTTCGAGCGGTCTCCGTTCCGTGTTGCGCCACGATCCGGATGTCATTTTGATTGGCGAGATACGTGATTCGGAAACCGCTGAAATCGCCATTCGTGCTGCTCAGACCGGCCACTTGGTGTTTTCAACCCTCCACACCAACGACAGCGTGAGCGCCATCACCCGGTTGTTGGAGATGAAGATCGAGCCATTTCTGGTGGGGGCGTCTCTCGTATGCAGCATTGCCCAGCGCCTGGCACGGCGCATTTGCCGGAACTGCATGACGGAGGATCTGGATATTCCAGACGCCACCCGCAAGGAGATGGCCGAGGCATTGGGGATCGCTCCAGCAGAGGTGAGGGCTTGGAAAGGCAAGGGATGTGTGGAGTGTAGTCAACACGGTTTTCGCGGTCGTGTTGCCTTGTATGAATTTTTTATCATGTCGGACGAAGTCGTCGATCTGCTGGCGCCGGGGGTAAGGACGGGCGATTTGCGCCGCGCGGCCATGCGCAGTGGATGGAAGCCGTTGCGGCATCAGGGGTTCTTGAAGGTGCAAAGCGGCTTGATTTCGGTGTCGGAAATGCAGCGTTTGACCATGAAGGTGAACGAATACGCGCTGCAACACAAAGAATGATCCGGTTTGATTGCCGGGACTACGCTTCTTTCATGCGTTCCGGGTGCTTCTTGACTTATGAAACTTGCATACCGCTGTTGGGCGGAAATTGATCTCAGTGCTTTACGGGAAAACCTGGTGTGGATTCGCGATCGTGTCGGACCAGACGTCCGCATCATGACCGTGGTTAAGGCGGATGCCTATGGGCATGGGCTGAAGCAGATTGCGGCTCTCCTCATGCAGAGTGGCACAGATGTCTTTGGGGTGGCCAATCTGGCGGAGGCGAGGAATATTCGGGCTGTGGGCCCCGGGTGGCCCGTGCTTATGTTGGGCGCCTGTCTGCCAGACGAGGTGGAAACAGCCGTGCGGGATGAGGTCATGCCCACGGTCTCCACACTTCAGGAGGGACAGTGGTTTTCGGCTGCGGCTACCCGTCTCAACAAGACCGTGCGTTTGCATGTCAAAGTTGACACTGGCATGGGGCGGCTTGGCGTGGAGCCTGATAAAGCCCCTGCGTTGATAGCCCAACTGGCGGCTTTGCCGGGAATCAAGGTTCAGGGACTTTACAGCCATTATAGCGCCGTGGAGGATGACGTTGCGTTTACGCGCCGCCAGGCGGACGCCTTTCTGGGATTAGTGCGCCAGATCAAGAAGGAAGGCATGGATATTCCATGGATCCACTCCAATAGCAGCGGTGGCTTGTTGCTGGAACCCAGCACCATATTCAATCTTGTGCGACCTGGGTTGCTGGTTTATGGAGTGCTGCCCCAGGGCACCCGCCCCATTGACGCTGGGCTCAAGGTTCATTTTCGTGCCGCATTGTCATTTCATTGCCGAGTCAGCCTGGTCAAAACCATTGCTGCTGGACGGCCCATCAGTTATGGGCATACATTTGTGTCATCTGCTCCCATGAAGGTGGCGACACTTACCGCCGGCTATGGCGACGGTTATTTGAGGGCTGGCAGCAACCGGGCTGAAGTGTTGATTCGAGGGAAGCGTTGCCGCATTGTCGGACGCATCACGATGGATCAAATGGTGGCTGATGTCACGCAGGTGCCGGATGTTGAATCTGGAGATGAAGTGGCGTTGATAGGACGGCAGGGCGCTGAGGAAATCACGGCTACGGAACTGGCCGGTTGGTTTAATACCATTCCCTGGGAGGTGTTGACCAACATCACCTACCGGGTGCCGCGCATATATCAGGGAGGCCACGCTGCCTGAGGGATCGTTGATCCCTTTATTCAACAGGGCAGGTCCTTGCCGGTGGTTGTGACCGTCAGTTTCCCATGTTTGACGCCCTTGGCGGCGATCAGGCGGTCCGCCATGCTTTTGACTTCAGCATGACGGCCCTTGACGACGAGGACTTCGAGACAATTGTGATGGTCCAAATGCACGTGTAATGAGGATATGATCTCGCCCAGGTGGTCGTGTTGCAAATGCGTCAGGATCTCCTGCACGTGCGGCTTGTGATGATCGTAAACGAGCGTGATGGTCCCCGCAATTTCCTCCTGCCCGCCCTCAAGGGGATGTTCCACCAGATAATCGCGGATCATGTCTGCCACAGCCTGGGAACGGTTGGTGTAGCCCTGGGCACCCACGACCGCGTCATACTGGCTGAGCAGTTTTTCCGGAAGCGACACACTGAATCGCGTGACTTGTTCTGGCTTCATAATTGTGAAGCCATGATGAGCCATCAGGGGGGCTCGCGCAAATCATAATTAACCCTGGCGGGCACTCAGACCCTTCGAAGCCACCGCGCCCAGGACCAGCAGGCTAATACCACGAGAGAGGATGTCAGGACGACTGTGGCTCCTGCCGGCCAATTCAGCATGGTTGCCAGTCCCAGCCCTCCTGCAGAGCTGGTGATGCCCAGAAGGACGGACCACCACAGGGCGGCGCGTGCATTACGTGCCACATGAAAAGCGCCAATGGCGGGATTCGCCACCAGACTGTATATCATCAGGCCGCCGATGCTCTGAAAATTGACGGTCATGATGATGGCCGTCAGAATAAGAAAACCTGTCCACACGAGGTTGACGTGAATGCCCGATGCAAGGGCATCTTCACATGAAAACAGAATGGCGATCGTCTCTTTGGAAAACAAGGCAAGGAATCCAACGAGCAATCCTCCTCCAGCAAGCATGAAACATACATCCCGCCATCGACAGAACGCCAGATTGCCCCACAAGAGCGCCCGTAAATCATGGTCGCTGTGGCCGGTGGCATTGAGCATGCCCATGCCCAGCAAGGCAAGGCCCATGGAGAGTGAGAACAAAAGCCCCATGATGTTGTTGGTGTCTCCCTGCGAACGGCGTGGCCTGAGCAATCCCAGAGCCAGTGCGGTGGCCACGGCTCCCGCCAATGCTGGCGCCATGAGCAACTCCTGATCCAATCCTGCAAGGGCGCCAAAAACCGCTCCAGCCAGCGCTGCATGGGCCACACACACGCCCAGGAATGACATGCGCATGCCGACAATATAGGTGCCCAACGCCCCGCTGGTCCCACCGGCCAGGAGGCTTGCAAGTATGATGGGCATCCAAAAGGCGGCATCCATGGATCACACGCCTCCCGGAATCACCCTGTAACGGCCTTCATGCCGCCAGAGCTTCAAGTTTACCCCATACAGACCCGACAGCCGCTCTGGAGTCATGACGCTTTGGGGCGTGCCTGAGTCAATGAGACGACCTTTGTCGAGTAGATGCAGCCTTTCGCATGCGGGGGGAAGATCTTCCAACTCATGGCACACCATCACAACCGTCAACGCGTAATCTTTATGCAGCTTGCTGATCACGCGAATAATGGTTTCCCGGCCTCCCATATCGAGGTTCGCGGTGGGTTCATCGAGCAATAGGAGTTCGGGTTCCTGGACGAGTGCGCGCGCGATCAGGCATTTGCGTTGTTCCCCGCCGCTAATTTCGGTGTACAGAGCATCGGATAAGGAGGTCAGTCCGAGCCGCTCCATCCATATGTCCACGAGACAATGGTCTGCATGCGAGAGTGCATGGAACAATCCAGCTCGTGCTGTCCGGCCCATTGATACCACTTCGCGCACGGTGATGGGGGCTTCCACGACTCTGCCGGCGGCTTGGGGGATATATCCTAGCCGTTGGCGCAAGATGGCCCATTGGGAACCAGTGAGGAAGGTCGTATCCTGTCCCAGAACACGGATGGCCCCGCGAGTGGTCTTTTCCAGTCCAAGACAGAGTTTAACGAGCGTGCTTTTTCCTGCGCCATTGGGTCCGACCAGGGCTGTGATGCGGCCTGCCTCCATGGCCAAATGACCCACGTCCAGGATGGTGCGATGCATGTGCCGCACGCAGACCTGGTTGAGTTCAATGGCGGGATGCATGGGTAGGTTTAGTGACCGATTAAAAGACGAACGTTCGATAACACCATCTGGTCAAAGGCATCCTGACCCAGACTCGGATTCGGAAAATTCTCGAGAATGATGACGGGCAGGTGCAGACGTTCACCCAGGGCATCTGCGGCTCGACGTCCCTCGGGAGCGTTGGCCACCACCACACGCGCCTTTTGATCCAATGCAATCTGAATGGCGTGGTCCATCTCTCCTGGACGAACAAGGTCGACGCTTTGAAAAGTGGCTGCCACCTGCCATCCCATGTCTTCGCAAAAGGCTCTTTGTCGAGGACTTGCTATAGCCACCTGATTCGTCATTCCCGTTTGTTCGAATTGAGCCCGCGCACGCTGATAGGTGGTGCTCGTCCTGGATTGGATTTCGAACAATCTCTGATGGATCCTGTCCTTGTCTGCCAGACCGGTCTCAACCAGCACCCTCCCGATTTGTTCGCAGACCGAGTAATAGACCTGCGCCTGGCACATGCCTCCTGATGCTTGGATGCTGGCAATGTGCAGATTTGTATTGGCTGCCAGTTTGTGGTCGAGTCCTTTCTGAAAATCAAAGCGAAGGAGCAGCTGGCAATGCTGCAAGGCATAGGCTTGCTGGATGGTCAGGTCGAAGTGTCCCGGACACCCACCCGGTTCCGCCATCGGCATGATGGATGCTTGGGTGCCTAGAAGATCGTGCGCTGCGCATTCGAGATAGGAATTAGCTGCGGCAATGTCATATGTCTTTGGAGATGCAGGATGACACCCCATTCCGAGCAATAGGGAAAACACCAGTGCAGTAATGCCTATGCACTGCCGTGCGAATGTGCGGAGTGCTGTCAGACGAGCGGGGAGGGTATGGCGGTTGTAAAAGACAAATATCATGGGGTGCAAATCTGAGTGCCTTCCCGTGTGGCGATGCGTGTCAAAATGCCGCCCTGCGCCCTTCCGTTGTACCAGGAATCCGCTGCCAGTGGAGCATGGACGTGCTGGGCTCGTTCGCCTTGTGGCTTGGGCCCCATACTCCAAATAACCCACCGAATGGGGCTGTTCCTGGAATCGCTGAAATAGGCGCCTTCGTGACTTCTGCCACGCGGGAAATCTGAAGGCACCCATAATTTGTACAATCCGCCATCGCTGCCATTGAGTAAACAGTGGCCGGGGGCAGCAAATTTATAGGTGTGCCCGCGGTTAAAGGGGTCCTCCATATGGCCCTTCATGCCTGGTTTGTGGCTGGTGGGAATGTAACGACTGCGCGCGAGCTCCTCGGGTAACTCGCACCAGTGCGCCGCCAAATCTGAATTGCAGTTGATCCTTGTGGGGGGCAGTGCCCCGTTGTTGTCCTGGGAATACATTTCCAGAGCGAGGCCCAGACCTGCCAGTTCACCACGCACTCGTGCAATCATGGCCTTTTCCTTGGCACCCGCCAGGGCAGGTAGAAGAAGTCCGCACAAAATCGATAGGATTGCGATGACCACCAGCAGTTCCACAAGGCTGAATCCACCCATGAGCGGGGCAGACACATGTGTGCGCCAGGTCCCTTGATGCGTCCCCTCTTCGAAAAGGGATCGATCGACAATGGATTTGACTTGTGGCGGACAGCACATCGTATTACGAAAGATGACAATAGTATGACGAATTTGCCGGTATTACGCAAATATAAAAACGTATGAATCACGTGCCTGTCCCTCCCAATCTGGATCCCCGTATTGCATTCTTTGATGAACTGGCACCGCGGTGGGATGCCATGGGGCCTCCTCCATCCATGGTGATGGGCCGGATGGAGAGTCTTATGCCCCAGATGGGTCTTGCCGCAGGACAGGACGTGCTGGAACTTGGATGTGGGACGGGTTTGTTGTCCGGATGGCTCGCCAGGTGTGTGGCTCCTGGTCGGTTGGTGAGTGTTGATTTTTCACCTGCAATGTTGCAGATGGCTCGGTTGAAGCTGCCTGGCTTTGATTTTCGAGTGTTGGATATTTGCGCTGAATCGCCGGGAGAGTGCTGTTTCGATGCCGTTTTCTGCTACAACGCCTTCCCCCATTTTCGCAATCCGGAGCGTGCCCTGGCTCATGTGGCTCAGTCTTTACGGGACAATGGTCGGCTGATTGTGGCGCATCTCATGAGCAGTCATCAGTTGAACGCCTTTCACCACTCCTTAGATGGTCCGGTGCACCACGATTTTCTCCCCCACGGAGAGTGTTGGCACGAGATGCTTGGTCGGCACGGGATGAAGCCAGTGGTCGTCGTGGATCGTGACGACACATTTCTTGTCGTAGGCGTCAAGGACTCAGGGCAGGGACGGCTCTGAGTCCCATATCAGGGAACGGCCTCTCGTTCAAGAGGAGGGCCTCGCCGGCTAATGGCGATATGGGTGATGAATGCAGGTGGCCTTAGCAGAACCCCTGATGTTCGGTACGTGCGATGATTTCTTCCTGAAGCGCCTTGGAGAGGTCGCAAAAATAGTCGCTGTAACCGGCGACACGGACTATCAGGTCGCGGTGGGCGTCCGGATTCGCCTGGGCTTCGCGCAGAAGGTCGGCGCGTACGACATTGAATTGGACATGGTGACCATCCATCCGGAAGTAAGTCCGGACGAGGTGCGCCCATTTGTCCACGCCATTTTCGTCGGATACGAGCGATGGGGTGAACTTCATGTTGAGAAGTGTGCCGCCCGTTTTTATATGATCCATTTTGGCGGCCGATTTGATGACGGCCGTAGGTCCATGCCTGTCGGCACCTTGAACGGGGGAGATGCCCTCTGAGAGAGGAAGCCCCGCTTTGCGTCCGTCGGGCATGGCGCCCGTGACTGATCCAAAATAGACGTGGCACGTTGTCGGGAGCATTTCGACCCGGTATTTGCCTCCCTTGGTGTTGGGGCGTCCATCCACTTCGTCAAAGCAGGCATCGAAGATGCGGACCATGATCTCGTCTGCATATTCGTCGTCATTGCCATATTTGTGAGTCCGGTGCGTGAGGCGTTGCTGCAGCAAATCGTGATGCTCATAATTGGCATCCAGTGCCTTGAGCAGTTCGGGCATCGACAGTGCCTGGCTGTCAAAAACGAGCTCCTTGATGGACGACATGGAGTCGGTCAGGCTGCCCAGGCCCACCATCTGGATGAAGGTGTTGTTATAACGGGCACCACCATTGTTATAGTCCCGGCCTTTTGGGATGCAGTCATCGATCAAAACCGAGAGGAACGGCGCGGGCATGCCATCGGCATACATGCGTTCAATGACCTGATTGCCGCGCATCTTGATTTCGATGAAATGATGCAGTTGCTTTTGGAATGCAGCAAAAAGCTCGTCGAATGTTTTGAACGACTCGGCCGGGCCGGTTTTCGGTCCCAACTGTTTTTTACCAACGGGATCGAAGCCATTGTGAAGGGTGAGTTCCAGCACCTTTACCAGGTTAAAATAGCCGGTCAGAATGTAAGCTTCCTTGCCAAAGGCTCCCACTTCGACGCATCCACTGCATCCGCCT
The DNA here is from genome assembly GCA_964538065.1 of uncultured Verrucomicrobiota bacterium. GTDB lineage: Bacteria > Verrucomicrobiota > Verrucomicrobiia > Limisphaerales > UBA1319. The sequence continues at coordinate 18,935 of CAZIDG010000029.1, forward strand.
GCCCGGGCGTCTTCCAGCGATTTACCCTGTCGCAACTGCTCGGCAACCACGCTGTCCGCATTGAAGATGGAGGGGAATCCATATCCCTGCCGGATGACACGCAGAGCGTGTTTCAAGAACGCGTCGGGGTTTTTTCGGGACAGCTGGATGTTGGAGCTGGGCTGTAGCAGGTGCATCTCATCAATGATATCCAGCAACATGTGGGATATTTCATTGCTGGCATCACTGCCTTCACGGGTGAGTCCTCCGATGTTGATGTTGGCAAAGTCGGTGTAGGTGCCGCTTTCGGCGGCAGTCACCCCCACCTTGGGCGGGGCAGGGTGATTGTTGAATTTGATGAAAAAGCATTCAAGAAGCTCGCGGGCCGATTCCGGCGTGAGTGTCTGATCGGCCAATCCCTTGGTATAGAAGGGATTCAGATGTTGATCGAGGTGCCCGGGATTGAACGAGTCCCAGCCATTGAGCTCAGTGATGACCGCCAGATGGCAGAACCAGTAGTATTGGAGGGCTTCGTGAAAATCACGGGGTGCATGGGCGGGCACATGCCGGCACACGTCGGCCATTTTGAGCAATTCGCCTTTGCGCTTGGGATTGGACTCCGTTGCAGCCATGGAGTCAGCCAGGTCAGCATGGCGGCGGGCGAAGAGGATGACGGCGTCGCACGAAACGTCCATTGCCTTGAGTTGCTCCGATTTGGCAAACGCTTCCGGGTCATGGAGGTAGTCCAACGCCTCCATGGCGTTGTGGATGTCCTTTTTGAAGTCGAGCATCCCTTTTCGGTAAATCTTGTCGTCCAGGACGGTATGGCCAGGGGCGCGCTGTTCCATGAATTCCGTGAAGATGCCCGCTTCATAGGCGGCAAGCCATTCCGGCGTCATTTGGGCAAAGATGCGCGTGCGCATGTTGCGATCGCCCCAATAGGGAATCACGGTTTTCGCGTAATCATCCAAAACCTCTGGCGCCACCTTGTAATGTGTCAGGGGACGGGAGTTCAGGATGCGCAGGTCCTCCAGACTGTGACAGGTCAGTTCAGGATAGGTGGGGACTGCTTTGGGAAAAGGTCCGCGTTCGCCCACGATGAGTTCTTCGGCCCCGATATAAATCGTCTTATGCTCGCATAGATGCAGAAAGGACCGGGCACGCAGGACTGGGATGCTGAACTTGCCCTCGTTGGCCTGGTAAAATTCGGTCATGAGGCGGGCTCGTTCCTGTGAAATGCATGGCTGGGAATCAAGGCTGGCGCGTCGCAGTCGTGCGGTTCTTTCATTCATAGACTAGGCTCCAATAATTGTCTTAAGACCGTGAGAGGTAAAGATTTTATAGGCAACTTGAAGTCGATCAGGCGAGGGTGGGGGGACGTCTCCAAGGGTATATGTGATGTCCAGACGTCGATATTTATCGCGTGCGGTATTGTGATATGGCAGGAGCGATACTTGTGTAACACCCTGGACCGAAGCGGCATAGCGTGCTGTTGTGATCCAATTCTCCTCATGGTCATTGATGCCCGGTATCACGGGCACGCGAATCCAGATGTTTCGGTGGGCACTTCCTAATCGTGCCAGATTCTCCAATATGCGTCGATTTCCAACACCAGTGGCCGCCGTATGGCGTTGATCATCCATGAGTTTCAGATCGTACAGAAACAAATTCGTAAGCGGAATGGCTGCCTGGATGGCATCCCAGGAGGTCAATCCGCAAGTATCCACGGCGGTATGGATGCCTCTTGCATGGCAGCGCTTCAAAAGCTCTAGCAGGAAGCCTGACTGGTTGAAAGGTTCTCCGCCTGAGAATGTTACTCCACCACTTGAATCATCGTAAAACAATTCATCCTTCGCCACTTCCTTGAACACTTCGTCTGTGCTCATGGTCCGTCCCATCATTTGACGGGCTCCGGTGGCACAGGCTGAAACGCATGCACCGCAAGAGATGCATGAACCACTATCGTGAGTGTTCGCCGTGATGGCACCTTGCGGACACACCCTGGCGCATTCGCCGCACTGACGACAACGCGTTTCCATGCGAACCACTTGCGGATGGGGCGCGATGCATTCGGGATTGTGGCACCAGGAGCAGTGCAACGGGCATCCCTTCAAGAATACCGTAGTGCGGATGCCGGGACCGTCATGCACCGAGTACTTTTGGATGTTGGTTATGATGCCACTGGACATGCCAAATGAATACTAAATATTACTATCCCACAGTATTGCCGGACCCACATGGCAATGCCAGATAAAAACTGACCCACGGTCTGGATGTTTGGGGGGGAAGCTGCCCTGGTTGGCGCAGTTGGATGGCAAAAAAAGGCCGCCAGGGTTGCTGGCGGCCTGTAAGTAACGTTGTTACCAGGGAAAGCAACGGCCTGCTATTTGCCCTTTTTGAGTTTCTTCTCCGTCGCATTCAACCGCTTTTGCTCTTCCTTATTAAATTCCTGTTCGGCAGCGACCACCCCAGGCAATTTGCGTTTTTCCACTTCTGCCGCCAGCGAGGCATCCTTGGCCGATTGCAGTACTGTCGGGCGCATTAAAACGATGAGTTCCACGCGCTTATTGATGTCGCTCTTGCTTCGGAATAAATTGCCCAGCACGGGGATGTCCTTCAATCCAGGGACCCCGGATTTGCTCCGGCTCTTGTTGGAGGTGATATACCCGCCAAGCATGATTGTTTTACCATCTTCGACGGACACCGTAGCGGAGGTGCGCCGGGATGTGGTGGTGGGAACGTCATTGTTATCGATCTTAACCGACGTACCCAACTGGCTGATATCCTGGTTGATTTCCATGACCACCAAACCATCGGGGGTTATATAGGGAGTGACTGACAGGGTAATACCCACCTCCAACTGTTGATAGCTCGATCGGTTGCCCGAGTAACCATAATCAGAGTAATAGGTTCCGGTGATGTAGGGGACTGTATCACCCACAAAGAACTCAGCGGGCACCGCGTGAGTGGTTTGAATGCGCGGGCGGGACATGACGTTAATGGTGCTGTCCGATGCAGCTGCCGTGACGGTTACGTCCAGATCATTTCCCCATTTTCCAAAATACGAGAGCCCCGAGCCCGACGGCACATTGGTGGCCAGCGAGGAAGGATTCAAAAATCCCTGGCCGTTATCCATGAGGCCTGCACCTGTCAGTTTGCCAGTGGTCTGTGGCCGTTGAAGGGCGCTCACACCAAATTTGGAGGAGTTGTCGAGGGAGACTTCCATGACAATGCCCTCGATTAACACCTGGGCCAGAGCAACATCGAGCTTGGATACCAGGTTCGTAAGCACTGTCATGTCATGCTTGTTGGCATAAACCACCAGCGAATTCGCACGTTCATCCGGGATGATGCGGGCATCCGCCAGCAGTTGCGTATCGCCACCGGCGGCTCGGCTGACGATTTGCTGCAATCGCTGCTGGAAGGACGATTGAGTCGTGGTGGGTTGTTGAGTCTGTCCGGTCTGAGTCGTGCCCGTGGTCGTGCCGGTGCGTCGGGTTGAACTCATGCTGCCGACCCGGTTAAAGCGTGAGCTTGAGCCAGAAGTGCGGGTGGCCCGGGTGCCCGACGCAGATACGCCACCACCTCCACTTACCAGGCCCGACATGACGTTGTAAATATCCTCCACCTTGCCGTAGCGCACGGGGAATACCTCTAGTTTATAGTCGTTCTCAACGACGACGTCGACCTTCTTGATCACCTCGAGCATGCGCTTGACGTTGACTGCGTAGTCTCGCAGAACGAGTATTTGGCTGCTGTCGATCGGAACGATTCCACCCTGGATCTTGGCAAAGGGCTGGATGGCGGACACAACTTCACTCGGGAGCGCGTTCGTGAGGGTGACAATCTGGGTTACAAATTGAGCAGCTTCAGGAAGTTTGTCGCCTTCACCCGTGATGAAGGCCGCACCTTCCTGGAGGGCTTGTGTCATGGGCACGGCATTCACAAATTTTTCACCCACTGGCACCATCGTGATGTTGTTGAGGGCCAGCACAGTATCCAGGGCCTGCCGGGCTTCCTTCCGGGTTAATGGAGTTTGCGCCTTGATTGTGATCAGCGTGGCAGGCGTGAGTTGGGGGGCTTTGAGCACGGTGCGACCGACCAGCTCACCGTAGAAATTCAACACCTGATCGATGGGCGTGTTGTCAAACTTGATGCCAACACCAGGAAGGACTTCATCATCCGCATTGACTGTCGACATGGCGGCATTCCCTGGTGCAGCGGCTGGATTTCCCTGTGCAGCAGAATTTGGATCTGCTGAGGGGAATGCCGGAGGCCCAGGCTGGGCTGAAGGTTGGCCCGGAGGCGCATCAGGAGGCGTATTGGTGGACTCAGCCGAAACCGTGTCATTGACAGGCAAGGGCGGGATGCGTGTTATGCGAGGCGCATTGGTGCTTGCTACTGCATTGGTGGAGTGAACCGTCGGCGGAACAGGCAAAGCAGGAAGCGGTCCCTTCACCGTTGACTGATTGGTGCCCGGTTGGCCCGGGGGACGGAAAAAGTTGGCCGGCGGTGCAGCGGGCGCCTTGGTGGGCGGTTGATTCGTCGTTTCGGAGGGCGCAGGGGGAGGAACCTGTGCCAGCGCCGTTGTTGCGGCGAGCAGGATGCCCAGAAAATGAGGAATACTTGTTTTCACGGTTTCTTGGGGGACTCGGTTTTCTTCGGCAACTCACGAGGCACGGGTGCCGGTCTGGGAGCCTCGAATTTGTTTTTGTTAGTGTCAAAATTGCGTGGTGGCGCGGCCACCTTTGCATCGGGCGTCTTGGAGGCAGGAACGGCGGCGGCAGCCTTGGCCGGCAGTTCAGGTCGCTTTGGCTTGGGCCGCTGGTAACTTGCGACCAGGGTGATATTTCCTTGAAGGCGTGTGCCGCTTTGGTCCGGTTTCAAGGTCATGGTGCGCACACGGATCATGGAGTTGGTGGAGCCGAGCGAGACCAGGAAATTCACAAGTTCCTTTTCACCGGTGACCACCGTGATCATGCGCGATTTTTCTTCAAAGAATGCATTCGTCTTGCCGGTGGCAGTGGTGGAGACTTCCGATTGAGCCGTGATGTTCACACCGCTCTGTGCCGCCTGGTTTTGGATGGTGCGGATCAAATCCAGCGATTGCTCCGTGGGGAGAATGGATTGGCCCTGGCCTTCCAGTTCCGCAAGGCGCTTCTGCAAATCCCCGACGGTCTTGTTTTCGGTTTCCTTCTGGAACATCGCAAGGGTCTTCTGGGCCTTTTCAAGCTCCGTCTGAGCCTTGGTGTGATCACCATAATGCGGTATCACAAACCACAGGTTGAGCACCACAAAAACGATGAAGGCGACGACGACGACCAGTCGTTTCTCTCCAGGGCGCAGATTAAGTTTGTCGAGGAAACCGGTCATTCAGCCCCCTTCAGGTTTAACTCGCACGCGAAGTCCCAGTTGATCGATTGCGGATTGGCGCCCATGCCTCGTGTGTTGTAGGGCAGCACCTTGCTGAACAAGGGAATACCGTTTGAGCCGTCCACCCGGTACTGGCTCATGGCCTGGTTATATTCAATGATCTGATTGACCTGGCTGGCTGGGGCGCTTCCATGGATGGTGAGGGTCTTGCCCTGCTGCAGAGAGAGGTCGGAGAGTGTCAGTTCCTGGGGAAGCAGGGTGGCCGCAGCTTTCCAACATTCCAACGCTGCGTATTTCAGGTTGACTTGGTCCTGCAATACCTGCACGCGCGCCTTTATCTGCATCACATTGGTATATTGAGTGCTGAGGCCGGTGATTTGTGATTCCACCTTGTATTTTTGATAATAGGTGTATTGGACAAACAGGGCGTATCCCACCACGAGGAGTATATAGAGGACAATGATGCCCCCAAGACCTCGCATCCAGAGCCGGTCGATGAATTGTTGCCGGTAGCGGGTAATGTATTCCGCTGGCAACAAATTCACCATGGACTCATTCCTGGCCAGACGCCGCGCGCTGGTGGCTGCCAGTTCCGAGGCGGGGGATGGCTCGATGACTTCGATGGTCAAATTGAGCCAGTCCGACAGAAGTTTTTTCCATTCAGGCGCATCCTTTTCATTCACCACCAGGATGCAACGTTGTATGCCTTTGAGCCACCCTTCCATTTCACCTGCCCAGGCGAGCTGAGTCAATTGTTCGCCCAGAACGTGAGTCCAATTGGCACTGTTGGACAGCCGAAGCAGATTAAGGTTTTGCAGAAGGCCGTTCTGCCACCACGCCACCAGGCAGAGACCGTTTTCTCCAACCTTCGTTGGATGCAGCCAGAGGCCCTGACCTTCAAAAGGGTGCGTGCTAAGCTGGTGGAGCAGGGGAAGTTCCAACCGATCTGCCAGATACCCACGGCCCTCGAGTTTGCCCAGAAATTCCTCCACATAAGTGCGGGCTGCCATGACTACAATGACCGTTTGCATGCCCTCGCTGACTTGTGGCAGCACATCAATGCTCCAGACGATTTGGGCCACAGGCAGGGGCGAAAGCTTTTCCAATTGCAGTTCCACCATGGGCACCAGTTCGGCGGAATTGGCGCTTGGCAGATGGATGATGCGCAGGAATACCTGATCGGAAGGCAGCCAGGCTACATTAACTTTGGGCTGCCAGAGAGTATGCCAGTCCTTGGCGGCCATGCTGCTGGGAAATGGCTGATCAGCGGCCAGCGTTTGTTGGGCACTTGGACGGGCATCTGAACCGCTGAATGCAAACTGCCAAAGCTGTTGTGGACTGGCATCGGCCTGCAGAACGTTGCACGTATGGATGCGTTGAACTTTTACTTTTTCACCCATAGACCGGCTTTCGTATCACCCACCAGTGCGTTGAAATGTTCCTCGACCTGTGTGACGCGCAAGACCTCTTCGATGGTGGTCTTGCCCTCCCGCACCTTGTTCCATCCGTCGTTTCTCAAGGTCCTCATGCCCAGTTCAATGGCCTTCTGTGCAATGGTCGAAGCGGGGGCGCGGTTCAAGATCAGCGGACGGATGGCTTCATTAAGCAACAGCAGTTCGTAGATGCCCATGCGTCCCTGGTAACCCAGTTGGCGGCATTCCTCGCAACCCCGTCCGCGCAGGAAACGGGTCGAGTCAATCTGGTCCTCCGGAAAACCAATCCGCATCAGGTAATCCCGCTCCACCTTTTGCTCCTCTTTGCAGTGCGGACAGATGGTGCGCACCAGACGTTGAGCCATGACTGCTTCCACCGAGGAGGCGACCAGGAAGGGTTCAATGCCCATGTCGATCAATCGAGTGAATGCGCTGGGGGCGTCATTGGTGTGAAGTGTGCTGAAGACCAGGTGTCCTGTCAGAGCGGCGCGAATGGCGATTTCAGCGGTTTCCAAGTCGCGAATTTCACCGACCATGACCACGTTGGGATCCTGGCGCAGAATGTGCCTCAGCCCCATTGCAAAGGTCAGGCCGATTTCCGGGCGCACCGCAATCTGATTAATGCCCTTCAACTCGTATTCCACGGGCTCTTCAATCGTGATGATGCGCTTATGCACCGAGTTGATGGTGCTCAAAAAGGCATACAGGGAGGTGGATTTGCCCGACCCTGTGGGTCCGGTGACCAGGAAAATGCCGTGGGGTTTGACGATGATTTCGCGAATGGCCTGCTCTTCACGGGACGAAAAACCCAGCTTATCAAGACTGAGAAAGATCTTGCCGCGGGTCAACAAGCGCAGGGAAACGCTTTCCCCGTAAACAGTTGGCACGGTGGAGACACGAATGTCGATTTCCTCCCCCTTGATCCGGACATTGATGCGTCCATCCTGAGGAAGACGTTTTTCCGCGATGTCCATGCCCGACATGACCTTGATGCGCGAAATCAAAGCGGCCTGGTAGCGCTTCAACTGGGGCGGCATCGGCGTTTGGTGCAGAATGCCGTCAATGCGGTAACGGATTCGCAGTTCATCCTCAGCCGGTTCAAAATGAATGTCCGTCGCCCGGTCCTTAAATGCTTCCCAGATGATCTGGTTGACGAACTTGATGACGCTGGCCTCCTGGTCGCCTTCGGTGATTTCCTTGTCTTCGGCTACAACCAGTTCGATGGGTTCATCTTCCGCCAATTCATCCAAGGTTTCTGCACCGACACCGTAATACTTCTTGAGGGCTTTTTCGATTTCCGCCTGGGGGGCAAGGGCGAATTGTACCGGGCACTGGGCGTCGAATTGTACGGCATTGAGCAGCGCCGAATTAAAGGGATTGCCGACAACGACTTGCAGCGTATCGTTTTCAAACTGTGTGGGCAGGACACTGAACTGGAATGCAACCTTGGTGGAGATCTTTTGCCTGACTTCCGGCGGAACAGTGAGCCGGGGCAGATCCAGATAGGGCCACCCCAAGGCCGCCGCCAGTTTCTGGAGAAATTGATCCTCGGTGATGCCCTTTTCCCGGCAGATGAAGGCGAATTGTGTCTCCTGCGACCCGTTGTCCACGGCTACCCGCCATGCCTTAAGCCATTCGTCGATCTGGTCAGGTGATCCCAGATCGGCGCGCGAAAAAACCGATTTAATCGACGCAAATGCCATGCGAGTACAATTTCAACAACAACGCACCGTATGAAAAGTTGCGCGGCGGGTCAAAGAAATTAACCGGCAAGATGGCTCATTTGACGCGATTTACATCCGCTTAATGTTGTTTTTCATGGGTTTCACCCGATGCCCTTGATCTTAAGGAGCTTTTAGGCTAATGCAGAAGTCGTCGTGAGCAAAATCCGCGTTTTAACCATTTGTGGTACCCGGCCCGAGGCCATCAAGTTGGCACCGGTCATTCTGGAATTAAACACACAATCTGCCTCCTTTGAGTCCCGTCTCTGTGTGACAGCCCAGCACCGCCACATGCTCGACCAGGCTCTCCAAATCTTTAGCCTCAAACCAGATCACGATCTGGATATCATGCGACCAGGCCAGAGCCTTGCAGAGATCACGGCGCGAGCCATGGAAGGTTTGGACAAGGTTATGGCCGAAGAAAAGCCGGATGTTGTGCTGGTGCAAGGAGATACGACAACGGCCTTTTGCGGCGCCCTGGCTGCATTTTACCATCGTGTCATGGTGGGACATGTTGAAGCTGGATTACGAACGGGGAATAAAAACGCTCCATTTCCAGAGGAAATCAATCGTCGACTGGTTACCCAGGTCACGGATTTTCATTTTGCCCCCACCGAACACGCCAAGAAAGCCCTTCTTGCTGAAGGTGTTAAAGAGGATGCCGTCTTTGTCACGGGTAATTCCGTCATCGACGCCCTGCTCTGGGTGCGCCAACAGGTTAGTTCTCGCACCCCAGCGTTGCCCGATGGATTGTTGGAACGTATTCGAAACAAAAGATTTGTGCTGGTCACGGGGCATCGCAGGGAAAGTTTTGGAGAGGGATTCGCGAACATATGTAGCGCGATTCGCGAGGTGGCCGATGCTTTTCCCGATGTTTTGTTTGTCTATCCGGTTCATATGAATCCGAATGTGCGTGAGCCCGTGAATCGCATCTTAAGTCACCATGAGCGTATTATTCTGACCGAGCCGGTGACCTATGCCCCATTTGTTTGGCTGATGGATCATGCTGAGGTGGTGTTAACCGATTCAGGCGGGGTGCAGGAGGAAGCTCCCTCGTTGGGGAAACCAGTGCTCGTCATGCGTGAGACAACCGAGCGTCCTGAAGGGGTGGCAGCTGGCAATGCCCGCCTGGTGGGAGTCGGGCGTGAGCGGATTGTGGCGGCTCTTGCCTCTCTATTAAGCAACCCTGCCGAACGTCAGGCGATGGCGTCCATACGCAATCCCTATGGCGATGGATCGGCCTCACGCGCCATTGTGAATGTTTTAAAGGAAAAGCTGGCATCCAGGCCGTAAATAGTACTTGATGGTGTGGTAGTTGCTTGGGAGTGACCCTGAGGAGTTTTTGACATGGCAAGTGTATTAGTAACGGGCGGCCGGGGGTTCATCGGCACCAACTTGACCCGCGAATTGTGTTCACGGGGTCATGAGGTGTGGACCTGCGATGTATTGCAAGGGGAGGACGAGCGGCACATCAAGGCGGATACCGGTGTGTATCAGCAGATGGATGCCCTCTTCCGCAAACATCAATTCGACTTTGTTTACCACCTGGCTGCCGAGTATGGACGGTGGAATGGCGAAGATCACTACGAAAACCTCTGGCAGACCAATGTCGTGGGTACCAAGAACATGCTGCGCTTGCAGGAGCAGCATCGCTTCAAAATGATCTTTTTCTCCAGTGCCGAGGTGTATGGGGATTATGACCAGTTGATGAGCGAGGATGTCATGGAACGTGTTCCCATCAAGCAGATGAACGATTATGCCATTTCCAAGTGGGCTGGTGAGTTGCAGTGCCTCAATCATGCGGCAATGTTTGGCACCCAGACGGTTCGCGTCCGGCCGGTGGGATGCTACGGTCCCCATGAGTATTACAGCCGGTATCGCGGGGTGATTCCCATTTTCGTTTACCACGCCTTGAAGGGCAGGCCATTCACCGTTCACAAGGGGCACAAACGCATTTTCGATTACGTGGAGGACACCTGCCGCACTTTTGCCAATATTGCTGATCATTTTATACCCGGGGAAGTGTACAATATCGGTGGGCGTGAGGATTGGGTCATCAGCATTGAAGAACTGGCAGACCTGGTGCTTCAAACTGTGGGGGCCAGTCCCTCGCTCGCGACGTACAAAGGTGAAGAGGGCTTTACAACACGCGTCAAGGTGGTCGATTTTTCCAAAGCCCGTCGGGATTTGAAGCACAACCCTGTCATCGACATCCAGGAAGGCATTCGGCGCTACGTGGCCTGGGCCAGAAAGATCTACTGTTGAATCACCGGATGAGATGTCTCCAGTGAGGTGCAACTTCTCAAATCTTCCCTTGCAAGCGATGAAGGGCAAGGTGTTTACTTTGTGTGCTTGCGTGGGCTATCTCGTTGCTGGAGTCCATGTTCATCGTGTTTGCCTGCAAACGGGTGAATGCAGCATCTTGGATTTCCAGGGATTGATTGGGTAGATGCCGCTGCAATTGTGCCATGGAAGACTATTTGAAGTTTTTTGAAGGGAAGACGGTCTTGATTACCGGTGGCGTAGGGGCCATCGGTTCCAATCTGACCCGTGCCATCGCCGGTTTGAACGCGCAAAAAGTGGTCGTATTGGACGACCTGTCCGCCGGATATGAATGGAATCTGCCTTCCCTGCCGAATGTTCTGTTTGTTCAGGGATCCGTGACGGATGAAGTCGCATTAAAACGCGTCTTTGCCCTCAAGCCCGCGGTGGTGTACCACCTGGCAGCCTTTTTTGCGAACCAAAACTCCGTGGATTATCCGCAAAAGGATCTGATGACCAACGGCTTGGGAACGTTGCTTGTGTACCAGTATGCGCAGATGTGCGGGACGGGCAGGGTGGTGTATGCTTCATCGGGTTGCTCGATTTACGGTTCATCCGCGCCCATGCCGCTGAAGGAAGATTTCATGTCCATGCATCTGACCACCCCTTATCAAATCACCAAGATGCTGGGCGAGTTGTATGCGAATTTCTTCCATCACCACTATGGCCTGCCAGTGGTGAAAACCCGGTTCTTTAATTCGTATGGGCCAGGTGAGGTCCCGGGCCAGTACCGTAATGTCATACCCAATTTCATCTATCGTGCCATGTGTGGGCTGCCTCTTCCCTTTACGGGATCGGGTGAGGAAACCCGGGATTTCACCTATGTGCTGGACATTGTGAACGCCCTGTTGCGGGCTGCGTATTTTGAGCGGGCCGTGGGGCAGGAGATGAACATTGCCTCCGGTCATGAAGTCAAGATCCTGGAAATGGCCGAACGAGTGAATCAATTGACCGGCAACAAGGCAGGCATCATCCGTGCTGAACGACGCGTCTGGGACACCAAAAAACGTTTGTTGGCTTCGGTGGACCGTGCTCGCGATCTTCTTGGCTACCAGCCTCAAATGGATTTCGACACCGGTCTCAAAAACACCGTCCAATGGTTTAAGGATCATTGGGATGACATTCGGCGTGATGCAGAATTTCCTCCGGGCATGTCGGCTGCGGTGCCCGGGGTCATCGCAACCCAAACTTAAATGCTCGATCCCCGATCTGGACCATCGTGAGTCGCATTTTGATCCATAGCCCGGTATTCTCCCCCGATGCCGTGTCCACATCCTACCTGATGACCGATCTGGCCATCGGGTTAAAAAATGCCGGTCACGAGGTCACGGTACTCACCGCGACACCTCATTATACCCTGGATGCCAGGGCTGCGGCCACCCAGCCGATGGTCTCGCGTCTTGGCGGCATTTTTAAACATAGTAATCTTCAGGGTATACCCGTCTGGCATGTTCGAATACCGTGGAAAGGCCAGCGACGCCCATGGGTGAGGGCGATTGATTATCTCTATTTTAACATTGTGGCCTTGATGGCTGGCTGCGTTCTCGTGGGGCGGCAGGATTTGATCCTTGCCACATCACCGCCCATTACCATGGGAGTAAACGCCTGGCTGCTCGGGCGGAGATGGGGGGCTCCTTCCATCTATAAGGTGGCGGAGATTTACCCTGATGTCATCATCAGTCAGGAGTTGATCAAGAGCCGTGCCCTCATCGCGCTGATGCGCTGGATGGAGCGTTTGGTTTATCGCAAGATCACCCGCCTTGTTCCCATAGCCCACCAGTTTGCCGAGACCATCCTCTCACGTGGTGTAGCCCCTGAAAAACTGTGTTTTATCCCCGATTTTGTTGAGACCGATTTTTATCAGCCCTGCCCGCGTGACAATGCCTTTGCGCGTGAACACGGCTTGATGGATGGCTTTGTCGTTCTCTACGCCGGCAATATTGGTATGGTGCAGGATTGGGAATCCGTTTTGGGCGCTGCGGAGCAAGCCCGGGGCACTCCTGTGCGGTTCGTCATTGTGGGTGACGGGAACCAGCGTTCATGGCTGGCGCAGCAGTGTGAACACCGCAGGCTGGCCAATGTCAAGCTCATCGGTTACCAGCCCAAGGAGATCATGCCACTCATCAATGCCAGTTGCGACGTTTGCATGATTCCCATGACCAGCCATGGGTCTCTGGGGGGGGTGCCTTCGAAGGTTTACAGCATCATGGCCTGCGGCAAACCAGTCATTGTCACCGCTGCTCTCGAGTCGGAGTTGACATGGATCATCAACACGGCTCGTTGTGGTCGTGTCGTCGAGGCTGGCATGACGAACGCCTTTGCCACTGCGGTCCTGCGGGCCAGTCGTGAAAGTGAATTATTAAAGGAGGAGGGGAATCGCGGACGTGAATTTGCCATCAAGCATTATTCCCGTCAGGCGGTTATTTCGCGGTATGATGAACTGGTGCGCCAGTTGACCTCTTCAAAGCATCGTCTTTGATTGGACTGTAGACGTGGTCGATCATTTCCTTTGCCGGTGCATTGCCGATCCCTGGTAGACAGCATAATCGTCATACAATTGGATCGATTGTGGATGCCCGGCAAAAGCACGACTCCTGCGCTTGTTCATAAGTCCCTGGTACTGGTAGATCAAAATTTTATCCACATAGGGTGATACCGCTTCCAGTTGAGCGCGTACGCGTTCGAATGGCGCTGGAATCAATGGACTGTTTTGCTGGTTGGGCGCCCCCTCCCAGGCAAACACTTCAACATCTGCCCAAAGCGCCCGCTGGGGCACCCGGTCATGGGCATGTCGCAACCGTTCGAAGGCTGCAGCACTCTGTTCAGTTGTCATGCGCAGACAACCGACCTCGTCTTGATAGGCGATGATATCGACATCGAGACCTTCAAGTTGGCGGACATAAGCATCGTCATCCACTGCCTGATGTGTGCCGTAGGGGGCGATAAGGATTTTTGCCTTTGGAGTGAGTCGCCGGGCCTCCTGTGTGCAGGCATTGACGTGGCGCAAAAAACTTTCGGTGTAGAGTGGTGTCAAGCAAGCCTCGTTGGGCCAGTACCAACCGTGGAAACTGCGGTGCTGTGAGTACCGCTCAGCAAGCTCAGTCATCATCTGATAACGTTTGGCCATGCGATCGGGGTCGAGCAGAGCCCGATCATCCCATTCCCCGTACCAATCGCTGCTGATGAAAAATTTCACTCCATAGCGATCCCCTCCGGTGAGAAGGGCGCCAATGGGATCCGGGCATGTCATTTCCATTTTCGGCAGCAGTGGAGTGTCGTAAAACGCCTTGCCTCCCTTGGCTGCCGCGAGCAAAACCAGATATTCAAAACCAAGGTCCGCCGCGTCTTTGACCGCTTGTTGCCATTGCTCTGTGGTGAACTTGAGACAGGCGTCATTCCAATAGAAATGCCGTCGATCATCCCACCAGACGCTGATCCAACTGCCGCGAATCGGCTGGCTTTTCCGTGCCATTGGGGCGGATGAAATGTGCTGACACCCCATACCCAGTGACACGAGTGCAGCGCTTGCTCCCAGAGTGTGTAGAAAACTGCGGCGGTTTACATGGGCTTTCATCTCTGCTCCTTTTTTTCCTCTCGTGTCCATACCATGGTCCCTGCCAGCGTGACCGGCGTCTTCTGCATTCGAAGACATTTATAACCCAGTGCATGGCGCAGGCATCCCCTGAGAGATTTGGAAGTGGTGCCAGAGGAGGGAATTGAACCCCCGACCAAAGGCTTATGAGTCCTCTGCTCTACCCCTGAGCTACTCTGGCACAACCCGGAAGCAATCCGAGAGGGCGAAATACTACCGAAAAGATTTCAGGGCAGACAAGTATTTTTCACAAATCCA
>CAZIDG010000029.1:33712-46945 GCA_964538065.1 uncultured Verrucomicrobiota bacterium
GGGCGAAATACTACCGAAAAGATTTCAGGGCAGACAAGTATTTTTCACAAATCCAGCGTCCTTTTTTAGGCTGGTCATGGGCGATGCGAGGGGATTGTACCGGCATGGATAGGTTAAAATGGTCATGGTGACTACATCGATAACGTGAAGGCACATGGAGGCATTAGCCAGATCCCGCAGAGGCACACCCGTGGCTTATTTCTCGTCCAGGTGTTTTGGAAGCAAGCGAGTAATCACCACAATTAATCCAATAACCACCACGCCCAGGACTCCCCAAAAAATCCAGCCCGTTGCTCCTCCTATCTGGCGGATGCTGCCGCGATGTCCCTTCAACTGCTCCGCCGTTCCCAGCGTTGCCTTGTTTTTTAATTCTGCAAGCATTTGCCGTGCAGCAAGATCGATGTCATATTGTGGACGTCGTGCCTTGGGATTGCCGTAATACAAATAAACATCCCCTGTACCCGTGGCCTTGAAAATCAATCGCACGACGGAATACTCCATCTCTAAATGGTTGAGTTCCAGCGGTGGATTGTCTCCGTTGTCTGTCTCTAGGTAGATCGCGTCTGTCGTCAATGAACCTTGGATCTCCATGGATAGAGGGGACTTGAGTTGATTCAGCACACGCACCCAGGATCCCCTGGCACGCTGGACATCAATCATGTTTCCGCGTTCATCAGGTACCAATTCCTTCAGCACCAGATCGCGCTTGAAAAATGGGGCATCCGTCTGGGCATACAGCCTCGTCAGAGGCAGGGAACGATAGGGTAATTTCAACTGCCAACGGCTCATGGAGGGGTGCTTGGGGACAGCTTCCTTTTTAACCAATGGCGTGATACGGCGCGAGAGCACTGGCCGCTCGATCAGATAGGAAATCTGGCGACCATTTCGCACCAATCGCAGATCGCTAAAATCACTGGAGGTTTCGGAGAGTATTTCCAAATCCAACTCCAACTGTTGAACGCCGCTCTGGCTGAATGTGACGTTTTTGCGAAACTTCCAATCGCTGGTGTCAAGAGCGGCACCCGATTCGGCGACCTCGGGCAAGGGAGCCGTTTGACGATAGGCGGTATTGGTCACAAATGGCCCGGCCTGCGAAGGTGTCCAGCGACCTGACACGTCATGAGCCATGGCCGCCAAATCATATTTGGGTGCGGTGCAGGAGGCATTGCCGCTCAACAAATGAAAGAGACCGGGTTCGGTGGCCATGCAGGTGAGATAAACGGGACGCCGAGTACCCCGTACGGCTGTGATGGCCAGGGGGGGAGAATCGTTGTTCTCGATGGTCATGATCAGTTCTTTACCAGACACGGCCACATCTCTTGCGAACGTCAGATTCGATGTCACAGGATATTTATCTGAAGCCATTCGATACAAGGTGCTTTCAACCAGCATGGTTTCACGAATTTCATTTTCCTCCACGCAGGGTCGACAAAGGCTCACGTGGCGCGTAAAGAGCGGTTCTGGTGTTTCAATCGTTATGCCAGCCAATACGATTGAACCCGCAGCCAAACGAAGCATGAGGCGGGTGCGCCCTGGGCTTTCCTCGCGATCGACAACCTGAAGCCCAATGGATTGCTCTGGCGCGGGTTCTGGACTGGCTGCTTGAATCTGCGCCCCCGTGATGGGGATGGGGGCGGAACGCTGGTCATCAAGTGTCACGCGTAACCAGTTCCATGGACCGGCGGGCATTGACAAATGTAACTTGTTGGCACCCAAAGCCTGCCGAAATACCGGCTCGCCTTCAACGAGCCTCCGCCAGGCCTTTCCATCCTGCGATCCTTCGATCAAGGTCGACTTGATAAAATCCCGGGCGGGCGATTCCAGGAACAGTCCATCCACAGCCTGGGTCAAACCCGTTTCCAGAACTGCAACTGTGGCTTCAGGTTGCAGGGTGACATGGATATTGCGGGGTGGTCGGACTGCCGCAGGAACCTGGATAGGACGCTCGATCAAATAAGGAACTTCCACTCCCTGGGCGTTGAACAAACGGAGATCCTCCAGGGCTGGTCGCGCGTGGTCGATGGTTTCAATGGGAACCTCGATTTTGATCAATCCCCTGGCATCAATCGTGATGGTTTGGTCGAACTTCCAGGCTTCGGGCAATGCAGCGCCCGATGCCACAACAACCATGAGCCCGACCCATGCCGCCAATCCCCATTTGAATTTCATGTTGTTTTCTCCGGCTGCTTGCCATCCGCTGATGGCGCCAGATAGCGTTGATACAAAAATGACACGACGATCAGCACGAGTGCCAGACCAATGAACGATCCAATCCTGTACAAACCACCCAGACTCCACAGATCATGCAGGAAGAGCTTCAGCATGGTGATGGTTAATAAACCAATGCCGGCATAGCGCGCAGGCCGGGTTTTGCGATGAATGCCCACCACCAGCAGGATCAGGGCAAAGACTGCCCATCCCAGGGAATAGGCCATATCGCGGGCAAAATTCCCGGAGAAATCAAATTGGATGGATGTTCCCACACTGAAGTAATCCGCGATTTCGATGTTCAGCAGCCAGAAGGCTAAAATGGTGCCCATGGCTCTCAGATACGGGGGAACAGCGATGCCTTTTAATTGGTCCCGTGGCGGATTGAGCAAGGTGGCGCCTGCGAAGAGACAGAGGCTCGTTACGCCATAGGTGTAGAGGTACCAGTTGAAAACCGGCGTGCCGGAGCGCATATGATATTGCAACACGCTTGGATTGAGTGCCAATCGGATGAACACCACGGTCAATAAGCCCACACCCGTCCATTTCAAGCCTTCATGGGAAATCCGGTGCAGAAGCCATAACAGGGCCATGCCTTCCACGGCCCATCCCAGGGTGAGCCACTGCCGGTCAAATTGGATGGGGAAAATGAGGGTGATAAAGAACAGGGCCACGCCTCCAAAAAACGCCAGCACCGATTTCTGATGTCGCTCGCCTCCGGCTGCGACTTGTATTGCGCGTGCCAGCGCCGCCAGGGCGGGAATGGCAAAGAGGGCGGGCAGCAGGCCCATGTAGGAATTAGGCCAGGCAGCCTTGACGACACGATGAACAAGAAAAAAGTGGACTGGCCCGGCCAGAGCCGACGCCATCCACGGCAACAACCTTCCGGTCATCCTGGACTGGAATAGAAATGGGAACAGGACCAATGCGGTCTGGAATCCCAGATACCATGCCAGGGTTATCCCGGCATGATCTGTATCAAATCGCCGGAATTGCCAGGTGCTTTCGACGCACCAAACACACACGAGGCTTACCAGACACAGGACGTCCGCCTTGCCCGTCCATGCCAATCCCATGAGCAATACCAGCAATAGTGCGGCCAAGCCAAACACCGGCGAGGGATTGGTGAGTGACAGCCGCTCCACCACCATGATCAACAGTAGAAATGGGAGGACGGCCGACATGGCGGGCACATGTTCCGCCAGACGCTTGTTGGTGAGATTGGACAACCAGGATGTTCCTGCTTCCTGAGCGGATTCCATGGCTTGCGCTGTGCTTTCAGAGGAAAACATCGACTTCTTGATGGCGAATAGGCCTGCCAGAAAGAAGAAAAGGCCGAATCCAGCGACTATTGGCAAGCAATAGACCAGGTTCGCAGCATCCGTGGGGCCTGACAGGATCCAGCATCCCATGGCCACCATGGTCAAGACCAGTGCGGCCAGCAAGCCCAGCACCGAGGCTGTGAGAAATGCCAATCCAATGGCCACCAGATCCACCAACAGGACCGCAAACCAGACAACGATCGGCACGATGGACAGTTTGAAAATGGGTATCAGCAACAAGATCAGCGCCAGGGGGGCGAACAACTGTGACCACCAGACCGGCGTTGCGGCCGGACGATACCGTCCTGCCACCACGGGAAAGACCGAATGCATGACGGCGAAGCATAGATACAAGGCAAGAGCATGATTGAGGGTTTCGGGCTTTAAAAAGTCCAGGGTCCAATAGGCCAGCAGCCAGTATACGATGCCTCCCGCCATCACGTCCAGATCACGCAGTTCGTCCTTAAACCATGCTGTCAGAAGCAGGGCCGCATCGGCTGCAAAGACACATGCGAACAAGAGTAGCGGGTGCTCGCCTCCGCCCAGCCGGGGATTCAGAAGCAGCACATTTGACAACACCAGCAGCGCCAGCGGCATGATCAGCGCTCCAATCATCAGGAATTTGTCGTCCTGCTTGCGTTGATGCGCCCAGAGATGAACGGCCGTGAACAACCACGCGAAGAAGAGGAACACCGCGAGCGCTGTGCCCATTTCCGGCACGGTGTAAAATTTGTTCGCCCAGCCGCATTGCATGACCAGTGTTCCAAGGGCGGCCATGAAGGATAGGTAACCCCACCGTTTTCGGAAGGCTACAGCCATCAATCCAATGTCCAGCACGGTCACATAGGCAAAGAGTCCCAGGGGATTATTTTCGCCGGTGGAGAGCAGGGGAGGTGTGAGAAATCCTCCTGCCAATCCCATCACGGCGACAGCAACTGCATTCAGACGTACTGCCAGAAGAAAGGCTGTGACTGTGACCAGGATCATTAGCGGAAATGCCAATCCGCCCGAAATCAAATGGTAAAAGGACGTGGCAGCGAAAATATTGGCATACAAAACCAGCAAACCTGCCGAGCACAAAGCTTGCACCGTGACTGCATATTGTTTTCGTGCCAGACACAATCCACCCACCACCAGTCCAAGCCCCGTCATAAAACCAAGCGCAACGCGTACTGGCGGGCTGATCAAACCCTGATCGAATGAATATTTCACTGCAAAGGCTATGCCCAGAAAAAGCGCCAGTCCACCAACCCATGCAAACAGTTTGACTCCCAAGAATTGCTCCCAGTTGATATTGGCAAACGGGTTATCAATCTGGATCGTGGGGTGAATTGGCATCGATGGGGCAGGGGGGCTTTTCTTGGTCTCTGCTTGGACAGGAGCCATCGTGGTGGATGCCATTATGGGTGAGGGGGCAGGTTCGCTTGGCGTGGGCGGCGTTGTTTTAGCTGGAATCAAGGGAGGAACGGACTCGCTTTGTGTGGGGCTGGTTGTTTGCGTTACCCGGGGGGCGATCGTTATGTTTCGATCCGTTTTTGGAGGGTGTTCCACGCCCTTCAAATTACGTAATTCCGCCTCGAGAATGCGCAGCCTTTCCAACAATTCCTCCAAACGATGTGAGACACGGGCGGCCTTAACAATGGCAATAATGGGCAAGCCGATGATGAGACCGACAACCATTAAAATGACGATGATGATAGGTTCTTCCATAGGCCTTCATAAAACCAGACGCGTGATCCGCCCTGTGAGAATACCAGCGCATGGTAGAATCTCTGGCGTTCCTTGGCAAATCCAAACAAATGCTTTCCGACGGTATTATCGGATGGCGAAACGACGTTCAGGACTTGATGGTCGGTGGATTATGGGGGCGCGTGTCCGAGTCGGTGTTCAACAGGATGAAAATGCTTGTCGTGAGCGCCCATAGCCAGGCGGTGCCAAAGACCGTGATGCCCGCTAGTGCAATCAGAAATTCGGGATTCGTGATTTCTGGCACCTGATGCAGATGAAAATAGCGCCAGGCGACTGCGCCGCAGCCTGCCGCGCTGGCGACCATGCCTGCAAGGGCCACCATGGCCTGGCACAGGCCATGAAGCTTATGACCGGCCGCCATGGTGCCCAGGCCGGGCAGTACAAAAACGTTGGCCAAAAGCAGGGCCCAGGCCTTGGAGCGATCAATCTTTTTGCACGGGTCCGGGGCCGAAAATATCCTCATAGGCGTACACAAAGGCGGCAATAAACACAGGGACCGTTACAAGAACGCCCACAAAACAGCATAGCAGACCGAGAATTGCGAGGACCGTTCCCACCAGCACCAATGCGAAATTCATGAACCAGTGCTGGCCTGTCTTTTGCCGACTCAATTCCATGGCGCGCCTGAAATCGAGCCCTTTATCCATGGCAAGAATGATCGCGTACATCCAGGAGACGGAGAGATAAATAACCGGAATCATTCCTACCAGGATCAGCATCCATCCGATGACATGAGCCGTCTCGGCATGCACCACCAGGTTCAAAATGATGCCCGCGTAAACAAGGATGCCGCTCAAACAGGTAAGGACACCCACGACAATTTGGGTGAGCATGAGGTTGGTGAAACACTGGTTGAATCCTTCAAACAGATCTGGGAATGCCGCAGGCTGTCCACGCATCAGTTTCAGAAAGACCAAAAACAGACCACCGTACAATGGCCCGGAAATGACCAGGTTGATGAGCCCACCGACTACGGGGATGGCGGAACAACCCAACGTGATCAGCATGAAGACTGTGGCAACTCCAACCAGCAAACCGGCATTCGCTTTGAAGAGTTCCCAGGCACGGCTCAGACAGAGACCAATATCAAGTGTGTAATCACGGCTGACAACTTCATCCATGGATACTGCCGCTGTGGTGTCCGCATCCGGGAAGATGGGGGGGGCAGGAATCGCCGGAGGAGGGGCGGCAAAGTCAGACGCGAACTCGGGCATTTGGCCCAGGGGACGCCACTCGGCTTCGGTGTCCAATTTGATTGAGGTCTGGGCGTTGGCACGACCTTCGCGAATCCATTGGCGAATCTGCTCGGCGGTGGCCGGGCCGTATTCGACTCCATCAGCCCCAATTATTTTGTACATGGCTTATTATTGACGTGGTCTGCGGCGGACGGCAAGCGTGATCCAATCCAAGGCTTGCGCTCCGCCAGAATCAGGATGTCTTTCTCGCTCCGCTTCGCGACCTGTCGGTGCGGCTGGGAGGCTCAAGATATCGATATGGGTTGCGTGGATTGTCGTTGTCGTAGGCAAAGGCATCCCGGTTCTTGAGAAAATAAACGACATTCTCGATCGGAATGGCAAATCCCAGACCTTCACCGAAAGTGATTTTCATATTGGTGACACCAATGACTTCGCCGCGCAGATTGAAAAGCGGTCCTCCACTGTTTCCTGGGTTGATCTGGGCGCTGGTTTGCATATAGAGGGTGCCTTCAATTTCCCGGGTCTTGGTGCTCAAAATGCCTTCGGTCACTGTACGTTCCAACCCCAGGGGGCTGCCGATGGCAAACACCCGGTCCCCAACAGTCAAGGTCTCCGCATTGCCAAGGTTGACATGTTTGAAACGCGGTGCGCCTTCATCCTCGATTTCCAGCAGGGCCAGATCGGCAAATTTGTTTAAGGCGATGATGCGCACCTGCTTGTAGGTTCGGCGGTCCAGCGCTCCGTTTTTCTGATGATAGACTTCGATGGAGATTTGGGTCTCGTTCTCGATGACATGAAAATTGGTAATCAGATAGCCTTCTTCGTTGAGGATAAAGCCCGATCCCAATCCGCTGGGGGTTCGCACTTGCACAACAGCTTCGCCCAATTGGCTGGCCAGTTCCTTAACGCTGCGTTCCGCGGGCGGGGTTGTGTATGCATAGTAGAGCTCGTTCTTGCTGGTCTGGGAAGATGGCTTGGTGGATTTGACCTTGGTTTCGCCACGTTCAATCTGTTCAATATGGGCGCGTGGCACCACCAAAACCGTGTAGCCCACATCCACGGCGACCTGGTCACTTTTTTCGACCACAATTCGACCCGAAATGGCCGCTTTATCCTTTAAATGAATGACGTCGGCATGCAGGGTGCCCAAAATGCCATGCCAGGCCAACGCCAGACAAATCCAGTACAATCGCATGCCCTTACCTTAGGCAAAATGGATCAAAAGGACAAGCCTGCCGAGAGCAGGCCTTCCTCAAGGCGAAACACGGTCAGCTTAGAAGATGCACAGACAGGCAGCTTGCGAGTGCTGCCAGGAACCATATGATGAGAACGGCCGTTGTCCGGCTGTATCCGCGGCGCACCAATCGATGCGAGAGGTGGTTGTTGTCTCCAATATAGAAAGGCTTTCCGAGACGCAGGCGGATCATGACTACACACACAAGATCCAACAGCGGGACAGCCAGAATCACCAGCGGAGCGAGCACTGCCCAGGGTTTGGGATTTGAGACGGAATAAAAATGTGGCAGGATGGCCAGTATCGCCAGCCAATATCCTGTGAGGTGGCTGCCTGCATCCCCCAGGAACGCCACAGCCTTCGGAAAGTTCCAGGGTAGAAATCCCACCAAGGCTCCGCATGAAAGACAGGCCAGGAGGGCCACCAGGTATTGTCCATGAATGGCAGCACTCCAGGCAAAGGCCCAGGCGGCTATGGCTCCCAAGCCCGCGCATAACCCATTCATGTTGTCCATGAAGTTAAACGCATTGGTAAGCGTGAGGATCCACAGGACGGTGATGGCGTAGCTAAATCCGATGTTGTTGACAAAGAGGGTGATCCGGATGTCTGCCGCAGCAACAAGCATTGCCAGAAGCAGTTGACCCCCAAATTTGGTGAGGGGGGGAAGCTCGTATTTGTCATCAAGAAGTCCCAGAAGGAGCATGCCCAGCGCTCCTGCCAAAAGGGCGGCCACCTGAAGGCCGCGACGATTAAAGCCATGCTGGAGCAGGTTGATCAGTTGATTCTCAATTCCAGCGTAAAAAGCCCCCCCAACCCCCAAGAGAATTGGAACCACCAGGCCGGACATGACGGCCAGCCCTCCAGCCAGCGCTATGGGCGTGGAGTGTATCTTGCGATGGCCTGGATCATCCACCAGGCCCGTGCGCCAGCAGAGGTTCTGCCACAAGGGCAGGGTGGCAAAGGAGACCAATGCTGCAAGCGCCAAAACGCAAAAATATAACGTGAGAAATCCCACAAACAACCGCCTTGTGGCAGGGACGGGCGCTATTTCGTGGCGCCACCAGCCTTTAATTCCGCGAGCATTTTACGCACGGTCTGGGTTTCCTCGGCATCTGTCGGCGCTGTTCGCAGGTAGTTCTCATAGGCCTTCACAGCTTCTTCGCGGTTGTTGCGCTTGCGGGAGATTTCGCCCAACCCGTAGTAGGCTCTGTAATAGTCCGGGATAAGTTCCAGAAGGAGTTTATAATCGCTTTCGGCATCGTCCAGCTTCCCGCTTTGGAGGTTGGCAATGGCTCGGTTCATCCGTGCGGCGTCGTTTTTGGGCTCGGATTCAAGCACGCGGCTCAGGACAGCAATCGCCGGTTCAAATTGGCGCAGCTGGATCAATAAGGCTCCCTTGTTAAACAGGGCCTTCATGTTGTTGGGATCGAGCTTGAGTTGATGCTCCAGGGCGGCCAGAGCGTTTGTGAACTGGCCGTTTTGCAGGTAAATCTGGGACAGGGTTTCCGGCAATGAGGGTTCGCCCGGATCTTTTTGACGGGCTTCCTCGATGACCTTGACCGCTGCGGGAAGATTGGTTTGGAACGAATAGGCCCAGGCCTCCAAACGGGTCAGTTCATGCTGGTTGGCCAGGCTCAGAGGTTGTCCCGATTCCCGGTTGCGCATCGACTTGACCAGTTCAAGCGTCTTCTCGGGCTGGCGTGATTTCAAATACATGTTGGCCAGCCAGACTGCTGATTCCATGCTCCCTGGATCCAGGGCCAACACGCGCAGGAACTGATGGGCGGATTGGCGGATCAGGGACGGGGTGGCAAGAGCGAGGTTCTCGCCCATTTGTTTTGTAAAGTGAGGCTCGTCAAACGGACCATTGGCGCGAATGATTTCGTTCCAAACCCGGTATTTCAGCCGCACATTCTCCTCGAACATGGGTTCCAGTTCCACAGGCGCCTTCAGCCCCTTGGCAAGGTTGCGATTGAACTTCTGGTTGATCAAAGCAACCTCGTTGTTGGCGTTCAACGCCAGCGCAAGGTCGAATGCCTGTCCTGCTTCCTTCACCAGGCCCTGTTTTTGCAGCTCCACGCCCCAATAGTTCACTGCACGGGAGAAGAACCGCATGGCGAAAAACGCATCTGATTGTACGGTGACGGTGTCATCGTCTGCCGAAGGGCGCGCAATGGCTCGCAGTTCGGGCCCTTTTTGGGTCCAGTAAGCCTGGTTGAATGCCACCAAATTGCTCGTGAGCGGGGGCGGGGTAACCATGCCTCGATTGTAGGCCTGCAGTCGATACACTGCGCCCACCGGCTCCGCATACATGCCTTCCATGTAATGGGTATACGAAGGATGCAGGAAATATACCGCGTTGCTTCGCGAAAGGAGGGTCATCATCTGCGTGAGGGGGATGGCCTCGAGAAAGTTGGGATACTCTGCTTTGGTAAATACTTCAGGCCAGCGATTGCCATAATGGCGACGCAGCGATTGGTGATACGACTTGTACGGCATGGTGCGGGTATCCACCAGAAGATGCGGGGTTGTTTGGCCGTTGCGGGCATAATGAGCCTGGACCAGATAGAGGTTGAGTGGTTCTTCACTCATCAGGATGGCTCCCTGCGCTGGAAGGTTTTCTGTCAAGGCTTGAGCCATTTTGCTCAGATACTGGCTGCCATTTTCCTTGATATGAGCCCAGTTATGGTAAATCAAGGCTGCTGGAATCGCGACCACTGCCACCCAAACCAAGCCCGCCAACGCTCGCCCAAGCAGGGCACCACCGGAGGAGCCGTGATGATGGCGGCGTTCTGGTTCCGTGCCAAAGACCAGCAGAAAATAACCGGCACAGTAGCCCGCGCAGAGCGCACTCAGGAAATATAACGGCAAAAACGGCCACCCCAATCCGCGAGCCCTGGGGCTGAAGGGCGGATCGAACATGACCCATACACAAACGATCAGGAAAAGGATGTGGACAACCCGGAACATCAAGAGAGTCAACACGTTGCCAACGATGCTGGTGTCGCCAACCGTTGAGGGCCAACGAAAACTGATGACAAAAACCGGCAAGATGGACGAGAGGGCACATAATACCAGGGCATAGCGAGGAAAACTGAAGAGCAGCTTCTTCTGCAGGCCTAATTGGGTCTTCATGAGATCCCAAAAGCTCATGGTGGAATCACCTGAAGTGACTTCTGCCAGAGGCAGGTAGAGATAGAGGAGCAACCCTGCCAAACCAAAACACAGCATTCGAACCAGGAATGAGAAGTTAAAAAACGCAAATCCACGTATCCATATCAAGGCCACAATGAATAGTGGTGCAAAGCCAATCATGGCCCAATTGTTGGTAATGGCCAGACCGAACACAAGGGAGGCGATGTACAGACGGTTCTCCTTTTGGTCCAACCGAAATGCCAGCAGCGAATACACTACATAGGCAAAGAGCAGAAGGTTGAACGTTTCACCCGTCGCCGCTGTGGAGTGTTCCCACATGGTTAGTTGCACTGCAAAAGCTGCCGCGGCCAGCACCGGCGGAATCCAGGCCCCTGCGATGCTTAGCATGGAGTACTCACTCTGTTCACGAATGCGCTGATCGCGGGTGCGGTCGTGGGGTAACATCGCTACCGAACGTGCCAGCAAGCCTAGTGCGCCAGCGCCACACAAGGCACTAAACACATTCAACACCAGAAGCTGAAGGTTTGAAGAAAGAAAATGTGTCGGATAAGTGACGATGTAAAAGAGGGGGGCCTGGAGGTTTAAAGACCACCAATCCCAGCGGGCCACCTTGGCCACGGTCCCTATACTCGAAACGGTTACCCAATGGTTGAGAGTGACCAGGTATAGCACCAAGGCCGCCGCCGCAACGATCCACGGCAGCTTATGTTCGTTAAAATCGCAGCGTGAATTTGCCTGTTGTTCCATAGGTTTATGCTCAGGCCATTTCACCCCAATTACTTGCGTTTGGCAAGGCTTGGTTTAAGGATCACTTGCGAGCGGGACGGCTGATGATCTGGACGGATACGAAATGCCCTTCATAGGTCGAATGAAACACCTTTCGCATGCATGAGGTGCCCGTGGCGATGGCCAGTTCTGCTCCATGAAATACGGTCGGAATGGTCATCACGCACGGATTGCCCTGATCACAGAGCGACGTTTTGACGAACCCCACAATCATGTTCGTCAGTTCACCTATGGCATCATTGACCATTTCAGGACTGTCAATCTCCTGTGGACGCATCCCCAGCATCCGGCTCGTGATATCGATTGCCGATTTTTCGCCGAATTTGATGTAAACTATTGCGGAAAAATCACCTGTTATACCGATCGAGCCGATAACCAATCGTGACTCTTCGGTGGGTGCTTCTCCTTCGGCCACATACTGCACTTTTGTCTGGAGCATGGTGGAGAAGACATTCTCCATGCTCGTCTGCAGTAATTGGGCAACTTTATCAATCATAACGTTAACGTACAGCCTTCCAGATAATAACTACTCCAACCGTTGGCTTTTGGACAGGATAAATGAAAACGGCCCCAACATGGTGTTGGGGCCGTTATGAAAGGTTGGATTAGAAGTCCTTGAAACTCTCTTCCATGGGAATCGCTGAACGCACCGTGGACGCTGTCACGCCGCTCAACCGATGCGTGGTCTTCCCGTTGGCATTTCCATTCCCGTTAGCGTTGCCCGAAAGGGCTGCCGCTGTTTTAACGATCGGCTGGCGTTTGGCGGTTGCTGCCGGGTGTGCAGCCATTACCTGTGCGGACCCCCCTTCCACAAGGCGCAACAGATCGCGCACGGCTTCCTTGAGCGATTCGGCCTGGGCGTTGAGCTCCTCGGACGCGCTCGCGCTCTCTTCCGCGTTGGCCGCGTTGCTCTGCGTCACCTTGTCCATCTGGCTCACCGCCGTGTTGATCTGACTCACACCCCGTTGCTGCTCTTCGGACGCCACCGCAACCTCCGCCACCATCCCGTCCACCTGCCTCACCTTCTCCACAATCGCTTGCAGGTTCTTCTCCACCCCCTGCGCGCTGGTCACGATCTCCTGCAGGCTCTCGGTCACCCGGGCGCTCATCTTCACCCCATCCTCACCCCGCGCGATGGCGGCTTCGATCTTCCCGGCGGTTTCCTTGGCCGACTGGGCGCTGCGTTGCGCGAGGTTGCGCACTTCGTCCGCCACCACTGCAAACCCCATCCCCGCCTCCCCGGCGCGGGCCGCTTCCACCGCCGCGTTGAGCGCCAGGATGTTCGTCTGGAAGGCGATCTCGTCGATCGTCTTGATGATCTTGGCGATGTCGTCGTTGGAGTGCTTGATGGCTTCCATCGCCTGGCGCATCTCGTGGCTGGATTTGTTCACCTCGTTCATGGCGGCCGTCATCTGCTGCGTGCTCGCCATGCCCGTTTCGGCCACCTGGCGGGCTTCCATGGCCAGGTTCTTGGCACGTCCGGCGCTCTCGGCATTGCGCTTGGTCATGCTCGACATCTCTTCCAGCGAGGAGCTCGTCTCCTCAATCGATGCCGCCTGCTCGCTCGCCCCTTCGGCCAGCG
>CAZIDG010000030.1:0-45681 GCA_964538065.1 uncultured Verrucomicrobiota bacterium
GGTCTTCATGGCGTACGTGATTATCGGTTAACAGCCAACAAGATAGACAATGAAGGAGGCTGTGACAAGAGGAAGACTCACCCCTAATTCGCCAAACACCGCATTCTCTTTTCAATCTAAATCGTTTTGGCTGAGTCAATTATCTTAATCGCTTTCAGATCGAATGAAATCAACGAAGGTGAACTCACGTGCATAACACCGTGAAGTATTGGCGTAGTGCAAAGTTATCGTGTTCAAGAAATTATAATTATAAAGACTCGCCCTAATTCCAATTTGCTCCTAGTTGTTAGAACACCTGAATCTTTTAACAACGGGCGAAGGCCTGAATCGCATCACAATCGGAAAAGGAAACGGTTTGTGTGTCGTACTCCTGAAGGGAAGCACATATCTCCCGAGCCGCAACTAAGCTTTGCCCCTCTTTTGGAGGATACTTCACTGTAAACAAAAAGGATTTTGGTAGCTGGTTTTTTTTTCGCAGCCGACAGACACTCGAAATCCAAGAGTCTCCGTGCCGATAAATATCCGTTGGGTCTGGCTTATCGAGATGAAGAGGCTTGATGGCCTTTTTGGGAGCCTCATCTTCGTAATGGACAAATGGTAATGAGATTTTGTACGAATCGTCTCCAATTTGCTGATTCAGCCTGTAAAAGCGAGCTAAGTCGAACTTTTGAAGAAAACCATTCAGTTCGTGCCGCATGATGGTTTCCTGGTATTCACGTTCCTGAGCAAATTGCCTCTCGATATGAAAATTGAACAATTCCTGCAACTTGGCCTCGGGATTAGTAGCCAGGACTGTTGCTATATCGCTATAGTTAAACAGAGATTCTCGGGGGCGAACCAGCTCTTTGAAGATCGCATTTCGAACCCGAGCTTCTTCTCCAAAAAACAATTGCCCATTGTGGACTTCCCCGGTGTTAAGGCGGTTCAACTCTTTTATTAGACCATCCAGGCCAGTTTTGTAGATATCCAAATCGAGCTCGGGGAAAAAGTCAGTAATCCGCTTATGTTTTCTTCGTTCAACGAGATACCCTAGATATCCGAATTGGGGACACTGCAGGACGACCCCCACATTTACAAATTCCCCCGTCTCCCGATATGGGCGAAAACGCAAGATTGAATAATTGCACACCACGGCGTTCATTGAACCCCCCAAAACGTATCGTGTTCAGTCCGATATCGCCAGAGTTTTTCTCTGACTGACTCCAACGTAAATCCTATGTCAACTTCTGTCCAAGTTGTTGGCATTGCCTGCCACCAGACAGGCAGCTCTTGCATAATGTTGTCCATCAACAGTTCGTACTGCGTCCGGAAGTCAGTATCCCATGCAGTACATGCTGAGCGGAAAAGATGTGTGCTCCAGAAATCCGGATTTTTGTCCCAATCAAATGCTAGATTATGATCTATGATATAAGCCTTCTTTTCATGATGAGACCATAGAATATTGGGATTACCTCCGTTCTCATTCAAAGCGCGGTCCCCATTCATGATCCAGTAGTCGAATAAAAGGATACTGGCACGCAGTCGAATATCAATCTGTTCAATCAACTGATAACTCAACTCGCAGGTATTTTTGACGAATTGGGAACCGAATTGAATCCCTGAGCCAAGATCCTTAATATCGTCTCGAGCACTGAGTCCAACCAGTTCCCTGGGCACGTTTACCTGATAAAAGTCAGGAATCGGCAGTCCCATGCACCTGGCAATATGCGCGGCGATCCACTCACAAATCAGAGCACGTTTCCCAGCATATTCACCCTTGACAAAATAGCGTAAACCATCTTCAGCTTCACAAAAAAAGGGGCGAGTGACTCCCTGCTCGCTTCGATCGATTACAGCCTGAATGTTTATGCTCATGGACTCTTCTTTTGCACCCGTCAGTCTGTTTGTTTGCCAAGGCGTTCAGAATATGTTCCTTGTACTGCATTTGCAACATTTCCGTTTAGATCAAATGCCTACAATTATCCAGTTTGCTAAACTGTGCTTTCCATGTTCCATCTGAATCGTTCTGGCTAAGTCAACCAACCGAGGAATAGTGACGGTGTTGCAATCGGATAAATGATCAAACCAGGAATCAAATTGAATAATCCGCCCGTAGGGAGTTTAATCTGCTTAATAAGGCCCACAATGAAGAGGATTCAAACATGATTTTCATTACCTCTGCCGCAGAGTGCTTGGGGTGGTCACGAGGTTACTCATTATCAGATACATGGATAGGGTGGTTTGTACTTGAGGAATAAAAATGACGAACATATTGGTGTCTTTATGGGGTGTTATTCCGACCAACACGGTTGCATTCCAACAATATGTGCTAAGTGTCATGCTGACCCAGGCCTCATATTTTTGCGAGAAATGGAACCTGGAGGCACCCAAGCCGCTTACAACCAACGAGGTGACCTATTTTTTCGCCAGGCCGCGCACCAATTCATGGGATGCCACGCTGGGGATTAACAATCTGTATAGCTTTACTGTGGATAATCAAAGCTTCGGCCTCTTTCGCGATCGGCGATACCATGCCAACACCTTCGTAGGCAATGATGAGGCGGGAGACGCCTTGGCACAGAAAAAGAGTTGTCTGACATTGGACAAGAGCCTGACGGTGGCCCGCCATGCGATGGAGAGCATTGGTCTGAAAGAGTACGTCGCTGAGAAGCCGAACAAGCTCAAGCAATGGAAATACGATAGCAACGGCGTATTCTATCCCTTGCCCCTTTATGTGGTCCGTTGGGAGTCCAAAAAGGGATCGCTTCAGTTGGAAATCTCCGGGATAAGCTCGAACGTTACCGAATTCTGTAATGCCACAGTGGCGAAAGCTCTTAGGATCCCATTGCCCACAAACTACTTTGCACTTCTTGGCTTACCCACAAATGCGTTGTTTACACCCAGTCATTCTATTAAGCCGCCCGATGAGATGTTTGAGGTGATTAAGAAGCCAAAACCATGATTCAAACGATGCCATGCCAGAAGCCATTTGGTTTGGCTTGGTCAATAAGCTGTTAATAAACTGGTGGTATCTCGCATAACAAACGATTGCCTTGGGAGGGGGCTTGTCGCCATGCTGGGGGCATGCTCGATTCTTTGGAAGAGAATGCACATGCAAGCACGCCGGCAGGCAAACCGCCCCGGCGGCCCAAGGCCACCGTGTCCACGCCCAAGCTGGACCGGTTGCCCCCGCATTCCCTGGACGCGGAGCGTGGAGTGTTGGGTTGTATCCTCCTCGCGCCCAACGAGAACCTGGGCTACTGCCTCGAAAAGCTCAAAGGCGGTCTGACGGTTTTCTACGATTTGCGCCACCAATGCCTGTTCGAGCATTTGGTGGAGATGTACGACACCAAGGCGCCCATCGATCTCATCACTGTTCAGCAGCGGTTGCGGGATAAGGGGATCTTGGATCAGGTGGGGGGGCTGGGTTACCTGGCAGGGTTGCTGGAAGCGGTGCCTTCAGCGGCCAATTTGTCCTACTATCTCGATATCGTAAGGGAAAAAAACCTCCTCCGGCGCATGATTCGCACCTGCACGGATGTTGTGGGGCGCATCTATGATTATGAGGGGGAGGTGGATTCGCTGCTCGACGAGGTGGAAAAGGACGTCCTCCGGATCAGTGAAGACCGTGAGGAGACCAGCATCCGTGGGGTGAAGGAACTGGTCAATCACGCCATCACCACCATTGAGGAATACCACGCCCGACAGGGGGGGCTGACGGGTGTTTCCACCGGGTTTCCGGATCTGGACAAGCTGACCAGCGGGTTGCATGGGGGTGAAATGATCATCATCGCCGCGCGTCCCAGCATGGGTAAAACCTCGCTGGCCATGAACATCGCCGAAAGCGTGGTGGTGGATCAGCATCTTGCGGTGGGGGTGTTCAGCCTGGAAATGACGGCCGAATCCCTGGTCCTGCGCATGCTTTGCTCCCGCGCGCGGGTGAACATGCGGGATATTCGGGATGGTTTTCTGGCGGAGCGGGATTTTCCCAAGATCACCAATGCGGCGACCAAACTGGCGACGGCGCCGTTATTTATCGACGACACGCCCGGCCTGTCCATTTTGCAGCTTCGGGCGCGGGCCCGGCGCATGGCCCAACAGCATGACATCAAGCTCTTTGTGATTGACTACTTGCAGTTGCTTCATTCTACTTCAAAGCGAGCAGACAATCGACAACAGGAAATTGCGGATATTTCCAATGGCGTCAAGGCGCTGGCCAAGGAATTGGATGTGCCGGTCATTGTCCTGAGCCAGCTTAACCGCGAGGTTGAGAAGGAAAAGAACCGCAAACCCCGCTTGTCAGACTTGCGCGAATCTGGGGCCATCGAACAGGACGCCGACCTGGTGGGCTTGCTCTACAAGCCCAACGGCGGTGGCGAGGATGATGATGGCCCGCGTGAAGAACAGGATGCGGTGGCTGTTAACCTGTTGATAGCCAAGCAGCGCAATGGTCCGACTGGGGATGTCAATCTGACCTTCTTGAAAGGTTATACGCGCTTTGAGAGCGCCTCGAGGGTCAGTGATGAAGATGTGCCGTCTGAGAACTAAAAGGTCATGAAATTATTCGTTCGCCGCTGCGCCATGCTGGTCGCGCTTCTTATGTTGTGCGCTCCGGCGTCCCATGCCCAGACCCAGCCGGGTCCGCCCATTGGCAGAATCACCATCCAGCACGTGGGCCCGCAGGCAGCCAGCGAGGCGCTCATTCGTGGCAACATCCGCGTTCGCGAGGGCGATGCCTACACCCGCTCGGCGATCGACGATGACATCCGCACCCTGTACGCGACCGGCTTTTTCCGCAACATCCAGGTCTCTGAAGAACGGACCGATGCGGGGGTGAACCTCGTCTATGTGATGCAGGGCAAGCCGGTGCTCACGGAAATCCAATTTTCAGGCAACAAGAAGTACTCCCGTTCCCGGCTCCTCAAGAAGGTAACCTCCAAGCCGGGTGAGCCGCTCGATGAGCGCAAGCTCTTTTCCGACACCCAGGAAATCCTCAAGTACTACCAAAAGGCGGGCTACCAGAAGACGCAGGTCAAGTACGTCGAGAACATCGATGAAAAGGCGGGCAAGGGGACGGTGGTGTTTGAAATCGCCGAAGCGCCCAAGGTGAAGATCGAGCGGGTGGAATTTGTGGGCGCCAAGGCGTTCGAGCAGAAGAAGCTGCGCAAGGTCATCAAGACCCGCAAGCGCTGGATGTTCTCCTGGCTCACGGGCAGCGGCGTGCTCAAGGACGAGCAGTTTGAGGACGACAAGGAGAAGCTGGCCGAGTTCTACCGCAACGAGGGGTATATTGATTTTCAGCTCAAGGACGTGCAGTTCGACCAGAAGAATCCCAAGTGGATGGTCCTGCGCTTCTTTGTCGAGGAAGGCAAGCAGTACAAGGTGGGTGCAGTGGATTTCAAGGGCAACCAGCTCTTCAAATCCGACGAGATCGTCAAATGGATCCACGATCACAAGAAGCTGATCGATCCGGCCAAGCGCAAGAAGGGTGAAAACCCATTGGGGTTGCGCCTGACGGTGGGGCAGACCTTCACGCCGGTGGGCCTGACCAAGGATGTGGACGCCATCAAGGATTTCTACGGTGCCCGTGGGTATGTGGATGCCAAGGTTGAGCCGATTCGCAAGCCCAACACCGAGGCGAGCACCATGGACGTGACCTACGAGATCGAGGAGAAGGACAAATCCTACATCGAGAAGATCGAGATTCGTGGCAACGTCAAGACCAAGGACAAGGTGGTCCGGCGCGAACTGGCGGTCTCGCCTGGCGAGGTGTTCGACATGACGCGCGTCAAGCTGAGCAAACGCCGCCTGGAGCAACTCCAGTACTTTGAAAAGGTGGATGCCCAGCCCGAGCCCACCGAAGTGCCCAACCGCAAGAACCTCGTGGTGGGCGTCGAGGAAAAGAACACGGGCAACCTGCTCGTGGGTGCTGGCTTCAGCACGATTGATGAAGTGGTGGGTTTCGCCGAAGTGAACCAGGGCAACTTTGACCTGTTCAATCCGCCCTATTTCACCGGCGGCGGCCAGAAGTTCCGCATCCGCGTCCAAATGGGTACGGCGCGCCAGGACTACGTCATCACCTTTATTGAGCCATGGTTCCTGGGTAAAAAGCTCGCGTTCAGCGTCGATCTCTATCACCGGGAGCTCAATTACTTCAGCGATTACTTCGACCAGCGGCAGACCGGCATGCGCCTGGGATTGACCCGCGCGCTGGGCAGCGACTTCCTGATTGGCGGTGTGAGCTACACGCTCGAAAACATCGGCATCATCAATGTGGAGGACAACGCGCCGCCAGCCATCAAGATGGAAGAGGGCTACAGCCTGATCTCCAAGGTGGGCACCTCGATTGCGTATGATACCCGCAACAGCTCGCAACTGGCCGACGCAGGGCAGCGCACTGAATTCCTCACGGATGTGGCGGGCGGCCCCTTTGGCGGCGAAAAGGACTTTTACAAGCTGGAGCTGCGCACGGCCTGGTATTTCAAAGGATTTGCCGAAGGCCATATCATTGAGGCGATTGGCAGGGTCGGCGTGGCTGAGGAGTATGGCGATACGCCCTGGGTGCCCATCTATGAGCGCTATTTCCTGGGCGGCATGAATACCCTCCGCGGCTATAAGTATCGCCGGGCAGGCTCGGATGAGACCTTCTCGCAGGGCGAGCCGGCGGGCGGTAATTCCTACTGGATGGGATCGGTCGAGTACAGCATTCCGATCATCGAGCGTGTGCGGTTTGTCACCTTCTACGACATTGGTAACGTGTATGCGGACTCCTACCAGTTTGACATGGGCGAATACCTGCACGACGTGGGTATCGGTCTGCGGCTGAACCTGCCCATTGGTCCGTTGAAGCTTGATTACGGCTTCCCGCTCAACAGCGGCAAATACACGGGCGACACGGGCAAGTTCCACTTTGGTGTGGGTTGGCAACGCGATTTCTAAACGCCTCCCTTTTTGCGACATGACACCCCGCAACTTGGAAGGTTGCGGGGTGTTGTTTTTTACACAGAGGGGGCATGCAATGATTAACCACTGGCGCAGAGCGCGCCAGGCAGTATGATGTAACTTATATGGTGCTGGTCATCGACAACTACGATTCCTTTACCTACAACTTGGTCCAGTATCTGGGCGAGATGCAGGCGGATATCCGGATTTACCGCAATGACCAGGTGACCATTGAACAGATCGAGCAACTGCGTCCTGAGCGAATCCTGGTTTCTCCCGGACCGTGCTCCCCGCGCGAGGCGGGTCTGTCGAACGAGATCATCCGCACCTTTGGGCCGCGGGTGCCGCTGTTCGGTGTCTGCCTGGGCCACCAATGCATCGGGCACACCTTTGGCGCCGAGGTGGTGGTGAACTACCGGATGATGCATGGCAAGACCTCGCCCATCCGGCACGATGGCCGCGATCTGTTTGAGGGCATGCCCAATCCCTTCACCGCCACGCGGTATCACTCCCTGGTCATCAAGCGCGACACGCTGCCCGATTGCCTGGAAATCACCGCCGAAACCGATGAGGGCGAGATCATGGGGGTGCGTCACAAGCAATACCCCATCTGGGGCGTCCAGTTCCATCCCGAGAGCATTTTGACGGAAAGCGGCCGCACCATTTTGTCCAACTTCCTCAAGCTACAGAAACGGTGATGCTGCCGCCTGTGCCCGGCGTCAGAGCAGGCGATGGTGCATGTGATCGATCGAAGTGAATGACTCGGCGGGGCGGCACTGGCTGAGGGCCTCCAACGTATTGTAACCCCACGAAACGGCTCCGAAGGCTACACCGGCCTGCGCCGCGGCCTCGCCGTCACGGACCTCATCGCCAATCAAAATGGCCTCCCTGGCGGGGATGCGCGTCAATCGCAGGAGGCGTTTGATGCGCGAGGCCTTGCCAAAGATGGACACGCCGCACTCGTAATAGCGGATCAGGGCGCTGAGTTCGGGCCCCATGATCCTCTCGATGTTGTCCGCGCCATTGGAACTGGCCAGGGCCAGGACCGCCCCTGAACCCGAGAGATCACGCAACATCTCGTCCACTCCATGAAAGAGGCGGAACCGGTGGGTCTCCTCCTTCATCAGGCGCCGCAAGTGCCGTCCCAGGAAGGGGATTTTCCAGGGGGAAAGGCCGATTTGCCTGAGAATGGTGTGGTTGTCATAACCCCGCATGGCCTGCTGTTCTGCCGGGCTCAATTTCTTATAATGGTACTGGTCTGCCAGCGTGTTGAGCGTGTGCGCAAACCACGCCAATGAATCGGCCAGGGTGCCATCGAAGTCGAAAATGATGAGCCGGTACTTCATTGCCTTCATTAAAGAACACTTCCCGCGGTGGGGCAAGCCGGGTTGTGTGGCCGTCTGACGTTTGTTGAGGGCTCGACGACTGTCTGGCCGGGGTTCATGATGTCCAGTGGCATGCATCGGCGCACGTACAGGCAATTGCGCGCGACCCAGCCGGCGGCACATCATCACAATGTCTATGTGGTGCTGCTCGATCCGGCGGCGGGCCGGTTGAAGAAGGTGCGGGCGGAGAATCCCGATCGCATCGCCACCCTGCCGTGTGTCTATGTGGGCATGACGGGATTGGCGCCTGAGGAGCGGTTTCAAAACCACAAGCGGGGGCTCAAGGCGGCCTGGGTGGTCAAACGCTATGGCGTCCGGCTCATGCCCGAGTTGTACGCGCATCTGAACCCCATGCCGTTCGAGGCTGCCGCGCAGATGGAAATGGACCTGGCCGAGGACCTGCGCAAGGCGGGCTATACCGTGACCGGCGGACATTGAAGTGGCCGCCGGTGACCAGGAGCGAATCGACGGACATCTGCCTCTTTTCATTGCACACAGCGTGCGAACTGTTCAATCTCTTCACTGGTCATGAACAAGACTGCGTTGATCAAAAAGATAATCGCCCGCCTGACGGACGAGTTGGAAGTGTATTTTCGCGCGGCCGAAGCGGCGCGGCATGAAGCCACGCACGAGCAGAGCAAGGCCGAGCACAAATACGACACGCGCGGCCTGGAGGCCTCCTACCTGGCCCGGGGGCAGTCCCGGCAGGCGGCCGAGCTCGAGGCGACGATTGCGATGTTCAGCAAGTTGGAGGCGCGCAAGTTCCAACCGGGTGAGCCCATCGATGTCGGCGCCCTGGTCGAAATGGAGTATCATGACGAACGCATGTATTGCTTCATGGCTGCCAAGGCGGGTGGCACCGAGGTCGAGATGAACAAGAAGGAGATCATGGTCATCACGCCGCAATCGCCCCTGGGCGAGCAGTTGCAGGGCAAAAAGCAAGGCGATCAGTTCCAGGTGACCCTCGCCGGAGCGCGTCATCCCTGCCGGATCGTATCGGTGGAATGAGGCATTCGCCGCCGGCAACGGTTCGAGGGCTTCATTGCATCCGGTTGTTCCCACACCCGGGTTTTGCCGTTCACCACCCTCTTCGGAGCGCCTTCCATGGCGTCGTTCGGTGCGGCCTGTTCAAAGAACCGTGCCCAAAAACTAAAATGTCCATGCCCTGGCGGGGCGAACCATTGCAGCCAGGGGCAACGCCCCTGGTGCAGAAGTCCAAAAAATTCCACCCTGAATGCGTGCACATTTTGCCCGAATAACAATCGCATTAAACGGGGTAGGGGACAAACCATGGCATTGTTCGTTACGTGGTTGACGCATTGTTTGGATTGGCCTCAAATACGCATATGCCACGTAAAATGAGAAGGGAGTTCCCAGGTGCTGTATGCCATCTCAGGAGCCGCTGGGATTGATGGGAGGACGCCTTCCTCGAGGACGTGGACCGGGAGAATTTGCATGAAAAACGAACGATACCATCGGTTGACCTCTTTGCTGTAACGAACTACTAACTCTCCGTATTTCGGCCTCGGCTATGATGAACATGCTTGAAGATCTGGCAGCAGAGTTGAGAAACGACCTGCGACCCACTTCAACAGTGAGCAGCCATGACATCCTGGCGCCGGAAAACTATGTTTCCATCACGCATGGTACACCCTTTGTTCGAAACACTGGCTGGAATCGCGAGTGCAGGATTGAGATGGGTCTCAGTAGTCATTCGGGTGGGACGGGGTGCCTCGGCGCAACCGCTCTGTTCGGCTGTCGAGCTGTCGGATGGATTGATAGCTACGAAGTTGCTCTCCTTGACACAGGTAGGCATGTCCTCACCTGGAAACGCCAGGGCAGGGAAGCGACTGTCGCAGTTGATGGCAACAGCACGGGACGAATCAAGCTCGGTTGGTGGTTGCGGCATGCATACGTTGGGTCTGGCTTTGTATGGTTTGCAGGAGAGCCTTTCTGCGAATTTACGTTGCCGGTCTTTGGCCCGTCTGCACCTCAACCGCACGACTGCACTGGGCATTTCACATTTGTGAGCGATCAAGCGTCCATTAAGTTCGTTATTCATCCCAGGGATACAGAGAGTTCGGTTGCCATGATGCGATCTGGCATTGCTTGGGGTTGGAACAAGATGCTGGGGCGCTCCGTGCCAATTCCAGAGGGATCTCAGCCTGGCGTGCGATCCCATCCGTCAGGAACGGTTTTCCATCCAGCAGACAAGCCCCGTCTGGCGCAACTCTCGAGCGAGCAACGATTGCTGTTGCTAGGCTTGGCGGTCTGGTCTTGGTCACTTTACAAGGGGGGAGCGACGTGATCTGTCATCGCCTTTTTGGGCATCATAACTTTTTCCGAATTGACATTACTGTGCTGCTTCAGACGGACGGACATTGCACAAGAACGATTATGACGAGGTATTATGTAGATACATCGTATTTAACAGTAAGGAGTGCGTCACATGGAGCGTAACAAACAAATGAATGTGTTTTTAAGATGTTGGATTTTCGTTTTACTGGGGTCAATTCTTGTGGGCTGCCGAATTCAAAAAACGGGAACTCAACGAAATATCGAGTATAATCAATACATTGGCAGGACGGAAGAATATGTAAGAAGCACATTCGGTAATCCGTTTAAGGAGGACATTAATGTCGCAAAGGCCTTTCAAGGCATTCTGACGAGACCAGTGTACGATAAATACTATCCGAATCGTTTAAATACTCAGATTAAGGGAATGTATTACGAGTTGGATGGACAGTATCAGTATTTTTGGTTGGAAATGAAGCATAATCAATGGAAAGTTGTCTATGATGTAAAATATCCCAAAGGGGTGGTGTTTTAGCCAACTATGCAAGTTCGAAAGGCAGCGTCGTTCTTCTCCTCAGGAGCCACCGATGCCGAAGTCATCCTGGCATGGAAGATCTTCAAGCGGCTCGGCGTCGGGGCCGTCGCTGAGCTTGATCGTTGGTTCGCTGTGAAGGCCCATGAAAAGAAACCACATCAACAACCTTTCGCTGGCCCGTTTCCTCGCAATGTTCGGCGGGATTGATTGTGCGACACAGGAGATGCTGCGTGAGACGCCGACAGATACGACCCCGAGACCAAAGAATGTGATGAGGTTTATAAAGTCGCATTCACCGTGTAGCAAGTTTAGCCGTTATGCCACTTAAATTAGCAGCCCAACAAATTGAGGAGTCCAATAAGGTGCTTGAGTTGATAGCCTCTGGTTATGCAAAACAATCTGCAGAATACAGAGCTATTGAACTTGGAGCAAAGGCTCTTCTTTTCGTGTTTCAAAGGGAAGTTTTGGAGGAATTCAAATTGTTCCTAAAGAAATGCGATTCAGAACTGACCGATGTTCAGAAAAGGAGGCTTCGTGATTTTGGCCTTGAACCTTAGGGGCGGTAGACAGGTAGGGTCAAGCCAAGTAATGATTCTGGTGAAAAAACAGAAGAATATCACCTGAACCGATACGCCGGGTTGCCCCTATTGCTGGGTTTTGCGTTTCTGCATCCGGTGCTCATTAACAGATGGCCTAACCAGGGCGCTGGAGCGAACAACCGCCCCGCTGGGCCGTTGGACGGTTTGGATAATATGTCAGCGGCTTTTGCAGCCGACCGGGCGTTTCCGGCGGCGGTCGCTGAACTTGTTTGTTAGGCCACTCGACACTATGAAAGCGAAAGACATCATCATCGTTGTATTGCTGCTCGCTCTGACCGTTGTCAGTTATTTCCTTGGTTTCCAGCGAGGCGAACGCTTGAAATCGCAGAAGAGCGATGCGCGATTTCGCATTGCTATTCATCGGGCACTTTATCATTCGGCTGAGAGGGGTGACTTGCAGAAAATACAAAGCACATTGGGAATGGTTTTGCTCGGCGAGGTGCGCAGCTATGAGTACCTGTTTGGAGACGAGACCGGCACGAACAGTTTTGCCAGGAGTTATGCAGACGCGAAGCTGATAGCCGACCGCGTACAGAGCCAGCTTGTTCCAATCAGCTCTGTTCTCACCAATATCCCACACATGCCGGGTGCCAAGATTACCATCACAAAGGAAGAAAAATGAGTTGATGTGCTGCTTCAGACGGACGGACATTGCGCAAGGATGATTGCGATGGGGCAGATCTTCTTCCCCGCAGACGAACCCGAATCTGAGAAGTGAAGCATGGCTTCGGGTGGCCATTGATGCATGGGTTATTCGCGCTTTTCAGCTTTCGCCGGGCGGGGTGGTTGTTAGAGTACTGGGCGCATGGCGAATGCCTTTTATGATCCCGGCACGCAGCGGGCGGCCAAGGTCAATGCGCTGTTTAATAACATCGCGCGCCGGTATGATTTGATCAACGACGTGCAGAGCGGCGGCCTGCACCGGTGGTGGAAGCGCAGGCTTGTCCGGATGGCTGATGTGCGGGCGGAAAGCGC
Source organism: uncultured Verrucomicrobiota bacterium (assembly GCA_964538065.1). Classification (GTDB taxonomy): domain Bacteria; phylum Verrucomicrobiota; class Verrucomicrobiia; order Limisphaerales; family UBA1319. The sequence goes on from CAZIDG010000030.1 coordinate 12,711, forward strand.
GGCGTTGGATTTGTGCTGTGGCACGGGGGACATCGCGTTCGCGCTGGCAAAGCACGGCGCGCGCGTGACCGGCCTGGATTTCAGCGAGGCGATGCTCGCCGTGGCCCGCGAGCGTGCCAAGGCGCAGCCCGGTTGTGCCGTGGACTTTCTCCAGGGCGATGCCATGCATCTGCCCTTTGCGGATGATTCCTTCGATGCGGTGACGGTCGGGTACGGCTTGCGCAACCTGGCCGATCCGGTCCAGGGTTTGCGGGAGATGCACCGGGTGGCGCGTCCGGGGGGGCGGTTGCTGGTGCTGGATTTTGGCAAGCCGTCGAATCGGCTCTGGCGGAAGCTGTATTACACCTATCTGCGGTGCATGGTGCCGGTGTTTGGACGTGTCTTTTGCGGGAACTGGGCCGCGTATGCGTACATCCTGGAATCGCTGGAGCATTACATGGCCCAGGAGGGCGTGGCGGCGGCGATGCGGGAGATGGGTTGCCGCGAGGTGCGTGTGCTCAACTTTTTCGGCGGGGCGATGAGCATCAACGCCGCCCTGAAATAAAAAAGGCCGGCGGAATGCGCCGGCCCTGGGATGGGAAAGAGATCAGGCCTTGGGAATCATGCCGCTCTTGCGGGCGTAATTAAACAAGCCCCCGGCGTCAATGACCGGGCGGACATCGCCCAAGGGTTTCAGGGAATAGACCTTGCCGGTCGCCTGGACGGTGACGGTTTCCTTATCGAGATCCACGGTGACCACATCGCCGGTTTTAAGCACATCGCACAGGCGTTCGGCGCATTCGCAGGGGTAAAGCTCGCCGGTGGCAATGGAATTGCGGAAGAAGATGCGGGCAAAGCTTTCAGCGACCACCAGGCGGCATTTGGCCGATCCGAGGGCGATGGGGGCATGCTCGCGCGAGCTGCCACAGCCGAAGTTGCGCCCACCGATCACGATGGGGTACTCGGAATCCATCTGGCCTTCCTTGATGAAACGGGTGGGGTACTGGGAATCCGGCAAGCCGTACAGGGCATAGCTGCCGAGTTTCTCGTATTCCTCGGGAATGGTCGGCACGAGATTCAGAAACTGGGCAGGAATAATCTGATCGGTGTCGATGTTATCGCGCACCACATAAACCGGTCCTGTATATACTGATTGCATACCCCATCACTTTGGCGGCATTCCGGGCAAAATTCAACCAGATTAGCGGGCGTCGGTTTGGCCGGGGCGTTCTGGCGCATCCGGATCCAGCGACAGTTCCACGCGTTGTAGTGCGCTGAGGCTGAAGATGATGGGATACAACTCTTCGGAATACCAGAGCGAGGCGAAATAGAGTCCGATGGGCGCGGCAGGGATGGGTGGGGTGGGGGGCAAGGCGGCGAGAAGCCATTGCGAACCCCGGAGGATGCCATCGCGATCCACGGCGCCCACTGCACACAAGGCGTCCAGGGCCAGGGCGGTTTCCTCAAGGGTTGACGGCACACTCGCTGCGCCGCCCCAGCCGCCATCGGCATTTTGCGCCTTCTGCAGAAAGTTGCGACCCGCCTCGATCATCGGCGGCGTATCGCTTCGATGACCCAAACGCTTCAATCCCAGGAGCACCCGGGCTGTGCCATAGACAGGATTCTCCTTGTGGGGGGCTTGTTGGTTGCCAAACCAAAGAGGCACCCAGGCGCCATCGCCCCGTTGTGCCCCACTGAGATAGGCGATGCCGCGGTCGATGGCCTTCTCCACCCGATCCCTGTTCTCAAGCGCAGGAAGCCATGCATGCCAGGCCGAGAGGGCGTGGGCGGTGATGTCCGGGCAACTGCGGTCAAAGGGCAGGTTGAGCCAGCCCCGGCAAAAGGTGGGCACACCGCCATCGTGGTTCTGTAAATCCAGGAGCCACTGGACTCCCCGACGTGCCGCGTCGCGCACCTCGGCATCATCGGGTTGGAGGGCATGCAAGGCGAGGAGTGCGCCCGAGGTGTCATCGGCATCGGGAACCCCGCCGGGCAGTGGTGACCATGCCCAGCCGCCAGGTGCGGCGTGGGTGAAGGGGTGCTCCACGGCATGCTGTTGCCGAACGAGCCACCGGGCGGCTTGCTGGCGCTGGCCGGGGGTGAGCCTTTCAAAGGGATGGGCGGCTTCAAGGGTGGTCAGGGCAAGTGTGGTGACCCATGTGGCCAGGTGGATGTCAATGGGCCAGCTCCCATCTACGCGTGCCGAGTGGATGAGAAAATCCACACCTTTGATGGCTACGGGATGATCTCGCAAGCCGGCTGCGGCCAGGGCCATCGTCACAAAACCAGTCAGTGGAATGGCCTCCAGAAAACCGCCCGTGGCGGGCTGAATGGCGGTCAGTTTACGCAGCACGACCGGTGTGAGCGCGTTCCTCAAGGAGCCCAGGAGTAGATGGCGCCGTCCACGTGTGTGCCGGACCAGACCTATGGCGATCAACGCCGGGACCGCATAGCTGACGACTGGCAGCCGCAGCCACTTGAATAATTGATGCGGGAGCGCCGCGAGCTCGAAAGGAAGCTGAGGCACATGGTTCCACGCAGAGGCGTCATCGCCCAACCGTCCCGCAATGGCGCAAAGGGTGAGGATGGGCACGGAAAACGTGCGATCCTTACCATAAAAGCGAATCACCCAGGTCGCAATATCCTCCGGGGAGAGGCTGCCCGCCTGGCTCTTGATCCATTCCTCCGCATGGCGCGTGGCGGTTTGAAATGCTTCCGGCGCAGGCGCGCAGGCCAGGGCGGACCAGCAGAGCAGGGTGGTGCTGACATTGGCGGGACTTCCCGGGGTGTCGCCCCATCCGCCGCAGGATTCCTGGTGCGCCACCAGCCACTCCAAACCATGGGTGATGAGGGTTGCGTGTGCCGTCCGATCGCACTGCGCCAGTGCCACCACCGCCACCGCTGTCGATAAGGCGCTGCTCGAAAGGTGTCCCTCCCAATGCGAGCCCCCGACCATGTTCGACAGCAGGCCATCGCACAACTGGCCGATGGTGTCATCGAGCTGGCGCAACCAGGCCTGATCCACGGCTTGGGCGGGCCTGGCGGTCGAAGGGGTGTTGGTGGCGTTGGGGGTCAACATGCAAGCAAGTCAATCATTCAGGCATTTTGTGGAAATGACGTTCATAGGGGTGTTTTACGAATTGGATGACGTCGAATCGGAGGCCAGGTAGTTCAAGGCCAGCAGACCATAGAACGTGTATTCGCAGTCGGGCGTGGGATCGAGCGGATAGCCGCAAAACCCACCGGAGTCATCCCAAAGCGTGCTGATGAAATCCAGGCAGGCCATGCCTTGAGCGCGTCCGACAGTCCCCGCCAAGCCCAGCGCGTGCAGGCTGGTTGCCGTGGAGAGCAAATCGGGCATCGGGACATCCTCTCCCGCCACGAAACCGCCCAAGCGACTTTGGCGGGCCAGCAGCCACTCGACCGTGGCGGGTGTCACGGAACCGGTTAATTCATGCTCCAGGACGGCGCCGGCCGCAGTGACCGGCGTGGAGGCGGTCCTGAGTTCCGGATCGTTGATGTAACTTCCTTCCTGCGTTCGTGCTTCTGACAAGGCTTTGAGGAAGGCGGCTCTGGACGGATACTCCTGTCCCACGCCTTCGCAGGCCAGGAGGCCCAGGAAGCAGTCATAAATGACGGGTTGAACGGAGCCGGGCTGGCGGTTGAATCCACCGCGTTCCGTTTGATACGTTCGCAGGGTCTTGGACAACCACGCCTGGCCGTCTGGATTCCAGTTGGAGGGAGGGATGCGGGCCGCACAACGCGCGAGGCAGGTCAGATGCACAAAATCCAACGTGTCATTTCCCACAAAACGCTCGAGGTAACGGGCGATTTCAGGGCGGGGAAGTTCTAATCCCAGCGCGCGACAGGATTCAATGCCGAACACGGTATAATACAAATCCGTCTGCCCGCGCCGTCCCCGAAAACCACCCTCCGGGCTCAATCGCCCCCGAATGAATGTGGCGATGCGCTCCCGGGCCTCGTCGTCCAGGTGTTGCGCGGCGCGGGCCACGGCCCGGCTGATCGTCTCTCCACACGCGGTGTGCACAGGTTTTGTATAAGCCATGCCGGGAGAGGGGGCGAGCCGGAAATGGTGTAGCCGGTCATTTGGTCCGGAATGACTGCCAGGGGGGCATACTCAAACATCGTTGCCAGCGGTGCGGCAAATTTATTACTCTGGTCGGCATGTATCAAGTGGCCGCCCTGTTGCTGGTGAAAGGCGTGATGGTCGGGAGCATCTATGCATTGGTGTCTCTCGGCTTCAACGTCATTTACCAAACGACTGGGGTGTTGAATTTTGCCCAGGGCGAATTTGTCATGCTGGGGGGCATCATTGCCGCCTGGCTGTACACGACAGGATCCGTGCCCTTGGTGGCGGCGCTGGCGATGGGGATCGCGGGTGCCGCCCTGGTGGGCGGGTTGGTGGATTTGCTGGCCATCCGGCCGGTGCGCCAGGCCAAACCGGTCATTCCCGTGATCATCACTGTGGGCGTCTCGATCATACTGCGTGCCCTGGCCTCTTTGATCTGGGGCACAGAGGCATTTCACCTGCCCCCGCTCATCAAGGGTTCCACGCGGATCCTGGGGGTGCCTGTGGAATATCAAAACCTGTGCATCGTGGGGATGGCGGCGGTGTGCATGGTGTTGCTGGCGTTGTTTTTCCGACGCACCGATGTCGGGCGTGCCATGCGGGCCTGTTCGGAGGACGCCTCAGCGGCGCGCCTTTGCGGAGTGAACCCCCGTCGCATGTCATTATCGGCCTTCATCTTGAGTGCGGCACTGGCCGGGGTGGGCGGAGTATTGCTGACACCGGTGCTCTCCATGAGCAGCGATCGTGGCACCTTGTTGGGTTTGAAGGGATTTGCGGCGGCAATTCTGGGCGGCCTGGGCCACCCGGTGGGCGGGGTGCTGTGCGGGGTGTTGTTGGGTGTGCTGGAGCAATTCAGCGCCTGGTATTCCTCCGTGTATAAGGAGACGCTGGCGTTTACCGTGGTGGTCGCGATGCTGTTGATCCGGCCCAAGGGATTATGGGGCAAATGAAGAAGTTTCAACCCACTGGATATGGCCAATTGATGCGCGGCCCGTTGGGGCTTCTGGCGGCCCTGCTGTTGTTGCCCCTCCTGGCTTCGGGGAGTCTTTCCTACCTGTTGCCGCTCATGCAACTGTGCGGCATCTACGCGATCATCGTGACCGGTCTGACGTTGTTGATGGGATTTACGGGGCAATTCTCCCTGGGGCATGCGGGTTATTATGGTTTTGGGGCCTATTTCGCAGCAGTGTGCTGCCAGGTCTGGCATATCCCCCTATGGCTTGCAGCGCCATTGGCGCTGGTGGCGGGGGGGGGGCTCGCGTATGGCACAGGCGCCATGGTCCTGCGCCTGCGGGGCCATCATCTGGCGCTGGCCACCCTGTGCCTGGGCGTCATCATCGTGGAGTTCATCAACAAATCCAGCATCACCGGCGGAGCTGCTGGTCTGTATGATCTGCCCGAGATCAATCCCTTTGGCTGGCTCAAGGGCCATCCTCTGGCCAAGGTCTATTTCATTTGGCTGATGGTCTGGCTCGTGGTGGTTTGGGCTGTTTTTCTGACCCATTCGCCTGTGGGGCGCGCCCTGCGGGCCATTCACGGGGATGAAGATGCATCCGCCTCGCTGGGGATACCGGTCTTTCGTCTCAAGGTGAAGATCTTTACCGCCTCGGGAGTGCTTGCCGCCCTGGGGGGCGTGCTCTATGCGTTTGTCTATACCCCTTCCTACCTGGGACCGGAGGAGTTTGGCATGATGTTTTCCGTGGTTCTGGTCACCATGGCGGTGGTGGGGGGGATGGGGAGCGTTTGGGGCGGCCTTGTCGGTGCGGTGACGATGACGTTTCTCCATGAAATTATCACCGAGGTGGGAGGACGGTTTGGAATCACCGAAATAGCTCGCTATGAACAGCTCCTCTATGGATTGATCCTGATCCTGATGCTTGTATTCTGCCCCCGCGGGCTGGCGCCCACGGCGGGGCGATGGTTGGGGCGCATGATGGGATCACAATCGCGTTGACGATCCAGAATTATCGACGCATTGTTACTCCTCGGGCGCGTGACGCGCTGCCAGCGCGGCAGTTCCCCGCAACATTAGTAAACTTAGAGCTGAAATTGGACTTATGAACCTGGATGCCTTGTATTCGGAATTGACACTGAAACCCACCGCAAAGGTGGCCCTCGTCGTGATGGATGGCGTGGGTGATATTGCCATTGAAAAGCACGACTTCATGACCCCCCTCGAGGCGGCCCGCACGCCGAACCTCGACCTCTTGACCAAGAACGCCGTACAGGGACGCATGATCCCCGTGGCTCCAGGCATCACCCCCGGCAGCGGCCCCGGCCATCTCGCCCTCTTCGGGTATGACCCCATTGAATTTCAAGTGGGCCGCGGCGTCATTGAAGCCCTGGGTCTGGGCATGGAATTGAAGGCGGGCGATGTTGCCGCGCGCGCGAATTTCTGCACCATGAACGACAAGGGGCTTGTGACCGACCGCCGTGCCGGCCGCATTCCCACGCCCGTTTGCGAAGAGCTCTGCGCCCTGCTTGCCAAGAAGATCAAGAAGGTGGGCGATTGCGAAGTGCTCATCAAGGCCGGCAAAGAACACCGTTTTGTGGTTGTCTTCCGTGGCAAGGGCCTCGAAGGGCCCGTCACGGATGCCGATCCGCATCGTGAAGGTTTCTCCATCCCCGCTTGCCAGCCGGTGGATCCAAAATCCGCCAAGGCCAAAAAGGTCTGTAAACTGGTTGATGAGTTCTACAAGCTCGCCCTCCCGGTGCTTGCAGGCAAGCAGCCCGCCAATGGCTTCCTCATGCGCGGCATTGCCCACCAGCCGGAGATCCCGCTCTTTGTCGATCGCTACCAGATGAAGCCCGCCTGCATCGCCGTCTATCCCATGTACAAGGGGTTGGCTCAACTGGTCGGCATGACCAAGCTGGAAGGTCCTCAAACCATCCAGGAGCAGTTCAAGTGCTATCAGAAGGAGTATAACAACTACGACTTCTTCTTCATCCACTTCAAGTACACCGACAAGTACGGCGAAGACGGGAACTATGAAGCCAAGGTGAAGGCGATCGAGGACTTCGATGCCGCCCTGCCCATCCTCTTTGAGAAGATGCCCGATGTCCTGGCCATCACAGGCGATCACTCCACGCCGTGTCCGATGAAGGGCCATTCCTGGCATCCTCAGCCGGTGCTGCTGACCAGCGCCATCAGTGGTTCGGACAAGCTTCAGCGTTTCACGGAAACGGGGGCGAACATTGGCTCGCTGGGCGTGTTTGAGGCCAAGTACCTCATCCGGTACATGCAGGCCAACGCGAAGCAGTTCGACAAGTTCGGCGCATAACCGGACTCGAGTCCATTTGCCATCGATGCGGGCGTGTGGCCTTCCCACGCGCCCGCATCCTGCCTGTGCCACAAGGCGCACCCCTCGATTTACCCGAATAACTCATGAAAGCTGTCATCCTCGCTGCTGGCAAGGGCACGCGCATGCGCGAGCTCACCAACGACATTCCCAAGCCCATGCTCAAGGTGTGGGGCAAGCCGATCCTGGAACATATCCTCGATGGACTCACCCAGGCGGGCATCCGCGACATTTTTATTGTCACCGGATATCGGGCGGATGTGGTGGAAGGCTATTTCGGGAACGGGGCTTCGCGCGGCTTGAACATCGCCTATGGCCGGCAGATGGTGCAGGACGGCACCGGCAAGGCGCCCGAGCTGGCTCGTGAGTTTGTGGGCAGCGATTCCTTTTTGCTCACCTACGGAGACATCCTGGTAAAACCGGAGACGTATCAGAACATGGTGCGGCGGTTTACGGAAAGCGATTTTGGCGGGCTGATCACCACCACGCCGGGCGAGGACGTCACCAAGGGGGGTATCCTCTTTTTTGATGGCCAGTTCTGTTTTGAACGGCTCGTGGAGAAACCGAGCGCCGCACAGCTCGAAGAGCTGCGTAAACAGGGGCTGCTCAAACCGGGCGCGCCCGTCTGGTACAACGCAGGGATCTACATCTTCAAGCCCGCGATTTACGAGTACACCGCCAGGCTCCAGAAATCGCCCCGGGGCGAATACGAATTGACCGATGCCATCACCGCCATGCGCCAGGCCGGGCATCGGCTCGCAGGGTTGCAGATTGATGGGCGCTGGGTGGATGTCCGCGATCCCGAGGTGCTCCGTTCGTTGGAAGAAGGCAAGAGTGTTTAATTAAAGCCTGGCTTCTTCTCGTTCGGCGACTGTCTGCGCTATTTTGTGGGCGGGGCGGAGGTTAAGGCCGTCAATTGAAGGATTTTCCGGCGGCACATCCAAAGCGGAATTATTCCAAAAACGCCGAAGGAACAATCGATCATGCGCCAGCCCCACGGGATGTCACGCATGCCGCCCATGATCAAGGCGAACGGAATGACCAGCAGGCAGGCAATCATCCCAAATTCAATCACCCAGATGTTTCGTGTGGGATTGCGCAAGGGTCCGATGAAGGCAATGGCAATGACGATATGCGCGAAGGCGAGCCAGTCCGTGCCATAGGCAATGAAGGGGTAGCGGGCGTTGGTTTCCACCAATCCTTCGTGCACTCTGAGGATCCAGTCTTCCAGGCCCGTTTGCTGTGCCAGGGCGCAGCCTTGAACACTTCGAGCCAGGAGCGTTAGTTCGGTTTCCAGAGGAAAGGCGGTCACACCACTGATGACCAGTCCGACGATGAAAATCCAAAGAAGCACACGAATCTGCCCATGCAGTCTATCTGTAGTGGAGGTGTAACTTTGCGTGGTTTTCGTGGTCATGGGTTTGTAATCAATTATGGCTAAACCATGTAGAATGATACTGCATTCGGTCAGATGAATCAAACCTTCCTGCCACCGTGACAGCCCTCACATGGAGGATGGCCATTTTGCGTGTTGGATCGGCATGTGAGGCAATCGGTGTCGATGGTGATTTGCCTTTTCCGGGGCGAAATCGCGTATTACAAAGAGGCCGCATGACATTGGATCGTCCGGTTACACAACGCCGCTGGTGGCATCTGGATGCCCGGGTGGATTATTTGAATCATGGCGCATTCGGGGCCTGCCCTGTGCCTGTGCTGGCCGCACAACAGAAGTGGCAACGGCGTTTGGAGCGCCAGCCCATGGATTTCCTGGCGCGTGAGTTGGAACCTTTGTGGGACGAGGCCCGTGCTGCCGTGGCGGCCTTTGTGGGAGCCCAGCCACAGGACCTTGTCTTTGTGGCCAACGCAACGGCGGGTGTGAACACGGTCCTGCGTTCGCTCAAATGGCGCGCCGGGGACGAATTGCTGACCACCGATCATGCCTATAATGCCTGCCGGAATGCATTGAATTATGTGGGGGCATCGCAACGTGCCCGCGTCGTCTGCGCCCAAATTCCTTTCCCCTTTAAAAACGAGGATGACCTTGTTGCGCCCATTCTGTCAGCCGTCACGCCCCGCACGCGCCTGGTCCTTCTGGACCACATCACCAGTCCCACGGCATTCATCCTGCCTGTGGCGCGCCTGGTGCGCGAATTGGAGCGCCGGGGAGTGGATACCCTGGTGGATGGCGCACATGCGCCGGGCATGGTGCCGTTGAATCTTGAGAAAATCGGTGCCGCTTATTACACCGGCAACGGCCACAAATGGCTGTGTGGGCCCAAGGGCGCGGCGTTCCTTCATGTGCGGCGTGACAAGCAGTCAGCGATCCGGCCATTGGTGATCAGCCACGGGGCGAATTCGGCCCGCCAGGATCGTTCACGATTTCTCATTGAATTTGGGTGGATGGGGACATCCGATCCATCCGCCTGGCTCGCGTTGCCCGAGGCATTGCGAAAGATGAAAAGCTGCATGTCCGGCGGCTGGCCCGAGATCATGAAACGCAACCATGCCCTGGCCGTGGCGGCTCGGAGGTTCTTGTGCGAGGCGCTTGAGGTGGAACCTCCCTGTCCGGAGTCCTTCCTGGGTTCCATGGCGGCGGTGGCGTTGCCGGACGCACCGGTGAATGCACGTCCCACGGCTCCATTATTCATCGATCCCTTGCAGGATGCCTTACGCTGGAAGCATCGGATCGAGGTTCCTGTCATGCCGTGGCCTTCGGTGCCGCATCGCTGGCTGAGGGTGTCCGCCCAATTATATAACAGCCTGCCGCAATACGAGCGGCTTGCCCACGCAGCAGCCGGCCTGTTGGCTGGTGGCGCGCCGGCCAGAGCCGGGACCCATCTGGGCTCGATGCGTAACCGGCGTCCTGCCAAATAGTTCGGGTGCGGATGGGGGAGGTTTCGTCGGGGGTATCCATCCCAGCCCTTCGTGGGCGACCTCGGCATGGTGGGAGCGGATTTCATGTCCCGTTTTATCGTCGGGCGGGGATTAGAGGATAAAAGGGATGCTGGTTATGAGCGATTGGGACTTATTAAACGAGTTTGCCGCCAAGGGATCCGAAGACGCCTTTCGACAGTTGGTGGAGCATTATCTGCCGCAGGTGCGGGCCACCGCGCAACGTCGTTTGGGCAATGATCACCTGGCCGATGATGTGACCCAGGCCGTCTTCATTCTCCTGGCACGCAAGGCTTCCCACTTGCGCCCCGGCACGATCCTGCCGGGGTGGCTCCATCGCACCACCTGTTTCGTGGCTGACCGTGCGGGCCGCGAGGCGTGGCGCCGCCAGCGTCGAAACGAGGAATGGGCCCGTATGCAGGAAATACACACACCCGATGAAACCTGGTGAACCATGGCGCCGTTGCTGGATGAGGCGTTGCTCCAAATGGCAGCCACGGACCGCCATGCCCTCCTGTTGCGCTATGCCGAGCAGAAAAACCACCGCGAGGTGGGGCGTGCGCTTGGTCTTGGCGAGGAGGCGGCCAAAAAGCGCGTGGCGCGTGCGCTGGAGAAGCTGCGGACCCTGCTGGGTCGCAAAGGGTTGGTGGTCACCATCGCAGCGCTCGGAAGTGCCTTGTCGCACCTTGTGACGCAGGCGGCTCCTTCAGACATGGTGGCACAGGTGGTTGCACAAAGCCTGGCCAGCCCAGCGATGCCTGTCTCTGCTTCCGCGACGCTTGCGCAACAGACCCTGGATGCCTGGTCTTGGTTGCGGCTCAAATGGCTGGGGGCAGCCCTTGTGGGTGGGGTGGTTCTCATGTTGGGTCTTGGTGCTTTGATGGAGATGACAAAACACACACCGGCTATTACCCCGTCCGCAGTGGCAGCCGCGGACATCGTGCCATCTGGCGCGATGGAGACACCAACTCAGGCTCGGGTTGCCATGGTTTCGGCCAACAACCCTATAAGGAATCCCGGCTCCGCACTCCAGTTGAAGGTGGTGGAAAAACAAACCGGTGAACCCGTGACGAATGTCTCGCTGGCGGTGAACATTGTGTCCCAAGGCACATGGAACCAGCGCTACGATCTCAAGACCGATGCCACCGGGTGGGCGGTGATTCCTTATCCTGCCGATGCAGGACGCCTCGATGTCGGCGTGCTGGCCAATGGATGGAATGCGCGTTTTGCCACCTGGCGGGCCGATCGCGAAGGCGCGCTCCCCGAGGTCTATACGCTGAAAGTCAGCCGTGTGGCCCAATCCATGGGTGGCTATGTGCGTAACAGTAGCGGCCAACCGGTGGCAGGAGCTGAAATCGTGATGGATTTTGAAGGGACGGGCGATGCCGATTTTCGGGAAACACCACGGGAGCGTCCCGGCTTTGAAATGTCCTCCGTGGTTGCGCGTACCGGGCCTGATGGCCGATGGAGTTGTGCCGTGGTGGATCCGCGAGACAATGGAGGTTATTATCTCATGGCTCGCCATCCTGATTATGCCAGCGAGTCTATAGCAGGCACCTCGGCCAGAAAGGTTGAGGAGAGTCTGCAACAACCCGCCATGCAGGAGCTGTGGGCGGGTCAATTGGTGACCATCCTGCCTTCCGGTTGGACACTGCAGGGACGGGTTGTAGACGATGCCGGACAGCCAGTGGCCAATGCCCTGGTTGCCCATGATCCCTATGCCACCTCTGCCATCGAAAGGCGGACCGATGGAATGGGACGTTTTGCCTTCACCAAGCTGGAGGCCGAGTCTTTTGACTTTAGTGTGAGTGCTGCGGGATTTGCGCCTGAGTACCGGAATCTTAATCCCGCCGAGCAAACAGGTGAGGTCGTCGTTCAATTGCATCCTGGCGCCCGGCTGGTGTTGAGACTTCAGGACGATGCTGGGCAGCCAGTAACAGGCGCACGTGTGGGCATGGAACAATGGGGTGAGGTTCGCCATAAACTCAGATGGGAGGCGTTGTCGGATGATGATGGGTATGTGATTTGGGATTCAGCTCCTCTGGATGAAACCCTCGAAATCTTCGCGGTGAAATCGGGATGGTGTTACACGCGGAGCATCCGTGTCGTGGCGGATGCCACCGAACACACCATCCTCATGCAGCGGGTGCTGGAGGTGGAGGGCGAAGTGGTCGAGGCCGAAAGCGGCCGGCCTTTGGCCGAGTTCAGCGTGTTCCCCGGTTGCGGAGAAACCTGGCTGCGCAGCGAAACGCAGCATCGTATGGATGGCCGCTTCCGTCTATCCTTCACGGAAAAACAGTTTCCCTGGCGCGTGCGGGTGGAGGCCGTGGGGTGTGAGCCTTTTGAAAGCGAATCCATTTCCACGGATTATACGGGCCTGATGCACATCGAGATGCGCCGCACCAATGCGCCCGCCATGACGCGCAGTATAAGCCGCTGAGGGCGTTGGTTTTTACCAAATATTGGCGTTTGACTTGAATAACAGTCCAGTGTACTCGAAAGAGCGTGATACACTCAAAATATTCTCGTCGTAGTTTTATAAAGCAAACGGCCCTCTTCGCGGGGGTCATTGCTGGCTTCCCGGCCATCGTCCGCAGTGCCAGCCCCAATAGCATGGTCCAGGTGGCCGTGGTTGGAGTCAATGGCCAGGGCTTGTATGATTTGTCGGAAATCGGATCGCACCCCAAAGTCAAATTTGTCGGTTTTTGCGATGTCGATAAAAACCGCTTCCAGGATGCCGATACCCGATTCCCCAACGTGCCGCATTTTGCCGATTATCGCGAGATGCTCCGGACGCTCGGGGACAAGGTCGATGCCATGCAGGTCTCCACGCCCGATCATACGCATGCCCCCGCGGCGATGGCGGCCATGCACCTGGGCAAGCACGTGTATTGTGAGAAACCCCTGGCCCAAACCGTCTGGGAAGTGCGCCAGATGCGCCTCCTGGCCGCGAAGAAGAAGCTCATCACCCAGATGGGCAACCAGATCCATTCCCGAGTCGAATATCAAATGGGAGCCCGCCTGCTGCGGGAGGGAGTGATTGGCAAGATCAAGGAAGTCCATTCCTGCATCGGCATTTTTGGCCATGCGTATGGCAACTCCACCAGCCGCCCGCCCGAAGCCCCGGTACCTGCAAATCTGGATTGGAACCTCTGGATCGGTTCCGCCCCCATGCGTCCCTATGGCGAAAATGTCTATCATCCCTTCAAGTGGCGGGATTGGTATGACTTCGGCGGCGGCGCCTTGGGCGATTTCGGTTGCCATGTGCTGGATCCGATCTTCATGGGATTGGGCCTGACTGCCCCCATATCGATTCGTGCCGACCATAAGGACTCCTATTCCGAAGTATGGCCGGGACCCCAAACCGTTTATTTCACCTTCCCGGGCACCGCATGCACTGCGGGCAAGGAAATCATGGTCACCTGGCGCGACGGCGGCCTGGTGCCCCCATTGGACAGCCCCTTCCTCCCTGCGGGATTCAAGCTGCCCAAGGGCTTCGGTGGTTCCATCGTCATCGGCGAAGAGGGGCTCATGGTGTTGCCTCACTATGCGGCACCCCGCCTGTACCCTGAGAGCAAGTTCGCCCAATTCAAGTATCCGGAAATGGAAAGCCGCAGCCACTACCATGCCTGGATCGACGGCATCCTGGCCAATACCCCCACGAGCGACGGCTTCCATTACGCCGGCCCCCTGGCGGAAACGGTGCAGTTGGGCAACATTGCCTCGCGCCTCCCGGGCAAGGAACTGAAGTGGAATCCCAAGAAGCTCAAGATCACGAATTGTCCTGAGGCCAATGCCTTGATCACCAGGAAATTCCGCGCCGGCTTTGAGGTGAAGCCCGCGTAAGACATCGGATGACTGGTGGCGTTGGCTGTGCCCATCGCCTCACCATCCTCCATAAACAATTGCGAACCGCCCCTGTCGTTTATCGCAACGGCAGGGGTGGTCTTTTTGAGGGAAAGGAAAATGGATTATGAATTGACACAGCCCAAACCAAGGAGGTAAATATATCGTTATAGAAGATTTCGTCCTTGTCCGAAAGATGATCGGTCCGCTCAGTTGGTTAACCTTTGAATGAAATGAAAATGAAAACGGAATCGTTATCTCTGCCTGCTCTATGGGCTTCCTGTTTTTTACATGGGAAATGCCTTGTTTTTGTCGCCCTCTTGATGTTACTGACGGGCATCAGTTTGGCGCGGGCGGAAGATGCCACCAATTGTGTTTCCATTCCCAATGGGGCCGTGGCCTGGTGGCCGGGTAACGGAAATGTTTATGACTTTATAGGTACAAATAATGGCACGGCGGCAGGCGGTCTCCTCTACCAGGCAGGAAAGGTGGGGAATGCCTTTGTTTTTGACGGCATCGATGACGGCATATCGATCCCAGCATCCTCTTCTTTGAATGTTCAGGACTTGACCTTTGAGGCGTGGGTGAACCCCGCAAGCCAGGCCAAGGCCATGCCTCTGCTCGAATATGCCAATACCAATGGCCTTGCGGGCGTTCATATCTGGATTAATGGCAATGGGACGGGTCATTTGTTTGCCAACATCCGTGATACATCTGGCAACCAGCACGCCCTATGGACTGAAAACGGTTCCCTCCCTGCTAATCAGTGGAGCCACATTGCTGTCACGTTCAATCAAACCAATGGTGCCTTGCGTCTTTACATTAACGGAGCGGTCAAAACCGAAACCATGTTTGGAGCATTCACTCCAGACACCGTAAAAGCTGTGCAATTGGGCATGCGGCCTGCATTCAGCTCCGATGGATTAAATGGAGCTTGTTATCAGGGGATGCTCGACGAACCTACTTTGTATGACCGTGTTTTGTCCCAGGAACAGATAGCGGCTATCTACGCCGCAGGTGGGCGTGGCAAATGCCTTCAGGATCAGAAGCCAATCATTCTTGTACAACCGGCGAGCAGCACGTTGTTGGCGGGTAATAATGTCACATTTTCTGTCACGGCAGAGGGTGCTCTTCCTCTTACATATCAGTGGACCTGGAATGGCACCAACATTGACGGCGCGACCAATTCATCGCTCATCCTGACAAATATCCAAGTGGCCGATGCCGGTGCCTATGCTGTCGTGGTGCGGGCGGGTGATGGATCCACCCTGAGCTCAAATGCCGTGCTGACTGTGGTTTCGCCGGACCTGTGTGTCGCGGCGGCATCAGGCATGGTGGCGTGGTGGCCAGGTAGTGAAAACGTCAACGATCTGGCAGGCACGAATAATGGTGCGGTGTCAGGGGGGCTCCTCTATGAGGCAGGAAAGGTGGGCAAAGCCTTTGTTTTCGACGGTATCGATGACGGCATATCCATTCCATCATCGCCATCATTGAATGCTCAGGACCTGACTTTTGAGGCATGGGTGAATCCTGCAAGTCAGACCACGGCCATGCCCCTCTTGGAATATGCCAATGCCAACGGTTCTGCTGGAGTGCATATCTGGCTCAATTGCAATGGAACCGGTCGTCTTTTTGCAAATATACGTGATACTTTGGGTGGCCAGCATGAGCTGGGGACTGACACTGACTCGCTATTGGCAAACCAGTGGAGCCACATTGCTGTAACCTTTAATCATACCAATGGCGCCCTGTGCCTTTATATCAACGGCGAGTTAAAACAGGAGACGGTGTTTGGAGCATTTGATCCCGATACCACGAAGGATATCCAATTAGGCTTACGTCCGGCAGCCAGTACGGATGGACTGAATGGTGCTCGCTATACGGGTATGCTTGATGAGCCTAGTTTATATAACCGCGTTTTATCTCAGGAGCAAATAGCGGCCATTTATACCGCAGGCAGCTATGGCAAGTGTCTTGGGGTTCAGGCTCCAGTCATACTTGTGCAACCTGAGAACAGTACGCAGACGGTCGGCAGTAACGTGACGTTTTCAGTCACGGCGGAGGGTTCGCTTCCTCTTGCATATCAATGGACTTGGAATGGCGCCAACATTGTGGGAGCGACCAATTCCTGCCTGGCATTGACGAATGTCCAAATGGCTGACGCGGGTTTCTATGCAGTCGCAGTCTGGGCGGGAAATGCAGTGACCATGAGCTCGAACGCTGTTCTAACCGTCGTTGCACCCGATCTTTGTGCTCCAGTGTCCTCAGGTCTGGTGTCATGGTGGAAAGGCAATGGAAACGCCAATGATTTTCTGGGCACCAACAATGGTGCAGTGACTGGCGGGCTATTGTATGAGACAGGAAAGGTGGGGAGAGCCTTTGTTTTCGATGGCATCGATGACGGCATATCGATTCCAGCATCCGCTTCTTTGAATGTTCAGGACCTGACCTTTGAGGCGTGGGTGAACCCCGCAAGCCAGACCCAGGCCATGCCCTTGCTGGAATATGCCAATTCCAATGGTCTTGCGGGCGTTCATATCTGGATTAACGGCAATGGAACGGGCCATTTGTTTGCCAATATCCGTGATATCAATGGCAATCAACATGCCTTATGGACTGCGAGTGGTTCTCTTCCCTCGGGCCAGTGGAGCCACATTGCGGTAACCTTTAATCACACCGATGGCGCCCTGCGTATTTATATCAATGGAGACATAAAAGCCGAATCTATGTATGGGGCATTCACTCCCGATACTTCGAAGGCAGTGCAGTTGGGCCTCCGTCCGGCATCCAGTGCCGATGGTTTGGCTGGTACCCACTACGTGGGCATGCTCGATGAGCCCGCCTTATTTAATCGTGCCCTGTCTCAGGAACAAATAGAGGCCATATACCGCGCCGACAGCTATGGCAAATGCCTCCGGGATCAGCCTCCAATCCTGCTCACCCAACCTGAGAGCAGCTCATTGCTGATCGGCAGCGACGTGACGTTCTCTGTGACCGCCGAGGGTACTATTCCTTTCGAATATCAGTGGTTGTGGAACTCAACCAACATCGCAGGGGCCACCAATGCCTCATTAACCCTGACGAATATTCAGTTGGATAACGCCGGGACCTATGCCGTGGAAGTTCACAATACGGCTGGCTCCGTGATGAGTTCGAATGCGGTGCTGGTCGTGCTGACCGTCCCTCCCTGTGCGAGTATTACCAATGGATTGGTCGGTTGGTGGGCAGGCGAATACAATCTGGCCGATCAAATGAATCTGAATCCTGGTGATACCAATTCGGTTGTCCAATATGCCACCGGCAAGGTTAACCAGGCCTTTCTCATGGATGGGCTTAGAAGCCATGTGACGATTCCGGCATCGCCTGCACTGGCTGTCAAAAGCCTCACCGTGGAGGCATGGATCAATCCCTCCGACATCAGCTCGGCGATGCCCATTGTGGAATGGAGCAGTGCCAATGGCCTGGCGGGGGTTCACATGTGGTTGGCAACACGTCCAGCCGATGGGAAGCCTGTGGATGGAACCTTGTTTGCCAATATCGCTGGCGGGTCTGTCTATGGTGGTTATGCCAACAATCCCTTGGCGAGCGCGTCAGGCTTGGTTCCCAGTAATCAATGGAGCCACGTGGCTTTGACATACGACCAGGCCTCTGGCATCGCGCAATTGTATTACAATGGTGCTTCAGTAGTCTCAAATAATGTGGGCCAGGTGTCGCATAACAGCAGTGTGGCATTCAACATTGGTCAGCGACCCCCCGGCAGCCAGAGTGGCCTGGCGGGCGCTTCGTTCAAAGGCCTTCTCGATGAGGTGTCAGTTTACTCGCGTGCTCTCGATGCGGGTGAAATTCTAAGCATCTACAAGGCGGGTCTCAGTGGCAAATGCCCTGTCGCTCTGGCTCCGTTCCTTTTCAGCCAGCCTGCAAATCAACGTGTTGCCGATGGTGAGACGGCCACCTTCAGTGCGGGAGTTGGTGGCACAGGCCCCCTCAGTTATCAATGGCTGTTCCAGGGTGTGGCTGTGGTCGGTGGTACCAATGCCACCCTTGTGTTAACCAATGCACAATCGACCATGGAGGGCAATTATTCCGTGGTGGTATCCAACGCTTTGGGATCGGTCACAAGTTCGGCCGCCACTCTCACGTTGTACTATCCCCCATCCCGGGTCCAGATGCTGAATTCAGCGGGGTCTGCCAGCCAGCCCATTACGGTGCCCATTGCTTTGTATTCCCGCGGCAACGAGAACGCGCTGGGCTTCAGTGTGAGCTACAGTCGGCAATTGCTGACCTTGGTGGATGTTTCGTTGGGTAATAATGCCCTGGGCGGTGCCTTGATGGTCAATACCAACCAATCCACGAATGGCCGCGTTGGAGTCATGATATCCCTGCCTGCTGGACAGACCTTCTCGAAGGGATCCAACGAGATTGTAACCCTTACCTTCAATGCCTCGGTGGTGAATTATCAGCAGACAGCCGCTTTGAATTTTGGCAACCAACCTACCGTGTGCCAAATGTCGGATGCAAATGCTCATGAGTTGGAGGCTCAATTCGTAGGTGCGTCCGTGCTGGTGCGCCAGACCGATCTCGAAGGCGATGTTACACCGCGACCTGTGGGCGATCATGTCCTGGGTGTGACCGATTGGGTGCAGGTGGGACGGTTTGTGGCTCGCTTGGATACCCCTGCCAATGCCAGCGAGTTTCAGCGCGTTGATTCTGCTCCCCGTGGCACGCTGGGTGACGGGCGTATTACGGTGGCGGATTGGGTGCAGGCGGGACGATATGCAGCCAGCCTTGACCCCAAGACTGGTGTTGGCGGTCCCTCTTCCGAGGCCACAGTCAATCCTGCCCGCACGGGAAGGACATTGGATCATTCGATGAAGTTGACATCCGATACCTCAAGCACTCTGAAAGTGCCCGACATGGCAATACCTCCTGGGGAATCACGGGATATTACGATCCAGCTTGAAGCCCAAGGCAATGAAAACGCTCTGAGTTTCAGCCTCGTGATGGATCCTCAGAAACTGAAATACCTGGGAGTCGCATTGGCTGCAGGTGCCAAAGGCGCCACTTTGAATATCAACACAAACGATGTGCCTGCAGGACACGTTGGCATTGCTTTGGCTCTGACTGCTGGAAAGACAATTCCTGCTGGAACTCAGGATATTCTTCAGTTCAAAGTGCAGGCCATTGCTAATGCAAAAACCACGGCGTCCATTACTCTTGCGGACACTCCGGTTCCTCGCGATATGGCCGATGCATTGGCCAATGTCGTCTCTGCCAACTACCAGAATGGCACAATTTCCATCGAGGAATTGATCCTGCTCATGCGCATTGCCCGGGATGGCACCAACGTTGTTGTTGCCTGGCCGACAAATAGTTATGGCTACACCCTGCAATTGTCCGACTCACTGACTAATTCTCAGACATGGACCAATATCACCTCGGGGGTCAGCACCAACGAGGGAGAGAAGATTATTAAAATGCCCATGGATCAATCCACTCGCTACTACCGTCTGGTGAAGTAGACGTGCCAAAAACATTGCGCCTATTCGAATTGCAGTGATAGGAGAATATGGAGATCCCATGGAGTGACTTTCACTCCATGGGATGTCTCTTGTTCAGATTGATTCCAGCGGATCAGTGGACGAAAAAATGAGAGCGGGGGTTGGGTGTTCAATTTGGGACAAAATGATTATATGAAAAGAGCGGACCTTTTTGCATTGTTCGGACGTGTCTTCTTGTTTCTGGGCTTCACCATCGTATCCGCTCTGTCCCAGGGCGTCGCCGAGAGGCCGGATATTTTGTGGACTCGCGAAGGTGAGGTGAAGGCGCTGGCCCGGCTTCCAGACGGGCGGGTGGTGGTGGGCGGTGACTTTACCAGAGTTCAAGGTCTCCTTCGCAACAATCTGGCCTGCCTCAACTCCGATGGTTCTTTGGATACAAGCTGGCGTGCGGATGTTGATGGTGAGGTCAGGACACTGGCCGTTCATCAGGGGTACGTATACGTGGGAGGTGATTTTTCTGAAATTGCCGGCGTGGCGCGCTCCTGCCTGGCCCGCCTGGATTCTGCCGGTCATGTGGATCCTTCGTGGAATCCAAACCCCAGGACCGATGACGATGACAATTGGTATGGGACTTCAATCAACGCCATGGTGATGGAGGGTACCCATGGTTACTTTGGGGGCATGTTCGAAAACATGGGGGGAGTCGCTGTCACCAATCTTGCGCGTATTTCGCTGGCAGACACAGGGATGGTGGATTCTGTGTGGAGGCCCAATCCTGTTGATTCCACCTATGGCTACGCATCCATATCAGCGCTCGCACTCGGTGCCGGATCCCTGTTTGTTGCGGGCGATTTTGATCACATTGGAGGGCATTTTCAGGCCGTGGTGGCCAAGGTGAGCCTTGAGGGAACAGGTATGACGGATCCGTTTTGGTGTCCCAGTATTCGCGTCAAGACTTGTTGCTGCATGACGGATGGCGATGTGAATGCATTGGCTGTCGATAACGGGATGCTTTACGTGGGAGGTTACTTTTCGAGTGTCAATGCGCAGCCCCGAACCCATCTGGCCCGGTTGGCCACGGGCGATCATGGAGCTGTGTTGGATGACTCTTTTGCACCTAAGCTCGATGACAGTGTTTCCTGCCTGCTCGTGGATGCTACAGGCATTTATGCCGGCGGCAGTTCGGATCGTTGGACCGCCTCCGGAGCCTGCCTTGGGCAGCTTGTCCGATTCGATGCCTGGGGGAATAAGGATGCCTCCTGGCAGGCCAGTCTCGCCCATGGATTCATTCGCGACGGCTATTCGAGTTCTGGACAGGTGGAGGCTCTTTTGATGGGGCAGGATCATTTGTTTGCAGGCGGTCTGTTCACCGAAGCCTCTTCTCAACCGGCCCAGGGTGTGGCATGTCTGGAACTGACTGCCGGGCAGCTTCTCGGCAGATGTGCCTTTGTGCAAAAGGAAGGCAGTGTCATGGTGCTTGCGGCCCAACCCGATGGTCGTGTCATCGTTGGGGGTGATTTTCTCATGGCTGACAGTCAAGGTCGGCGAGGGTTGGCGCGCATCAATGCCGATGGAACATTGGATGCCACCTGGAATCCCGATGCCAATGGTCTCGTAAATGTCCTGGCCATGACCGATGCGCATGTTTATGCGGCTGGATATTTTTGCAAAGTGGGTTCCCAGTGCCATGCCTATGTCGCCAGGATTCAATTGGCCGGTGTCGGTGAGGCAGAGAGAACTTGGGTTCCGGATATCATGGAAAACGACTCCTATAGCTGGACGCCTCCCATCCGTGCGATTGCGGTGACGCCTCAGGGTGTTGTGCTGGGGGGCGATTTCATATGTTTTACGGGGGAAGCATTCGCTCAATGCATGGTTAAGCTATCTGCGGATGATGCAGGTATTCCTGATCCCAACTGGCTTCCAACTCCCAATGGAATCGTCAATGCACTCGCTTTTCAGGGGGACAACCTTTTTGTCGGTGGGGAGGACTTCAGCATCATCGAGGGACTTGCCCGGTCGAACCTTGCCAAAGTGAGTCTGGTGGGTTCGGGGACGGTGGATGCCGATTGGAATCCCAGTCCCGATGGCGCTGTTTACGCCCTAATCACTCAGGAGAATCAACTCATAGTTGCCGGGGAATTCGAAAATATCGGAGGGGCATCCCGGCTTGGGTTGGCCAAAATCACCGGTACAGGAAAGGGCCTGTGTGAATCCGTGTGGGATCCCTGTTCCCTGGGCTTTTACGTTGGATATAAAAGCGACACCTACCTTGTGCATAAGGGGGTGTTGTATGCGGCTTCATATGGTTCGCTGTCACAAATCAGTCTTGTGGACAAGGGTGAAACCATTTCCGAATGGTACGATTTTGCGGAAGGGAGCATCGAGGCCTTGGCTGCCACGTCGGCAGGTGTCTGGCTTGGGGGCGACTTCACCAGCATCGCGGGGCAATCCATCCAGGCATTGGCCTTGTTTTCTGATGCTCCCTCAACTCCCTCGTTTTTGAATCAACCCAGCAATAAAACGGTGTTGGTCGGCGAGGAGGCGGGCTTTCAAGTAACGGCACTTGGCGCCAGTCCGTTGTATTATCAATGGTTCAAGGATGGTCATTTGCTCGCAGGGCAAACGAATGGGGATTGTTATCTCCTTAATGTCTCGGACAAGGACGCCGGCGTTTATTATTGCATGGTTTCCAACAGCCTCGGGACGGCCACGAGTTCAAATGCGACCTTGAAAGTCGAAGAAGCCGCGCCGACTTTTTACTATCAGGGTGAACCATATGCGGAGACCCTCTGGGGTGGGCAATGGGTTTACAGCTATGCCTATATCCGAGGTAGTCAGCCCATGTTGGTGCAATGGTTTAAAGATGGCAAACCCCTTGAGGGACAGACCAATGACTGCCTGTATTTTCAAACGACCGGCCCAATCGAAACTGGAACCTATACTCTGATGGCCAGCAACCGCCTGGGTGTGATCCTTTCCACGAATCTATTCCTGAGCGTCCTACCGTTGATTCCCTTGAGTGAGGCTTTGGATAACCAGGGCCTTGTCTGGTCGTACGATTCCGATTCGCCGTGGTTTGGGCAGACGAACATCGTCCAATCCAACGGTAGTGCTGCGACATGCATGCTCGATTATGACCTATCCAGCACTCTGAAGACCGTTGTGACCGGTCCCGGTACGCTGTCCTTTTGGTGGAAATTGGAGGTTGATGAATACACCGATGCCTCCCTTGGATTCCAAATAGGGACCAACGTTGTCTGTACACTCCAGACCAACCAGGAATGGCAGTATATTTCCTGTCCGATCCCTGCAGGTCTTCATACCTTGGCATGGGATTTGGCCTATGAGGCATGGGATTATTGTGCTGCTCAGGCCTGGCTCGACGGCGTTCGCTACGAGTCCGATGCCCCTCCCGTCTTGTCATTTGAACGCTCATCGGCGTCCGGAACGAATCGTTGTTACGGGGTTCTCCTGTCTCACTGTCCCAGCCAGGCATCTGTGGTGGTGGAGCGCTCCTTCAATCTTACAGATTGGGTGCCTGTGTCCACGAACACTGTGCCCGGTCGCATCCTCCAAATCGATCCCATTCATACCAATGCCCCCATCCAGTTTTTACGGGCAATCATCCAACCTTAGGTCCTCAAAAGGCGGAACCTTGTCCACGTTTTGAGGTTCACGCCATCGGATGCAATGGACCACTTGTCCGGGGTGCGCGTGCGATGGGGCTCCCGGCGGGGCAAATCCTTGCATGATTGCCTCCAGGGGAGGCAGTTACGATATCATCTCGGCAGATCAAAAGGGGTGGATGGAGCTTGGGGTTGACTCTCATTATGATAGTTAACCTTACTAAATCAGCATTTTGATGACAGTGTGGATCATCCTTTTCCAGTATAATGTAATCCATTCCACATCAATAGATTGAATCAGTTGTATTCCTGTCTTTTAACATCGAAGGAGTCCTTTTTAATTTTTCTTATTGGATTTTCCTGCCACTCATAGTTAATTATGGCCCGTCTGAAATGAACGTTGCTTTATTAGGTCCGACATGCGCGGGGAAAACGACCCAGTCAGCGCTATTGACCGATGCCTTCGAACTCGTTCACGTTTCGCCTGGTCTCTTACTCCGTGAACACCGAAGCCGGAAAACAGCCTTGGGGATTTTGTCCCGCAGGTACATTGAAAAAGGTGAGCCTGTGCCCGATGAAGTCGTCTCGGCAATCATCGAGGAGGCGGTGTGCCATACGCCTGCTTCGCAGGGATTGCTCTTCGACGGCTTTCCGATGAGCCAGTACCAGGCCGAGTACCTGGATGATCTGCTCAGTCAATACGGTCGCAAGCTCGACGCGGTGATTTACCTCCCCATCCCGCCCGCCACGGTTTTCGAACGGGCGGCCAAGAGAATTCCGGCGCGTGATGACGACAAGCCGGAAATTCTCGGCCATCGTCTCAAGGTGTTCGAGCGCAACACGGGGCCGGTCCTCAAGCGTTACGCGGAGGCGGGGTGTCTGGCGGTGTTGCGGGCCAAGGCTCCCGTGGACAGGGTTTATCAGGAGCTGGCCCCCCTGGTGAGCGAGATTGCCGAGGGGCGCATGCCTGTGCTCGCCAAGCGCGACGGCCGCATGCTGGCCAATCTGTGGATGGAGCCTGTGGTGCCCCAGGTGGGCGCGGCCAAGCCGGCTCTCAACCTCATCATCCTTGGCGGACCCAGCAGTGGCAAGGGTACGCATGCGAGTTTTCTGGGGCAGACCCTGGGGATCCCGCACATTTCCACCGGCGATCTTTTCCGGGCGAACATCTCCCAGCAAACGCCCTTGGGCAAAATTGCCCAATCGTACATCAACCGGGGCCAATTGGTGCCGGACGACATCACCGAGGGCATGGTGCGCGAGCGCCTCAGTGCCGCTGATGCCGATCACGGATTTCTGCTCGATGGTTTCCCGCGGACGATGCCGCAGGTGCACGCCCTGGATGAAATCCTGGCGGAGTCCTCGCGCAAGGTCGATGGAGTCATTTATCTGAACGTGCCGGATGAGGAAATTGTGTGTCGCAGCAGCGGTCGCCGGATTTGCCCCACCTGCAAGGCTTCCTACCATATCGCTTACAAGAAGCCGCAAAAGGAGGGCATTTGCGACAAGGATGGCACGGCGCTGATTCAGCGTGACGACGATACCGCCGACACAATTCGGGCCCGGCTCAAGGCGTTTCATGCCCAGACAGCCCCGTTGGTGGATCACTTCACCAAACGGAATCTGCTGGTTGAGGTTTCCGGTGTTGGCAGTGTGGACCAGACACGCCAGTCGATGCTCAGCGCGGCTCAGCGCTGGCAGCAGCAGACGGCGGCCGTCTGATTTTCATTTCAACATGCAAAAAGCGGTGGATTGTCATTCAATCCACCGCTTTTGCTTTATACGCCTGAAGGGAGGCGATCGGTCATGCTTATGCAAAAGCGCACGCCGCCGCCAGCCTTGCCCTGATTATTTGACAGGCATCCAAACCCGGTAATGAGAGTTGGTATTCCAGGTGTTTCCCGCTGAGGAGAAGTCACACAAGGAAATCGAGCTGCCATCGATCAAAGGAGCCTGCCACGCGGTCCACACATTGGCCGGTTTGCTTCCAGGCACCCACTTGAGGTCAACCCGTCCCTGGTCATCGGTTTTGATCCGGATGGGCTGGTCCACGTTGGCGCCTTCCAGGCGGGCATCACGCGCAAGCACCAGCGGGCCGCGCTGGACGGCCACATAGTCGGGATGCCCCGGGGCGGGGACCAAATGGGCGGTCATGTCGAAGGTCAACGTCACCACATCGCCCGGATTCCAGGTGCGTTGCAGCGCGAGCCACGAGCCCGCATGAACATCCTTTTGCCTGCGACCGTTCACCGTGACCTTTGTTTCCGAACTCCAGGCGGGGATGCGCAGCTTCAACTGGAACGCCTCCGGGCGACTGGGGTTCACCTGGATGCGGACAGTGTTGGCGATGGGATAGGCCGTCTGTTGTTCGATCTCGACCTGATTTCCCGATGCCAGGGGCGCCGTGGCGCGCATGGCACCGTAAAGGTTGACCACAGGGCCCTGGGCGTCCTGCATGACGGCGAGCATGGGCAGCAACATCAGCCCGCGCGGGCCGCTGGCCACACAGCAGTTCTGGTGCATTCCACACTGCTCGGGGGCGGGTTCCTTTTCGCCCGCCAGCGGTGCATGATGGCAGAACCATTTACCATCCGGGCCGAGGGCGCCGAGCAGGGCGTTCCAGGCGGAGGTCTCGATCAGGTCGCCATACTGGGATTCGCCGGTTAATCGCAACAATTGAGAGGCGAACTTCATCCAGGTGACCGTGACGCATGTTTCCATGCCTTTTTCCCACCGTTCGGTCTGCCGACGTGTGCCATCGCACCACCGCTCCCAATCCGAGCCCGACCCAATGATGGTGATCTCGGTGTCCCGGATGTTTTCAAAAACCCGCATGGCGGCGTCGCGGTACTCGGTCTGATGCGTGACACGATAGAGTTCAAGAAGCCCCTCAAAGCAGGACATCATTTCGTAGGCCTTGGACCGGCCGATGTCCATGTAATCCTTGATCACCGGCTGGGGACCGGGGAACATGCGGAAGACGGCCTCGCCGCGAAGGGCCTTGCGCATGATGTCAGGACCGCCTGGGCGTTCCCATTCATGCACGATCCACTGGGCAAATTCAAGGTAGCGGGCATCGCCGGTGCGGCGATAGAGGAGGATGATGGGCTCGATGACGGAACTGCTCGCCATGCCCTGCCACATGTCATTCTTAAACATGTCCACATTGGGGTGCGCCGGGCCCACTTCGGTCAGGAGATGATCCGCCACCCGTCGCGCGTGCTCCAGGCTGCTGGCATCCCCTGTCAGATCATACCAACCCAGGAAGCCGTGCATGGTGTATTTGCGGCCCCAGACATCCCAGCTTTGGAGATGATTTTCAGGCGCATAGGCGCCCAGGTAGCCATCCGGCCCCTGTACAGCTCCCAATTCCTTGATCGCTTGTGCCACGTGTTCCTTGATTCGGGGATCGGCATTCCAGCGCGCTGCCCATTCGGCGCTGGTGATCCATTTACCCCAGAACTCACTGCGCCATTCATGGCAGTCCTTGTGATCCTTGAAGGGTTGAACCAGGGGTGTCACCTCCTGCGCCAGCACACGGTGCTCCAGACAGGCGTTTAGCCTATCACCCCAGTGGTCACCCATGACGATGGTGCCAGGGGGCAAAAACTGAAGGGCATCCGGCACCGGTTCCGCTGCGGCGAGGCCTGAGCTGCAGGCCAGCCACGCGCACAATGTAAAACGATGGATTTTTCCGAACATGCGCGAATAGTATGAAATTCAAAGGGGTGCAGGCAAGCGCGATGCCTTTGCCACATGGCCTGCTCCAGGGGGGCACGGGGATGCTTGCCGGGCGCAGCAGGAGCACGGCGCCCTTCCTGCCTGTTGGCAGCAGTGTTCTGGAATGGGGCTCAACCCTCCTTTTGAGGCGGAGTGATTTTCTTCAAGCACTCGTTGAACCAGAGGCTTTCACTGTCGAACAGTTTTTCACGGTCGATTTTGCCGGCCGTCTGCAGAGCCTCGTCCCATCGGTTGCGTTCGAGGTAAACCTGGAACCATCCCAGATAATAGGACGTGATTTCCTCTGGGCCCAACCGGTCTGGTGAGAGCTTGAGCAAAAGCTTTTCGGCTTCATCGACCCGTCGATTCAGACACAGGGCCAGGGCATGATTGATGGTGGCTCCGGTGCTATTCGGCTGCATCTGGACCAGTTCCATGGTGAGGCGGACTGCCTCATCGGGCCTTTCACGGGAGCAGAGCAGGGCTGCGGCGTAATTGTTGATGGCGGCGTAATTTTTGGGATAGAGCTGGTAATAGTTGCTGGATGCCAAAACGA
This sequence comes from uncultured Verrucomicrobiota bacterium, assembly GCA_964538065.1. Taxonomy (GTDB): domain Bacteria; phylum Verrucomicrobiota; class Verrucomicrobiia; order Limisphaerales; family UBA1319. Next base: position 40,220 of record CAZIDG010000030.1, read on the forward strand.
GCATGGAGGCATTGCGCAGGGCGTTGGCTGCGGAGAACATTTGCTGCCAGTAACCTGGCACCCGCGCATTTTGGGTCATCAAGGGGGTCAGCACGCGTGATCCCAGCTCGGGATAGCCCAGTCGCGTCAATTCCCCACCCACATAGAGGCCGACACGTGGCGATTTGACCCCCCGATCCACGGCGATGCGAAATGCTTCCGCCGCCAGTTCCTTGCGATTGAGTCCAAATTCCGCGCGACCCTCCAGAAAATAGCTGAAACCGGCTAATTGTTCCCGGACGTTGCTTTCCTGCCGAATGGTCAACGCCAGGGTGCGCAGATCATCCCATCGTTTGGCATCGAGCAGCAGCGTGGCATAATAAATCCACAAACTGTCTGAATAGCTGAAGCTGCGCGAATGATTCTGGAGAGTCTCGATGGCGTGGTCCGTCCTGCCAAGGCTCTTGAGCGTTTCGGCCAGCAGGATGGTTTCCTGGGCTGATGTGGGCGCATTCGGGAAATTGGAGGCCTCAGCCACGGCTTCGGCCGAGCGACCGGCATTGGCCAGCATTCGCCAGTAGTAAATGTGGTCGATGGGGCGATCCTTGCGCCAGTCCTCCAATCTGTGGAGTGACTGCTCGTAGGAGGTCAGATCCCGGTTTTGAATGCTGACCTTCAACTGCAATCGATTGGCCAGGATGCGCCACGTGGGGTTGTCCAGGGCTTCGGCCAGCGCCTCGCGGCCGGCGGTGATCGTGCCAGGCTGGCCCCACCCCGCCTGATAGGCGGCCCGGTACAGCTTGAGCTCGGCGTCCTTGTCGATGATCGCCGCGGACTTGTCCATCCATGTGTTGAACTGATCCATGTCACCCAGGTGGAACAGGGCCTTCAGATACACGGTCTGGAGGTTGGGGGTGAATTGATCCTCAAACGGCCTCAGGAAAAAAACGATGTAATCCGAAAGATCCATCCGCTCAAAAACGCGTGTGACGAGCTCGAGATTGGCTGTGTTCGTCCCACCCAGACGCAGGAGCCAGACCGACTGGCTGGTCAGAAGGTTCCGGCGACTGTCCATTTTATCCATTTGAATCCCGGTTTCCAGCAGGGCGCGCACCACGTTTGTGTTGGCGGGATTGAGGGCCAGGGCTGTCTGCAAGGAGAGAATGGCATCGTCCCACTGTTTGGCCTGCACCTGCTGGCGGGCGGTCCTTTGGAGCGACCAGGCCTGCACCAGACTGACGACATTGACCTTGACGACGGGCTCGAAACCGGCGGGCGTTGTCCTCCAGATATGGACAATGCAGAATGGGAAGGCCAGGCCGGCCAGAAGCAAAACCACAAATACCAGCCGGAACCAGAAGTTATACAGCAGCAACAGCAGGAGCGGATAATCGCTCAGGTGGGTCGATACCTTTTCACGATCGCCAATGTCCCGAATCAGGTCGCGGATGGATAAGCGCATGGTTGTGTGATTGAACGTCTGACCGCCAGTGTAGCCGCACCGCAACGGGCAGGCAAGCCGCCCTTCGCGGATTGAAGGGCCTGCGCCCGCAATTCTCTAGAACTCGGCGTCGTCCGAGACCGGACTTGCGCCGCCTGTGTCGCTCGTGAAACCCCGCTTGCCCGTGGACACGAACTCCAGCATGACCCGGGCGGCTGAGCCGGTGAATTCGCGCTGCGCTTCCTGCAGCGCCTCCCGAAAGCGGCGACGCGTCCGAAACAGGGCATGGTAGAGCCTCTTGAGCTCCGCCCGATCCCCGGCTTCATAACCCGCCCGCCGCAGGCCGACCACATTCAGGCCACACATGCCGTTTTCCCACCGGGCCACGGTGAAGGGCGGCAAATCCTTGCTGATGGCCGAGCCACCTTGCATCAGGGCCAGCGTCCCGATGCGCACGAACTGATGCACCAGGCAGTTGCCCGAGATGAATGCCCGGTCGTGCACCACCACATGCCCTCCCAGCAAGGCGCCATTGGCGATGATGACCAGGTTGCCCAGGTGCGTGTTGTGGCCCACATGGCAGTTGGCCATGAGGAAATTACGCGAGCCAACGACGGTGTCCTCCGCCATCTTGTTCGACCGATGCACGGTGACGTGCTCGCGAAACACATTATGCTCACCGATGCGCAGCCGGGTGGGCTCGTCGTGATATTTGAGGTCTTGCGGGGCGTCGCCGATCACACATCCGGTATGAAAGACGTTGTGCGCGCCAATGGTGGTGTGGCCGGTGAGGTGGACATGCGGTCCCACCTTGCAGTTGGGTCCCACCACGACATGCTCGTCAATCACGGCATACGGACCCACGCAGACGGTGGGGTCCACCGCTGCTCCCGGATGAATAATGGCTGTGGGATGAATCATACGACTCTCGGCACGGCCTCCATTCATAAGAGATGGAGTGGTGTTCTGTCGATACCGAATCGCGCTTTGCTCCCATGGAGTGGAGATGCTAGATTAGGCGCGGGTTGGGGCCAATGCCCCCGTCAATTATGGATAAAGCAGTCAAAACACACGGAGATAGCGAGCTCAAACGACGCATTCAGGAGCTGATCGACTGGAAGGGTGGGGGAGCCAATCCCGACCTGGTCGAGGATATTGTTGAAAACGCGCTCAAGCTGTTGACGGATGTCCAGGACCGGGGGGATGTCCGCGTGATTCAGACGGCCATGCGGGAATTGCGCTATGCCTTCCGCCTCTTTGCACCCTATGCCCGGCAGCGCAAGGTCACCATCTTTGGCTCCGCGCGATTGCAGCCTGATCGAGTGGAATACCAGCAGGCCGTCGAATTCGGCCGCAAGATGGCCCAGGCGGGCTACATGGTCATCACCGGCGCCGGCCCTGGCATCATGCAGGCCGGCCATGAAGGAGCGGGATCGGACATGAGTTTCGGCGCAAACATCCGTCTGCCCTGGGAACAAAATCCCAATCCAGTCATCGAGAAGGACCGCAAGCTGGTCACCTTCAAATATTTCTTCACCCGCAAATTCACCTTTCTGCGCCAGGCCGATGCCCTGGTTTTGTTTCCCGGCGGCTTCGGGACCCTGGATGAGGGCTACGAGGCCCTGACCCTCATGCAAACCGGCAAGAGCCGTCTCATGCCCCTGGTGCTGGTTGACCGTCCCGGTGGCACCTATTGGAAGACGTGGGACAAGCATGTGCGCGAGCACCTTCTGCGCAATGAGCTCATCTCACCGGAAGACCTGGATTTGTACCAGATCACCGACAACACTGACCAGGCCGTGAAATGGATCACCCGCTTTTACCGGAACTACCACTCGGGACGCTTTGTGAAGGACTTGTATGTCATCCGCTTGCAGCATGTGCCGACCCCGACGGCCCTGGAGGCGCTGAACGAGGATTTTGCGGATATTGTCGAGGGCGCTCCGTTTCATGCCACCTCGGCCCTGCCTGAGGAAGTGTCGGACCACGACCTGGTCGATCTCCCCCGCCTAGCGTTCGGGTTCGATCGGCGCAGCTATGGACGGTTGCGCAAAATGATCGACGTCGTGAATAGTTGGTAGAGCCGACAATTGAATCTCGAACAGAAACCCCTCTGGGAGGATATCCAGAGTGTTGTCATCGCCTTGTTCCATGGGACAGCACACGGGTCCCTTTATCCTCCCAGCGATACCCTGTCATCTTGTAACGGGCCAGATTGAATCAGGAGGCGTTGGTCACCTGGTCTTCCTGTTCCTCCAGCATGGCGCAACGCCAGCAGGTGGAGAATTGGCCCTCAATCGTCTCGCCGCAATCCGGGCAGGTCCAGGCCGGACGCCCCGGAGGCAGCGGGTTGCTCCATTGATCCACCAACTCATGGGCGCGCTGAAAATCGGCATCATTCAGAAGCCAGAGCTGGGGGAAACTATCGGTAAAGGGTGATGCGCCCAGGCTGCTGTCGATGGAGCATTCAATTCCTTCCTTCTCGAGCATGTTACGTACAAATTCAACCTCGGAGACATCATTTGAACTATAAACTCTGATCATACCCAATCCTCTTTATTGTTGGTGGCACTCAAGGACCGGGCGGAAGGCCTCCAGGCTTTACCGCTGCCGAACCGGTCGGCGTCCCGGTCTCAACTCTTTAATATACACCCATTCCCGCCAAATGCCACTGATGATGGCCGTTTCATGGACAATCGCCTGCGAGAATTCCAGATATTGCAGGTTTTGTTTTGTTTTTCTTTTGTCCATGCTTCATGCTCAAGGAGTAAGCTTAAAAAAGAACCAACCCGAAGCATGCGCATCAGGCATTTCAGACACATATCCGCCCCGGTACCCGCCACACATCAGTGGCTGCGGACGGGGGATGCTGCCTTTGCGGCGATGCTGGAGGCGATCCAGAAGGCCCGGCATTCGGTGCGGCTGGAGACCTATATCTATGCGGCGGCTCCTTTGGGAATTCGATTTCGCGATGCCTTGATGGATGCCTGTCGGCGCGGGGTCACGGTTTCCGTGTTGATCGATGCCTTTGGATCGCTCTATCTCAGCGATGCCTTCTGGCAGGGATTGAGGGGCTGTGGGGGACAGGTGCGCTGGTTCAATCCCATCTCGTTGGAGCGCATAGGGTTTCGTGATCATCGGAAATTGTTGGTCTGTGATGATGAGGTGGCTTTTGTGGGGGGGTACAACATTGCCCCTGAGTATGAAGGGGATGGCGTCACCCATGGATGGCGCGACCTGGGTTTGAGGCTGACGGGGCCTTTGGTGGCCGAGCTCTCACAGTCATTCGATGTTCTGTTCGAGCGGTCGGATCTGGAGCACCAGCCCTTTACACGCTTGCGCAAGGCGCGGGTGTCCGAAAGCGTCTTCGCAGGCGGCCATGCCGTGTTGGCGAGCGGACCGGGGCGTGCCTTCAACTCGTTCAAACGGGTGTTGCGGCATGATCTATCCAAGGCGTCTGTGATACGGATCATGTCGGCTTATTTCCTACCCACCTGGCGGGTTCGGCATGAACTGTACCGGGCGGCGCGCCGTGGGGCGAATGTGGAACTGATCCTGGCGGGCAAAACGGATGTCGGCATGGCCCAACTTGCGTGTCGCCGGCTCTATCAGCAGATGCTCAACGCCGGGGTGAAGCTGTTTGAGTACCAACCCCAGGTGCTGCATGCCAAACTGGTGATCGTGGATGACCTTGTCTATGTGGGATCTGCGAATCTGGATATCCGCAGCCTCAGCATCAACTACGAGCTCATGCTGCGGTTGAACGATCACCAGCTCGCCGCGGAAGCATCGGATTATTTTGCAGATGCTCGCACGCACTGCGTGGCCGTTGATGCCGAGACGTGGCGGACCTCCCGCACCTTGTGGCAGAAACTCAAGGAGCGTTGGGCCTATTTCGTCCTGGCGCGTGTGGATCCGTATCTGGCCAAACGCCAGATGAAGCGACTGCGTTGAATTTCCGTCCGGATGGGCCTGTCCGATGGTGATCCCCCCCTCTCCAGAGGGGGGCAGGAAGGCATTTGCCAAATGGCGGGTATTCTGG
>CAZIDG010000031.1:0-43162 GCA_964538065.1 uncultured Verrucomicrobiota bacterium
AAACGATTGGCATCCAGTGCATGAACAATTCGCGCCAATTGATGCTCGCCTGGCGTCTTTATGTGGAGGAAAACAACGATCAGCTTCCGTTTGCCTACGCAGATGCTGCGGGTAAAAATGCACAGTACGCATGGGTCCAAGGCATCCTCGATATGAGTGGTGACAACAGGTCAAACTGGGATATTGAAAAAGATCTTAAGAAAAGTCCTCTATGGAAGTTTTGCGGAAACCAACCTTCGATCTGGCGTTGTCCCGCGGATAAATCAACCGTGAAGTATCTTGGCAAGCCGATGCAACGCGTTCGAAGCATGTCGATGAATCTCTGGGTGGGTGGCAATGAAGGTACGCGCGGCGGTTGGTGCGACGATAGTTGGAAGGTTTATACCAAGCTTTCTCACATGTCACGACCCGGGCCCAGCAAAACATGGGTGCTGCTTGATGAACGCGAAGACAGCATCAACGATGGTTTCTTTATTGTTGATATGAATGGTTATCCCAACAGCCCTACAGCTCGAAAGATCGTTGACTATCCGGCCAGTTATCATGCGAATGGTGCAGGATTTGCCTTTGCCGACGGGCATTCTGAAATTAAAAAGTGGAGGGATCCCCGGACGTATCCGGTCCTTCAACGTGGTGGGCAGCTTCCTTTGAATGTAAGTTCACCCAACAATCAAGATGTTTATTGGCTCCAGGATAACAGCACGAGGCAGAAAAATTGAAGTGTTTAAAGTATTTGCTCAACTGTCGAATACAGCATAACAAAGTGCATATTTGAGAGGTTGAAACAAAGGCATTCGTGAGCCGTCCCCCAAGCGGGACGGCTTTTTTTATCCACATTGAAACCTCGTTAAGGCCTCAAATTTTTGACTCCTCTCAGAAAACCAAAACGAATCCTGTGTAACTTTTTCCAGTTAATGCGGACTTGTGTTTAAGGCCGGTGGTTTTATCCTATGGGGCGTGGGTCTGGCTGAGAACATCGAATCTGTACGCGCCCGGATACGCACCGCTTGCGAAAGAGTTGGCCGCGATCCGGAGACGGTTACCCTTGTAGCCGTGAGCAAGAACCACCCGCCGGAGACGGTGCGAGCCGCGGCCGAGCTGGGGTTGACCACCTTTGGAGAAAACCGTGTTCAGGAGGCGCGGGCAAAGATTTCCCAGTGCCCGGGCCATTTGCGCTGGCACATGATCGGCCATCTTCAATCCAACAAATGCCGGGATGCGGTTCATTTCTTCTCGATGATCCAGGGCGTGGATAGCCTGGCACTTGCAGAGGAAATCGACAAGCAGGCGGAGAAATCCGCCAAAAGCATGCCCGTCTTGTTGGAGGTCAACGTTGCGGGCGAAGCGACCAAATTTGGATTGCGTCCCGAGGCGCTTGTGGCGGATTTGGAGCGCTTTAACGCCTTGAAACGCCTGGAAATTTACGGCCTGATGGGCATGGCTCCCTGGTCGCCAGAGCCCGAAAAAGCCCGGTCCGTTTTCAGACGATTGAGAGAACTCCGGCAGGAATGTGAACAGCGGCTGGGCGCTCCCCTGCCCCATTTGAGCATGGGCATGAGTGGTGATTTTGAGGTGGCGATTGAAGAAGGGGCCACGATGGTGCGCATCGGCACCGCCTTGTTTGGCAACAGACCGCGTCCAGGGACCGCAGGCAACCACTAATCTATGGAAATATCAGTCGAGCTTTTTGAAAAGGAAATCGACGAGGCCTTGCGGGCCTACGAGCGCTTCATTGTCTGTCTCGACAAAACCCCGGAGCAATGCAAGGACTCGTTGGTCTCGTTGACCCAGAAGGCCATCAAGGCCTATGTGAATCGGAATGCCAACCTCCGGCACGGCATTGCCCTGGATAAATACAACACCGTCATCATCAGCCAGACCGAGGGTGAGCGTCCCCTCTGCGGCATTTACTTCAACCTGCATTCACCCTACCACACGGGCAGCAAGCGTGAAGGGTGAGCAAGGCGGTATTGAGGGTACCAACGCCGCCCTTAATCGTGGCGCACTTCATCTCCTATCTGGACGTCTCCGGTTAATATGTCCGCAGCTATATTGTCGTGTTCGGCAGGTCCGGTGATTCTCACTTCTCCCACCTTGACCCCCTGCCGATAAACCCCCAGAACCATGTTCAGCGGCGGCAAGGGATTAAGGGCATAGTCCACCACGGCAAAGCGGGCCACGGCATTGATGGCAGCCACCCTTCCGCTGGATCGCTCAGAAAGAGTAATGATCTGGCTTTTGTTGGTGATGGTCAGTGAATCACTCGAGGTGGAGGGACGGAACGCGCCGATACTGGCATCCGGTTTGTTGGCCAGAGTTTTGACAGTCTTTTTCTTGGTGGCTGCAGATTCAAACTTACTCTCCGGAGAGCTGGCGCACCCCGTCAAGAGCGCCAGAGTCATGACCATGATTAAAATGCCCATCATTGAATGCATTGAACGGTCATCCATGCCACAGATCAACGACTTTTGCAACCGCCAGCGCACATCCCTCCAGGGCGGTGGGACTAAACGATTCCCCAAAGTCAAAATTCGTGGCGGGAATTGTGATCATCCAGGCCTGAGGCCGGGCCTGGTATAACTCAAAGGCCAAACGCACAAGATACTGGGGGCTGGATGCATGCGCATCAGACACTTGCAAGGGGCCTTCGCATTCGAGGCGGGAGACATTCACGGCACCACATTGGGCGGCTTGCATGGCATCCACAAACACCACTTTGGGAAAACCCTTGATAAGATCGGCCAAATCCGGCGTCAGTTGGTGAAAGGTTTTGCATACAACTCCCTTGAGGCGAAGGCGTTCAACACGGCGCACCACCTCATGGGCCACGCCATCGTCAGATCGCAGGTCATTACCGTAGCCAATGACCAGCCAGCACGGCGCGGTCCTGCCGTCTGCCATGCCTTCCTTCTCCGGCATCACCCCTGGCGATCCAGAATCTCGCCGCGGGCGTCCACCAATTCAACCAATAATGGGAGACGGCCTGCCGAATGGGTGGCACAACTCAGACAGGGGTCAAAGGCGCGAATGCCCGCCTCGATACGGTTGAGCATGCCCTCCGGGATCCTGGGGCCATGCACAAAATGCTTGGCAATCTGGGCCACCGTCCGGTTCATCGCGAGATTGTTCTGACCCGTCGCAATGATCAAATTCACTTTCTGGACCTGGCCATTCTGATCCACACGGTAATGATGGAACAACGTGCCACGCGGAGCCTCGCTGGCGCCCACCCCTTCCAGTTTGTTGATGCCAGCATCAGCACGCAGATGGTCGGAAAGCAAATCCGGATCATCCATGTACCGCTCCACGCGCTCAATGGCCGCCAAAATCTCAATCAACCTCGCATAGTGATACATGAAGGAACTGGTCACAGCCCCGTCCCCAAGATCGCGGAAGGTGGCCAGTTCGAGGTCGGCCAGCGGCGTCCCGACTCGGGTACAAACGTTCAAACGGGCCAGAGGTCCGACGCGATAGATGCCATCCGGGTACCCGAATGGACGATAATAGGGAGACTTGAGATAGGAAGCCGGTTCGACGGCTTCACCAATGACCTCCTTGTAATTGGCTGGCTCAATATGATCATCAATGATGTTCCCTGCGCTATCCACAAAGCGCAATGTCCCACCGTGGTGTTCCCATTCGCCGTCCGGCCCCACCAACGCCATGAACAAAGTCGGAAAGTTGCCGAAGATCTGGGTTTCACGCTTGAATTTCTTGAGGAGCTTCTTAAAGCGCACCAGCGTCTCCAGAATGACAGTCCTGGCCTCCGGCAGTTTGCTGGCAATGGTTGCCCTGCCTTCTTCCGTCAATGCGGAGCGCACACCACCCGGGACGGCCCAGGCCGGATGTATTTTGGCCCCTCCCAGCCATTGTATGATTTCCTGGCCAAACTGCCGCAGGCGGATGCCCGCCCGGGCCAGGTCAGGTTCGGCCGCAATCAATCCCATGACGTTGCGGGTCTCCGGCGGGGTGTCAAATCCCAGGAGAAGGTCCGGCGAACTCAGATGGAAAAAGCTCAGAGCGTGTGATTGGATGAACTGGCCCAGGTTCATCAAGCGCCGCAGTTTATCAGCGGCGGGCGGAATGCTGACCGCCAGGATGGCGTCACCAGCCTTTGCGGAAGCCAGAAGATGGCTCACCGGGCATATGCCGCATACCCGTGCGGTAATGGCAGCCATTTCCCAAAGAGGCCGGCCTTCGCAGAACCGTTCGAAACCACGGAACTCCGTCACATGGAAACGGGCGTCACTCACATTCCCCTCGTCATCGAGGTGGATGGTGATTTTGGCGTGACCCTCAATCCGGGTGACAGGATCAATTACTATGCGCTGTGCCATATCGTTGCTTGCTAATTTAAACCACAAAACCGTTCTTCAAAGAAAGCCGCCGTGAGGATGCCAGGCATCTCCGTGGCACCCGTCTCATGATCATCCAAACTTGAGGTCGCGACCGGTCAACTGCACCGCGCCCCCCGCCAGCACCTGCTCGAGCAGCCGGCGAATGCGATCGGCCGGAGGCGGACAACCAGGCACGAACAGATCCACCGGCACAACCTCATGCACGGGCTTCACCTGGTCGAGCAACACGGGCAGAATGCCGGGCTCGCTGGGTATTTGCGCCTGAATATCCGCCGCCTCCAAATAGGCGCGCTTGAGCACCGGCTCGGTGCTGCCCAGGCAGTTGCGCATGGCGGTGACGTTTCCGGTGACGGCACAATCCCCAAAGGCCACGACCACCTTGGTGTTGCGCCGCACCTTGCGTATCAGCTCCAGGTGCTCGTTATTGGCGATCGCCCCCTCCACGAGAACCACGTCCACGTTTTCGGGATATTCCTTGACGTCCATGACGGGGCTATAGACGAGCTGGACCTTGGCCGCGAGGTCGAACAGCCATTCGTCCAGGTCCAAAAATGACATGTGGCAGCCGGAGCATCCACCCAGCCAGATTGTGGCGACTCTTATGCGATCCATTGTTTTTTCTCCCGTGCGGTAACAATAAATTCCAGGCGGGTGCGGTCCCGCTCCATTTCGCCCACCGTGGAACCCTGGAGGAACAGGGCGCCCGTCGGACAGGCCTGCACGCATTTGCCGCAGGAGGTGCAGCTTTCAGCCTCACCCCACGGCTGTTTCAAATCGGTGATCACCCGTGCTCCAACGCCGCGCCCGGCCATGTCCCACGTATGGGCTCCCTCGACCTCGTTGCAGACACGCGCGCAACGGCCGCAAAGCACGCAACGGTTGTGGTCCAAACCAAACAACCGGTGGGTGATGTCCATCTCAAAGCTTTGGTACTGGTAATCGTAGCGAACGTGATCCATCCCCAACTCAATGGCGAGATCCTGCAATTCGCAGTGGCCATTGGACACGCAGACCGCACAGACATGGTTGCGTTCGGAAAACAGCAATTCCAGGATCTGCCGCCGGTACTTTCGCAACCTCTCGGTATTGGTCTTGACCTCCATGCCCTCGGCGATTTTGAGGACACAGGCCGGCATCAGCCGGTTGACTCCCACCACTTCCACAAGACAGAGGCGGCAGGCGCCAATGTCCTGCAAGCCCTCCAGGTGGCACAGCGTGGGGATGTTGATCCCGGCGTCGCGAGCCGCTTCCAACACCGTCTGGTGTTCGTCCGCGCCCACCATTTTCCCATCAATGGTCAGTGTTTTTGCCGCCATATAAAAAATCTGTTCAGATGTTAGGCCGCCCCGGTGGCACTGCTGTCCTCTTTTGCCTCCGCAACAACGTTCTCCGGTTTGCGCAACTTGGCCAGGTATTCATGCCGGAAAAACCTCAACGTGCTCAGCACTGGGTTGGGAGTGGTCTGTCCCAAACCGCAAAGACTGGTGCTTTTGACGACTTCGCACAGCTCTTCGAGTTTCTGCAGATCCTCCATCGTGCCATTCCCCTGGAGGATCTTCTCCAGGAGGTGGTGCATTTGCACGGTGCCGGTACGGCAAGGAATGCATTTGCCACACGACTCGTCCTTGCAGAACTCCATGAAGAACTTGGCCACATCAACCATGTTGGTGTTCTGGTCCATCACGATCATGCCGCCGGAGCCCATGATGGAACCAACCTTCATCAGTGACTCGTAATCAACAGGAGTATCGAGGGCTTCTGCAGGGATGCATCCCCCGGACGGGCCACCGGTCTGGACAGCCTTTACGTTCTCGTCGCCCCCGCCCATTTCTTCCACGATCTGGCGCAACGGCGTCCCCATGGGGACCTCGATCAAACCGGTGTTGGCGATCTTGCCTGCCAGTGCAAACACCTTGGTGCCCTTGCTCTTTTCAGTACCAATGCTGGCGAACCAATCCGCCCCCTTGCGTATGATGGTGGGGATGTTGGCAAAGGTTTCGACGTTGTTGATCAAGGTGGGGCAGCCCCATAAGCCGCTCTCGGCAGGGAACGGGGGACGGGGACGCGGCTGACCTCGCCGACCTTCGACAGAAGCCATCAGAGCCGTTTCCTCGCCACAAACAAAAGCCCCTGCTCCGATTCGGATATCCACCGTGAAATTGAATTGGGACTCAAAGATGCCCGATCCCAGCAAACCGACCTGCTTGGCCTGACGGATGGCCGTTTGCAACCGGCTGATGGCCAATGGATATTCAGCACGGACGTAGATGAAACCTTGCGTGGCGCCGACGGCATAGGCCGCGATCGCCATGCCTTCAAGAACACGATGTGGATCGCTTTCCAGGACGCTGCGATCCATAAATGCGCCGGGATCACCTTCATCCGCGTTGCAAATGACGAATTTTTTCTCGTTCTGGGTCTTGGCCACGGTAGCCCATTTCAAACCGGTGGGATACCCCGCACCACCTCGCCCGCGCAATCCGCTCTTGATGATGTTTTCCACCACATCCTTGGGCTGCATTTCATAGAGCACCTCATGCAACCCCTGATAGCCATCGGCAGCGATATAGGATTCGATGCGTTCAGGATCCACTTTGCCGCAGTTCTCCAACACAATGGACATCTGCTTGGAAAAGAAAGGATGTTTGGGATTACCCAATTCAGCCGTGGTCTTGCCGCCCCTGAGGGTTTCCACGATGGAGGCTGTCTGCTCCGGGGTAACCTTCTGAAAGAGAGTGCCTGCTGGATCAAACTCAACCAGTGGGCCTTCGCAACAAAGCCGCATGCAACCCACCCCACGAACCTCCACCTTGTCGCTCAAACCAGCGTCCTTGACCGCTTTTTCCAGACCGTCCTTGACCGCCTGCCCCCCCGAGGAGAGGCATCCGGCGGCCACGCAACAATTGACCACCACGCTTTTGCGGCTTTTGCGCTCCTTCTCTGCAATTTCGAGCAAATCATTTAGCTGCATCTTGCATCCATCCTTTCACCTTGTTGATTGCGGTTTCAGGGGTCTGGCGGGCGGTGACCGCTCCATCGTACACCACGGCAGGAGCAATGCCGCATGCCCCGATGCACCGGGCAGTCATCAAGGACAACTCATTGTCGGGTGTCGTCTCCCCCGCCTTGATCTTCGCCAAATCTTCTATGGCGGCCAGAACACGGTCACCACCTTTCACATAACAAGCGGTTCCCATACACACGACACAGGTGTGCTTGCCTTTGGGCTTCAGCGTAAAAAAGTGATAAAAAGTCGCGACTCCATAGACACGGCTCGGCGGTAATTTGAGACTATGCGCGATGTGGATCAACAGGTCGTTATCCAAAAAACCAAACAATTCCTGGGCCGTGTGGAGGACTTCAATGAGGGCATCGGCCCGATGCTGGTGGCGCTTCATCGCCGTATCCAGGATTTTATAGCGTTTATCCGATGGATTGGGCGGCATGGCTGCGGGCGCCGCCTTCGTTTTCTTGCATGCAACGTTCGGGTGCATATCAGTTGGGTTCCGGTTGTGCTGCCATCGATCTAAGGTTCGCGGCATTATGGGGACATGGCAAAGTGGGGTCAAGAGGTTACTATTAAATTTTGTAATATTTTCCCACCCCAAAAAACAGATAAATAAAGGTCTCTAATTATTTACCCCCCATCAGGTGGTTTGCAGTATTTACTGTATGAGAACAGAGCCAGGGGACATTGAAAATAAGGATTGACCATGGACATCCCTCGCGACACTTTCTTGGGTATATGTCCCACGCGTTTCCATGGAAAGCCACTGGTGTTGCCCTGGCCTTGTGGTGTGGGTGCTTTGTGCCCGCCACGACCGGCCTTGCGGAAGACTCCCACACGGTGTCCATCAACAAGCAAGAAGGCAAACTGCGCATTGAGATCGATGGTCATTTGTTTTCCGAATATGTCCACCAGGATACGCCCCGCCCCTATCTTTATCCATTCATCGGCCCAGGGGGACAGGCCTTGACTCGTAATTGGCCCATGAAGGATGCCCTGGACGAGGAACATGACCACCCGCATCACAAGTCGTTCTGGTTTACCCATGGCGCTGTGAACGGAATCGATTTCTGGGCAGATGGTCCTGACAAGGGGAAGATTGTGCATCAAAAATTCACGAACATCGAGTCTGGTGGCAAACAAGGCGTGATTGAATCTGAAGACAAGTGGCTGGCTCCCGATGGCAGGCTCATCGCGACGGACCAGCGCGTCCTGCGCATCACGCCCCGTGATCATGTGCGGTTGGTGGATTATGAAATCACCCTCAAGGCCTCTGAGGGGGATCTGGTACTTGGGGACACCAAGGAAGGCAGCATGGGCATTCGTCTGGCCGAAACCATGCGCCTTAAAGGCAAAGTGGGTAAAGGCCACATCGTCAACAGCGAAGGCATCCAAGATGGCGAAACCTGGGGCAAACGAGCCAATTGGTGTGATTATTATGGGCCAGTCGATGGTGTTACGGTAGGCATCGCCGCCATGGACCATCCCTCCAATCCCCGTCATCCCACTTGGTGGCACGTCCGGGACTACGGTTTGTTCGCTGCAAACCCGTTTGGCATCCATGATTTTGAGAAAAAGCCTGCCGGGTCAGGCGATATGAAAGTCCCTGCAGGAAAAAGCATTACATTTAAATACCGGTTCATTCTGCATCAGGGTAATGCGCTCGAGGCAGGCATTGCCAATCTTTGGAATGAATACTCCCAATCCAAATAAACCATGATTCCATAATCAAGACTCTTAACCGATCATATTCATCATGAACACCTTAACACGCCGCAGTTTTTTAAAGAGTTCCCTCCTTGCCTCCGCTTCGTTGGCCTTGCCGGCCAGTTCCTGGGCAGAGGTCGCCGGTGCCAACAACGATATCCGTGTCGCCGTCGTTGGCTTTAACGGTCAGGGAGGCAGCCACATTAGCGCCCTTTCCAAAATCAAAGGGGTGCGAATCGTGGCCTTGTGCGATGCAGATAAGGATGTGCTCGCCAAAGGGGTGGGCCAACTCGACAAACAAGGCATCAAGGTACAAGCCTACCAGGACGTCCGAAAACTGCTGGAAAACGGCGAAATTGACGCCATCAGCACTGCCACGCCCAACCATTGGCATGCCCTGATCTCCATCTGGGCGTGTCAGGCAGGCAAGGATGTCTATGTCGAAAAACCGGTTTCCCACAACGTCTGGGAAGGTCGGCAAATCGTCGAAGCCGCGCGCAAATACAACCGGATCGTCCAGACAGGCACGCAGTGCCGTTCCACGGCCGGCATGCGCGAAATGATGCAATACATACACGATGGCAAACTGGGTAAAGTGAATATTGCGCGTGGCCTCTGCTACAAACGCCGTGCCAGCATTGGAAAGACTGAGGGGCCCCAACCCGTACCTGCGTCAGTCGATTATGATCTTTGGACCGGTCCGGCCCCACTTGAGCCTCTTCGCAGGAAGAAACTTCACTATGATTGGCATTGGGTCTGGCCCACAGGATGCGGTGACCTTGGCAACCAGGGCATCCACCAAATGGACCTCGCGCGGTGGGCACTCGAGGTGGATGAGCTTTCTCCACGCATTTTCAGCCTCGGCGGACGCCTGGGATACGAAGATGATGGCACCACACCCAATACGCAGATTGTCTATCACGATTACGGCAAGGCCCAGCTAATCTTTGAAGTCCGCGGCCTGCCTGAAAAGACGGGCTCGAACAAAATGGGCGAATATAAGGGGGCCAGCATCGGCCTCATCGTTCATTGTGAACATGGGTACATGGTCATCACCTCCTACTCGAGTGGGACCGCCTATGACAAGGGAGGCAAGGAAATCTGCAAGTTCGACGGTGGCGGCAATCATCATGAGAACTGGATCAAGGCCATTCGCAGCCGAAAATATTCGGATCTTAATGCCGACATCCTTGAGGGCCATCTTTCCAGCGCCCTTTGCCATACGGGGAACATATCCTACCGCCTTGGCAAACAAGCCAAACCTGGCGAAATCCGCGAGACCATCAAGGCCGATCCCGATGCCTTGGAGGCCTGCGAACGGATGTTCGAGCATCTCAAGGTTAATGACGTGGATCTGGAGAAAACCCCACTGTCACTTGGCGTGTACCTCCGCATGAATCCTCAAGCCGAGCGATTCATTGGCAACGATCAGGCCAACACCATGCTGGCTCGCGAATATCGTCGTCCTTACATCGTCCCTGACAAGGTCTAAACTCGACCAGCAACACAACAGGCAACAACCTCTCTTCGTTCTCTCCCGAAGGGAGGTTGTTGTTTTTCTCGTTGTATTGTACGAGCAAAGAGGCTAGTCATTACTCAAGCCCTTTCACTCGCATTGTAAGATGCCAATGCACAATGATTTGCCGTGTGGCCGATCATGCTGTCCGACAAACATGACGGACAAGGATAATGAATAAGCGAGTCCTTGGGCTGAAGGATACCGAAGCATGAATAAACCATTCGTCACACTTCTGCCAGGACTTGCCCTTCTGGCTGCCACGTCAATCCAAGCCGCACCACTCCCCCCGGAGCAATTACAGCTCAGGGTCGTTCTCAATGTCGGGGCTGATTTGAATCTGGCCAATAGTTCCACATTCAATCCGCGTTATTTTGATGGATATTGTTACGTCAACCAGGTCAACGCGGGCAACAAGGGCATCGCACGGTATGCATCCGGATCGAACATGCCGGATTTTGTCGTCAATAATAGCAGCACGGTGGAACATCGTATGGTGGCCCCCTTCCGCGGAGCGCTGAGCAAAACTTACATTTTTGGAAGTGGCGGGGCAGGCACAGCCACTTTCTCGAGATATAATTTTGATGGAAGCAACCGGGTGGACGTAGCAGTTCCCGGCGACCAGCAAACCGAAGGTTTCGACTGGGTCGATGAGGACACCATCATCTATGCGAGCTATAAATCAGGAAACCGGACACTGCTGTTCCTGGCGGACGTGGTTGCGGAGCCCTTTGCAGTCACTCCAAACACCAGTTTGGGGCCTGACGGCTATGTAGCCACCAGCGCCAGCACCCGCATTCGCAATGTGCGTGTGGGTGATGTGTATAAGAACTACGCCTATTACGGCGACGCCGGTCAGAACGACAGCCCGAACTTCTTTGCCTTAAATCTCACCACTGGCGAGGAAACCTTGCTGGGCAATGCAGGCCAGTTGTCGGGATCGGGAAGCTTCGGCGTGTGGACAGTGCTGGAACGGGGTGGTTATCTCTATGTGCAGACCACAGATAATGGCATCCAGATCTATAATATGACCAGTGCCACCACTCTTGGTTCCTTGTTCGCGGAATATTCCAGGTACGACCTGGACGCCATCACCGGCTACACCGGCCAGCATTATGGCCTGGATGTGTCAACAGACGGAGCCACTCTGATGCTCGGTTCAGGTCAAGGGCAGGTGTTTGAATTCGGGGCTCCCGTCCTGCATATCACCCGTACCAATACAGAAGCCGTTCTCTCCTGGCCCAGCTCGGTCACGGCGGTGGTAGTCCAATCCTCCAGCAGCCTATCACCGGCTGCGTTCACTGACCTGGATCCTCAGCCTGAGGTTGTCGCGGTCGACAAGGCAAACACAGTCAATGTGTCCATTGGAGCCAACAACAGCCTCTTTCGCCTGCGCCGATCCTATTGAAACGCCGTAAGAATCATTCTCACCCTGGCCAATGAACCTCTGAAGTTTTTTCATCCCCCAGGGTTGTGTTGAAATTGTTGACAATGAGGAGTGGCCAATCAAAGGGCTACTCCTCACTTTATCTAATAGTGGCCCCATATAAATATCGGAGCCATTCGCCTTGAGCAGTTCACCCCATCCGCCACATTTCATGCGTATTTATCGATTTTGGTCCAAAATTGAGGGCATTATTGACGTTGACGGCAAGACTCAACGCACGATCTGCCATGGTGGTTCCAATGAATCCATTGAAGCCGCGATTGCATCAGCTCAGAACCGGCTGGAACGCATTCAAAGGCATGTTCACGGCGAACCTCTCCCGTCTGGCGATTACGAAGTCGAAATCCGCGAGGAAATCACCCACCTGATCGACACGCGAAACATCGTCACACGGAATCGCTACGGAGCAGAGGTATTGAATTCGACCAGCTTGATGTTCATGGATATTGATCAACCCAGACTCCGATTATGGGAGTGGCTTTTCCCTCCACGAAGCACCAACGACAAACAAAAACGCATTGTGAGCATGGTGAAAGGCCTGTCCATGTGTCCCGAGTACCGTGGCTTGATTTTCCGGGTCTATATGACCCATAGTGGTGTGAGAGTCCTGGTCACAGGAAAGGAATTCGACCCCAAGGACACAACGACCCACAAAATGATGTCCCGGTTTCACGGTGATCCTCTCTATATCGCCCTGTGTCACAGACAAGGATGTTTTAGGGCACGATTGACCCCCAAACCATTTCGAATGAAACAATCAGGCTTCCGCGTGCATTTTCCCCGTGAAACGCAGGAGGAGGAAACGGCCCAGCAAGAATGGGTGACCTCGTATAATTCACGCCGCCAAGCCTATGCCACGTGCCATTTTCTGACAGCCTTGGGTGGGGACAGTACAAACGCACTCATTCAATACCACGATCAAACCACCGGAGCATTCTCCTCCCTGCCCCTGGCATAAGAAAGCTCCCGGGCATCAAGGGAAACCCTGAACGGATTTCGATCTGTTATTGTTGGAACCTGAAACCTGCCATTCAGATCCCCTCATTCAAAAGAGACGATTGAACCACAAGTTGTCCCCTCTGCAGCACAGTCCATTAATCTACAGTGCTTATCACAAGACATGGACCTGCGCTGCACACGGCAATTGCCTGTAATAACACCCCCTATATGGCGGTATACATGAGGCCGTGTACCCCTAACCTATACATGCAATATGCATTCACCTTGGGTTTTAAAATGGGGGCTTCGAGCCCTGGAAAAAAAACACAAAGCCGAGGAATCCATTAACCTTCATTAATACTTACATGACATTATATAATATTATCCGTTATTACCAATTGCTATCTCATAACAGACATACCTTGGAAAGGACCTCTTGAATCCAATACTAATGAGCCAAAGATCATACGCTATAAGGCTCTACGCCTGAATACGCATCATGCTCTTGTTCTGCATGTTATAACCTGACAGCCTCAAACTATTAAAAAACGTTAAAGCCGATATTCAAAGAACCGATATTCAATATGGTAGGATTTCACTTATTGGATCGAGCAGCAGATGGAATTGGAACTCTGACGGTTAATATCCATCTTTCGCCGCATCCAACTGTCACAAGAGTATGCTTCGTTTACTGGACTGGGACCGACGTAGATTCGCAAGGCGTGGAGAACTGCAGAGCGAATTGATCGGGACGAAGTCCGCCCAAGGTCCAGACATGTTATTGATGGCACAGGAAATTGGGACGAAATGACACTATTCCACAAGTTGCGGGTCTCTTTTTTGGACACAGTGTCCATTTTTATGTCATTTTTTTCGTTTTGGCGCTTGACGTTGGCGGGGGATTGTCTTAGTGTGGCCAACGCTGTGCCTGTCTGTGCGAGGTGGTATCGGCGCATAACGTCGGGGAGAGGGTTGGTTAACCACGGTTATATGCGCGGGAATAAGTACTATGGATACCACCATAAAAACGAAACAAAGTCTTCTTGGCAGTATAAACTGCCGCTGGCCGGGTATTATAAGGACTTGCATGGAAGTGATTCGCTCAAATTCCTGCACCCGTTCCTGGCATTCGGCCTATCAATCTGATGCCACCAAGGCGCCGATATTGGAAAGTGTAGAAGCTTCGTCGGCTGTGGGTGCCGTAGATGCCCCGTTTTGGAAACGGGTTCTTGATCTATTGGTCATACTAGTGGCACTGCCCGTGGGGCTTCCCTTGATGCTCTTGATCGCTCTTTACATCAAGGTCGTGTCTCCTGGTCCTGTGTTTTTCAAACAAGAGCGGATAGGATTAAGGGGCAAACGCTTTCTCTGCTTGAAATTCCGCAGCATGAAGTACAAAGCGGATACGGGCGTGCATCAGAATCATCTCAAAGACCTCATTGCATCCGGCAAGCCGATGGTTAAAATGGATCAGTTTGGTGATTCCCGACTCATACCCTTTGGGGCCTGGCTGCGTTCAAGTGGATTGGATGAATTACCGCAATTAATCAATGTCCTGTATGGTGAAATGAGCATGGTGGGTCCTCGTCCATGCACTCCGTTTGAAGCAGAGCAATATTCGCCGTGGCATCATGAGCGTTTCAGCACCCTGCCGGGTCTGACCGGATTGTGGCAGGTGAGCGGGAAAAACAAGACGACTTTTGAGGAAATGATCCGGCTCGACATCCAGTATGCGCGCACCAAGTCGCCCTGGATGGACCTGAGCATTATGGCCCGCACATTTGGGGTGCTGGTTGGCCAGGTTAATGAAGCCAGACAGAGTCGGAAAGCAGCAAAGTAGAATTTTGTTTGGAAAATCGTTCTAGGGTTTGGGGTTTAGGTTTGGGGTTTAGGTTTGGGTTTGTAGAATTGGGTTTGGGTTTGGAAAATTGTTTGGTTATTGGGATCGTTCATTGAATAAAGAAAATAACAGCTCCACCTGAAAGATGGAGGGCCGTCATCCATCAAGACAGGGGAAATGGAGGTAGTGTGGGTAAACAACTAAGTGTTGGTGTGGTGGGTTGTGGATATTGGGGTCCCAACCTGATACGCAACTTCAGGTCCTTGCAGGACTGCAACCTGAAACTGATGTGTGATTTGAGCCAGCAACGGCTCAAGCATCTTCGATCCCTGTATCCAGAGGTCGAAGCTCACACGGAATTTGGGCATCTGCTAAACGGTGCCAACCTGGACGCCGTGGTGATCGCCACGTCGGTACGCCATCATTTCGCGATGGCTAAGGCCAGTCTGGAGGCCGGGAAGCATACCTTTATCGAAAAACCCATGGCCGCGTCGTCCGCCGAGTGTGAAGAGTTGGTGGACATCGCCAAGCGGAATGGTTTGATACTCATGGTCGGGCACACTTTTCTCTATTCGGCCCCCGTCCGAAAGATCAAGGAGATTGTGGACCGCGGCGATATCGGTGAAATTCAATACATCGCTTCACGGCGTCTCAATCTGGGCCTGTTCCAGAAGGACATCAATGTTGCATGGGATCTCGCTCCGCATGATATTTCGATCATTCTCTATATCATGGGCGAACCGCCCCTGACGGTGAACTGCCAGGGAACGGCGCATATCACTCCCGGCATCGAGGATATCACCACCATGTTCCTCAATTTTTCGAAGAACCGGTCGGCGATGATCCACAATAGCTGGCTTGATCCGCGCAAGACCCGTGAGATGACCATTGTCGGCAGCCGCCGCATGATTGTCTACGATGACATTTCACCGCTGGAAAAGATCAAGATTTTTGATGCCCGCGTGGAAACGCCTCCTCACTATGACACCTTTGCGGAGTTCCAGTATGCTTATCACTATGGCGACATGTATGTCCCCTATGTGAAGCAGGAGGAACCGCTCAAGACGGAGTGCCAGCATTTCCTGGATTGCATTCGCACAGGACGCCAACCTTTGAGCAACGGCCAACAGGGATGGGACCTGGTGAAGATCCTTGAAGCCTCGAGCGCCTCGCTCAAGCAGGGAGGGATTCCCGTGGCCTTGAATCAGGAATCCAAAACCGTTTCGAGCCACCCGCAAATCTCGGTTGTTGGAGAGCTCGCTGCCGCTTCGGGTCTATGAGTCTGCCCGAGTTTGCCCGGGTGGCCCCGGATGTAAAGTTGGGCCAGGGCGTCCGTATTTTCGCGTTCGTCAACCTGTATGGTTGCGAAATCGGCGATGATACCAAGGTGGGCACCTTCGTGGAAATCCAGAAGGGAGCCCGCATCGGCAGACGCTGCAAGATCTCCAGCCACACGTTCATCTGTGAAGGTGTGACCATTGAGGATGAGGTGTTCATTGGCCACAATGTCACCTTCATCAATGATCTTTTCCCCCGCTCCACCAACTCCAATGGTGCACTGCAGACGGAGGAGGACTGGAAGTGTGTTCCCACGCTGATCAAGCGAGGGGCCTCCATTGGATCCAGCGCCACGCTGCTCTGTGGCATCACGGTGGGCGAAGGCGCTCTTGTAGGTGCAGGTAGTGTCGTGACCCACGATGTTCCCCCCTTTGCTGTCGTTGCGGGCAATCCCGCCAAAGTCATCAAAATACTTCCCCGCCCTGAACCCATGTCTTCATGCACCCATCATGGTGTCAGAGGTGAACAATCGTCCCCTAATGCAATATGAATCATGTTCCATTCCTTGACCTGAAGGCACACCACGCGCCCATGAAAGCGGAAATCATGGCCGCGATTTCCGAAGTCATTGACGCCAGCGCTTTTGCCGGCGGACCTTATGTAGCCCAATTTGAAGCCGACTTTGCCGCCTATTGCGGCACCCGTTTTGCACTCGGAGTAGGCAATGGAACCGATGCCCTGTGGATGGCACTCCTGGCCCTCGGAGTGCGTCCAGGTGACGAAGTCATCACCTCCCCTTCCACGTTTATGGCCACCGCAGAAGCCATCAGTTATTGTGGCGCGCGTCCTGTGTTTGTGGACATTGATGAGAACACGTACACGCTGAATCCGGACCTTCTCGAAAAGGCCATCACTCCCAGGACCAAAGCCATCATCCCCGTCCAGCTGTTCGGTCAGATGGCAGACATGGGTCCGATCCTGCGGATCGCCGCTCAACACAATATTCCGGTCGTCGAAGACGCCTGCCAGGCCCATGGTGCGGAATATGAAGGCCGCAAGGCAGGGTCGGTTGGCGTCGTCGGCTGCTTCAGTTTCTATCCGGGCAAAAACCTTGGAGCATTTGGAGAAGGCGGTGGCATCACCACCAACAGCGAAGATTTGAAGCAGAAGATGTCCGTGTTGCGCGATCATGGCCAGGCTCGCAAGTATCATCACACCCAGGTTGGCTGGAACGCCCGCATGGACGGCATCCAAGGGGCTGTACTGAAAATCAAGTTGCGCCAACTGGATAAAGTAAACGCAGCCCGACGGGAACATGCCCGGCAATATCAGGCTTTGCTCGCGGATCAAAAGCACATTGTAGTGCCCAAGGAAGCCCCCTACGGAAAACATGTCTATCACATTTATGCCGTGCGGGTTCCAAAGCGCGACCAAGTACTCGATGCGCTCGTCGCCCGAGACATCCATTGCGGTATTCATTATCCGATACCCGTCCATCTGCAGGAAGCCTATCGTTTTCTGGGGTATCAGCGGGGTGCGTTCCCTGTGGCAGAACGATGCGCGGATGAGTTTCTTTCGCTCCCCATGTTCCCGGAACTGACACCCGAACAGGTGGAGCGTGTGGTGACCGAGCTTAAAGCAGTCGTTAACGGTTAAGCGGCTGCATAAAACGGCGCGCAGACAATGCGGGCCTCCAATTTTTTGAACACGCAGGGGTTCGCAAGGCATCCAAGAAATGTCTGCGAATTGACAGGGACGAAGTCTGTCCGGAAACCGAGGTCTCTCCCGAAGACGAAATGGCATTGTGTAAATCCATAGATGCGGGGAGTTTTGCCGGGGAAATGGGAGCGCACGTTTCCGCATCCGCGGCAGGAAGCCTCACACAAGGGAAGAAGGCCGAAGAGGCCTCCGCACTTTCCGTTGTCAATCCCTTGGAAAACAACAGTTGGGATACCGAAGTATCCCGTAGTGCTGAACATACCGTGTTTCACACCTCGGGGTGGGCACATGTGCTTCAGGAAACTTATCAGCATCACCCCCTCTATTTACAGTGGTCGGGTTCAACGCCAGCCTCTGTCGGATTCCTGCCCTTGATGGAACTCAATACTTTCCTGAAGGGCAGACGTGCCATCGCCCTGCCCTTCACCGATGCCTGCCCGCCACTGACAACATCGTCGGAAGCAGCGGCAGCATTGTTCAATGCAGCCCAGGTCTTGGGAAGGAAGCGTGGCTGGAAATTGCTCGAAATCCGCGGTTCCATCGCCTCATTACCCAACGTCCCCCCCTCCACCACCTTTTATAATCACACTCTTGACCTGACAATCGGTGAAAAGGCCTTATTTGAGAATTTCGATCCGAGTGTCCGCCGTGCCATTCGCAAGGCTGAAAAAGAAGGTTTGCGCATAAGCATCGATACCTCACGCGATGCCATGCGCCAGTATTTTGATCTTCATGTGCTGACCCGCCACAAGCATGGGATTCCTCCGCAGCCTGTGGAATTTTTCGATAACATCCAGAAGCATCTTCTCTCAGCGAAGCAAGGTTTTGTTATCACGGCCTATTGTGGTGCTTTGCCTGCAGCCTCGGCAGTATTTTTGACCGGCTCCAGGAAAGCAGTTTATAAATTTGGCGCCTCCAATGAAATGTTGCTCCCCCTCCGTGCCAACAACCTTGTCATGTGGGAGGCCATCCGCCATCTGGCCAGTGAGGGATGCCGTTCGCTCGATTTTGGCCGGACTTCCCTGGGCCATGATGGCCTGCGCCGATTTAAACTCGGTTGGGGCACGCAGGAGCGGAACCTTAGTTATTATTGTTTCGATTTTGTTACTGGATCTTTCATTGCCCAGCCTGACCGTGCCTCCGGTTGGTACAATCATGTATTTCGTGCCATGCCCATGCCATTACTAAAATGGTTGGGCCGTTTTCTTTACCCTCATCTCGGTTAATATTTATGCCTCCACGCGAAATGCCGGCTTCCGGTCCGAGTCTCTCGACCGCTGATATTTACTATATCCTTTTCCGCCACAAGTGGAAGATCGCCGTCCTATCGTCACTCGGCATCCTGGCAGCAGCGGGCATCTATTTTCTCACGCCCGCCAAATACCAGGCCGAATCCAAATTGCTTATCCGATACATCGTTGAAAATAAAACGGAGAACCCTGCGGGCCCCGATCAAAGCATCAAATCTCCTGATTCCCGGGGGGAAAACATCATCAATTCGGAACTCGAAATCCTCACCAGCGGAGATCTGGCCACTGAGGTAGCCAGACTTGTGGGACCCGAGAAAATCCTCGCCAAGGCCGGGGGAGGCACCAACCTGGCTGCAGCAGCAATTGTGGTAAGAAGCGGCATTACTCCTGATGTACCCAAACGGAGCGATGTCATTCGACTTCTATATGCACATCCTGATCCCGAGGTTGCCCAACTGGTTTTGCGCCAACTGGTGGATAGTTATTTAAAGAAGCATCTTGAAATTCATCGCTCCGTTGGTCTCATGGATGAAATGTTCTCCACGCAGGCCGATCAGATGCGCTCCCGTCTGGCAACAACAGACGAGGAACTGCGTAAGATCAAAGCTCGCGTGGGTGTGGTGAATCTCGAGGATTCCAAAAAGGCTTACTCAGAACAGTTGACGAAGGTTCGCCAGGATATTTACACGGCTGAAGCCGAACTCGCTGAACGCAAAGAACTTCTCAAAGAAGTGGAGGCCATCACCCAAGGTGGCGGAACCAATGCCACGACCACTGTCACAAACATCTCCCTGGATGTCATCAACCAGTATAAAAGCCTTTGTGCACAGATCGAGTCCTTACGAAAACGGGAGATGGATCTCCGTACCCAATATACGGATGAGAACCCCATCGTTAAATCCGTGCGTGAGCAGATCGCCTTGGCCGACAAACAAAAGGCCAAGATGGAGGCTGATGCCCCAAATCTCGTCAAATCCAGCATCGCCTCGCCCGACAAAAACCAGCAACCCTTCGATCCCCTGGTGGAATCAAGCCGCATCGCCTCCCTTGAAACCAAAATCAAGGTCCTCACCGGCCAGTTGGAAAAAATCCGTCTGGACGCCGCCCAACTCGACGAAGCCGAGTCGTCCATTCGTACTCTCCAGCGTCGCCGTGAGTTTGAGGAGACCAATTTCCAATATTTCACAGCCAGCCTCGAACGTGCCCGTCTGGCTGAAACCATGGGCCCCGGCAAGGTTTCCAATATCAGCATCGTTCAGGCCGCTACCCCTGCTGGGCGCGACATGAAGAAACTCTTGAAAATGATCGCCATGGCGCTTGCGGGTGGCATCGGGGGCGGTATTGGTCTCGCTTTTCTCATCGAGATGGTGCTTGATCCATCGATCAAACGTCCCAGCGATATTGAAAACAAACTCAAACTCTCCGTTTTCCTGACACTGCCTGACACGTCCACGAACGGTTACTCCCATCCGAACGGGGCCAACGGTAAATCGTCTTCCAAGGAGCTCACAACAACCTCCACCGCCCCGTGGGATGCCGAGCATCCGCTGCATGACTACTTCGAATCCATGCGCGATCGCATCACCATGCATTTTCAAAATGTCCATCATAAGCCGAAAATGCTGGCGGTTACGAGTTGCGGAAAAGGGGCCGGCGTTTCCACCCTGGCCGCGGGGCTTGCCGCAGGATTATCCGAAGTGGGCGATGGTAACGTGCTGCTGGTT
Organism: uncultured Verrucomicrobiota bacterium; assembly: GCA_964538065.1. Taxonomy (GTDB): domain Bacteria; phylum Verrucomicrobiota; class Verrucomicrobiia; order Limisphaerales; family UBA1319. The sequence goes on from CAZIDG010000031.1 coordinate 20,786, forward strand.
GACATGAATGTCCCCCAAGGCGTTGCCCAAGCCTTTTACCAAGGCAAGCCTGCATGTGACCTTGCCGAGAGCATGGAAGATGACAAACGTCAGGCCAGCCAGGTCAATAAGAACCTCTTTCTCGCCACGGCTAGTGAGCTCAACGAGGTCACGGGCGAATTGGGCCGGATCATGCCCAAGCGTTTTGCGGGTCTCGTCCCCAAGCTCAAGGCCAGCGACTACGATTATATCGTATTCGACATGCCGGCCCTGAGTCAGACGAGCATCACGTCCAAACTCGCGCCACTGATGGACTTGAACATGCTCGTCATCGAATCGGAGAAAACTCAGACAGATGTCGTCAAACAAGCCGCCAAAATGCTTTCCGAAGTGCGCGCCCCCGTCACCACCGTCCTCAACAAGAAACGCTCCTACGTCCCCACTCAATTGCATCAGGAGTTGTAAGGCACAGTCGGCTATTAACAGCCAAGTAACAAAACATCAGGAAGATTGTGTTTATTGAGCAACAACGGAGCCAGGCAACCACGAACAATTACATTGTTTTGAACGTGATTCCCTGGTTACGCGGTTGTTAATATGCCCCTCACCCTCCCAACGCGCATTTATTACCATCTGAAGCCTTGTCTTCCGGAGGGGTTGCGACTTTACCTTCGAAGACAATGGGCCCGCCGCATCATGGCACGGATTCCACGTCATTGGCCCATCAACGAATCCGCCGCCAAACCGCCATCGAACTGGAACGGTTGGCCCAATGGAAAGAAGTTCGCTTTGATTCTGACCCATGATGTCGAAGGGCAGATCGGCCTTGATCAATGCCATGCCCTCATGAGTCTGGAAATGAAACTCGGTTTTCGCTCGAGTTTCAATTTTGTACCCGAAGGCGAATACACCTTGTCCGATGCTCTGCGCGAAAAACTGACCGCCAATGGCTTCGAAGTTGGCGTTCATGACCTTTACCACAACGGCAAGCTCTATCACTCTCGCGCTCGATTTCATGAGGCCGCCCAGCGTATCAATGACTATCTGAATGCTTGGGGAGCCACCGGCTTTCGTTCGGGCTTCATGCACCATAATCTTGATTGGTTGCACGATCTTGACATCGCCTACGATTGTTCCACGTTCGACACTGACCCCTTTGAACCCCAACCCGATGGGGTCAATACCATCTTCCCCTTCTGGGTTCCTGCCCCTGGTAGCACGAAGAATCAGGAGCCAGAGACCAGGAACGGCGAATCTTACCCCGGTTCGATGCGAGGTGGCTACTGGGAACTCCCCTACACACTACCCCAGGACTACAACACCTTCATCGTCATGGGGCATGCGAATATCGACTTGTGGAAACAGAAACTCGATTGGATCGCAACCCATGGCGGAATGGTCCTCCTCGACACACATCCCGACTACATGGATTTCGCCAATGAAAATCCATCAAGCGAACAGTACCCCGTCCGCTTCTATCGTGAACTTCTGGAATACGTCCGGGAAAAATACACGGGCCAATACTGGCATGGGACACCGCGCGAACTCTTCAACCAATTGGGAATATGTAGTCAAAAAGTGGCCATTAACAGCCAAAATCAAGAAGCAGGCATGCTGGATAACATTGCCCCCGCGACAAAGAACCCGGTACCAAGCTCACCTGCCCGCCGCCCCTTGCGTGTCTGCATGGTCACGCATTCCATTTATGAGACAGATAACCGGGTGATGCGTTATGCGGAGACTCTCGCCAAACGTGGCGATGTTGTTGATATTTTCTGTCTCAAGCAACGACAGACCGATGATAACGAAACCATTATCAATGGTGTTACCATCCATCGCATCCAAATACGTGCGGGACGCTCCGAACGACGCAGTCTGGATTACCTCCTGCCCATTTTGAAGTTTTGTGCCCGCACTTCCGTTCGTGTCCTCACAAACCACCTGCGATGCAAATACGATCTCTTTCACATCCACAACGTCCCTGATTTTGTGGTGTTCACTGCACTGGTGCCCCGTTGCCTGGGTGCCCGCGTCATCCTCGATATCCATGATATCGTCCCTGAGTTTTACGCGAGCAAGTTCAAGACCCATGATCGTGCCTGGGTATTACGCAGCCTCTTTTGGATGGAAAAAGCGTCTTCCCGTGTAGCCCATCGAGTCATAATTTCGAATCATCTTTGGCTGGAGAAATATCAGCGCCGAACCCACAGCAATGGCAAATGCTCTGTCTTCATTAATAACGTGGATGCAGATGTTTTTTGTCCTACGAACCGCACTCGCACCGACGACCGGTTTATCGTCTTATTCCCTGGGGGATTCCAGTGGCACCAGGGGCTCGATATCGCCATCCGCGCGTTTTCCATCATTGTGAAAGCCATTCCTCGCGCTGAGCTTCATTTGTACGGCGATGGCAATATGAAGGCGGAGTGGATTAATCTCACCACGCAACTTGGATTGAACAACACGGTGAAATTCTTTGACGGCGTGCCCATCAAACAGATTGCCGCCATCATGGCAAATGCCGACCTCGGGGTGGTGCCTAAGCGCTCGGATTCGTTTGGTAACGAGGCCTATAGCACAAAAATCATGGAATTCATGTCGGTCGGCATCCCGGTTGTGATTTCGCGTACCAAAATCGACCAATACTATTTTAACGACCAATGCGTCTGTTTTTTTGAATCGGGCAACGACGTGGAACTTGCACAGAAGATCATCGAACTCGCGCACGATCCTGCTCGGCGTGCAGCACAGGCCGAGCGCGCCCTGGCCTATGCCCGACAAAACAACTGGGAAACCCGTAAAAACGACTACCTGGGCCTCGTTGATTCACTCTGTAACGGGTAAGGTATTTATATGAACGTTGCGCCTCATTATCCTGGTTTTCTGTTTGCTCACCGCCCTTGCCACATTTTGTCCTAATGCGCCTTGACCGTTTCATCACGCTCCACCTGGTCCAACCTTGGCGCAACATATGGTTATCCTTTGATCACGACTCTAAAATTTCCGAATCAGTAACTCCAAACCAAGAACCTGGCACCAAGAACAAGGAACTCTGGTCGCCGATCCCGATTTTGATGTTTCACAGCATCTCCAGCGACCCCGAGCCTGGCGTTTCCCCTTACTACCGTGTTTGCACCAGTCCGGCCACCTTCGCCCGCCAGATGCAACTCCTGGCCGATCTTGGTTACCATGGTGTTTCCCTGGAAGTAGCCTGTCGGGAGTTGGGAATCAGAAGTCACACCCAAGCGGCATCATTACATTTGGGCAAGGAACAAAGCACCGCGCCCCAACAACCACATAGATTTGGCTTCCAACTCCCTTCCCTTGAAACCGAGTCACACGACTCGAAACTGGCCGTCCTCACTTTTGACGATGGATATCGTGACTTTTACACCAACGCCTGGCCGATCCTCGAAAAGCACCAATTTACGGCCACCTCGTATCTGCCGACGGCCTATATTGGTGATAGCCCACGTCAATTCAAGGGACGCGATTGTCTGACCTGGGTGGACATTGAAGAACTTCACCAGGCTGGCATCGAATTCGGCTCCCATACCGTCAATCACCCCAAATTGGTGGAACTACCACACGCACAAGTTGCGACCGAGTTGCGCGACTCCAAGACCGCCATCGAAGACCATTTGGGACATCCTGTGGACGCCTTTTGTTACCCTTACGCCTTTCCCTCTCAGAATCTAGCCTTTGTACATCGATTAACCGACGCACTTGTCACCTGCGGCTACACCACCTGCGCCACCACCCAAATCGGCCGCCTCCGCGTCACCGCGCCTCAGCGGGAGAATTTTTGCCGCCCTTTGAACGAAGCGAAATCCCGACTGGTCGGAACCAACTCCGAACCAAGAACCAGGAACCAGAAACCAGATACTGCCATTGATTCGACGCTGCATCGGGATCATTCTTCCCGAACTCCCAACTCCCAATTCTCGGCTCCCGACAGCCCGTTCGGAACGCCTATTTTGCTCCCCCGCCTCCCCGCCAATGACTGCGACGATAACGCCCTCCTGGCTGCCAAACTTGCCGGCGCCTATAATTGGGTGGAGCGCCCACAACGTTTTATAAAACACCTTAAGTCCATGGTCTGATTCAGCACTTGCCTAGACTCCGTTTTTTGTTCTTAAACATAGTTAACGATCTCCTACGAGCCAGGCACGAGGAACAAAGAACAGTGCACAGATTCACATTGGATTTTTTGATATTCACCATTCTATTCTTCAAACAAACAATTTGTTTTCGAAACATCAATCTCCAACACCTGTCACACTGCCGGATTTTTCACGCAAACGAGCAGCTGTAGTTGTCTTTTCCTCCTACCCCGCTGATCCGCGTCCCCGGCGAGAGTTGGAGGCTCTGTTGGATTGCGGCATGCCCGTGGATTTGATCTGTCTCCGACAGGAAGCCAATGAACCACTGCATGAACAAAAAGGACTTCTGAGTGTCACCCGCGTTCCTATCCGTCATAGGCGATCAGGTAAGTTGCGCTATTTCCTCCAATATGGAGTTTTCCTGTTGCAAGCTCTTTTTACCCTCGCATGGAGGAGTCGCAGGACACGATATGATCTGATACATGTCCATAACATGCCCGATGTCTTGGTCTTCAGCGCCATTGTACCCAAATTATTCGGGGCGAAGGTCATCCTCGATCTGCACGATCCCATGCCCGAACTCTATCGAACCATTTATGGTTTTTCCGAAAGTAGCATCATGGTTCGTTTGTTGAAATGCATGGAGTGTTGGAGCCTTGGATTTGCTGATCTCATCCTAACCCCGAACGAGTCCTTTCGCGCCTTGTTTGCCTCTCGAAGTTGCCCAGCGGGGAAAATTCATATTGTCATGAATACCCCGGATGAAAAACTGTTCTCCAACATCGAGATGTTGGATCAAATGTCTCAACGCCACAATGGCGAGTTCCACATCATGTACCATGGCACCATCGCCGAGCGCCATGGACTCCACCTTGCAGTTGAAGCCATCGGCCATTTGGTCAAGTCCATTCCTGGGATTCGCCTCGACATCTATGGCTCACGAAACAATTATCTATGCCGTGTCGAGTCATTAATACAAAGACTCGGATTGGAGAAACATGTAAAGTATCGCGGCAAGAAAATGATTGATGACATCCCAAGCGTGATACGTCAATGCAATCTCGGTATTATTCCAAATTTAACAACACCATTCACCGAGATCAATTTCCCCACCCGCATCTTCGAATACCTCTCCATGGGCAAACCGGTCATAGTGCCTCGTACTCAAGGCATTCTAGATTATTTTGACGACAATTCGATTATCTTTTTTAATCCTGCACAGCCCGGCGATTTGGATGCTAATATTCAATGGGTATTTGATCACCCTGATGAGGTCACAAATACCACACGGCGCGGCCAGCAGATTTACCATCAACATACCTGGCAGAACCAAAAACAGGCCTTTTTAGGACTCGTCCGCGACTTGCTTAACCCTTAACAACCGTTTTTCTCCCGATCACTCATGCCCCCTACCCCCACCTACGTTTTGGTTACCCCTGCCCGAAATGAGGAGAAAACCATTGAGGAGACCCTCAAATCAGTAGTGGCGCAGACGGTTCTTCCCATGGAGTGGGTTATCGTAAGTGATGAATCAACCGACCGCACCGATGAGATTGTTCGCTCCTACGCAGTTAAATATTCATTTATCCACCTGCTGAGATTGGAAAATCGCCCTGCTCGCAGCTTCTCCTCAGTGGTTTTTGTCACGGAGGCCGGCATTAAGCACCTGCAAACCCAAGCTTACAATTACCTTGGCTTGCTGGATTCCGATATTCGTCTTCCTGCGGCCTATTACGAGACACTTATGGACCGTTTTTCGCAGAATGAGAATCTCGGTCTCGCAGGCGGTCCGGCCATCGATATCGGCACACGCAACGGTGCTGCACCCTATAACCAAATGGATGTCCCTGGCGCCGTGCAATTTTTCCGTCGCAAATGTTTCGAATCCCTGGGGGGATTAGTCGCCATTCCAGAAGGTGGTTGGGACGCCATTACTTGCGTCCAATCTCGCATGAATGGTTATCAAACCCGATTATTTTTAGATTTGCCCGCTGATCATCTCAAACCGCGCAATACAGTTGAAGGATGCCACTTACGACGAAAATGGCAAATGGGAATACGCGACTATGCTTTGGGCTACCATCCATTATTTGAGTCAATCAAATGCGCGAGTCGCTGGAAAGATAATCCTTTATTTATTTCTAGTTTGGCATGGTTTTTGGGTTATTTACAATCGGCGTTGAGAGGATATGATCGTATTTTACCATACGACACTATCCATTACATTCAGAAAGAACAGCTTCAACGACTGTCCTGTTTATTTCGCCAGTAATCCATTATGGCCATGACCAATAAGCCTCAATATATTGGCATCTTTCCAAGTAATGCTCTGCAACAGTACCAGCGAATCTGGTGTGCTTTATCGGAAACATATCCCGTTTCCTTTGTTGATTACCTTTCGTCCACGAATGATCTGGATGCAGCGATCTTTCTAAATCATACAGACTCATCCATTTTTAAATTACATTCAGAGCTTGCCCATGCATTAATAATTAAGCCAGTTCAGCAATCCAGCTCTGAAACTCAACCTGGTCAGATTGCGTTCACGCATTCTCTATTGCTAGACCCTCTCTTTCGTGGTCGCAATTTGCATCATCAACCGTTCGACTTATTATGCTCTGTAACGCCAGTGGATGGTGATGATATAATTGCGTCGATAGGCGATAATATACTATGGTTGGCGCGAAAATCAAATAACACCACCGTCCATCATGTTGCAGTACCGTTACCGATACTGAACTCAAAACAGTATTTTGCGGATTTTATTGTTAAAGATAATTTTATTTCATCTCTACCATTAATCCATTTTGTACAAACCGTTGCTAAATATGCAGGATGGCAACGTCCACCAATTCAAGCATGCCTAATGTTTGATGATCCCAATCTACATGCCATGAGATACGGCTATGTGGATTTTCCTCAAATCGCATTGCATGCTCGAAAACACAACTACCACGTCAGTTTTGCCACCATTCCCTTCGATGGCTGGTATGTGAATCGTAAAGTAGCGTCACTTTTTTTCGAAAACACACAGTATCTGTCTTTGCTCATTCATGGCAACAATCACATTGCACGGGAATTGGGAACTCGTGATGAGGACTTTTTATTACGCAATCTGGCACAAGCATTGCGCAGGATTGATAGTATCGAATTGCATTCTGGCTTAACCATTCCCCGTGTGATGGCCGCTCCTCATGGAGCGTGTTCTGAAGTTGCATGCAATATTATGCATCGTCTTGGTTTTTGTGGTGCAACGGTATCCAGGGGTTCGTTGTTCCACGCAAATCCAAACAAACACTGGTCCGAAAGCTTTGGGCTCAAACCTTATGAAATCATCAACGGATTACCAGTAGCACCCCGGTTTCGCATTTCTGCCGATTGCATCGCGCAGGCCACTCTCAATGCATTTCTTGGCCAAACGATTATCCCTACCGGCCATCATGAAGACCTAGCCAATGGGTTCGACTTACTGTCGCAAGTTGCTGAAACCATTAATGGCCTCAACAAAACGGCTTGGGTCAATGCAGATGTTTTCTTTCATTCTTCCATACCTGTACAGAATGCGGTGGATCATCAACTCATCTGCCCCCCCACATTTGCCGCTTGGCCTATTACCCGACGTGTCCTAAAAGAAGCCCTTGACCGTTCCCCATCCTGGCTTCGCCATTCACTCGGCAAAGCTTAGTTCGCCTCTTTTCCGCCATGCTTCTAGGCTATACATTTCTACCAATTGCCGCAGCATTGCTTCTGCTTTGTCCCAGAAAATATACGCCTTTTGCCTTTCTTCTTTCTATAGTAGTCATCCCGATGGGAGCGGTTATCATGATTGGTTCATTCCACTTTCAGCCCATGCGGGTCTTAATTTTGGTCTCTCTACTTAGAATATTAGTACGTTCAGAATATCATGGTTTGTCCCGTACTACACTTGACTCCAGTATTCTATTATATGCACTTTTAGTCGCCTTTTCGAGTCTCTTTCACCAGGACATCAAACAGTCGCTTATTTTCCGCATGGGGCATCTTATGGACATGGTGGGAACCTATGCCATCTATCGCTTCTGGTTTCGCGATTTTGATGATATTCGCAGTTTCTTTCATCAATGCCTGATTCTTCTTGGACCACTCGCATTTTTTATTGGTTTAGAGCAGGCGACGGGCCATAATCTTTTCAGTTATGTTGGCGGGGGTTCGTTGGAGTCGGGACTACGGGAGGGGCGTTTCCGAGCCTCAGGCCCATTTCGCCATGCGATCCTGGCAGGCACGTTTTGCGCTGTATTTCTCCCAATGATTATCTATTATTGGCGATATTACCGTTCCTTTGCCTTAATGAGTTTGGCATTTATGCTTATTTCCGTTGTAACTTGCGCCTCGAGTGGACCGATTTTAACAGTAGCGGCCGCAGGTTTCGCCCTCCTGCTATGGAATTATCGGGAAAAGCTCACCGCCGTTAAATGGTCGTGCCTTTTAGGATTACTGGTCCTTCACTTTATTATGAAGGACCCGGTCTGGTACATCATCGCACGGATTGACCTGGCCGGGGGGAGTACAGGGTGGCATCGAGCCAAGCTTATCGATTCATCCATCGAACATTTTGGCGAATGGTGGTTTGCCGGCAGTGACTATACACGCCATTGGATGCCAACAGGTGTTAGTTGGAGCCCGGATCATTGCGATATAACCAACCACTATATTTATGTAGGTGTTATCGGCGGTTTCCCAGCTTTGCTTGCTTTTATCCTTATTATTAAGCGATCTTTTCAATTTATCAGCCAGAGCTTATCCAACCTTCGATCAATTAACCCAGATCGAACTTTTTATTCATGGTGCCTGGGGGCGACGCTATTTGCCCATTTGGTCTCAATGATTGGTATCGGCTATTTCGATCAAGTGCTTTTGGCTGAATTCCTCGCATTGATTACTGCGATTCAAGTTGCATGGATCTCATCCAGCAACGATTCCTTCGTAAACGATACCGTGCCTGCATTGAAAACAGCGGTTGCCACGCCGGAATTCAGCTACTGACGGTCCATCATGCCGATTCGATAAACCTCATTTTTCATATCCGACGTAATTGTCTCTTCTCATTCTGTACCATGGCAGGTCAATCACTCCATTTTTGGGCCATTTGTACACACCATGCTTATTAAGAACCTAGCGATCTCTTCGCTGGCATGTTTTCTGCTAAATTCAACACGTTTTGCCATGAACACATTTTTGTCATCTTTCGTTCTGCGGTTACGTTTATCTCGATCTATAAGGATGCCCTCTTCGTTTTTGGCTGTCTGCTTGTTGTGCACAGCATCCTTTGCGGCATCCAATCGATCTGCTTGGTATGTGGATAACCGCGCCACCGGTTTGAATCTTGGCACAAATTGGGAGAATGCTTTCTCGGCCTGGAGTAACATAAATTGGCGAGCCATCTCTCCTGGAGATACCATTTACGTCAGTGGAGGCACAAATTACCAGGAGTATGAGGAATCCTTTTTCATAGGCACTCGACCTTGGGACGGTAAACCCGGCATTACCGTTAAGACGGGGCATGATACCAATCATTCTGGCAAAGTGATTTGCCGTGGCATCTCCATCATGTACGGTGCTCACAATACAATTATTGATGGGACTATCAGTAACACGACCAACATCAATTTTATTTCCAAGCAACCCGTAACTATTTATGATTCCACCAATGTCCTGGTTCGTTCAGTTGAAGTGGATCGTTCAGCCTCCTATGCAAAAGACCAGGACGCAGTCAATGGCATTGGAATTCATTACAACGTCGATCATGTAATCATTGATCATTGTTATATCCACGACACCTCAGGAGATGGTATTAATGTCAAACAACCCTTGCCTTTTACTTCCGTTTCTAATGATTTCACTCATTTCATCATAACAAACTGCACAGTGACACAGGTGGGAGATGATGGAATTCAAGTGTACGTTCCAAATGTTACGGTTGCCAATTGTGTTCTGGATAAAGCCGGTTTCCCCACAATGTTTGGAGGCCACCCCGATGGCATAGAGGGTCCTGCATATGCTGGAAATGTTTGGCTTGCAGGCAATCGTGTTTGTAATTTTAACCAAAACATCTTTCTTCAACATCTTTCAGGCCAGGCAGTTGTCATCAATAATATTCTTGCCAAATCTTTACCGGATACAAGCGGTACGGATCGGGGGATTTACATTTCTCCTTGGTTGTCCACGAATTCCACCGCATCGGTCGTTATAGCCAATAATCTTTTCTTTGGCTTTAATACTTATATAGCTTTGCTTTTAATTGATTGTCGTCCCCAGGATATTATTATGGTAGACAATAATATATTCATGAATTGTCGTGTTTTTTATGCTGTTTCGTCATCCTGGAGCGGCACCAATAATGTATTCTTCAGTGACCCATCTTTTGGTTATTATAATTCGGGCGTAACGACAGCTTGTCCCCTCTCCGTACCTGCATGGGCCGGTTTATATCAGAATCCACTCTTAATCGATCCTTTGCATGGTAATTTTCAGCTCACCACCAACAGCCCATGCATTGATACAGGCACGACACTCGACAGATCATTGGCTTTGGACATTCGCGGCCTGCCACGCCCGCAGGGAAAAGGATGGGATGTTGGCCCTTATGAATTCGGTGTATTTCCAGCATCTGTCCGGTTAAAGCAACCGTGATTAGTATTTACTATCCATTTTTGAAGATTTGAGTTGTTACCTTCAGAACATTGCTGCGCTAGTACAGTGGCGCTTGTGTCTGGGTTGCGGAGCCTGTGCCTTCATCTGCCCGTCACAGAATATCCGACTGCTCGATGTGCCAGATCAGGGTATTCTCCCGGAAATCGTGGACCTTGGCCGTTGTGGGAACTGTACGGATTGCCTTAAGGTGTGTCCCGTCTTTGAACTGGATTATCGAGAACATACCAAACGTCCCGGTTTGATTCAAGAGGTTCTGCATCAATTTGGTCCTGTATTGGAAATCTGGGAGGGCCATGCCATGGACCCGGAAATCCGATTCAAAGGTGCCTCTGGAGGAGCCATAACAGCATTGTCTTTGTATTGCCTGGAGCACCAGGGGATGCATGGTGTGCTCCATATCGGGGCTGACCCTAACAATCCTGTGGTGAATAAGACCTGCCTAAGCCGCACACGCAAGGCACTCCTTTCCAATGTTGGCTCACGCTACGCCCCGGCCTCCGCCTGCGATAGCCTCCAACTGATCGAGCAGGCTCCAGTACCATGCGTCTTTATCGGCAAACCCGTTGAGGTGGCAGCCTTGCGCAAGGCTCAGGCCATGCGTTCTGCATTAGATCGAAATGTTGGACTTGCCGTTTCGTTTTTCTGCGCCGGGAGTCCCCCGACACAAGCTACCATCGATTTGCTAATTAAATTGGGCATAGACCCTACTAAAGTGGGCGACCTGCGTTATCGCGGGGATGGCTGGCCAGGACACTTTGCCCCGACTCTTAAGGGTGCCACCGAACCTTGTGCTCAAATGACCTATTTCGATTCCTGGAAGTTCCTGCAGGCCTATCGGCCTTATGCGTGCCATCTCTGGCCTGATGATTCGGGCGAAGCTGCAGACATCTCTTGCGGTGACCCCTGGTATAGGGAGGTTGGGCCTAATGAAACGGGTTCATCTCTAATCGTCGTGCGCACAGAACGTGGACGTGCAGCAATTCATGGCGCACTCAAGACTGGTTATCTTGATTTGAAGCCCGCAGAGCCATGGAAACTTTTGAAGTCGCAGACCAATTTGTCCAAAAAGCGCGCCGCCGTCTGGGGGCGTCGTCTGGCTTTCCGGGCCTTTGGAATCCGAATTACGCGACTCCAAGGGTTTCCTTTGTTTAGGTTATGGATGGGCCTCCCTCTTAAAGAAAAGCTCAAGTCCACACTTGGAACTTTGCGCCGAATTAAACAGCGTAAGTACTATCGTTCTGCATTATCCTGATGTGCACATCTGTATCACTCGCTGCCGCAGTTAATAATGATTCGGTTCTCCAATCGAATCTATTACGATCACCTGATCTTTCGTGCTTTCAGTCCACTCATTATCAACGTGGTTTTGCCAGCGCCGCAATGGCCTACAATCCAATACTCGACGCTGCAATTTCTCCAGTTGTCGTTTTTCTTCATCAGGATGTTTTTCTGCCTCGGGGTTGTTTTAATCAGTTAATTTCTTCGCTCTGTTGGTTGGAAACTCACGCGCCTAACTGGGGTGTATTGGGACTATATGGTTGCACACATTCAAATGAACGCCATGGTTTTCTTTATTCCACAGGCCTTCAACGTTTTGTGGGTGCACCCATTAAACATCCACAACGAGTCCGCACACTGGATGAGGTGATGCTTGTAGTAAATACCCGGCACAATCTGCGTTTTGATGAAAGCCTTCCAGGATTTCATCTTTATGGAACTGATATTTGTCTCCAAGCTGAACGACAAGGCCTCGAAAACTACGTGATACCAGCCTTTGCGATCCACAATTCCAATGGCTATACGCGCCTTCCCTGGGATTATTGGCGCACCTATCTAGATCTGCGCCGCAAATGGAAACCCTTCCTCCCCGTTCACACCCCTTGCGCCGAAATTACAAAACACGCCTTGCCCCTATTGAACAAAATATTGAGAGATCACATTAATGTTGTTCTTAATCGTACCAAACCAGCAGGAAGACGCGCAACCGATCCCGTTGCGCTCTATCATTCTCTTTCCCTTTCTTCATGCCTCAAGTCTCTGTAATTATTCCAACGTATAATCGTGCTCACTGTGTCGGAGAGGCCATTGATAGCGTCCTGGCGCAGACTTTCACGGATTATGAGATCATTGTTGTTGACGATGGTTCAACAGACAATACCTCCGCTGTATTGAAAGCGTACGGCAACAAGATTAGAGCCATACGACAAAACAACCAGGGCGTCAGTGTTGCACGCAATACGGGCATCCTGGCATCAACTGCTCCCTGGATTGCATTTTTAGACTCGGATGATCTCTGGTTGCCCGAGAAACTCCAGATTCAATTCCATGATGTAACCAATTGTTCCGTTGACGTTATTGGACATTTCGTCGATGCCCGCTTTGATGTTTGTGAGAACCAACCCACAACCTTGTTTCAGTTAAGACATCTCTTGGGCACTTTTACATCCAATCCGGTTCGAAAGCGTCCGCTTCTTGATACTCTCAACACACAATTTTTTACTCCCACCTGGTTTCTACGACGCAATGTTATACTTGATGCTGGACTTTTTAATCCATATACGCGTATTTATGAAGACTTGGAGCTTCTTACCAAGTGTGCTTTGCGCGGATCCTTCCTTGTCAATTGCTCCTGCCAGGTTACGGTAAGGAGAGTTCCCTTGGATACCTCTCCGTTATCATCCTTACATATATCTAACAAACCCGAATCCATGAGCAATCTTTGTCGGATCTATGAGTCCTTGCTCCATTCGGACAATCTTCTAGAAAACGAAGCATTTATGCTTCGCAAGGCGTTAAGCGGAGCTCGCGCCGATCTTTCAATGGCTTATTCTTTATCCGGCGACTCTGCTTCAGCACGCAAATATGCACTTCTTAGTTTTCGTGACAATCCTAACCTCAAAAGCATTTTACGTTCATTACTTCTTCTAATTCACCCCAGTTACGGCGCACATTTCATAGCTTTTTTTAATCGTTGCTTAAAACGCCATGGAATACGCCGCTCCGAACAGGCATTGTGATACTCTCCTTTATACTCCTTTGCCAGACCCTGATAATTTATGGTTTTTATTTAGTAGGCTACAGTGAAAGATCTTCTGGTTAACATTGGACATACGGCACTTGCTAAAGTATTGCTGATGGTAGTTCAATTTGCAACGACCACCATACTTGCCCGTACTTTATCCGCCGATGATTATGGCATTGTTGGTTTTGCTTCAGTCGTGATATCTTTGCTTAGCCGCTTAAATGGACTTGGTATATCTCAAGCAGTCATTCGATCACCAGATATTGACGACAAGCTACTAAATACCGCAGCCAGCCTGAACCTTCTATTCTCTCTGCTAGCATTTCTATTTGCACAATTGAGTGCTCCCTTGGCCGGTTGGCTGCTTGCCTATCCTGCCTCTGTTCCTGTGGTTCGTGTACTAGCTTTCGGCTTTTTGTTGGCTCCGCTGGGATTTCTTCCTTCCTGCTTGCTTGCGCGTGAAATGCGTTTCGGCGCTCAGCGCACACCCATGGTTATTGGTGCAATTGCAAACGGCGCGGTAGCAGTCTCGTTGGCATTGCTAGGTTGGAAATACTGGAGTCTCGTGATTGGCAGTCTGGTTAGGACTCTCGTAACCAATGGCGTTTTGCATTTCATTCGCTCCATTCCACTCCGTTGGTGTGTTGACCGCAGATCAGCCAAAAACCTCCTCTCCGTTGGATTTCCCATGGCTACGGCTGGAGTAATCGCTTTTGTGGCCTTAAATGCTGATAATTTTCTAGTGGGTTTCACCATGGGTGCAACCACACTTGGTTACTATACCCTGGCTTTTACTTGGGCTACTATCGGCACTATCTCCCTCCAAGAAGTCGTTCATAGCGTACTTCTACCAAAATTCTCACAGCTCCAGAATGATTTAGTCAGAATGCGATCTGCGTATCTGCGCACCCTTAAAGTTGTGCTCTACGGCTCAGCATTGATCAATATGGCTCTTTTCGTTGTTGCTGATGGATTTCTCTATCATGTTTTAGGAAAAGAGACTTCCCGCTGGCTTCCTGCCAGCTCGGTCCTTCACGTTCTCTGCGTTTACGGCGTCCTTCGTTCTGCAGTGGAAACCGTTGGGAACCCTCTTGTTGCCTTGGGAGAAACACGTATTCTCCTTAAGGCAACTACATTGGCAGCCACTGTTGAAATCATACTGTTACCTTTTATTGTAAGACACTTTGGCATCATTGGCGCCAGCATTCTGGTAACCGTTGCATATGCCTCACAGAACATTTATTATCTTCCTTTTCTTAAGGTCCGGCTTGGTATTCAATTAAATCAAGTATTCGGCATATTTATACCCGTTTTCTTATCCTCCATAATCTCGGTACTTTTAGCATTCACATTCGATCTTGGAAATCCTCTAGAATGGAATGTTATTATTTTACGGTTAACAATATATTTTGTTTCGTTTGCTGTTTTCCATGAACTATTTAGTCGAGGAAGCATGTTTGACGAGGTTTACCATGTATGGTTGCAAATTTTGAAGGCCAGAGCCTCATAATATTATCTATAACCTTTTATGAACAAGTTTTCAATATATGACATTGATACTATTAAAGACGATCGTTACTTTTCATTTTCACGTCCTGAAATGGCCACACTGGTGCCGCTTAATGCAAAACGAATACTAGATGTCGGGTGTGGTGGCGGTAATTTTGGAGCTTCATTAAAGCGGCGCCAATCTTGCATTGTCGACGGAGTTGAAATTGTTACAGAGAAAGCTGCGGAAGCGCGTCGTTGCATAGATTCAGTGTATGAAGGAGCATTTGAGTCAACATTGCCATTATCAAAGTACATTTATGATTGTGTTGTATTCAATGATGTATTAGAGCATATGATCCACCCAAATAATGCACTTGTTTACGCGCAATCGTTGCTTTCTCCTACAGGATGTGTTGTAGCATCAATTCCAAACATACGTCACTTCCCCACTGTTTGGAAGCTTGCTGTGCGAGGCCAGTGGAATTATGTAGGGGCCGGCACTTTAGACAATACTCACTTGCGTTTTTTTACACGTTCTTCGATTACATCACTCTTTATGGAAGCGGGATACACAATCAAGAGTATTGTAGGAATAAATCGGTATTGTGTTAATCATCCTGATGAGCATAAGCTTTGGCGCTATTTTAAATTACTTAGGCTTTTATCCCCAAGTCGTTTTAATGATATGTGTTACTTACAATTTGCCATCGTAGCCGGAATTTCCAAATAAATATTTTACATATTCACATATTCATGTCTCAAAGCAATGTATTATTAGCCATTATCATTCCAGCATATAAACATGATTTTTTTAAACTTACCCTTGAATCCATAGCATTTCAGACCAACCAGCGTTTTCATGTTTATATTGGCGATGATGCAAGTCCTAACTCTCTTGCTGACATTGTCCGCACCTGTCCAATTCCGCCCGAAAAGGTCACCTATCGGCGTTTTGAAACCAATCTCGGAAAAGACTCGCTGGTGAGACACTGGCAACGCTGTATTGACCTTTCCATTGAACCTTGGATTTGGCTATTTTCGGATGATGATATCATGGAACCCGAATGCGTTGAGCGGTTTTACAATTCACTGGATTTCACACATTCTTTTTTTGACCTATATCGTTTTAATACAAAGGTTATTAATTATAATGGTAATATCATTGCTATTAATCCACCTCATCCAGAAAAAGAAATATGGAGTACCTTTGCATATCATTTATTGAGAGGTGCTCGTCTTTCAAATCAACAGGAAATAATCTTTCGGCGCGAGGCATTCGATAATTTAGGTGGCTTTCATGACTTTCCATTAGCGTGGTGTAGTGACCACGCTTTTGCCATTTCTTGTGGCACTCGTACCGGTATCTATACAATTCCAGAGTCCTATATTCGTTTTCGTCAAAGCGGATTGAATTTTTCATCAAAACGCAGTCGAATGACTGATGCGCTTAAGCGAGATGCCACACTATTATATGTTTTGTGGATGCTTCAACACGTTCAACATAACGACTGCGGTGTCTTTCCTGGTAAAACGATCCTCCGTAGTCTTATTAAGGAACGACTGTTTTACGGACTTCGTGTCAATCATCGATGGATTCCATTCGGTGATTTTCTAAAATTAGCTAGTTTTATGAATCAGCAGTTCTCAGTGCCATTCACGCATTCTATTCTACGCCTAATTTACTACAATATTAGATCTCTTTTGCATTTCGCACGGATTTTTTTCTCTGCCTAAACATCACTTGTTTTGAAATAGCTGTGGATTTTCAATACTACTCAAAACATGGTAATTATTACGGCTTTGTAATTGGTGCATCCCTCGGCACCGGAAACCGAGGCGTCTCGGCTTTAGGGACTTCGGTAGTCAAGTTGTTGCGCGAGGCTTCATCGGACTCGGATGTCGGCATGTTGCTAGGGCATCGTACTTCTGAGCCTTTCACGATTGAGTTACCCGATGGGTTGGTCACTGTTCCGGTAGTTAATTACCGCACTTCGCCGCGAGCGCTTGGCCAGAGCCATATCGGGTGGATCATGCTTGCCGCCCTGCTCCATGGTGCGCTCCCCTTTTCGTCCTGGCGACGGTGGCTGCTCAGTGCCACGCCCTGGCTGAAGTCGGCCGTGGAAGCGGACTTCGTAGGCGATATCCGGGGTGGTGATAGCTTCAGCGATATTTACGGAATGCGCCGGTATTTGGAAGGAAGTCTGCCGATCCTGGCCATACTCTGGACCCGGGGACACATCGCCCAGCTTCCCCAGACTTATGGCCCTTTTGAAACGAGGCCAGCCCGCTGGATCGCTCGCTATATTCTCAAAAGATCGTCGATGATTGTATCCCGGGACCAGGAGAGCATGGGCTTGGTCAAGGAACTCTGCGGGCCCGATACACAGGTGCATTTCTGTCCGGACGTTGCGTTTGCGCTCAATCCCATCCTGCCGGAGACTCTAGCCATTGACCCGCCCTTGCCTGTTGAAAAGCCAGCTTGTCTGATCGGTCTCAATGTCAATGGCCTCGTCTATAATGGCGGCTACACGCGGTCGAACATGTTCGGCCTGAAACTCGATTATCGTGCCTTTCTGCCGGAACTTGTGAAGATTCTTCTGCAGGATCCAAACGCTCATTTACTGCTGACTCCGCACACGTTTGGTCCCCCTGATGGCATCGAGAGCGATCCCACGGCCTCGCGCAGGCTCATGGAGAGCCTGCCGCCAGAACTTTCTGCCCGCACGCACCTGGTCACAGCAGAGTACGACCAGCATCGCATCAAGGGGGTCATAGGCCTGTGCGACTTTTTCCTGGGCACACGCATGCATTCCTGCATTGCCGCACTCTCCCAGGAGATTCCGGCGGTGGGCATCGCGTACAGCAAAAAATTCCAAGGCGTGTTTGCCTCGGTGGATGGCGGAGATTGGATTGTGGATGCCCGGACGGCCACCAATGCCGAGGCATTAGCCAAAGCCGAAAAGCTTTTTGCCCAAAGGGAGTCCATGCGCGCCGTACTACAGAAGAGCATCCCACGCGTGCAGGCACAGCTCCGTGAAACCTTCAAGGCCCTGGTCGAAGCGGAGCGGCGAGGCCCGCACGCGGGTCATCCAACTTCATAGACCCATTTTGAACCAAAAACGAAGAACCAAGAACCAGGAATTAACCTGGCATACTGCTTCCTGCTCTTCTTCTTATCCGCTCCATGCAGTCCTCCCAACTTCCAACGTCCAACTCTCAACTTCCACCCCCTGGAGTTCCACGTTTTTCCACCATTATCGTTAACTGGAACACTCGGGATCTGCTGCTGCAGTGTGTGGGGAGTCTGTTGCGACATGGACAGCCGGGAGCGAACCAGATCATCGTGGTGGACAATGCGTCGTCCGACGATTCGGTGGCAGCCCTGCGCGCGAAGCATCCAGAGGTGGAAGTCATCGCCTCGCCGGAGAATCTGGGTTTCGCCAAAGGCAACAACCTGGGATTGACCCATGCCCGCGGCGAGTATGTGTGCCTGGTGAACTCGGACATCGAGGTGTTTGACGATGTCCTGGGGTCCATGGCCGCCTACATGGAGGCGCACTCGGAAATCGGCGTGCTGGCGCCCCGCCTCCTGAACCGCGACCGCACGCTCCAGCAGGGGTGCTGGCATTACCCCACCCTGTGGCGCACGATCGCGTTTTCGCTGGGGCTGAGTCGTTTTTTCCTCCGTGTCAAGGCCCTGTCCATCAAACCCGATCTGACTGGGCCCGAACCGCGCGAAGTCGATATCGCGTGTGGCGCCTTCTGGATGATCCGGCGCCGGGCCCTGGACAAGATTGGCGGACTGGACGAGGCCTTCTGGTTCTACAGCGAGGATGTCGATTACTGCCGGCGTTTTCGCGATGAGGGGTGGCAGGTGGTGTATTATCCGGCCGCCGAGGTGGTCCATTATGGCGGGCAAAGCTCCGGCAAGGCCCCTGTAAAATACGCCATCCAGATGACCCGCGCCAAACTGCAGCTCTGGCGCAAATACTCCAATCCTATCGGATACGCTCTGCTCTGGTCCGCAAAGGCCTGTCACCACCTGATCCGTGCCCTCGGATTTGGCCTCAAATCTCTGTTCCCCACCGCCTCCGACACCGACCGCCATCAACGCCACTGCCACTGGGAATGTTTGAAGTGGATGTTGGGCTGGAGTGAGAAGTGAGAAGTCAGAAGCCAGGAGCTGGAAGGTGGAAGTCAGAAACTAAGAAAGAGCATACAAGAGGAGCCAGGCCAATGACATTTGAAGATCTTGAAGCTTGGAAAGCTTCTCGGCAATTGGTCAAGGAGGTTTACCTCCTTACGCGCCTGGCTCCCATTAGTCGCGATTTCGGATTGGTTGACCAGGTTCAAAGAGCTTCAGTATCCGTGATGAGCAATATTGCCGAGGGTTTTGAACGCACCCACATTGCCGAAAAAATGCAGATGTATAACATTGCGCGTGGATCTCTCGCAGAGACTCGTTCTCTTTGCTATGTAGTTCAAGATAATTACCCATCGATTGCGAATGCCTTAAGACCTGTTCAAGAACTAATCGAGCGCACAGGCAAGCCTCTCGCGGGCTTAATTATCTCGACTCGAAACCGCTTGACTCCTAACTCCTAACTCCTGGCATCTCTCCCGCCATGTCTTCCTTTCTGATCTCCTTACTGGTGCTGAGCGTCCTGTTCGCCTGGCCGCTGTGGGACTTGGTTCAGTACGCTCGCACCTCGGAACTGGCTTCGCACGCACTGCTCGTTCCCTTCATCTCCCTCTATCTGATCTGGACCCGGCGGGAAGCAACGGCAGATTCTCCTGCAACGACGCAGCAACACAACGAAGGCTCCAAGATAAAGAGACAGGGAGGGGAGCGCACGGAGTGCCCGACCTGCCTTTCCCCACTCCCAACGTCCAGCTTCCAACTTCCGGCTTCCATTTTCGCCATCATTCTTCTGGCCATCTACGCGATCCTTCGCATGCAAGGCGTCAAGCTCGCCGAAAACGACCGTCTGGCGATTCTTATCCTATCGTTCGTCATGGGTATATGGACTGTGGCCGCCCGTTTTCTCCCTCGCGACACCGCTCGCACGTATGCCTTTCCCCTCTTCTTCCTCATCTTCATGGTACCGATGCCCTCTTTCATGGTCTATGGCCTGGAAGTCTTCTTCCAGCATGCCTCCGCTGAGGCCGCCAATATCATGCTCTGGCTGACGGGTGTGCCGATGATTCGCGATGGCCTGCGGTTCAGCCTTCCGGGCATCTCGATTGTGGTTGCTGAAGAATGCAGCGGCATCCGTTCCAGTTACGTCCTTTTCATGACCAGCCTCCTAGCCGGCTATCTCTTTCTCAAGCGCCCCTGGTCCCGGGTTCTCTTGGCTGCCTTTGTGATTCCCCTGGGGATCCTGCGCAACGGCTTCCGCATCGCGACCATTGGCACCCTATGCGCGCACATCAGCCCGGACATGATCCACTCGCCCATCCATCACCGCGGCGGCCCGATCTTCTTCGTCCTTTCCCTCATCCCCTTCTTCCTGGTTCTCATCTGGCTGCGACGTCGCGAGCGTCCCGCAAAAAACACCATCCCAAACAACCATGAGCCTCGTGTGTTGAACAACAACGTAACGACATAACAAGGAACCAAGCACCAAGAACTGCCCCTCCCAACTCCTGGCTTCCAACTCCTAACGCCTTACCCCTTACTTCTGTCTCCTTACTCCCATCTTCTGAGAAAGATGCCTGTTGTGTTCAACGTGGCCTATGCCTATGATGCTCCGACATTGATATGTCGTTAAGTCAGCCGTTGATATCATTTGTTCTACCTGCCTATAAACAGGAAAAGTACGTCGAGGAAGCCATTCGCGGCGCCTTTTCCCAGACTTACTCGCCTCTTGAAATCATCCTTTCTGACGACGCTTCACCCGACCGCACGTTCGAGTTGATGAAATCTGCGGCGGAGAACTATTCGGGGCCACACCGAATCATTCTCAATCGCAATGAGCGGAACCTAGGCATCGGAGGCCATGTCAACCGGGTGATGGCACTTTCAAGAGGCGAAATCATCGTGCTGGCGGCCGGGGACGACATATCCGCCCCAGATCGGGTACAGGTCATTCATGATGCATGGCTCGCGTCCGATCGGAAAGCGACCTCCTTCATGTCGGATTTTGAAACCATCGATGCGTCCGGCCATCCACTCAAAGAAGCAATCAACCGACGTTTTCCAAAGGAAAACCTGCTTCACCCCATCGCGATGGCGCCGGCGCAATACGTCAAGTCATTCGATCTAGGGATATCTCCTGCCGGTTGCGCCCATGCCATTCATCGCAAGCTGTACGATCTTTTCGGTCCACTCGCTGAGAGCGTGATTGCGGAGGATGTCGCCCTGACCTTTCGGTCTCTTATTCTAGGACACCTGGTGGTCATCAATCGCAAACTGGTCAAGTACCGCCTACACGATTCGAACATTTCCATTCGAGCTGATTATTCAACCCGCACATACAGCGCGTTGATCCGCCTGGAAGCCTTTGCTCTTGGCGCACTGCGCATGCGACTCCTCTGTTACGACAGCATCGCGCACGATTGTGCCACCGCCCAGGAAAGAAGCTACCTTCCCCCTGAGGCTGTACAACACATCGAACGGAGCGCCACCAGGGCCCGCAACCTGTTAAACACCCACATCGAATATTTACAGGCTAGTTTCCGTGGCCGATTCACCCTCTACAGCCAGCTCAAGGCATTGGAATGCCCATCGGAATTACTGCGCAGCCTTCGCTGGCGGTTGCTCCCCTGGCCACTCTATGCCCTGATGCGCATCGCCAAATCCAATTTGTACACCCTGATGGGAAAATGATTTCTGGCAACTTTTTTCACACCCTCCTCGTTTCCATCGCCATCCGATAATAACCGCCATGCCCAGTTCCTCCCATCGCCAGATCCTGAAATCCTCGGCATTGATTGGCGGATCCTCCGTCATCAACATTGCCATCGGGATCGTGCGCACCAAATTGCTGGCACTGCTGGTGGGGCCGACCGGGGTGGGATTGCTCGGCCTATACACCTCCATTAGCGATACGGCCCGCACCCTTGCGGGCATGGGGCTCGCGAGCAGTGGTG
>CAZIDG010000032.1:0-33274 GCA_964538065.1 uncultured Verrucomicrobiota bacterium
CCATCTGTCGAATTTCGATCGACTGCTTCGCTTTCATCTATAACTGCGCTTTGCCTTTGCCAAATGGATTTGCGACATATAAAACCACAAACCATCCTCGTATTTCGGTCAAAGCTGCAAAGTGTATAGTCAACACCCGGGGTGTCTGAACGTCAATCGCTCGTTTTGGCGTTCATGCTGTTTTGAGCCTAAATGGCTAAAAATCAGCGAGTTGTGTTTTTATCATCTTTGGGCTGGATCTCGCGGTAACCGGGTGTGGCCTGTTCGAGATTGGCGGGGACGGGGGCTTCGGCGGAGCCTGCGGCCCAGGCGAGGCCGCCGAGGAGGATTTTCTGGAAACGGGGGTGGGTCCAAACATCTTCGCGATGGCCCATGGAGGTGTAGAACACCCGGCCGAGCCCTTCGCGCCGCGCCCAGGTGGCCGGGAATGAAGCGCGTTGATAATCAATGCCTTTCATCCCTTTGGTCTCCATGACCAGGATCACATGCAGGTCTTTGGCAAAATCCTTGAAGGTGTACCACTCGTCCTGCGAATCAAAACTGCTGCCCAAGTCTTCGCAACCAGGAAAATGTGGGTCGGCCACGGTTTGTTTGGCTACTTGTTGGGGGCCGTGGCGGATGAACTCGCCACCGAGCATGGCAATAAAGGGATCTACTTTATCTCCATAGCTTTGGAAACGGGCTGATTTGTCGGCGGGATCGGGTTGGACATGAAAACTGTCATTGGCGGCGTGTATGCCCACAAAGCCTTTGCCTTTTTTGATGGCCTCCAACAACGCAGCCTTGCCGGCGAGAGTCATCGGAGGATATTGATCGGTTCCTGCCTCGGTGAGCATGCCGGAGGTGTAAAACACAAACACGTCGTATTGGGCGATGTTCTCCGGTGTAAAGATAGTGCCATCCTTGGTGCAGGTGACCTCAAATCCGTATTTCCTGCTTAAATCGGTCAAAACTTGTTCGGAATGGCTCAAGGTCGTGGGGGAACTGCGTTTGACGACGCTGTGCTCGAAGCCGGACGATTTGGTGAAATACAACAACCGTTTCCCAGCAGGGACGGCGTCGCTGGCCTGGAGAGACATTGAGGGCGCAATGGCCAGGATCGTGAGCAAAACGGAGACTGAAAACCAGTGTTTGGCATTCATAATGATGGGTTGGCTTCCATGATCCAGATTTGAAGCCTGAGGCCAAGCGCAAAAATCGGCTATTTCCGGAGCCGGATGGGGTGGAGAAGGACGTTGGTATGAAACGTGGGCTGCGACCAAAAGCGTTTTACACGGCGGAACTCATCGTCAAAATTCATCAGGCGCAACTGTTCGATCGCGTTGGATTGTCCCATGGGAGCGAGGGGGATTTTGATGACCATGGCGCCGGTGATCGATGGGGGCATGTTACCATGGAATCGAATGACATCGCCTGCCTCTTCGGCCACGCCGCCGGTGGGGATGTCGATGCTGGCCATCGGAGCCGCGGTGTGGCCGGCCTGATAAATGAGGTCGTCGGCCAGGTGCAATGGAATCGATTGTTTATTTCTGGAAAGGGAGAAACCTGCTCGGGCGTCGGTGTATTCACTGGCCAGGCATTCCCCATGCAAACGGACCAACAATACGGCGTCCGGAGGCCATTGGTTGTCCGCGACGAGATCGCCTTCCTGGAGCCGGGTGACCAGGACGGTTTGCGTATAGCGAATCAGGTGATCCTCCCATGTGGTGATGGCAATTGGCAGGTCATCGGCTTCCAATTTTCGAGACAAAGCGGGTTGGCTGGGCATGCCAAAACCGAGAACCATCGGCTCCGGTGCATATGCCCCAGAAGGATCGGAGGCCCGGCGAACCCTCCATAATTCCACGGTCCCATCGGGTCGCACTTCGATTGGTGGGGGCATGATGACGGTTGAAACCGCAGATGGCATGCCTGGAGCGGCATCGGAGGCCAGGATTCGGTGTTGTCCAATCCAACTCCCCGCCATGAGGAGAAACATCGCACCAACAATCGAGGATATTGGACATGGGATCCGCATGGGGGATGATCATAGAGAGGCGGGGGAGGCTGTCACGCTGGATTCAAGAGCAGGCGCCAGCATGGGATTTGCCGGGGATGGGAATTCAAATCACCTCGCCAAAGAGGCCAGGGGATGGTAGGGATAAGACATGCTGGTTATGCCTCCGGATTATCATATGCACACGCCCCTGTGCCGCCACGCCACGGGCGAACCGCATGAGTATGCCGCACGCGCCCTGGAATTGGGCTTCACGGAGATTGGGTTCTCCGACCATTCGCCCATGCTCCAGGATAACTATGACGATTGGCGCATGAACCTGGGTCAGTTGGATGAATATGTGGAGAAGGTGCGCGAGGCTCGTTCACGGCATCCTCAACTGACCATCCGGCTCGCTCTCGAGGTGGATTTTCTGCCTGGCGAGGAGGAATGGGTGCGCGAGTTGGCGGCACGCCATCCATGGGATTATTTCATCGGATCGGTCCATTACATCTCGCAGGGATGGGATGTTGATAATCCCTACAAACAATCCATGTGGAAGGGGCGCGATCCTGTCGAGGTGTATGACGATTTCTATGAGCGCATGAGGCTGGCGGCAGCTTCGGGATTATTCGATTTTCTGGGGCATGCCGATTTGCCGAAGAAGTTTGGTGTTTTCCCGCCTTCTGGATACGAGGCAGGGGCGTTGCGTTTTTTGAAGGAGGCGGCGCGGTGCCAGGTGCCGATCGAGCTGAATACAGCGGGCTTGCGCAAGGACTGCCATGAGATATATCCGGGACCCGGCCTGGTGCGCATGGCGCACGAGTGCGGGGTAATGATCGCCTTTGGTTCCGATGCTCATGCTCCTGAGGAAGTGGGATACGGCTTTGCGGAATCGCTGGCCCTGGCCCGAAAGGCGGGGTACACCCATTACTGTCGTTTTGCAGGACGGCAACGAACGGTCCACACACTTCCCGCGTAAACGGGAAGTCAGAGGCAGCTCAAAACGGCCACCAGCTTCGTGAGGTCTGTTCCTTGGGACGGATCAGGGCCATACTCCGGAGATTTTCGTACAGTTTCTGCCGGCCCATGTAGCCAAAGAAGAGATCACAAGCCAGACTGACAAACACCCATAAAACAATGGCGCCTTGGATGCTGTTCGATGAGGGAGCCCCCATGGTGAAGATGGTCATGAGCATGAAAAACAGGAGCCATGGGAGAACCAGGATCCGGACAAGGGTGTTGCCACTGGCGGCACGGGCATTTTTGGCAGATAGCCCCTGCCACATGCCCAGCCAGGCGATGGCCAACATATCCGCTATGAGGACGACAAAACCAGCGATATAGGTAAGCAGAATACTGCTCCTTTCCTCGATGCCGGTGATATCCTGAAGACCCACAACACATAAAAACACCTCGAAAAGCACCACAGCCAGAAGAGGTCCGGTGAATAATCGTCGCATGGCGGTGATCTGGCCATGGAAGATCTCCTGCATCGTGAGCGGTGTGCATAGCAGCAGTTCGAGTGCATTTTCCTGACGGTCGTCGACAAACCTGCGAGAGGCTTCTGAAGCCAGCCAGAACTTGAGGGTGATGTTGAGAATCAGGGCACACATGATACCCACAGGTGCGGAGTACCAATCCTTGCCCACCTTGTAGAGGCCATAAAAATAACACGCCAAAAGACATCCAAGGAATCCCCACAACATCGTGCTCTGCAATCGGTTACGGCTGGAAAGCCAGAGGATCGGGTTGATGTCGAGGAGTATCGTGCGGTAGGTACGACGCGAATCGGGGCGTCCCTGGCTCCAGCGGTTCCAGAAATCCTGCCAACGCACATGCCAACGGGTGGCAGGTTGTTCCTGCCACGCATGTCGCACCAGCCGACAGGCTGCGAACAGAAACAGCCAGCCCAGCAAGTGAACAGTAGCCAGATTACACGAGAACCAGACCCATTGGATCGAGGATTGGGTAAAGGTCGAGGTCAGGGCCAAGCCAAATCCATACCCCGGAGTTGTTAACAGAAACGGCAGCATCAACTCATTGGACGGATCCAAATCCAACTTGAACAGCACCAACATGCCCAGGGCGGGAACCAGGGCGGAAAAGAAGAGGATGATGAAAAACGTCAAGGCTGTGGCCTTGCGTTCCTGCTTGGAAACGGCGGAGGCGATCAAGCCGGCGGATAAGGAAAAGAACAGGGTATTAAGAATGGTCAGGGCCACGAGGCAGAAGGTGGACAAGGCGATTCCCCCAAGAAGCAACGGCATGGCCAGGATGGGCAGGATGGCCAGCAAACCGTAGGCCGCATTAAGGGAGGTAGCCACGAGCTTGCCGATGACGACATCGTACCCTCGTAGATCTGTCAGGAAGAGCAGCCCCAGGGTGCCTTCACGTTTTTCATCGCTGATGCTATCGGCGGTGGTGCGAGTGCCAATGAGCAGGGCGTAGCCGAAAGAGAGTACCGACAGGGCGCTGAACATCTCGGTTCCCAAATGCTGGGGCTCGGTGAACCGATTGGAGACCAGGAAGATCCAGGCCACCAGTGCAAAAGCAGCACACGCGGCCAGGAACCTGCCACGATACGTGCTCTTGCGGCGCGATGCGACGATCAACTCCCGTTGTGGTATGGGCAGAAAAGCCATAACCTGAACGGATTATGAAGGAAATGGTCCGGATTTCAACCCTTGAAACCATTTTCGGTTCATGATGGAAAAGTGCGCTTGGCAAATGCGATGGCTTCACGCAGGCTTTTCTCACTTTTATTATGTCGAGCGAATCGAAACCTTTGGTCGGCGTGATCATGGGCAGCCAGTCGGACTGGGATGTCATGCAACATGCCGCGAATCAATTGAAACAATTGGGCATTCCTTTTGAGGTCAAGGCGATCTCAGCCCACCGGACGCCCGATTTGCTGTTCCAATACGCCTCCACCGCTGTGGAGCGTGGTCTGGAGATCATCATTGCCGCCGCGGGCGGGGCTGCCCACCTGGCCGGAGTCACGGCTGCCAAGACACCCTTGCCGGTGTTGGGCGTGCCCATGGAATCCAAATCCCTGCATGGCATGGACAGCCTGCTGTCGATGGTGCAAATGCCGGGGGGCGTTCCTGTGGGCACGCTGGCGATTGGGAAGCCGGGCGCAATCAATGCTGCTCTGCTGGCGGCAGCCATTCTCGGGATCAAGTACCCTCAGTATCGCCAAGCCTATGAGAAGTTCCGTCAGGAACAGACCGCCAAGGGCGAAGCGAACATGGAGATCAAGGCCTGAGGGGCATTTTCGGTGAGGGCAGGGATGCCGGGCATCCCCGCCCCGCGACATGTTGAAATCCCTTGCAGAATTCGTAGCCATGCTGGGCCATGATGGCGATTCACAGCCTTCCTTGCCACAGGCTCCGCCATGTGATGGCCCGGGGGCTGAAGGTGTTGTTTTTGTCCGCAATGCCAGGGCCCGCCGCTATGTGTTGCGGGTGCGGGCCGACGGCGTGGCGCGGGTGACCATTCCCCGCTGGGGCAGCAAAACTGAGGCGCAGGCGTTTGTGGCGCGACACTCGGATTGGCTGGCCGGACAGAGGGCCCGCCGTGCTGCTGAACGCGGTGTGTTTCGCGGATGGCGCGTCGGATCGACGGTCATGCTGCATGGCGAGTCCATGACGGTGGAACGGATTAATGCAAACGGGCAATCGCACTTGCGGTTGGGTGAGTGCTCATTCCCATGGCCGGGTGATGCAGAGGATGTGCGGCCGCACCTTGAACGCCATCTGAGACGACGCGCCGAGGTTGAGCTGCCCGCCCGAGTATGGGAATGGGCTGGGCGCTTGAAAGCCCCTCTCAAACGGGTGTCGATCCGGAATCAGCGCACACGCTGGGGTTCATGTTCTGCCCGGGGTACGGTCAGCCTGAATTGGAGGATAGTCCAGGTGCCCGACTGGGTGGCGGATTACCTCATCATCCACGAATTGACGCATTTTTTTGAGATGAACCACTCGGCGCGCTTCTGGCGCCGTGTCGAGGCAACCTGCCCGGGTTACGCCCGTGCCGACGCGTGGTTGCGCGCCAACAGCTCGCAATTGCGGTAGCGCCCGTGCCGTCATTTCCCTTCGGGAGCCTTGTTGGAGTTTTAGTTGGAATTCACCTCAAAGTTTGAGGTGCCCGGATTGGCATGGACTTTGACATGGGTGGAATGCTTCACCTCCACCGGGGTGGTGCAACCTGCGATTTCGTTGTACCTGACCACAACGTCGGTGGCCCCGGCAATGGATATGCCGTTTTTCGCGTTCACGCCTTCGATGATGTTGCCCTCGATCAGGATGCGCTTGTGGAGTCCAGTTGCTGATTCATTGGGCGCGGAGACATTGACGGCAATGCCGCACGCGCCCACGGAGCCCGCCCCGCCACCACAGCGAAGGATGCGGTTGTAACGGATCGTGACATCGGCCGAGGCTGGTCCTTCATGCCAGCCGCCTTCTGCGCCCACGTGGATGCCGGTGCCGGTCGTCTCCCGGATCAGGCACCTTTCAATGAGCACGTTGCGAGTCTTGATCAGGATGCCTCTCGCCCGATTGCTCGTGATGGCGCATCCGACGATCTCAACCCTGGGCAGGCGGGTGGCATTGATCAGGTAATAATCATCAATATTGGAGGGCAGGTCGCGGTTGAGTGTGACGCGTGAACGCAATTCCGGAATGCTGTTTTTTCTGGATTTGACCACAAAAGTATCGATTACTGCCAGGGTTGATTTATCCACCAATTCCAAAACATCTCCAACGTCGGGGTAATCGAGCACCTGCGCATGCAGGTCGGCGTTGGTTACCACCAGATCAAAGCCCCTGGCATTCGCCGGCCGGCGAATGGTGTAGTAGTAGTTGTGAATGTTCGCGGCATCATCGCCGTGGCCCTCGAACTGGCAGTCTTCATAACGGAGGAGGCCGGTGCAGGACGTAAAATGTGTGGCGTCGGTGTTGCTGGATTGGGCTCGTCCCGCGCTCGGCACGATGCGCAGACCCGTCAGGCGAATGTCCTTGGACCGATGGCCTACAATACCCATGCCGGGCTGAGAGTGGATTGTGACATCCTCAAGGGTGATGTTTTCCGCCTCAAGCATGAGGATGGCGGGCCGGAAATGAAAACTATGGGGTATCATGACCAGGTTGCCTTTCATTGCGTGGTCAAGCTTGCTGAATATGCGTAACTTTTGGGGAGCTACCAGCTCGTGCTTGGGAAAGTAATCCTCCCTGAACATCATCCGGTGGGCTGTCGTATCCCAAAACGTCGTGCGGCACAGGGGTATTTGAGTGTCGATGGGGTATATCGTGTCAAAGAGAGCATCGTAATATGTGGACTGGACATCGACGATTTCCCCAACGCTGTGAGGTTTCCTTTTGTAATCGATGGTCAATCCTTTGATCGTGATGTTACGGCAATTTCCCAACGACACTGGCTCCATCCATCCGTCACAAAGCAGTGTGGCCCCCGCTGCCTCGACGGTCACATGACGCGTTCCGTCAAAATCCAATCCTTTGACATACGGATAATACGGCTTGAAGATCGTATCCTGGGGATTGCCTTTGATACGGCCATTCATGATGTTGTCCATGAGTTCGACCGCCTTCTCATCACGGAAATCATACACACCAGGGGCGAAATACAGGGTGGTGCCGGGATGCTTCCTGCAATAGTCCAGGGCCTTGCGCAATTGCGGCGCATCGTTTTGACCATCGTCAGGAACGGCTCCAAAGCGGCTTACCGGTACTTGCCTGGCTTTGGCTGAATCGTCGGAAAGGACATTCACGCTTGAAGCTGCCACCAAAAGGAAAAGGAGAATCTGAAGCATGTGGATGTATGTATCGATTAATGTTATTGCGTTTTTTATATCGGAAACATTTGTTGAATGCAATCGTTGACCGGGATTGCATCATCTCCTGCTCCTCCATAAACCCACATAACCGGTTCGGTTGGCCCTGCACACCCAAGGGGGGCATGGTGAGGGAGTCACTTGCGAATGAGGCGGTGATCGGTCATTATATAATCATCGGCTTGGTGCAATGGCCGGAAGGGCTGATCCATGGAGCGTTACATTTTCAAAACAGTGCTCGAAGTGCCGGTTGAAGAGGCCTATGCATGGCACACCCGGCCAGGAGCCTTGGATCGTTTGGTGCCACCTTGGGCGAGAGTTCGCGTGATGGATCGTGGCCGGGGGCTCGCCCTGGGGAGCCGGGTTGTGTTGGCCCAGTCATTGGGGCCTTTTGTGCGGCACTGGATCGTGGAGCACACCGATGTCGATCCCGGGCATGGTTTTTCCGACGTCCAGGTCGCCGGTCCCTTTGCGGCCTGGCGGCATGAACATCGCTTTCATGGCGTTGCACCGAGCCGTTGCGAGCTGTTTGATGCCATCGAGTATCGACTCCCCGGTGGGGCCTTTGGAGAATGGCTTGGTGAGGGGTATGTGCGTGCTCAACTCAACCGGCTGTTTCATTACCGCCAATCGATCCTTCAGCACGATCTCACCATCCACCAGGCGCATCGTGATCAACCCCGATTACGGATCCTGGTTACCGGCGCGAGTGGATTGCTCGGGCGTGCTGTGACGGCATTTCTATCGGCCGGCGGCCATCAGGTGGTTCCACTCAAGCGATCCGAGGGAGGGGAGCGCAACAAGACAACGGATCCTGCGCCCTGCTGGAATCCTGCGAGCGGCCAGGTGGATATTCCATCCGAGCCCGCGTTCGATGCTGTGATTCATCTTGCCGGTGAAAGCATTGCCCGGCGCTGGACCCCGGCCCGCAAGGAGGGCATTCGCCGGAGTCGTGTGGAGGGAACCGTTCGTCTATCCGAGGCGCTGGCGCGGTTGCCAAAGCCGCCCCGGATATTTATTGGGGCCTCTGGCCTGGGGTATTATGGCAACCGGGGCGATGGACTGCTTGATGAGACCAGTTCCATGGGAAGTGGTTTTCTCGCTGAGATGGCACAGGCCTGGGAATCGGCTGTCGATCCTTTGAGAGCGGTGGGGACACGTGTTGCCCACATGCGGCTGGCCATGGTGCTCGACGGCGGAGGCGGAGCATTACCCAAAATGGCGGCCGCATTTCGCATGGGATTGGGAGGGACCATGGGAGGTGGCGGGCAGTATTGGAGTTGGGTTGCCCTGGATGACGTGCTGGGTGCCCTTTACCACATCCTCATGACTGACGAACTGTCCGGGCCCATCAATGTGTGCTCGCCTGCATCCGTGACCAATCGGGAGTTTACCCTCACCCTGGCCGGTGTTTTGCACCGCCCTGCGTTAATACCCGCACCTGCGTTCGCCCTGCGATTCATGCTTGGAGAGATGGCTGATGAATTATTGTTGTCCAGCCAGAAAGCCCAGCCAGGCAGGTTGTTGGAATCTGGTTTTGTATTCGGCTGGCCTTCCCTGGAGAAGGCGCTGCGTCACGCATTGGGCCGGTAAAGCGGGCAGCCTGGCGGCTCTTTTTTGTTCATCCCAGTCTTGATCCTGCAGCCGGATTGGTTTTGACTTGAGGCAGCAGGATCAAAACCATGAAACGCACAATTGTGAATGGCATTCTCGCAGGTGGCGTCAGCGCGCTGACGGCCATCTCCTCTCCGGCGGCTTCCCCTTCTGCCACGGCGGCTGTCCCCCTGGTGGAGGAATGGAAGGGGCCCTTTGGCGGACTTCCACCCTTTGACCAGGTCAAGGTCGAGCAGTTCAAACCGGCCTTTGAAGTGACGATGGATCAATACCGGGCCGACATCAAAGCCATCGCGGAGAATCCGGAGGCACCTACATTCCAAAACACGATTGCAGCGCTGGAAGGGGCGGGGCGCCCCTTTGGGCGTGTGGCTTCGGTCTACAGCGTCTGGAGTTCGACCATGGCCACACCCGATTTCCAGGCCGTGGAACGCGAGATGGAACCCAGGCTGGCGGCGTTGCGTGATGAAGTCACTCAAAACGAAAAGCTCTTTCGGCGCATCGAGACGGTGTATCAATCGCCAGAGAAGGACAACCTGACGCCTGAACAACAGCGGCTTGTCTGGTACCACTACACGGAATTTGTCCGCTCAGGAGCGAAGCTTGATGCGGCGGGCAAGGCGCGTGTGGCAGCCATCAATCAGAAGCTGGCCGATCTTTACACCCGTTTCGGCCAGAACCTGCTTTCGGATGAAGAGGGGTATGCAACCACTCTCTCCAACAAAGCCGATCTGGCCGGCCTGCCCGAATCCTTCTGTGAGGGGGCGTCGGTGGAGGCCAAGTCGCGTGGTTTGACCAACCAGTGGGCGATTGCCAACACCCGTTCGAGTGCCGAACCCTTTTTGACCTATTCGTCGCGCCGCGATCTGCGCGAAAAAGTCTGGCGCAATTTCGTCAGCCGCGGTGAGCACCCTGGGGAGCATGACAACCAGCCGCTGATCACCGAGATCCTCAAGCTGCGCGCCGAACGGGCTTCCCTGCTGGGATATCCCACCCATGCGCACTGGCGCCTGGAGAACTCCATGGCCAAAACCCCCGAGCGCGCCATGGAATTGATGGAGGCAGTTTGGAAACCTGCCATCGCCCGTGTGCACGAGGAGGTCGCGGACATGCAGCAAATCGCCGACAAGGAGGGTGCGAAGATAAGCATCGAACCGTGGGATTACCGCTATTACGCGGAAAAGGTGAGAAAGGCCAGGTACGATCTCGATCAGAACTCGGTCAAGCCGTACCTTCAATTGGAGAGGCTGCGTGAGGGCATGTTTTGGGCTGCAGGGCAGCTCTATGGCCTCACCTTTGCGCCGATGCCCAGTGTGCCTGTCTATCATCCCGATGTGCGGGTGTGGGAGGTGAAGGAGGCCAATGGCCGCCATGTGGCCTTGTTTTATTTTGATCCCTATGCTCGTCCCGGGAAGCGCTCCGGGGCGTGGGCCAGCGATTACCGCTGCCAGGAGCGGTTTGAGCGCGAGATCACCGTGTTGATCTCCAATAACTGCAATTTTATGAAAGGCGCTCCTGGCGAGCCCGTGCTGATTTCGTGGGATGACGCGGACACGCTCTTCCATGAATTCGGCCACGCGCTGCATGCCATCTGCTCCGATGTGACATACCCCACGCTGGCAGGCACGGCCGTGGCACGGGACTTTGTGGAGTTGCCGTCTCAGCTCAATGAGTCCTGGCTGTCCACGCCGGAGTTGTTGAAACGGTACGCCACTCATTACCAGACAGGCGTGCCCATCCCACAAACATTGGTCGACCGCATCCAGAAGGCCTCGACGTTCAATCAAGGGTTCTCCACCACGGAGTTCCTGGCCAGCGCGTTGATCGACATGAAGCTTCACCTGGCGGGCAGCCAGACCATCGATCCTGCCAAATTCGAGAAGGACGAGCTCACCCGACTGGGGATGCCGCGGGAGATTGTCATGCGTCATCGCATTCCACAGTTCGCCCACATCTTCAGCAGCGAGAGCTATTCGGCTGGGTATTACAGTTACCTTTGGGCGGATACTCTGACCGCAGACGCAGCCGAAGCATTCAAGGAAGGACGCGGATTTTATGATAAAGCCGTGGCTGCCAAATACCGTGCCAACATTCTGTCTCGGGGAAATTCGATCGATCCAGCCATTGCCTATCGCAATTTTCGGGGACGCGATGCGGGCATCGATGCCTTGATGCGCAAGCGCGGCTTTCCGGTCGAAACCAAGCCGCAATAGGGAAGCCACGATCGCAGCCCCGTTGAGGCCTATCCCTTGAAAAAGGGGAGGTAGAGTTGTTGGCGGGGTGGACCCAGGTGGGCCACCCCAAGGCCGATCAAACGCAGCGGTCGTGTGACCAGTTTGTGCCAGGCCAGCAGTGTGCAGCCCAGCCGATAGATTTCGCGAGCCTCCTGTATAGGGTCTTCGACGGTAAGCTGGCGCGTCAGCGTGGTGAAATCCCCGTATCGGACCCGAACCTGGACCGTCCGGGCTGCCAGTTGTTTCGACTTCAGCTCGGCGGCGATTTCCTCCGCCTGAAGTTTCAGCGTGGCGCGTAATTGGGGACGGTCATCGGTGTCGCGCAAAAAGGTGTTTTCGCTGCTGATGCTCTTGGTCTCCTCCGTCAGGTCGAGGGGCCGGTTGTCCTCCCCCATCGCGTAGCGCTTGAGGGTCGGGCCAAATGAACCGACCAAAGGCCGCAGGTCTCCAGCGTAGTCCTGCACATCGGCAATGGTCTTCAAACCGGCGTGAGCAAGCACATCTGCGGTCACGCGTCCCACGCCATAGAGCGCCTTGACTGGCAGCGGACGTAGAAAAGCGACCTTGTTCTTCTCGGTGATCAGGGTGAGCCCGTCAGGTTTCTGGTAATCGCTGGCGAGCTTGGCGAGCAGCTTGTTCGAAGCGACGCCGATGCTGGCGGTCAGGTGCCGTTCCGTGCGAATGCGTTCCTTGATCGCCTGTGCCAGCGGCATCGCCCGTTGAAGGCAGGCATCGGCCTCGGCTTCCTGGCAGGTGTCGGAGAGGTCCAGGTACGCTTCATCCACGGACATCTGCTCGATGAGAGCGCCGGTATCTGCCAGAATGCGCATGACCTGCTGGGATTCCTCACGATAGGCCTCCATGTTGGGGCGGATGAATATCCCTTTGGGGCAGAGTCGGCCGGCGGTGACACTGGGCATGGCGGATCGTATGCCAAACCTGCGGGCCTCATAGCTGGCGGCACACACCACCCCGCGTTGCGTGGGCGGGCTGCCCACAATCACCGGCTTGCCGCGCAGGGCGGGCCGGTTGCGCTGCTCGATGGAAGCGTAAAAGGCATCCATATCGACATGGAGGATCACACGATACATAAACCATCAAAGGTTCATTGCCATGAAATGATCATGTGCCGGGTGACGCTGGCAACAGGAAACTGACGGTCAGAACCCCTTTAAGGGTAACAGATAGGAACCCAGTACGCTGACCGCCATGCCTGCCACGGAGTTCACCGTGGTGATGACGCTCCAGCTTTTGAGTGTTTCCTTTTCTGTAAAACCGCTGAGCTTGCTCACCACCCAGAAGCCGCTGTCGTTCATCCAGGAAAAGACCATGGCGCCGAAACCAATGGCCAGGAAGATGTAAATGGGGTGATAGGGCAGCGCTGAACCATCCCCAATCATGGGGAGCATCATGGTGGCGGTGGTCAGCATCGATACCGTGGCCGATCCCTGGGCGATGCGGAGCACGCAGGCCACCAGCCAGGCCATGAAGACGTAATTGACCTCATGCCCGGCGGCGAGCGCCTTGATGGCTTCCCCCACACCCGCGTGCTTGAGCATCAAACCAAAGGCGCCCCCCGCGCTGGTGATCAGGATGATGACCCCCGCAGTCTCAAATGGCGGTCCAATCAATTCGCATATCCGGGCGATCGAATATCCTTTCTGGCGCGCCAGGACCCACATGGCCAGCATGGTGCCAATGAGCAAGGCCACATTCCTGTTTCCCGCAAATTCAATCCACTGGTAAAGAACCGGATGGCTTTTCTGGACACCAAAGGCGGCGGAGAATGATGCAAATGATATCAGGACAATCGGCAATATGATGGGCAGGATTGACGCTTTGAAGGAGGGTAATTCGTTCTCGGGGCGTCCAATGTCGTCCTTGAGGTCCGCGGCCACAAATCCCCCCGCATCGCGCAGGGGTATTTCCATGCGGGCATTGATCCAGCGCGCCGTCATCCAGGATACGAATACAGGCACGATCCCTGCGACCAGGCCTGCAGCGATCGTGATGCCCAGGTCAATCTTCAACAATTCGGCCATGGCGAGCGGGCCGGGGTGGGGGGCCACCATCGAGTGGGTGACACATCCCGCGCAGCAAATGGCCATCACGTAGAGGAGAAAATCCTTTCCGGTGCGCAGTCGCAACACCCGCGCGATGGGCAGGAGCAGCATGAAAAACGTGTCGAAGAAAATGGGAATGGAGATGATGTAGCTGCTCGTGACAAGCGCCGCGCCCGCCCGCTTGGGCCCGAATACCGCCAAAAAACGCCGCACAATCTTGTCTGCGGCGCCACTTTCCATCAGGCACATGCTGATCACCGAAGCCAGGGCAATGACCACCCCAATCTTGCCTGCGGTGGATCCAAATTCGATCGTGGTCAGCTCCACCGCCTGCACCCAATGGCTTTTTTGTGGTTCACCCGGAAGGCTCCCGGGCGTGGAGAGCAGCCCTGCTGCGAGCGCCGCCAGAATCAACGCCAGAAAGGCATGCACGCGCAGCCGGGTGATCAGGCCGATGATCAGGAGCACGCTGATCAATAACACGGCAAAGGGCCACATGCCGGCCCTTCCGCCTTCGGCTGCAGCAAATAGGCATATCATAAGGAGAAATCGATTCGGGACATGTTCTTTGCTACCTGAAAACGGACGCGGGTCAAGGCTGGAGAGTGTCTTCAGCATCCATCCGCCTTGTCATGTGGATGGATGCCGTGTGTGATTCGGACCCTCGGAGGCCTGGCGGCGGTCATGGGCCGTCGCCAGCATGGTGTGGGCCGCGTGGGGAGCCTATGCTTCCACGGTGTCGCCCGAAACGGGGGCAAAGATGCGCATTTTGGGATGGCGCGTGTGAATATTATCCTTGAACCACTGAATGGCGTCGCGACCGCCATGCCCCAGCACGACTGTGCGCGGATTCACCTGGGCCACAAAATCCAGCAGGTCATTGCGATTGGCGTGAGCCGTCAGGACGAAGTCCTTGATGTCGCACCGGACAGTCAGCTCCCCGGCGGTTGGGCTGAAAAGGCATTTGGAGCCCAGTTTCGCCTTCTTCAACCGCCCGCCCGGGGTGTCAGGGTCCGCGTATCCCACAAAGAAGATGGACTGCCGCTCGTCCTGGATCATTCGAACCGCCAAATCGTGCGCGGCGGTGTTTTCGCTCATCATGCCGGAGGTGACCACAAAGATGCGCCCGCCGGACATCTTCATTTTTTCAACCTGGCCGGGATCGAGCACAACCAGGTCCAGCGCCTGGTTGAGCAACATGTTGGTGTGCTGGCGATAGGTGCGGTGCACTTCAAGATCGTAGATCTCGGTAAAAACCCGTCCCAAGCCCCCAATATAAATGGGCTGTCGCTTGAGCTTGCCTTGTTTCATGAGCAGGGCCAGCAACGCCAGAATCTCCTGGGTCCGACCCAGGGCGAAGCTGGGGATCAGCACGCACCCCTTGCGTTTGAGGGCGGCATGCAGCGCCGTGACAAAACGTTCGATTTCCTTTTCGCGCGTGAATCCCACGGGCACTGGTTGCACGCCGCGCGTGGTCTCCATTAGCAATACATCGGCGGTGACATCCTCGCACCGGGCCGCGCGCAGCAGGGTCTGGTCATGGAAACAAATATCCCCTGTGTAAAAGAGCGTTTCCTTGCGGCCCCGCACCATGATGCCGGCCGAGCCCAGGGTGTGACCGGCATCGAAAAACTCGACGGTGGGAGACTCAAAGCCCGAGCGGGATTTTTGAAAGGCGGCCCATTCAACCTCCCGGTTGTAGCGAAATCCCTGAAACCGGGAGGCGAGGTCGTCCACCTCCTCATGGCTGTACATCGGGTATTCCTTGATCCCCAACTCTTCGCGCTGGCGCTTCATCACGTTCACCGAATTGTGAAGCACCCGCTCGATCACATAATAGCTCAACTCCGTCATGAGCACATGCGCCTTGGGAAACTGGCGCATGGCCATCGGCAGCGACCCCACGTGATCGTGATGACAATGGGTGATGGCGATCGCATCCAAATCAATGTTCTTGAGCCGGCCATACAGCGGCAGACTCGCCCGGCCTTCCAGCTTGGGGTGCGTGCCTGCATCCATCAGCAGGCGATGCCCGTCAATATCAAGCAGCCAGGCGCTGGCGCCAATGTCCGGCGCGGGATTCAAATTGGTAATTTGCATAGTACCTGCATCACTATGGTCCAAATCCTCCTGCAGGGCAATGTAAAGCCTGCGGGGAACGAGGTGCCCGGCTGGACTGGAAATCTGATGCCCATGCGGGTTCCAACGCTGGACCCTGTACCGACATTCCAGACAGGAGGAATTATGACGCCATGGACACCAGAGCCGGCCCCTTCGCTCAAGTTTGCGTCTTTCACCCCGCGTTCCCAGCGGCGGGACGCAGGCTTGAACGCTGGAATGCCGGCTCTGGCAAATCAACATCCGCCATCACCCGGGTTTATTTCATTGCGGCGCTCTCACCCGGTAAAAGGTCGGAGCGTCCACGGGGGCCGGGATCGTAAACTGCTTTGTGCCAACCACGGCGTTTTGCTGGGTGACCGTCTGCCAGTCTGGCGCCAGCAGGTTGGTGGCTGCTTCCAGGTAATGGACGCCCATTTTTCTCACCTGGTACTCCAGCAGCACGTTTTCACCGTTGGGCTGCAAGGAGAGTCGGCCAAGGGATGACCGGACGATGTTCTGGCTCCCCTGGGCCACCGTTTCGCCGCTTGAGTTGAGCGCACGGATCAACAGGGAGTCCGCCAGGCCTTCTGTGGGAATGGACGCCATCCAGCGACTGCTGGTGGTCCAGGTGACCGGGACTGCAACGCCGTTGACTTCCAGCGTCACCATGTCCAGAGGACCGGTGCCCCCCAGGATGATCGAATTGGTGGCGACAATGTTCGTGATGGAAAAGGCGGCGGATTCCTTGGTGATTTGTGTCAAAATCGTTTTGCGGGCATTGGCGACGTAGGTTTTGATGGAACTGGGGGATTGTGCAGAGATGCCATGCTCCTGGAACGCGGCATATTTGGCGTCGAGCATGGAGCTGATGGCGTTTGTGGTCATCGGGCCATTCACCAGATCATAATAAGCGGTGAGGATGTGTCGCCGAAACACCGAGCCTTGCGCAACCCATTTCCCGAAGGTGGGGTCTGTGGAGGTCAAGGGCGTCAGGGACGTTGCGGAATCAGAATTTGCTCCCCCCAGGGCAATGTTGGCATCCCAGATCACCAGTTCCCAGCGGCCATCCCGTGGTTTGTAGCTGTAAGTGTTTTGCGCGTTCTTGTAACCGATGCTATCCCAGTTGCCGACCGCGTGGTTGATGGCAAAAAAGCGCATCCATTCATCCACATCAACGAGGTTGGTCACCATGGAGGCGTAGTTGGTGCTGGTGGTGGCGGCCAGCGTGTCCATGAGGGCGAACACGTTGGTGTAATCATTGGCTGTGCCATTGGCGCCCCGCACCAGCCAGTTCCAGCGATAGCGCCTCAGCTTATGCTGGTTCTTGGAATCCGTGTATTTTTGGAGAGTGCACCACGATTGTTGGGAGAAACTCAGGGATTGGGCGGTGCCGTCGGTGAATTCAAACCAGGGCTGCATTTTGAATAAGTTGCCGTCGGCATCGTCATTCCAGAATTCCTCCACAAAATCACTGGTACCCACCTGGGTGTCCTCCATCAGGGTTTTGCGCTTTGTGCCGTTGAAGTACACATTCACATAGCGCCGGTACAGCCAGGGCATCCCCATCTTGCGCGCCAGCCAATACACGGACTGCTCGCGCTGGAGCGTGCCATCATCA
The DNA here is from genome assembly GCA_964538065.1 of uncultured Verrucomicrobiota bacterium. GTDB lineage: Bacteria > Verrucomicrobiota > Verrucomicrobiia > Limisphaerales > UBA1319. The sequence continues at coordinate 17,456 of CAZIDG010000032.1, forward strand.
AAGGGCGAATTGCCGGGGGCATGGACCTTGTTGAAGGCGGTTGTGCCCAATACCCGGTCATCCTTGGGGACTTCAAAGACATAATGGGCGTCGCTGGCAAGAGTAGAAAATGCCTGGTGGAACGGGCTGCCTGCATAACGGCCGCCGGCATTATAGACCGCTCGCCAATGACCATAGACAAATGTGCTTTCCACTGGCTCGTTGCTCAGGTTGGGACGGTTCTGCCAAATGTTCGCATTGGCCTGGGTGAGCCATAGACGATAGGTCCCAAAGGCGCCACTGGTGACGCCTTCACCGTACCGTACCAGGCATTCGCGGGTCGGAGCGCCTGGCGGGAACATGCGAAGTGCTCCGACTCTGTCCTGGGCTTCTATGGTAAATGCAAGCGTCTTGCCTGCCGCCACAACCGGCAGCAAGCCCGAGAAAACACCGTCGTTCGGCACGGCATCACCGGTCGTTCCGTCATCCAGCATGGGCACTGTGGTCCAGTTGGTGGAGGGATCCATGCGATATCGCAAGACCACTGATTGTACCCCGTCGGGATCGTCCACCCGGGCGCTCACCACCACGGACTCGCCACCATTGGGCACCACCGGGAAGTGTGTCACCTCGCCAATGGCTGGGCCGGTGTTGGTCCCGACGGTGTGGTTGAGGTGTCCGGGAGTGCCTCCGCCTCCAGGAATATTCAGCCGGCCATACGCCTCAAGATAATTGCCCCGCAACCGAAGAAGGACCTCGGGCCAGCCATGAAGCCATTTGACCCGGGCGCGCAGGGTGACCGTATCATTCGTTTTAAGGGCCGTGGTCAGTTTTACGGAGACCTTGTTGGGCCCCGTATCTCCATTGTTGCTCGCCCGGATATGAAGTGATTTGGCGCTCTGCCAGCCTTCGTTTGTTTCCAGGGAGCTGCGGATATGATTACCCACGCAGGTCCAGCCCGTGAGATTTGATTCAAAGGTGCTATTGGCCACCCGATTGGTTCTCCCCTGGCCAATGACTTCCACATTGTCCACAAGGCACTCCCCTTCGCCCAGCATGGTGATGTGCAATGCGTCAGGGGAAACGGTGGAGCTGCCCCCTCCCGGCCATCCTCCGAATCCTCCCGAAACGGGGCTGTTGTCCAGAACGCCTGTTGCTTCGACTACAGTCCATTCGCCCCGTTTCGACTCGTCGCTATCGACCCAGTTGGCGGCCAACGAGGTGTCGGCACGGGGATCAATCAGCTCAAGCGAGCTTCCACCGCCATCACTCCATTTGCTCCAACGGCCGCCTTCGCCATAGGTGGCGCTGGACACGGGAGCCATCACCGTCTCGCTCCCGCCTGTGGCCGGATTGGTGATCATCATCGGCTGGCTTAGTTCCAGTGATTCACCCCGTCCGGAGAGCTTGCCTTTATAATCCCCCAACACGGATTCGATCGGAAGATTGGAGTACACTTGCTGGAATCGGGCCGTATTTCGTGCCACTACCAGATAGTCTCCGTTGGCCAGACGTGTCCCCATGGGAAACGTATAGTCGATGCCCGAGGTAAACCGCCATCCACTCAGATCAACAGGGACGGATCCTGCGTTGAAAAGCTCAACAAATTCCTCATCGTCATCCCCGGAGAGCGGAGTAGCATTGATTTCATTGATGACGATTGACACGTTGGGGCGCGCATTGGCAGCGCCTGGTGTCGCCTGGGTGAGGGTGCGCAGTGCATCACCGCCATTCGGCCAGCGTCCGGTGGTCAATCCCGGCATCTGCGGAGGGACTCTCACAGCATCCAGGAACCGTGTTGAATCGGCTGATTCCAAATAGAGATCCCCACCCGCCTGGCTCAAGGCAAAACCCATTTGCGTCCATGTGAAGTGTAGAAATCCACCGGCGGGCAGCTTCGTGCCTTGTGCAATTGCGTAGGGGAGAGACGTTGGGGAAACGCCCAGATGAAGGCCGCTCAGGTCGGCTTCAGCGCTGCTTTTATTGAAGATCTCCACAAACCCCTCACCTTCAGACGTGGGGAGTTGAACTTCATTGATGCGTATTCCCATGGTCGAGGTGATCTCCACCGCTTCGGGCATGCCAGGGGATCCGCCTTTGATGCGGCTGGCTGCCCAGGCATGTGGGTTTCCTTCTCCATAGGAAGGTCGAGACAGGACGAGCGAATGTCCTGCGCCATCCGCCATGAGAGGCCACGGTGACTGATCGCCATATTTAATGTCCAGGTAGACAGCCTTGTGGTCGCCCACCAGGCGCACGGTGCCCCCGCTGTTGGAGAGTCTGCCTTCGTAGGGACCATGGACATAGTCCAGCCCATATACAGCCTGCACATCGGCTGGTGCAGCGGCTACCACCACAAAACCACCGCCAGGAATGATGGTGCCCGCGGGGAACGTGTATTCAATTTCCCCCGTGATTTTCCAGCCACCAATATCCTCAAAGTAGGGTTGAGAATTATATAGTTCGATGAATTCCAGGTTCCTGCCGTCGCTGCGGGCGGCGGGATGGTACATGATCTCTGAAATGACCAGGGCGGTGCGACGGGATGAGGGGCCGATGGGTTCGCCTTCAACAGCAACCTGTTCAACAACTGTACTTTCCGTGGGGCCTAGGTTCTGAAATAACGCGGTGGTGGCGTTGGTGCCATGGCTCGTGACAGCCAGTCCCAACAGGGTGTTGGTGTCAAAGCTGATGGATTTGGTGCCGAGGATGGTCCATTTGAGACCGTCGTAACCGGCATATCCAGTAATAACATTGCCCTGGCGCTTGAGACGCAACCAGGCAAACGGTTGATTGGCACGGAATGAGCCGTCATTCACGGCGGTGCTGCCGGTGGCATTTCGGCTTTGGAACAAACTGCCTGCTCCTGAAGGGGTTGTAAAAACAGCACCAAAGCGGGCACCCACGCTGCGGCCCTCACGCAACATGAGGCCCGCTTTGGTCCAGATGTCCGTGTTTTTTAACCCAACGACGAGTACACGCACATCAAAGTCACCTGGTTCCGGAGTTGCAGCATAGAAAAACTCATCCGCCGTGAGCTTGATGCCGGCCCCACTGCCGGTCATCTCCACACATCCATTCCGGTTGGTGTAGGATCCCGCGATGGCAGGATGGCCAATATCACCACATTCCAGTGCATCGGGATCCAGGGCCCAACCATCCAATGCACAGAGGAATAAAGCTGTAAGAGTTAAGTACTTATAAACATACTTCGGGAGCAGATTCGCACGCAAATAGCCGAGATTGCTTCTTTTCATTGCTTGAATCAGAGCCAGGGCTGTGGTCGATACGGGCAAATCGCCACATGCCATGGCGCTCAATCTTAACGTGTCCTGCGAAGCCGTTTGACTCCGGGGAAACTCCATGTTTTTCCCCGGTTCGCTCCCGTTTTCGGGACAATTGTTCACGAGTCTTAACCATGTTACTACAGCGTGTGACACGAGGAGGGAATGATTGGTTACAGAAATAAACCAGAACACGCGCTGTAAATTCTGAAAGGAGCATGGAGGAGGGGAGGGAGAGGACCGCCGGACCAATCTTGACCATCCACGTCTGTCTCATTAGTTTGCCTCCGGTTTCATGCAACAATACCATCAACTTCTGCGCCTGGTTCTTGAGCAGGGCAAATTCAAGGCCGACAGGACCGGCACCGGCACCTATTCGGTTTTTGGGGCCCAGGCACGCTTTCCGCTCGACCAGGGGTTTCCGCTTCTGACCACCAAGAAACTGCACCTCAAATCCATCATCTACGAACTGCTGTGGTTCCTAAAGGGAGAGACCAATATTCAATACCTTCGGGATCATGGAGTTACCATTTGGGATGAATGGGCCGATCCCCAGGGCAACCTGGGCCGTGTCTATGGTGCCCAATGGTGTGATTGGCGCACCACCGATGGCCGATCCATCAATCAGATCGATGATGTCATTGCCCAGATTAAGTCCAATCCGGACAGTCGTCGTCTGATTGTCTGCGCCTGGAATCCGGGAGAGATCGGAACCATGGCCTTGCCTCCCTGCCATGTGCTGTTCCAGTTTTACGTGCACGAAGGCGAACTGAGTTGCCAGCTTTACCAGCGCAGTGCCGACCTGTTTTTGGGGGTTCCCTTTAACATCGCTTCGTATGCGTTGCTCACCATGATGGTGGCGCAGGTTTCCGGTCTCAAGCCTGGTACTTTTGTTCACACCTTTGGAGATCTGCATCTTTACAGCAACCATCTTGAACAGGCGCGACTCCAGCTCTCACGTGATGTTCGTCCCCTGCCATCCATGCACCTTAAGCCGTCGGTGAAGAACATCCACGAATTCCAATATGAGGATTTCGAGTTAACCGGCTACAATCCGCATCCGGGCATCAAGGCACCCATCGCCGTATGAGGTATTTCAAGGCCATTGCCGCCATGTCTGAGAACCGGGTGATTGGCCAGGGTGGCCGGATTCCCTGGCATCTGCCCGAAGACTTCAAGTGGTTCAAGAAAACCACAACGGGCAACGTCATTGTGATGGGGCGCAAGACCTTCGAATCGATTGGGCGCCTGCTGCCCAACAGGGTGACGGTGGTGGTGTCAAAAAGTGGCTGGAAAAGTGAAGGAGTACGGATTGTTCCGGATCTTTTACGCGAGCATTGGGACACCGAATCCCGGGAGGTGTTTATTTGCGGGGGGGCACAGATTTATGCATTGGCGCTTCCCTATTGCTCGGATCTGTTCATGACACACGTGAAAAGGGTCGTGCAGGGGGATGTCTTTTTCCCGTCATTTGAAACACAGTTCGATCCCCGCGAAACCCTTGCCGATAACGCGGATTTTCGGATTGTGCACTATGTGAACCGTTCGCCTCTGGCGCTGGACTAACCGGCCGGTTTTCGCCCATCCAGACAGGCCCGTACCACACTAGCCAACCGATTGGGTTCGTATGGTTTGGGTAGAAAGGCGGCCCCGGTTTCCAGTTGAAAATCTTCGCTGGCCATTTCCAGACTATACCCGCTGGAATAAATGATCTTCAGGTCCGGCTTTTCGTCGCGAAGGATGTTTGCCAATTCACGTCCGGTCATGCCTTCGGGCATGATCTGGTCTGTCAGAAGCAAGTGGATCGAGTCACGCTTTTCCTCCCAGATGTGCAGGGCTTCCATCCCATTGGCTGCCTCCAAAACCGTGTATCCCAGTCGCTGCAAACACTTTCGAGCCAACGTGCGAACCGACATCTCATCCTCCACCATCAGAATGGTTTCAGATCCCCCTCCAGCCGTCTGTGCTTTAGCGGCATCCTGTTTGGAATCAATGGATTGTGTGCTGACCGGAAAATGTATGTGAAAGACCGTCCCCTGGCTGGGTTCACTTTCCACATCCACCCAGCCGTTATGCTGTTTGACGATGCCGTAAACCATGGCCAGGCCGAGTCCTGTCCCCTTGCCAAATTCCTTTGTTGTAAAAAAGGGTTCAAAAATGCGCTCAAGGGTGGCCCGTTCCATGCCGCACCCGTTATCGGAGACGGAGAGTCGCACAAATTGTCCCGTGCGCGCTTCAATTTTTTGATGAACGTCTGAGGGTTTTACGACGCACTGAGAGGTCTTAATAACCAATCGTCCGCCTTGCTTCATGGCGTCGCGTGCGTTGACGGCCAGGTTCACAATGACCTGATCCACCATGCCGGCATCGGCATCGATCAGGGGCAAATTGGGGGCACATTCCAATTCAAATTGAATGTTTTCTCCCAGCAGGCGGTGCAGCATTTTGGATATGGTTGCCAGTTGCTGATTCAGATTCAAGGGTTTGATTTGGAGCACCTGGCGGCGGCTGAACGCCAGCAATTGCTGGGTCAGGTGGGCGGCACGTTGTGCTGCGCCATGCACTTCGCGCAGCGATTCCAACGCATCGCTGGGCAACCCTTCATGTGTGATGAGCAGATCGGCATGTCCCTGGATGACCGTGAGGATGTTGTTGAAATCGTGGGCAATGCCTCCGGCCAGTTGCCCAACGGCTTCCATCTTTTGGGCCTGACGAAACTGTTCCTCCAGTTGGCGGCGTTCCGTCACATCCTGCACCGTTCCTGAGAGCAGCAGAGCCTTGCCTGAACTATCACGTGTGATCTCGGCATTTTCATGGACCATGCGGATGCTCCCATCATCGAGAACAATGCGATGGTCAATGCAGTAGGGAGCCTCGTTCTTATCGGCTTCGACCATGGCTGTGAGCACTTTCTCGCGATCCTCGGGGTGGACGAGCGATTGGAACAACTCCCGCGTGGGGGTGAACTGATCAGGTTTCTTGCCAAAGATGTGATAGGTTTCGAGGGACCACTCCAATCGATTGGTGCGAAGGTCCAACTCCCAGCTGCCTACGTTTCCAATGCGCTGGGACTGAAGAAGTTTTGCCTCGCTTTGGCGTAGCGCATCCTCAGCCTGCTTTCGCTTGACCACAAGCCACATCCCCTCCATCAGGAGGGTGAGTTGATGAACATCCTCGTTGTTGTAGGGTGTGAGTTTGTTGGCAACACCCGCCACAGCCACGATCCTTTTTCCATCGAATACAGGCACATTCATGTGCCGGGTAATGCCCACATGCCCTGCCGGAAGGCCGTGTTTGAGCGGACTTGGGGCGCTGTAATCATTGGTAATGATTGGTTTGCGTTGGCGTACGGCCTCGCCCCATAAACCGGTCGTAACCAGCGGGTAGGCCAGGGCGCGGTCCTTGACCTGGCATTCGGCCATGGCGCCTCCTGTCCAGGCATACATGTTGAGGATCGTCTCATCCTCGCTGGCGAATGCAAGGTAGCCATGCTGGCTTTCAGTCAAACGGACCCCTTCCTCCATCGCGTAATGAGCGATATCCAGGAGCGGTTGCTCGCTCATTTGGGTCAGTTTGATGAGTGCCTGGAGCCGGACCTCATTGAGACGGAGTTTTTCCTCGGTGTCTTTGCGTTTGCGCACGTTGATGGCCAGGAGCACCAACCCCACACCCAACGTCAGTAACATGGAAACCAAAATGGGCGCCAGAGATGGATTGCGCTCAAACACGCTCAAGGGACGATTAACGACCAAAAAACTCAGGGGTAAACGGCTTGGATCCAAGCCACTTCGGGCGATCTGCACGGCATCCACCCATTTTTCACATGTCGGTTCAGTCACCAGTGGGATGGTGGATGCCGGTGTGCCGCTCAACACCTTGATTGCCATTTCAGCCGCCTTGCGTCCGTGCAAATAGGGGGACAACATGCTTCCTCCCACGACGGGCATGTCAACGGCTGGCTTATATAACTGGTAAATCGGTGCCTTGCATATGTTTGAGAGCGAGTGCAAAAAGCGCGGACTGAGCGCAAACAAACGCCCGGTCTCATCATTTCCAAGCCCGGCCAGTATGACGGCATTGGATGGACTGGTTTCTCCCAGAAGGAGTTCAAAACGATCATTGTGCACATCCAGCGAAGTTACTTCTTCCAGCATCGTCTTTCGTTCAGCCACCGCTGAACGTACCAGCGATAGGGATAACATCGCCGCCTCTGAGCCATCATGGACAACCACCAACCGTTTCACAGAGGGCTGGAGGCTGGTGATCAAGTCCAGCGTGCCCTTGGCATCCACTTGTTCAAACACTCCTGTTACGTTGCCGTAGCGAGCCAGTGTGGCTGGGATTGTCTCGATGCAGCCGCAAAAGACGATGGGGACGTTTGGAAACAAGCTGGGGCGATTCGTTAGAGCGAATCTGAGGCCGGGATCATCCAGGACGATGAGAACGGATATTTCGTTGCCATGGTATTTGGCGCCAAGGTTTTCGTAGAGTTTTTGGACATGATTGCTGTTGTTGAACCTTTTTAGATCCAGGTATTCAGTCAATATCAGCAAAGGCGGTTCATGCTTCAGAAGAACATCGAAGGCTCCCCGTAACTCGTTATCGCTAAAACGGTAGCCGGGATGGTAGGAGTTCAGAATCAACACCTTGGCCGGTGCTGGGGGGGTGGTTGCAGCCTTAATGTCGAAAAGCCATCCCCCATGAATCAACAAGAGGAGTAACCCGATAGCCAGCTTTTCAAGCCACTTGCTTGTAGTGCTAATCCCAACTGTGTGAGCTGTTTCAGGCATGTTACATTGCTGCCTGGTGATGATCCGATCTGGCCATGATCCATCAATGGCGCATTGGTCACAATATAATAAGGTTATCGACATTTTGTGTCCAATGCTTAATCCCTTTTGAGGTTTCAGCCCCTGCCAGGAGGGTGTGAATACATTTCAGGGACGCGTGCTTGCGTGGGAAAGTGCATCAGCGGTAAATTTGTGCCATGTCGCAGGCGGATTTTGTCCATTTGCATCTCCATACCGAGTATTCGTTACTCGATGGCGCGTGTCGGCTCGATCGTTTGGTCGAGAGGGCCACTGCATTGAAGTTTCCCGCCCTGGCCATTACCGACCATGGGGTGATGTTTGGGGCCATTGATTTCTATAAGTCGGTCAAGGCGGCGGGCATAAAACCCATCATCGGATGCGAGGTTTATGTGGCTCCGGGCAGCCGCCACGAGAAAAAGTCCAATACGGGCGGCAAGGATGTCTATAACCACTTGGTCCTGCTGGTTAAGGATGAGGTGGGATATAAGAACCTGATCAAGCTCACGACGCTGGCTCATCTCGAAGGCTACTATTATAAACCGCGTGTGGACAAGGAGTTGCTCGCGCAATGCCATGAAGGTCTGGTGGCTTTATCCGCATGTCTTAAGGGTGAGGTTGCCGAGGCCATTGTGCGAGACGATCTCAAAAAGGCCCGGGCTGCCATTGATTGGTATAAACAAGTCTTTGGTCCCGAGGATTATTACCTCGAACTCCAGAATCACCGCCTGGCCGACCAGGATAAGGTGATTCGCCAACTGATTCCGTGGGCGAAGGAGTTTGGACTCAAGTTAGTGGCCACCAACGATGTGCACTATCTTGAGAAAACACATTCCCATGCACATGACGTCCTCATTTGCATCGGTACCCAGACCACTTTGGGTGACACCAAGCGGATGCGGTATGCGCCTGAACAGTTTTACCTTCGTTCGGCAGACGAAATGAAGGCTTTGTTTGCCGATGTGCCTGAGGCGATATCCAACACATTGGAAATCGCCGAAAAGTGCAATCTCAAGATTGAATTCGGCAAACTCCACTACCCGGTGTTCCAACCCACGGGCAATATCACGCGTGAGGCCCGTCTGCGTGAACTCATCGCTGAAGGAATCAAAGAACGTTACAACATGGTTGTGCGGCCGGAGGGAAACACCTTCGTCATTGAATCCGTTGCCGATGCCAGGCGTCTCCCCACCTTTGTTCCGTCATCGCCAGAGGATCCCTGCAATTCACTCTCCGATCCCGCGGTGGCCGCCGCGGCGCAAACGGTGATTGATCGCGTTCAATTGGAACTCAAGACGATCGAGAAAACCGGTTTTGTCAGTTACTTCCTGATTGTCGGCGACTTTGTTCAACATGGACGCAGGATGGGGGTATCCTGCGTGGCGCGCGGTTCCGCTGCAGGTTCCATCGTTACATACCTGCTGGCCATTTCGAACGTGGATCCTCTCCGGTACAACCTCCTGTTCGAACGCTTCCTGAATCCGGAACGCGTGAACCCGCCTGATATCGATATTGACTTTGCCGATGATCGTCGCGGCGATGTGATCGAATACGTCCGATCCAAATACGGGCGCGATTCGGTGGCCCAGATCATCACCTTTGGCACCATGGGGGCCAAATCCGTTTTGCGCGATGTGGGGCGCGTGATGGGACTCAGCTATGGCGACTGCGATCGGCTGGCCAAGATGATTCCCAACGAGTTGAAGATGGACCTGGAGAAGGCCCTCAAGGAATCGCCCGATTTCAAGCAAGCCTACGACACCGAGGACCAGACACGCGATCTGGTCGATACGGCATTTGTGCTTGAAGACCTGACCCGCAACTCCTCCGTGCACGCGGCAGGCGTGGTCATTTGTGACCAGCCTTTGATCAACCTCCTGCCACTCAAGCAGGACGAGGATGGCACCATCGTCACACAGTATCCCATGGGGCCTGTGGGCGAGTTGGGGTTGTTAAAAATGGACTTCCTGGGTCTCAAGACCCTGACCGTCATTCGCAATGCCTGCGACATGGTCAAGGCCACCTGTGGAACGGAACTGGCCATCGATCATCTGCCATTGGATGATCAAAAGACCTATGATCTGCTCAACCAGGGCAATACGGTGGGGGTGTTCCAATTGGAATCGGGTGGCATGCGCGATTTGTGCCGCAAGTTCAAGATCAGTTCCATTGAGCACATTACCGCCTTGATCGCTCTGTACCGTCCGGGTCCCATGGACCTGATCCCTGAATTCATCAAACGCCGCCATGGCGAGGTGAAGATCGAGTACCCACATCCCTTGCTGGAACCCATCTGCCGGGAGACGTACGGCATCATGGTCTACCAGGAGCAGGTCATGCAATCGGCACAGATCCTGGCGGGATACACGCTGGGTGGCGCCGACTTGCTGCGCCGCGCCATGGGTAAGAAGAAGATCGAGGAGATGCAGAAACAGCGTGAGAAATTTGTCGCTGGCTGCTCCAAGATCAACAATATCCCTCCTGATCAGGCCAATCCCATCTTCGACTTGCTCGAAAAATTCGCTGGTTACGGCTTTAACAAATCCCATGCCGCCGCATACGCCATTGTGGCTTACCAGACGGCCTATCTTAAAGCCAATTACCCCGTCGAGTTCCTCAGCGCCATGCTCACCAACGATATGGGGGACATGGACAAGGTGGCCATCCTGATCGATGAGTCGCGCCAATACCAGATCGAGGTCCTGCCTCCTGACGTCAATGAAAGCCAGGTCAACTTCGCCCCTGCCCGTGAAGGCACGGCGATACGGTTCGGTCTGGCCGCCATCAAGGGTGTTGGCGAGATCGCGGTCAACAGCCTCCTGGATGCGCGTCAGGCGGGAGGCAAATTCAAGTCGCTGTATGACTTATGCGAGCGTGTGGACACCCGCACCGTGAATCGCAAGGTGTTGGAAGCGTTGATCAAGTGCGGTGCGTGCGATTCGCTGGGCGAAAACCGTGCCACCATGTTTGCCCGGATCGACCGTGCCCTGGGACGCGCTGCCAGTGCCGCCCAGGACCGCCAGTCCGGCCAGGGCAACCTGTTTGGTTTTCTTGAAGAAGCGCCTTCCGATGCATCGGACAACCTCAAACCCCTTCCCGAATGGCCCAAGAGCGAGTGTCTTGCCGCGGAGAAGGAGTTGCTTGGATTTTATGTCACCGGTCATCCCGTTCAGCCGTTTCTGCCGTTAATCGAGAAATATGGGCTGACCTCCATTGCCAATCTGCCCACCGTGCCTGCGCACACCGTGACACGGGTTGGGGGATTGCTGAGCGCCGTTCAACAGGGCATCAGCAAAAAGTCGGGCAAACCCTATGCGATGCTGACACTTGAGGATCTGCAGGGCACCGTCCAGGTGCTTTGCATGAACGAGAATTTCGATAAATACCAGAATCTGTTCGTTACAGGTCGTGCCCTGCTTGTGGTTGGGGAGGTATCCGCCTCCGAGGACAAACCCAAAATATTCCCTCAGGAGATCATGCCCATTGAGGACGCCCCGCGTCGTTATACCAAACAAATCCATGTGCGGTTGGATATGGCATTGGTCGACAAGGCGGCCCTGGAGGAATTGCGCGCCCTGGCTGTGGCCCATGCCGGCAAATGCCCGTTGCTCCTCTGCTTCAAACGTCCGGCGGGTGAATGTGCCTTCATCGAGGTCAACGAGCGGTTTTGGATCACCCCCTCGATTGAATTCCAAGATGCCATCGTCCAGCGTTTTGGCCATGATGCCTATTACGCGAAGGCCGACACCACCGTGCCCGAGCGGGCGCACCGCCGTTGGGAGCGATCGGATAACGGCGGTAACAATGGTGGCAGCAACGGGGCCTAGAGGCGGCTTCGTCCCGTATCCAGCCTGTTCCATTGAACCATTCAATGGGTGATGAGCCTCCACTTGTCGTGGCGGGCGGAATTCACTATGGTGAACCCATGCATAACAACACCTTTGGTTTTACCAAAGAAGATCCATGGCGGGTGTTCCGCATCATGGCAGAGTTTGTGGACAGCTTTGAAACGATGTCCAAGATCGGTCCTGCAGTGACGGTATTTGGGTCTGCACGCATGCCGCAGTCGGATCGGTATTACAAAGCCACAGTCGAATTGTCGCAGGCGCTGGCCAAGCATGGACTGGCGGTGATCACTGGTGGCGGGCCAGGCATCATGGAGGCCGCCAACCGTGGGGCCGCCAAGGGGCATGGGGTGTCGGTGGGGTTGAACATCGAGTTGCCGCACGAACAGCGGGGCAATCGTTACGCCAACGTGCCGTTGCACTTCCATTACTTTTTCTCCCGCAAGGTCTGTTTTGTAAAATACAGCGTGGGCTTTGTGTTCATGCCCGGTGGGTTTGGGACTTTGGACGAACTGTTTGAAGTGCTTACGCTGGTGCAAACTGAACGCGTTCCGCAGTTTCCATTGATTCTCTTTGGCAAGCAATTCTGGAGCGGCCTGCTCGATTGGGCGAAAACCAACCTCGAAAAAAAGGCTTATATTAGTCCGCAGGATCTGGATTTGCTCTCGGTGACCGATGATGTGGCTGAGGCAGTGGAGTTGTTGCAGGATTATCAACGCAGGGTGGGCCAGCACGGAACACCGGTGGCCAGAATGGTGTAAATGTATCATATAACGACACTTGAGAATGGCCTGGCCGTGGCTACGGGGGCCATGCCACACATGGCGAGTGTGGCTGTGGGCCTCTGGGTGGGGGTGGGTGGACGCCATGAAACCGCCGAGTTGTGCGGGGTTTCTCATTTCATCGAACACATGATGTTCAAGGGAACCCGGCGCCGCTCTGCACGCCGGATCTCTCAGGATGTCGAGGGGGTGGGGGGGGATCTGAATGCCTACACCAGCGAGGAGAATACCTGTTATTTTTCCAAAGGCTGCCATGATCGTTTTCCCGAATTGTTGGATGTGATGATGGACATGTTCCTCAATTCACAGTTCGACCCGGGTGAGATTGAGAAGGAACGCAGTGTCATCAAGGATGAGCTGGCCATGTATACCGATCAGCCCCAACACTATGTGCTGGAGCTGTTAAACGAAGTGCTTTGGCCCAATCAGCCCATGGGGAGATCGCTGACTGGCACTGAAAAGTCATTGGATGCCATTCAGCGCCCTGACCTGCTGGCTCATGTTCGGCGCCATTACGTGGCCGAGAATTCGCTGGTGACCGTTGCTGGACAGATTGATCACGAGGAAGTGGTTCAGATCGTAAAGCGTTACGTGAAGCATCTCAAACAAGGTCCTCGATCCGTCTTTGTCCCTGTGTCCGATGCGCAGGATGTCCCCTGGGTTCGATTGTGTACCCGCCCCATTGAGCAAACGCAACTGGCCTTGGGCGTGCGGACCTGTTCCCGCCATGATCCCAATCGCTATGCCTTGCGCCTTCTCAACACCATTCTGGGAGAAAACATGAGCTCACGTTTGTTTCAGGTGGTGCGCGAAGACAAGGCCATGGCTTATTCCATCGGAAGCTCCCTGGGATTCTTTGATGACACGGGCACGATGACCATTTCTGCGGGATTGGACACCGATAAGATCGTGCCCAGTCTAAAGCTGATCATCAAGGAGATGCGCAGGCTCACCGAACGAGCCATCTCGGGGGGGGAATTGAATCGGGCGCGTGACTATTTGATTGGACAGATGGACCTGGGTTTGGAGAGCACCACCAATCAGATGATGTGGATCGGAGAGCAGTTGCTCGGCTATGGGGTGATCCTGAATCCGGCGACCATCAAGGACCGTATTGCGAAAGTGACAGCTTCTCAAGTTCGTGCAGCGGCGGACCGTTTCTTCCGTCCGGATCGCCTCTGTTTATCGCTGGTCAGCCCCCTTAAAAAGGACCGCGGGCTTGTGCGTCTGTTGGAATGGTAGGCAAAGACTATTCCATAGCCTCGGAATACGTGACTCCGTAAGAGAACTATCCGCACGCAGGTTGGATAAGGGGCAGAGGGCTCGAACTAATATCAATCCATTCTGAGAGGGAACGACTTCAAGTTGTGGTCCGTGAGGGCCACCTGGAATGACGCCCTGGCATGGTGTAACATTTCCAAGGCGCCATTCCGGTTCGCCGTGACGCATCCCACTCTGGTTGCTATGGCTTTATAGGGAATGGGATGTTGTCTGGCTGGTGATGCCGGACAGGGATTGGGCTCAGGGTCTGGGGCGTGACCGGGCCACGATGGTCAATGCCGCGACGATCATGATTCCGAATATGATCAGGCCGCGACCACCACCTTGAAACACCTTGGCCATATCACCCTGCAACAGGAATCCTGCCACGGCGATGGACAACACCAGAAACAATCCCGCCATCACACCACGATGGTGGGCCGGGTTACGATGTGCAGTCTTCATCATGCGTTCCTTTAATGGTTGGGCTATCACAAATCCTTATGAGGATTCGATTTTTGGGCTATTTAATCATATAATCTTAAATAATCAAAAAATGTCAAGTCTTCATAAAGATTCGCTCCCTATTTCATGAACACTGATTATGAGAAGAAAGGTTAATTATGTCATGCGCCTGCCTGGCTTGTGTGACGTTAAGTTGGATTCTGGGATTGTGGTTGTTGGGAGACAGTGGGTTATGCAGACAACCTGTGCGGCTTTATGGTGTCTGCAATGCGTGAGTGTGGATGGCGGACTGGGTGCTGGTCATGTTCCTTGAGCGGACAGTCATAACGACGGGAGGTATTCTTGTGCGCGTTGAATCTGGTTTGGCCATATGAACTGGATCCTGAAGCGGTGGAACCAATGAAGAGACATGCGGAAGTGTTGCGTGGTAATCCAGGATGAACAGACTTCGTGGATGGTGTCATGCCATCCATCTCATGGAGGCGTTGGAGGTACAAACGTCGGGGTGATTTATAACTGCGGGCCAGGTGTTTTTAAGGTTTATTTGTTCCCGGTTCCAGACTTCTGTCCCTATGGGGCCGGAGTCCGGGCAACCGGCTGCAAGCATGCATGAAGCGGGGGGAGGGACGGTGCTGGGTTCCCTCTGAAGGGCATGGACTTGGTTTGACAGCTTGGCGCGTGGACTGGTACACTACAAATGAATCTATGGCGGGGTGGAGTATGAGAATTTTAAGCAAATCAATGCTCGCCGGGTTGGTCTTAATGCTGGGGATTCTTGGATGGACGGGACAGGCATGTGCCGCTGAGGCCGTGGCCGTCGTCATCATCTATGATACCTCTGGCAGCATGGCGGAGAAGGTGGCTGACGCCTCAGGCCAGCCTGCTGCCAAATACACCATTGCCAACCGGGCTCTTTCTTCGATTGTCACACGTTTGGAGCAGTATGCCACGAACACTGCTGCGGGTCCGCGGGAAGTGCAATCGGGCTTGATCACGTTTCAGGAAGGTCGTCCGCAATATGCCGTGTCTTTTGGTGCGTTCCATCCCGATGCCATGCGCAAATGGATGGGGCAGTTCCGGGGACCGGCGGGGGGGACGCCTTTGGGCAATGCTTTGACCCTGGCAGGGCAGGACTTATCCAAGTCCGGTTGTCCTCGTCAGCACATCCTCGTGGTGACCGATGGTGTCAACACCGTGGGACCTGCTCCGGCGGCGGCCTTGAAGACCCTCAACACTCGCGCTGCCCGGGACGGGAAGCCGGTGGGGGTGCATTTTGTGGCCTTTGATGTGGCGGCGCAATTGTTTGACCCGGTGAAAAAGCTGGGCGCGACAGTGGTTGGTGCGGCGGATGAAAAGGAATTGAACAGCCGGTTGGAGTTCATCCTGGAGAAGAAAA
>CAZIDG010000032.1:33374-42489 GCA_964538065.1 uncultured Verrucomicrobiota bacterium
GCGGCGGATGAAAAGGAATTGAACAGCCGGTTGGAGTTCATCCTGGAGAAGAAAATCCTCCTGGAAGAGGAAGAGCCGGCGCCTGCCAGGTAGTCGCCGCCAGGGCAGACATGGGTATTTCCGTGCGCGCAGGGGGGCGCTCGGGGCATGACAACAACAACAGCAGCATAACCAGATACGATTATGGGTCTTTTTCGAGCATTTAAGCGGATGTTCATTTGGATGGGATTGGTGGCCGAGCAGGCAACCGAAACCGATGCCATTAACCAGGCGGTGGTCGAACGCGGCATTCGCGACGCGAAGGCCAAGGCCGATAAGGCTCATTATGCCAATGGACAGTTGGCGGGGCAGATCGCGCTGCTGAAGGACCAGATCAAACGACAGGAGCGCCAGCGTGAGGAGTTGCAAGGGCTGGTCCAGGCCGCCATCGCTGCCAACGACGAAGCCAATGGCGCCCATTACGCCGAGCAGTTGGCGGACATGGAACAGGACCTCAACGACAATGTGGCCCAGCTCAAGAGCCTGGAGGACCTGTACCAGCAGAACACCCAGATCATTGCCCAGAGCCTGCGTGAAATCCAGAAGTTCCAGCGTGACTTCGAACAGGTCAAGGTGCGTGTCGCGGTGGGACGCAATCTGGAACAATTGGCGGGGTTAATGAAGGGCTCGATCACCGAGCTCCAGGGCATGATGGGGGGTGAATTGTCCCAGTCCATGCAACAGTTGAGGCAGTCTGCTGCCGCGGGTGAGGGCCAGATGCGGGCCACGCTCGATCTTGCCAAGGAAATGGGATCCAACATCCAGCGCCAGCAGGAGATGCGCAAGGCCCGTGGCAACCTCCTTTTCCAGGAGTACAAAAAGAAGATGGGCATGGTGCAGGCCGATACGGCGACGCCTGCCACGCCGACGCCGCCCAAGGAGGAACGACAAAAGATCGCTGAGAAATAGTCTTGTTTGGTTCGTTGGTGGAATGACCCCATTTGAAACGCACACATTATGACAACCCGAGGAAAAATCGTATTAACCCTGTTGCTGCTGGCAGTGGTTGGTTTTGGCGCCTATCGCTGGTGGGACAAGATCGCCCCATCGGGCAAACCCGCAACGCCGTCGCTCAATACACAGGCCATCAAGCAGGCGCTTGATGCCTCCAAACCCCAGGCGCAACCGCAGCCGGCCCAGGCCACGGCCTCCCAGCCCGCCAAGGCTCCCGCCGATGTCACGGGCAAACTCCTGGCAGGCGACAAGGCGGTCTCCCTTGTGGACGGATCGTCCATCCCGCCCGTGAGTGGGGTGAGCGACTATGACAAGCAGATGAAGAATGACAAACTGATCGTACAGTTTCCCATCAATGTGTGGCCGGGGTGGGCCCCGATCATTGTGGCCAACCAGGGCTTGGAACCCAACGATGCCAGCCTCTTTTACAAGAAATATGGCTTTTACGTGAAACTCTCGCTGGTGGATGATCCGGTCAAGGCTCGCGATCTGTTCGCCAGCGGTCACAGTCATGTCCTTTGGGGCACGCTGGACATGATGGCGCTGTTTGCCCCGGAATTGGTGAAGGATTCGCGCACGGTGCCTGTCATCTGCCAGCAAGTGGACTGGTCATCCGGAGGGGATGGCATTGTGACGCGTGGCGATATCCGCAACATCAACGATCTGCGCATGAAGAACGGTGCAAGGCGCAAGGTGGTGCTCGCCCAGAATTCCCCCAGCCACTACCTGATCATGTCCTTGTTGATCGATGCTGGCATCGATCCCGCCCAGGTTGATTTCAAATGGGCGGCGGATGCTCCGGCTGCTGCAAAGATCTTCGTCCAGGACAACTCGTTTGATGCCTTTGTGGGCTGGTCCCCCGACATTTACACCGTATCGGAACAGGTTTCGGGCACCCGCCTGGTGGTCAGCACGGCTGCAGCGAACCGTCTGATTGCGGATGTGTGGGCGGTGCGTAACGATTTTTATCGGGATCACCCGGAGATCGTTGCGGGCCTGGTTCGTGGCATTTTTGAAGGCATGGACATGGTTCGCAAGGATGTCAAGGGCGCCGCACGCCTCATGTCCGCTGCGTACAGTCTTCCGGCCGAGGATTGTGAATCGATGATTGGCAAGGACGGCGGGATTACCAGCGGCGACGCCCACCTGACCAACTATCGGGAGAATTCGAACTTCTTCCTCGATCCCATGAATCCGGCCAATTTCGAGGTGGTATGGAACCGGGCATCGACGATTTACAAGTCGTTGGGCGCCATCGATACCATGGTGCCACCTGCCCGGGTGAAGGCCTCGGGTCTCCTGGCCAAGATGGCGGAGGAATACAAGGATGTGCGTGATTTATCACAACCCACCTTCAAGCCTGGTGCGATCTTCAAGACCGCAGAGGCGGAGTCAGGGGAGATCCTCACCAAGGCGGTGATCATTTCCTTCGAACCCAACAAGGCCACCTTGAATCCGGCGTATGATACCGCGATACCCGCCGTTCTGGAGGAGATCGGCAAGCTGGCGGGTTCGTTTGGCAATGCGTATGTGGTCGTGGAAGGCAACACCGATGCCAGTCGCAAAGGCGTTGTCCCCGCTGACCTTGTGCGTCAGCTTTCCTATGATCGTGCCGATGCCGTGCGGCGGGCGATCATTGAGAAATACAAGTTTGATCCGAATAAATTCAAGGTTGTGGGCAACGGCTGGGACAATCCGCTGCCAGGCATGACGGATCCCAGCAACCTGGATCACAACAAGAAAAACCGCCGGGTGGAGGTCAAAGTTTTCCCGCTCGAAAAAGAATAAAGAACCCTGAGTTGACACAATATCGACAAGGCACGAAGCAGGGAGTCGCATCCGCCAGCCCTTTTCTTCGTGCCTTTCTGTCAAAAGGTTAAATTTACCCGAACCATGATTGGCTTTTTCATCTTTGCCTTCGCATTCGTGGCCCTGCTTACATCCGTGGTCCTGTTGGGAAAACTCACCGTGCGCAAGGCATTATCACAGTCCCGGGCACTGGCGCTGACGGGGCTTTTCATTGGGATTGTTCTGGTCGCGTGGTGGGTGCTGACCCGTGGCGCAACCACAGAGTCACGGATCCTGCCGCCCCTGATCCTTCCCAGCCCCATGGAGGTGCTCAACGCGTTTCCCCGCCTTCATTTTGATCAGGCCCTGGTGCGCAGTGCCATGACCTCGTTTGTTCGGGTGACGACCGGTTTTGTGCTGGCTGCCATCGTAGCAGTGCCTTTGGGGGTGTATATGGCCACGTTTCCATCGATGTCGGCCTTTTTCCGCCCCCTTGCCCTGGTGGGGGCATATGTGCCGATTGTGGTCTTTGTGCCGTTGACGATCGCCTGGTTTGGCCTGAACGAAACACAGAAGGTTGGTTTTCTTTTTATCGGCTGTTTTGTTGCGCTGTTACCTCAAGTCATCAAGTCCATCAATGATGTTCCGGCTGCGTTCGTGGATGTGGCGGCCACGAAAGGAGCCACCCAGTGGCAAATCGTTCGCCATGTGCTCTTTCCGGTGGCCAAGGCCGATATCTGGGATCACCTGAGGGGTGTCTATGGCGTGGGATGGGGATGGATCATCCTGGCCGAAGTCGTCAATGCAGAGAAAGGTCTGGGCTATCTCATTTCCATATCCGAGCGACGCGGCCACACAGCGTCCATTTTCGCCGTGATTATTGTCATTGTGACCATTGCAGTCGGGTGCGACCAGCTTTGGCGGCTGGGGGGGAAGCTATTATTCCCTTATCGGACAAGGGCTTGAACGGTGGCCACTTAAGCCTTTTTTAGGACAAACACGGCCACTTCCGCGCACAAGGTGGGCAGGGTGGTGATGAATCGACGATTGGACGAATAGATAACCTGGTCCACCGTGGTGCCCATGGAGGCTGCGAAGGCGATGAATTGCGGAATGGTAATGGCGCGCGCCCGGGGTTCACCGCTTCCAAGGCTGGCTCCAAACCCATTGCCTGCAAGGGCATGCAAGCGTCTGCGCCAATAACTTGCATTATCGAACGAAATGATGGCGCGTTGACCCACCCTGAGGATTTCTGTTACCACGGTCTTGGGTTGATCCAGATAAGCCAGTGTCTGGCTGAGCACGACAAAATCAAACGCCTGGTTGGAATAATCCGCCAAACCTTCCTCAATGTTCCCTTGCCGGACCGAGAGCCCGCGCCCTATGCAGGCCCGCACATTGTCTTCAAGAAGTTCCACGCCACGTGCCTGAACCTGTTTCTTTTGAACAAGTTGCTCCAGGAGAAGGCCTTCACCGCATCCCAGGTCCAGTACGCGCGCGTGGGGCGGGATGAGCGAAATAATGGCCTCCAAATCGTGCCGTACCGGAGATGATCCGGTGGCACCCGGCCGGGCTTCTTTTGTTGGAACTTCAGTAATCATGCCAACGTCTTCCAATATAAACTGATCCCTTCAAAAGGAGGGGATGTGACAGTGAATACTATTAGGCATATCCGGGGTAACGCAAATGCAAAATCAGGGCCACGGGATCCAAACCGATTCTGAGGCCGTGGGAATAATATTCGTTAAGTCCCATGCAAAGAAGGATATACGTGTAATATGAGATGGCACAGATGAAGTTCTGGGAACATCAGTTGAGGCTCTCAATAGGAGTGTATTCGCTTGATGGCTAAATTGTTGCATGATCTCTCATCAAGCATTCATGGCTTGATGTCGGGCGACTTGATCGGGGGAAGTTTTTGAATCCAGGCGAGGTACCTGGCGGATTCCTTTGTCGGATCCACCTGATTGAAGCCCTCGATATACTCGACCACATAATAGCCTTGGTAATGAACAGCTTCCATCTTGCGAATCAGGCCTTCGAAATCGATGGGGCCCGTTCCCCATGGATTATGGATGTCCTCCCATTTCATCCCGCCAGCTCGGAAACCGGTGCCACGCGTAGGGGAGCAGCTCATCAAAGTTGGCCCCTTGGTTGGGACCGGCAAAATAATGGCTGGGATCCAATGTCAGCCCCAGACCGGGCACCTGCTGGCAGAGCCAGAGAGCGTCTGAGGGTTTCTCTGTCATTTGGCCTACATGGGTTTCCACCGTCAGGGTGATGTTTTTGGCCCTGGCAGCGTCCACCATGATCTTGAGGCGCTTGACCATTTCCGGACGATCCGCATTGGCTACAGGAGCCATCACGTTGATGACGTGGGTGTTCAGCTTTGAGGCAAGGGCTACGACGGCGCGGAACTCCGGTTCGTACTGATCCCAGGCACGATTGTCCGGGGCGTCGAAGGTCAGATTCGAGACGCCCAATCCATGTTTTTTGAAAACAGCTTCCACCCGGTCGGCCTCCGTTGTGAAATCCTTCATGAGAGCGGGTACGGAGACGTGGGGCGCCCAGTTCAGGCAGCTCAGATCGACCCAATGAAATCCAAGACTGGCAATGGCGGCCAGGGCTTTGTCCGTGGACTGTCTGGCCAGAATGAGTGAGGAGCAGGAAGCCCGGTCCGCCACGCTCTGGACTTTCGCAGGTGTCGTGGCGGAGGCGGTGGGATGATTTGCCCCGGTTGCCGGTGCTTGCGCCAGTACATTTGCGGATGCAAGGGGGAGTGCGAGTGCCAGGAATACTGGCAGTGAGCCCCATCCTGATTTCTGGGATTTGAACATGACCACCGTGTAGATGAGTCTTGATGCATAATCAAGAGAAAGGAAATGAAAAATGATCCTAAGCGGGAAAAACAATTGACCCCATCCTCATTAGGCATAATACTAAACGCCAACCAACGACAGTTAAGTAAGAACGCTTGCAGGAACGCTTTATGGGTAAGGTGCATTCTCCAAAGAGAGATGCTCAGTACAGCAGAAGGCGGACGCATCGGAACGACTCGGCATGCATGGGGAATCGTGTCTCGTTCTCTCCACGCACTGACCATCTCCATGTGTTGCCATCATGGATAAGATACCTGCTGTTACTGGTCATCATCGTGGGTGCGATTGGTGGGATCCATTGGTGGAAGCACTCCACTCAATCCCCTCGATGGGCAGGGGATGAGATGGGGGCTGGCCAGGGTTATGCCTCCCGGATGGGCGCTTCAAAGACACCAGCACCGGTGGCCGGCAAGCCAGGGGAGGGCATTCCATCCAGCGGTCAGACACCGGAGTCATCCACGCTGCTGAGTGAAGGCAACCAACTTGCCAAGGAGGGCAAATTCGAGGAGGCCATTGCCAAATACAACGAGGAACTGGATAGAAACCCCAGAAACGAAGACGCCTTTTTTAACCTGGGTGTCGCGCATGCGCGTTTGAGACACTATGAAGAGGCGGTTCGCAGTTACCAAAAGGCCCTGGAAATCATGCCCGAATACGCGGAGGTGCATAACAACCTCGGGAATGTGCTTGCGCAGTTGGGACGGTTTGACGAGGCCACAAGCCATTTCGAAACAGCGCTGAAGATCATGCCCGATTATGCATCCGCTCTGAACAACCTGGGAACGGTGTACAGCCGACAAAAGCGGATTCCTGAAGCGATTGAACGGTTTCAACAGGCGATCAAGTCTCTTCCCGCGTATATGGAGGCTCATTTCAACCTGGCCAATGGTTTGGTGAGCCTGAGGCGGTACGATGAAGCTGAAACTGAATTAAAGAAAGTGTTCGAATTAAGTCCGGGTTTTGAGCCAGCAGTCCGGTTGCAGGACCGTTTGAAGGCCTTGCGAGGTGGCCGGATGCCGATGCCTGCTGGCATGGCACTTGAAGGCAAACCTTGAGCAGATTCATCTCTTGAAAAAGAACAGGAAACTCCAGAAGTTGTCCGGTCCTTCCTCAAGCCCTGAAGCTTTGCCCACAGCACAAGCACCCCGAGGCAGATCACCTGCACCCTGGTGGTTTCGTTTGGTGGCGTTGACGCTGGTCCCCCTGGTGCTGCTGATTGTGGCTGAGGCAGTGCTGCGCCTGGCTGGGGTGGGATATCCAACCCGTTTTTTTCTCAAGCAATCGATTAAAGGGGAGGAATGCAGAGTCGACAACCAGCGTTTTGGGCGTCGTTTTTTTCCACCCAACATGGTGCGGCATCCCCTGACGTGCGTTGTGCCGGAACACAAGGCCACCAATGCCATTCGCATCTTTGTGTTCGGCGAATCTGCGGCCATGGGGGATCCCGAACCCTCGTTTGGTTTTGCGCGTGTGCTTGAGGTGTTGCTGCGTGAGCGGTATCCGGAGAAACGCATTGAGGTCATCAATACCGCGTTTACTGCCATCAACTCCCATGTCATCCGGCCCATCGCGCAAGAGTGTGCTCCGATGGAGGGCGATCTCTGGGTTGTCTACATGGGGAATAACGAAGTGGTGGGACCCTATGGGGCCGGGACGGTGTTCGGTGCGCAGGTGCCTCCCATGGCAATGATCCGGATCAACCTCGCCTTGAAATCGTTACGGTTGGGCCAGATCGTCCAGTCGGTGGCCGGCCAATGGGGTGGCCAGTCTCAAAATGCAAACTGGGGCGGCATGGAAATGTTTCTCAACCAGAAGGTGACAGCCGATGACCCGCGTCTGGTGCGGGTGCGCGAGCATTTCAAACGGAACTTGAGGGACATCATGCAGGCGGGCGCCAAATCAGGAGCCGGAGTGCTGGTGTGCACTCCACTATCCAACACTCGCGATTGCGCGCCCTTCGCCTCGCTGCACCGTGCTGGACTTACGGGAGGTGATCTCGGTGCCTGGGAGCGTCATTTTGCCTCTGGCAATACCCTGGCATCACAAACCAACCACGCTGGTGCTGTAGCCGAGTATGTGGAGGCCGGGAAAATCGACGACCAGTATGCCGACCTGGCCTTTCGACATGGCCAGTCCCTGCTTGCGTTGGGCAAGGAAGCTGAAGCACGGGCCATGTTGACCAGGGCACGCGATCTGGATGCCCTGCGTTTCCGGCCCGACACGGCACTGCTTGCCTCCATTCGCGAGGAAGTGGCGGCGGCGAAATCGCCATTGATTGCATTGGTCGATACGGATGCCCAACTCGCTGAGTCCAGCCCCCATCATCTGGCGGGGCGCGAGTTGCTCTACGAACACGTGCATCCCAGTTTTGAAGGGCATTATCGGATGGGTCTCATGCTGGCCGAGCAAGCGGCGCAAATGCTGGCTCGCCGGCCTGAGTTGCACCTGCAGAATAACGCTGCATGGCTGAGTCGCGATGAATGTGCCAGGCGCCTGGCCTGGACAGGTTTTGATCAAGCCCTGGTGTTGGAGACACTGCTCAAACGCATGGCCCGGCCACCCTTTGCGCAACAATCCAACATCGAGGAGCAGAAACGCTTCTATCAGGTGGAGTTCGAACGGCTCAAGCCCCAGACGAAGTCCTATGCCCTCAAACGCTTTTCACAACAATACAGCCAGGAAACCGCACGGGTGCCTGGTGACTGGACCTTGCTGGCCGATCACGCGCGTTTAGTCCAATCCATGGGGGATTTCCAGTCAGCGATTCCGATATGGCAGGCGGTGCTTGATCTTGCGCCCCATCACCCCCAGGCCCATTGCAATCTGGGCATCACTTTAGGGGAGTTGGGCCGGATCGATGCAGCCAAAGCCAGTTTTGAACAAGCCCTGACGTTCTGCCCGGAATTGCCCGAGGCCTTGGTGGAATTGGCGCGCACCCACATGAAAAATGGAGTGTACCGGGATGCCCTCCCGTTGCTCAAACGCGCCCTGGCGTTGTCACCCAATGCCCCCGACCAGATGGCCATGCTTGGGCAATGCCACCTGGCTTTGGGACACAGGGAGGATGCCCTGGGTCTGTTCAACCGGATCCTGGAAATCGATCCCCAAAACACCTCGGCACAACAAGGTGTGGCCATGGCGCGTCGGCCTTGAGATCTGGAGCATGGGTTGGAAATAACGCGGTGAAGCTGTCTGCGTAGACTATTGGCGTGTAACGAATTGCATTATCTGCTTGCGGCGGACGGCGGGTTGAGCTTAACTTTGCGTCCGGTAAACGAGAAATTCGCTTGCCCAGCGCGTGTGAACCCGGCAAAGTACGCGCTCCATCCCTTAATCGGGTGGCTGGATAGCTCAGTTGGTAGAGCAGAGGACTGAAAATCCTTGTGTCCCCAGTTCAATTCTGGGTCCAGCCACCAGTTCTCCTTCAAAGACTTACGTCAATTTGCATTTGGCAT
>CAZIDG010000033.1:0-27221 GCA_964538065.1 uncultured Verrucomicrobiota bacterium
GCGCGAAACCACCGGCCCGCAACAGATTGAGGACATCAAACGCTCCAAAACCTGGCTGGAATCACTCCTGAACGCCTGAACCCGTGCCTGGTGGACGACCCGCGTTAACCACTCCCACTTGCGTGGTGGTGTTTACCCTTGCCCCTCCCGCAGCGCCATCAGCGCAGTCCTGGGGCTTGCGCATGGAGATGTTAATCCCTGAACCTTTCGAATCGCCATCGGTTGCGAGTCGTGGTGCGTACCCTTGACTTTTCCAAAGCGCCATCGGCGCAGTCCTGGGACCACGATCACCAAAAAAACGCAAGGCCTGAAGGGCCGCCCCAATCCTCCGCGCCCGCTCCCCCCCATTCTCACCTCACCGCAGAATCAATCCCTCCACCCATTTCCGCCCAGATCCAAACCGTTTGATTTTTAAATTCGTTGGGGAGAGGGTAAATTGGTGGGATATTGCTTAGTGAAGACACATCTTATGAACGAGGTCCAAGTTCTTGCATTGTTCTCGATAGGCTTGCGCATCAACAGAATTGGAAAACATCCTTCATTGAGGCGACCATTTCTAAGGGGGAGCATCGTAGAACCGTTTTGCTTTTGGGGAAAAATGCATATATATGGTTGAAATGCAACGAAGACCATGGTATAACATTTTAACTATGGTAAGGAGAACATTTTGTGCGCCCTTCATGCAAAATAATTGTTTTAAAAATATACTTTGCAGTCGGGATCACACAAAATCTTAAAGAATTACAATAGAATCGCGTATATTTTGTATTAAGCCAAGATAACAAACGAATACCTCCTCATGAGGGGGGGGTAAATAATGCATCAACACATCATGAGCGAATATATATCTCCCTATTCTCTGCAACTTGTGGGAAGCGCAGGGGGTGACCGTGACCAGTACAGGAAATATTTGCAGGAACAGAGCTTTGTCAAGGACATCACACAGTCAAATGTTGAGGTTCAATATGCAATATCTGAAAGCACCCGTGAAATCATCGCCACCCACGAGCAGCTTCAACAACACGGTTTTGAGCTGTTAGAATCGATTGATTCTGGAATCGCCACTGTCAATGATAGTATTCAAACAGGATTTGAAACTATATCATATGATTTGGAAGATATTTCCGATGAAATTGCTTCACTGACCGCAAAGTGCAATTGGGGATTCAGCCAGATGATTTCCCAGATTGGTCATGTCAATGATACGTTAGAGCAACTGTTGTCTGCCTCAAAAACTCCGGCGCAGACTTGGGCTTTCAACCAGTATGAAATCGCCCGCGATGCTATGAGGAGGCATTTGTTTCCTGAGGCTCTCGAAGCGCTTCTGCGTGCTATCAATGGCTTTGGTGATCAGACAGGATATAAAATCGAATTTCGGTTCCATTATAATTTAGGCATTCTCTACCTTGGTGATGTAAATAACACTGATTCGAGCGTTCTTGATTTGCTGAAGGCAGAACAGTCTTTTTTAGCAGCGGCACGGTATGCAAAAGAAGACTATCCTTTCGAGGCAAGCATTTCATTTACCGCTGCTGGTTGGGCGGCCTATTGTCAAAATAAATTGAAGGAAGCTGAAAATCACACCCTTCAGGCGATCAAATTGGACTCCTACTTTAAAAATGGAGAGGCTTATTTTCAAAACGCTAAAATACTTTTCTATACCGATAGGCCGGATGATGCGATTGAATACCTGCGAAAAGCAATATACATAGACCGCAATTATATGGTGAAGGCCGCCACCGATGTTGATTGTCTGAAACATGAAAAACGAATGCAAGAAATGTTCAAAATGCTTATTCAAGAAAGCGCGATTGCGGCCAAAATCTGCATTGATGAAGGAGTTCAATCGGTGAACGTTATGCAATCATGGCATCCTGAAGAGTGTTTTATAAAAGAGACTCAATCTGTCCTGGACACGCTATTAAAATCTAGAAAAGAATATAGCACTGGCACCTATTTCGGATTTCTTGATGCGAGTAATTATGCCAATCATGTTAAAAACGAGGCAGAAAATGTGATTGAACGGCAACAAAAGAAAATGCGTGCAGATATAGAATCTCGAGTGGAACAAATCCGTGCATACCGTGGAAGTATAGCAAGAAAGGCGTCTTTGTTTGCAGACTACCAATGGAAGGAGGCTGAAGATGCGTATGGGACCTTGAGTTTTGGAGGCATATCTTTGCATTGCTACGAAGATTACATGAGTCATTCAAAAACTTTGGACGGAATCAATGATCTTTATCGAGAATCTCAGGCTGAGGCTGAACGCGCCATCAAAGAGTCCATAAAAGAAGCAGGAGATTTAGCGTTTCTACTGGGAGCAATAAAAGGAGGCTTGCTCGGGATTTTAGGAGGCCTTATTTTGGGTGCGATATTTGAAACGATTGTCGGTAGAGAAAATCATGGAACAGATATTGGTTATCTTGTATTATTAATATGCATTGTAATTAGTGCGATTATCATCGGTTCAAAGGCCCGCAAAGATGCAGAAGCGACCCAAGAGTCTAAATTGCGTAACCAGATATACTGAAGTATATCCTCAATTCTCTGAACAGTTTAAAACGGTGCTAAACATAATGTTACGACCGCTTCTTCCTTGCCCAGTCTGAACCGACAAGGGACGGAGATGTCATTGCTTTGACCGGTTTCCTTTCGCTTTGTTGCTTGGTTTCGCTTTTATTTCCTCCAGGGGCGCTTAATAATCAAGCCGTTGGTTCTGTTTGATCCGGTTGATAAACCCAAAGTGTTAATCCAACTCCACAGCGGTATTAGTTCGGGTTTCATCGCGTTCTCATGAAAGGGGACAGCCGTCCTTGCCCCTCCCGTCGCTTCATGGTACAAATGACCTGCGTTCGTTGTGTCGGTTCATGCCAGCCCGCGGCTGGCTATTCGAAAACTCAACACATGAAACTGCTCGCATCATTGATGATCGCCATGCTCAGTATGAACATGTTGGCTCAGGACAAAGTCATTGCACTCTACGACGGCCCAGTCCCCGGATCGGAGGACTGGAAGCACGTGGAGAAGGAGAATAACAAAAACGCTTGGAACACCCGGATCGTTTTCAACGTTGCCAGGCCCACGCTCACCGCCGTCCTACCCGACCCCGCCAAGGCCAACGGCACCGCCGTCATCGTTTGTCCCGGCGGCGCTTTTTTCGCGCTGTCGATCGACAGCGAGGGCATGGACGTGGCGCGCTGGCTCGCTTCCAGGCGCGTCGCAGCGTTTGTGCTCAAGTATCGGCTGGTGGAATGCAAGACCGATGATCCCGTCATGGAATTGGGTGCCAGGATGGCCAGTGGCAAAAGCCTCGATCAGGAGGTCGCGCCCGTCATCAAGCTCGCCATGGCCGATGGCCTGAACGCTGTCGGATACGTGCGAAAGCACGCCAGGGAATACGGCGTCAACCCGGAGCGCATCGGCATCATGGGCTTTTCAGCGGGCGGCACCGTGACGGCCTCTGTGGCGTTTAATTACACCCCCGAAACGCGGCCTGATTTCGTCGCCCCCATCTACCTGGCCTATGATTGGGTCATCAAGAAGGAGGTGCCCGCGGATGCCCCGCCCATGTTCATCCTGGCCGCCACGGATGATTCGCTCGGCCTGGCCCCTCAGAGCATTGCGATCTACAAGGACTGGACCAAGGCCGGAAAATCCGCCGAGCTTCACATGTATGCCAAAGGCGGCCATGGCTTCGGCATGCGCAAGCAGAATCTGGTGACCGACCGCTGGATCGAGCGGTTTGGTGACTGGCTCGAAGGGCAGGGGTGGCTGAAAAAGTAAGGACTCTCAGCCGTGGCGCAGGCGCCGGTGCATGTCCACGGCGGGATACACAAACCGCAGGGCCTGGGCGGGATATTCCACGGGACGGTATGCTGGATTGAGGCTTTCCAGCCGGTAGATCTCTGCCGAGCTACCGGTGCGCCTCAGCCGCTTGAAGAGCACCCCGTGGGTTTCCTCCAGGCGGCACACCACAAAATCCCCGCTGCGCGCCTCTGAGTTGGGCGCGAACACCACGATGTCGCCTGCCAGAAAGTCCGGTTCCATCGAGTCCCCTTCCAGGATCAGGGCAAAGGCATTGGGATCGCGGCAGGAGGATTCCACGCTTTCCTCAAGCTGGTTGCACAGGTCCCCAAAGTCATGCGCCAGGCCCGCCCGCGCCCATGAGACCACCGGCACCATGCGCGGTCCCCCCTGGGCCAGCCTGCCCATCCGCTCGGCGGCGGCCGTTTGCTCGATCAGCCTCAGGGCCTGCATCAACTGGGGCGATGCCTTCTGATACCCGCGTGAGATCTTGCGCATCGTCTCCGTGGTGATGGCCACGCGGCTGGCCAGCTCCTCGAGCGACCACCCTGTGCGCTGGCTGATCCCGGCGATCTCATCCAGTTGAGCGGAAAATTTTTTGGGCATAAACGCAGTTTCCCAGTTGACGATGTCTAAATAAGACATATACTGTCTTAATATGACATACAGCCTTAAGTCCAACAAAGCCCAAATCGGCCCCGCCGTCAACCCCTCAATTCGTAAATCATCAACCGCCGCGCTCGTTTCGTCCGCATCGCGGCCTGCCGCCTCCGCATGTCTTTTTAAGTCAAATGCGTGTCTGAACCGTCCAAATGCCCCCTCCGCCTCCCCTCCCGCCATGGAACCGTTCAACTGGGAGGCCCTGCTGCCCCAAAAACGCCTCCTCCGCGTCCAGGAGGTTGCCCGGTTCCTCGATTGCTCCGTGGACCATGTCTATAACCTTCTGGATGAAGGGGCCCTCCGCGTGGCGGTGGATATCCGCACGTCCGCCGCCCGACGCGGCTGCGCCCGGGTCTTGCGCGACAGTGTGCTTGAATTCCTCCGCCATGCCGACTTTGCCCTGCGTTGAGTCCAGGGGGCCAGGCCCTCTGCAGGACGATCCGCCTTCATGCCATTCAGGCAGGGGTGGACCGCACTTCAGGCGGCTTGGCGGGAGGGACTGTCACCGGCTGCCAGGGCCAGTTCAAGGGATGGCGGCGGCCGTTGAGCACCACGCCCAGGAATGTGCCCCGGACCAGAAAATGATACGTGATGATCAGAACCGGCATCGCAATCGCCAGGATGAAACCGTACTTCAACGGCCAGGGATAATGCAGCGACGACACCATGATTTGCAGGCTCACCACCACCGGCAGATGCGCAAGATAGATCCAATAGGAAGCATCTGCGATATAGCGTATTACAGGCCGCGGGCGCTGGAAAAACCGTGTGAACAGCCCCGTAAAGCCCATGACAAAGCCCCACATCATCGTGGCATACAGGGTCAGGAAACCCGTGCGCAAATACAGCATGTACTCATGGGGCGTTCGTTTCCAGGGCTGCTGGGCCAGAAACACGATGCCCATCACCCAGAAAAGGACCCCCACGCCCATGTGGACAGTCCACCGGCGTTCCACATGGTGGAGCAACGCCGGTTGACGATGCAGGAGCCAGCCGATGAGAAAACAAAAACCATACAACAGCGTGGTGGGCGGATGCGGAAGAAGCGAGCTTTTGGGCGTATCCACACCCCAGTCGTTCATCAACAAAAGCATGGGAATCGTGGGCAGGACAAAGGCGAGCATGCCCCAGGAACCTTCGCACACCCGGTTGAACAGGCGATCCAGCAGGGGCAGAAGCCACGTTTTGAAACGCGGAAGGCGCCTTGCGCCCCAGAGCACCCCCAGCAGGATGAGATACAGCACCGCCAACTGGTGCAAAAACCACAGATGCGTGAGATCGAATTTTTTGACGAATTGCCCCGAGATCATGAAGCCCAGCGCGAGTTTCCAAGCCGGGAAGTTCTGCACCTCGGGCGGCACTCCCATCTCGCCGAGCCTGCCCGCCTGGCCGGCGCCCCACAGCCACAGGCTCACCATCAGCGGGAACAGCACCACCCAGCCACAGACCAGCGGCACAAGGATGCGCACCGCCCGGTTGCCCGCGAAGCCGCGCACCCCCCGCTTCAGGATCAGCAATCGCGCGAAAAAGCCCGCGATGACAAAGAAGATTTCCATCCGAAACGAATGGCATGCAAAACGCACGCATTCCAGGAATTCGGAGGGCGAGGCGTCCACCGTGGCCCAATAGGTGTTGCGGGGACCAAAGGATTCAGCCGCGTGAAACAACACACCCAGCAGGAGTGCAAAGGCTCGCAAGGCATCCAGGTGATGATACCGGGAATCGCTCGTGCCGGCTTGGGATCCATGGCCCATGGTGATGAGTATAGGGAAAAGCCCGGTGGGCGAAAAGTACAAAGCCGCCAGGAAATTGGAATAAGTCGAGGCTCCCCCGGTCCGGCCTCCTCCAGGACAGTCCTCGCCATTAACGAAGATTGCGGGGATTTCCAATATGAGCTATGCAACACAAGTCCTTATGAGCGTGTGTGTGATATTCAATCCGGCGGCACGTGGTGAGCGTGCGCAAAAGCTGCGCCATTTTCTGGATGGCTTGCACGGCGAATGCACGCTCAAGCCCACCGATGCCCCCGGCGCAGGCCGCCGCCTGGCCGCCCAGGCGGTGATGGAAGGGTTTGATACCATTGTGGCTGCAGGCGGCGATGGCACGCTCAATGAAGTCCTCAATGGCCTGGCCGATGCCCCGGGCGGAACCGCCCGCGCCCGGCTGGCCGTCCTCCCGATGGGCACTGTCAATGTTTTTGCCCTTGAGCTGGGGATCCCCTTTGATTTGCCTGCTGCATGGCAGATCATTCGGGCGGGCAGGGAACGGTTGCTGGATCTCCCCTGGGCCGAGTATCAGGGGGCGCACGGTGTCGAAAAACGCTGTTTCATTCAACTCGCCGGCGCGGGCATTGATGCCCGGTCCATCGAATTAGTGGACTGGTCGTTGAAGAAGCGGATCGGCTTTTTTGCCTATGTGGTGGCTTTGTGCCGCGCCATGGCCCGGCATAATCCTCCCATTACTGTCCGCATGAACGAATGCCAGCGACAGGCTGAACTGGTGGTTCTGGGCAATGGCCGCTTTTTTGGAGGGCGTTATGCGGTTTTCGAAAACGCGAACATGTCGGATGGGCGTTTGGACGCCTGCCTTTTCCCGAAGGTGAACCTCTGGGTGGGCATCCGTGTGGCCTCGTCGGTCCTGGCCACTGGACACCTGCCTCGGAAACACGGGGAGCATCATCAAGGTGAAACCGTCAGCCTCACCAGCCACGAACCCGTTCCCTTTCAACTGGATGGTGAACTCGTGGGCCACCTCCCTGTCACCGTGGGGCTCCATCACCGTACCCTCCGCGTGGTTGTTCCATGATCCTTTCCAGACCATGTCTCGCAGGGATGAAATCGGGCCAATGGTTTCCACTTGGCAGGCGGGGAACCTTGGCACACCATCGACTTGAGTTATTGGGATGATGAAGACGAATTCGAAACGTGCCATTGCGTGGCTGACCGCAGGGATCATTGGGGTCAATCTGGTTGTTTTGCTCCTGGTTTTCCTGCCGGCTCTCAAGACATCGCCTCCGAGCCGGGTGCCGACCAAGATGCGGAACGCGTTGAACCAGGTGACTGCGATTCCTGCGCCGGCCACGAATGCCCCGGCGGCCGCCACAAACACCCCCTCAACCAACGCGCCTTCCGTGGCCCTGGTGGCGACCAATCCCGTGGTGCCCCCGCCTGTTGCGACCAATCAAGTCAAGGCCGAGGCTGGCAGCTCAGAGCGCAAACAATGGGAGGAGCCCGCCACGTCTCCCGCTCGCGAGGAGTTTGAGAAGGGCATCAAATATGCCCAGGGCAACGGTGTTCCCAAGGATTTCAAGGAGGCGGCCCGGTGGATTCGACAGGCCGCGGAGGCCGGTCGTGTGGAAGCCCAGTTCAATCTGGGGCTCCTGCTGGTGGCCGGCGAAGGGGTGACACAGGATTTTGCCGAGGCCTTGAAATGGTTTACCAAGGCCGCCGAAGCAGGGCATCCCGATGCGCAGTTTAATACGGCCATATTGTATGTGACGGGCCGTGGAACCGATATGAGCTACGAAAAGGGGGCGGCCTGGGCGCGCAAAGCGGCTGAGCAGGGCCATCCCGATGCGGCGTACAACCTGGCCCTCCTTTATACCAGCGGCATGGGCGTCGAGCAGGATGCCAAAGAGGCGGCCCGGTGGTTCCGCGTGGCCGCCGAGCAGGGGGTGACCCCCGCGCAGTCCAACCTGGGGGTGTTCTATATCCACGGCAAAGGTGTGCCCCAGGACTACAAGGAGGCACATCACTGGTTCCTCAAGGCCGCTCAAAAAGGCAATCCCACTGCCCAGTTCAACCTGGGAGTGATGTATGCCCGGGGGCAGGGCGTGGAAACCAACATCGTGGAATCGTATTTTTGGAGCAGCCTGGCCGCCATGCATGGCGATCGGGAGGCCTCGGCCAACCGTGACCAGGTGGGCTTGGATTTAACCCCCAAACAAGTGGCCGATACCCTCAAACGCGTCACGGCGTTCATCGCCACCAATCAACCCAATGCGTTCGGCTCGGCTGCAGAGGAGCGTCCCTAGTTGGCACGGAGCGTCTCTGGCACTTCGCGGGTTTCGCCTGCTTCGTGCACGCCGTTGAGTCAGATCGTCAATACGGCTTGGCAGCTTTCCGCCCAATACATTGCCAGGCAATAGATTAGGTGGTGAACCGGCAGACCCTGGGTTTGACCAGACGTTCGTAGTCCTTATAGGACAGCTTGATCAATTCCTGATGATTGCCCGCGTTAAAGGCGATTTCCACATCCTCCGCCAGACCGGGCGAGGCAAAGACATCCATGTCGTAGAGATTGCCAAAGGGAGGCATGGCCCCGGTTTCACATTCAGGGAACAGGTCCTTGAACTCCTTCTCCGTGGCGAATTTAACTTCCTTGGCTCCAGTGGCTTCGATGAAGTCCTGGAGGAGGACCTTCCGATTGGCGGGCAGGACGGCCATGGCCATTTTGCCATCGATCTTCATCATCACCGTTTTGGCCACCTCCTTGCCGGGCATGTGGGCGGTGGCCGCGATTTCCTGAGCCGTATAGGCCGGGGAGTGGATGATGCTGACATACTTGATGTTGTTGGTATCAAGAAAGTTCTTGAGCTTGGCGACACACATACAAAACTCCTTGGGTTGACTTACCGATCTCCGTATAAATTTAACTCTCTTTCCGCCAAGATCAAATGAGCCCTGTGCACGCATGCTTGACGCCCGACTTGCAGATGGATTAACTAGACTGGTCTGAATGGTTTGATTCATTATGCCGACATACGATTACATTTGCGAGAAGTGCGGTCATCAGTTCGATGTCTTTCAGCGAATTACCGAACCGGTCCTTGAGACCTGTCCCAAGGACAAATGCCGCTGCAAGACCTGGGGTAAGGGACGAGTCAAACGCCAGATCGGCACCGGGGCGGGTTTCATTTTCAAAGGCAGCGGTTTTTATATAACCGACTATCGTAGTGACAGTTATAAGGCTGCTGCTCAGAAGGATAGCGCGGCGGCGTCGCCCACCACCACCAAATCGGGCGCCGACAGCGGTTCCAAACCTGCAAAGCAGACATCAGAGAGCAAAGCGTCATCGCCTGCCACCACGAAGAAATCATAACATCATTTCACCATGAGCCCGGCACCCCAGACTCTCATGCGCAAGTTGGTTGTGGTTCTCTTTATACTGGGGTTGTTGGCAGCCCTGGTGGCGGCTGCAGCCGGTTACCTGTATTTGCAGGCCACGGCCAATGTCGATCCTTCAAGCCTCGGCACCCCATCCCTGCTGGATGGGGAGGAGGCGTCCCGGAAGCTCAAGCAGTTTGAGGATTCGTTAAAGAACAACAAGAAGGGCTACATCCGGCTTACCGATCAGGAGATCAACTCGCTGATCCATAAGCGCTTCTTTTCCGAGTCCACAAAAGGCATGTCCAACCAGTTGACCGTCTGCCAGTTGCAGGCTGTCCGGGTGCGTATGATGGACACGAATGTCTCCTGGCATGCCTGGGTTCGGCGCGAGATTGGCGGACGGAAGGTCTCCCTGCTTTGGACGCGCACGGGGGTGCTGCGTCGCGGCAAGACCGGCTGGGAATTCAGCCTGCAAAGCATGCGGCTGGGGCGTTTGAAGATTCCTGAGCAATATTGGGCGGGGGTGACGGAGCAATTGCGCGATGCGGACAGCCGCATGGTGGATCTTTATAACTGGGTGATGCATCTCCCTGCGATTGAGATCAAGCCCAATGAAATCAGCCGGGTGCCTGAGCTGATTCTCTACAACTATTCGGACGCAGCAGCCGCAGTGCGGGGAACTCCATGAAAAGCCGGCGGCCAGCCTGTGCAAGTTGTCTTGCAGCCATCCTGATGGCATGGCTGGCATGCAGCGGATGGGCTCAGTTATCGGTGCCGCGCAATCCCACCAACATGGTGACCTTGCGCAGCAGCAGTCAGCAGTTCATCATCCATGGCACCCCTCTGGATAATCCAAAACTCGCTGCATTGGATGGCTTTGTGCGTATGGACCCCTCGCTGCTGGTGGTGACTTGCGAGCGGGTCAAGCAGGCGATGTTGAAGGAACTGGATGCGCCGGATGTCTGGCGCGGTAAGATCCATGTGACCATCTTCCCGACCTCCAGCACCAACCGCCCCGTGGACATTCGCAGCGAATGGTTCAGCAACGGCTGGCAGTATCATCTCTACGTGCCTTCCATGATAAGGCCCGCCCCCCTGGTGAGGGCGCTGACCCATGCCCTGCTGCTGGAAATGTGCAACCGGGAAGGAACATCGCAGCTTGCGGAAGTGCCCCTGTGGGTGAGCGAGGGATTGACGATGTCGTTGCTCCTGCAGAACACAGAGGAATATGTGCTCCGGCCCGAGACCCGCATCCGCCGGGCCCAGGTGAGGGTCGATCCCATTCAAAACACCCGGAACTATCTCATCACCCATCCGGCCTGCAGTTTTGCCCAGATGGGATTGCCGACGCGGGAGATGACCGAAGGCGAGGCCTGGCGCACCTTTCAACATAGTGCCCATTGGCTGGTGGATTCGCTCCTGAAACTGCCCGATGGCCGAGCCTGTTTTCGGGAAATGCTGCGGTTGATGCCCCGGCATCTGAACTGGCAGTTCGCCTTCCTGGGCGGGTATTCAGCCCGGTTTCATAGCCTCCTCGAAGTCGAAAAATGGTGGGCCTTGCGCCTGGCCAATGCCCGTGGTCGCGATCAAGTGCAGGGCTGGAGCCGCGAAGCCAGCCGGGACAAGCTCAGGGAAGTGGTGCACCTGCCCACTCAGGTGCGCGCATCCCCCCGTTCGCTGCCGGAGTCTTCCGAGATCTCGCTCCAAAAATTGATCGAGCTGTGGGATTTTCCCGCACAGCGTCAGGCGCTGGATGGAGTGATTCGCAAACTGGTCTCCTTGCGGGCCAATTGCGCCCCTGAAGTGGTTGGCCTGGTGACAGAGTATCAAAGGGTGCTTGAACAGTATCTGGGACTGAGGGTCCAGGCCGGTTATGAACCCCGCCAGAACAAGGGCCGAAGCCCCGTCAGCGCCCAGCGTGTCGTGCAACAGACTTTGAAGGAGTTGGATGCCCTGGATGCCCGCTTGGAAGCTCGGCGCCAACCTCCCTCAACCATCTCCGCGCCTGCACGGGTTCCTTCCCGTCGCTGAAACCGGCCTTGATCTGTCTTGAACATCATGGTGGCCAGGCCATGCCATGTCTCTCTGTATTCATGACCCTGGTCTGACCACCACGAAAGAAGCGTGAAACGACGATGTGAGGTGCAAACGACCGCAGACCACGCTCCGTGATCAGTCCATGACGTGGGGAGGCGGGCCATGATGCCCCCCAGGCCCTTCAGGGCCTTCATGATTACCCGCCAGCATCAATCCAATCGAGAGCACCACCCCGATCACCAGCATCACATACGCGATCCGGTGCTTGAAGTAGGTGGTAAACACCCTCCAGTTCACGGCCACGTGCAGGATGCCGGCAAAGGCAAGCAGCACGCCCATCCATTCATGGAGCACCTTCAAGGGGCCGATGTGGAGATCGAACAACAGCGCCAGGCCGGTCACCGACACCACGCCAAAAGCCAGTCCCGTCAGCGGACTGAGCCAGTTTCTCTGAAGCCATTCCTTTTGCATAATCAAATTCCTTTCCTGCTGCATCAATTCAGCGAGGTCATTTGCACCTGTCATTATGGGTGACAGCTTTGGAGGGGAGAGCGGTTTCAGAAAATTTCTCAGATCCATGGGGGGCGGGGGATGCCTCACCAGAGGCCCATTCCCAAACGTGGCGTCACTGACGAGGGCATGTTCCAGGAAAACCAGGATTGGCCAGTACAAAATTGACCATTGACTGGGAACGCGGTTTTGGGGGATTTTACAGGCCTGATATGGCTAAAATTCAACGCGCGCTGATATCTGTTTTCGACAAAACCGGCCTGGTTCCGTTCGTGCAAGCCCTGGTGGATGCCGGGGTGGAGATCATTTCCACGGGCGGCACGGCCAGGACCCTGCGTGAACACGGGATCACGGTCAAGGATCTGAGCGACTACACCGGTTTCCCGGAAATGCTCGATGGCCGCGTGAAAACCCTTCACCCCAAGGTGCATGGCGGCTTGCTCTATTTGCGCAACAACCCCGCCCACCAGGCGGCCGTGAATCAACATGGCATCCTGCCCATCGACATGGTGGTTGTGAACCTTTATCCCTTTGAAAAGACGGTGGCCAAACCCGATGTGACTCTGGCCGAGGCCATCGAGAACATCGACATCGGCGGCCCGTCGATGCTTCGCAGCGCCAGCAAGAATCACGAGAGCGTGACGGTGGTCATGGATGCCAGCGATTATCCGGAAGTGATTGCCCAGATTCGGGCGACGGGCAACACCACGCTGGAATTGCGCCGGAAACTGGCGGCCCGTGTGTTTGCGCGCACCTCGGCCTATGATGCTGCCATTGCCGCCCATCTCATCAAGGTGTTTGGCGGTCATGCCACTCCAGCCGCCGCCCCCGTGCAGGCCGAGCCGGAAAAGACATCGGCACTGCCGACGACACTGGTGGTCAATGCCCCCCAGGCCCAACCGTTGCGCTATGGCGAAAACCCGCACCAGAAGGCCGCCCTGTATGGCGAATTCAGCCGTTATTACCAGCAGTTGCATGGCAAGGAGTTGTCGTACAACAACATCTTGGACCTGACTGCGGCAGCCCACCTGATCGCCGAGTTCTCCGGCGAGGCTCCCACTCTGGCCATCCTCAAGCACACCAATCCGTGTGGAGTGGGCCGGGGCCCATCGCTCAAGGAAGCCTGGGACAAGGCCTTTGCCACCGACCGCCAGGCCCCCTATGGCGGCATCATCGCCGTCAACACGCCGCTCGATGGTCCCTGTGCAGAGGCCATTGCGGAAATCTTTAGTGAAGTCATTGTGGCGCCGGACTTTACAGCCGATGCCCTGAACATCCTCCAAAAGAAGAAGAACTTGCGGCTCATCAAGGTGCTGCGCGATGTGCGCCGGGCCGCCCCGTGGGATCTGCGCAGCGTGGGCGCCGATTCATACCTGATGCAGGAGCGCGACCTGAAGATGGTGACCGCCGCCGACCTGAAGGTGGTGACCAAGCGTGCCCCATCTGCGGATGAATTGCAGGCCCTGTTGTTTGGCTGGCGCGTGGTCAAACACGTGAAATCCAACGCCATCGTCTATTGCGCGGCAGACCGCACGCTGGGTGTGGGAGCTGGCCAGATGAGCCGGGTGGATTCGAGCCAGATCGCCGTGTGGAAGGCGGGCGAGGCCAAGCTGTCCCTGCAGGGCAGTGTGATTTGCAGCGATGCCTTCTTCCCATTCCCGGATGGCCTGATCGCCGCCTCGAAGGCGGGGGCCACCGCGGCCATTCAACCGGGCGGATCGGTGCGCGATGCCGAAGTCATCGCCGCCGCCAATGAACGGAATATGGCCATGGTCTTCACCGGCTGCCGTCATTTCCGGCATTAACACTCTCCTGATCCCATGCCGGCCACCAGAGTCGATGGACATCCTGGTGGCCGGTTGCGAATTCCGTGCGATCCCTGTTCCTGTTTGGCCGGCAAGGGGCGGGCAGCAATGAATCCTGAGCGTCTGCTGGCCGGGAAACATCGAAAAGGACGCTGCCTGGGAGGTAATAAGCTCTTGTCACCACGGTGAAAACAGCTTATTTTCCGAGGAAATCGGGCAACGCGTTGAACCCATGCAAACAGAAGTTGGATACGATCCGAAACAAGAGGGCGAATTTATCGTCACCCGTTTGGATGCCTTGCTAAACTGGTGCCGGAAAAACTCTCTTTGGCCGATGCCGATGGGTTTGGCCTGTTGCGCGATTGAACTCATGGGGACGGCTGCCAGCCGCTACGATATCGCGCGGTTTGGCGCGGAAGTCATGCGTTTTTCCCCCCGCCAGTCCGATGTCATGGTGGTGGCGGGGACGGTGACGTACAAGATGGCCACAGCCGTGAAAAGGATCTATGACCAGATGGCGGCTCCGAAATGGGTCATCGCCATGGGGGCATGTGCTTCCACGGGAGGCATGTACCGCAGCTATCCGGTCTTGCAGGGAGTGGATCGGATCATCCCGGTGGATATTTACATCGCGGGGTGTCCCCCGCGACCGGAGGCGCTGCTCGACGCGCTGCTGAAACTACAGGCAAAGGTGGATCGTGAACCGGTGATATCCACCCAATGGAAGACCGCTTAGGCGGCAGGGACTCTGGGAGGCAGAATGACCGCACTGGCACTGGCGCAACAACTTCAGTCACAATTCGCCGATGTTCTATCGGCCCCCTCCGAATTTCGGGGTGAGATCACCCTTGCCTGCGCGCGTGCGGATGCCATTGGCCGCGTTTGCGCCCATGCCAAAAAGGGGCTTGGGTTTGATCTCCTGCTCGATATTTCCAGTGTGGATTTCCATGGGGAGGAACCCCGGTTTGCAGTGGTCTATGAGCTGTACAACCTGAAGGATCACGCGCATCTGCGTTTGAAAGTAACAGTGCCCGAAGAACATGCGGAGTTGCCCAGTGTGGTTGGCGTATGGCGGGCGGCAGACTGGCATGAGCGCGAGATCTATGACATGATGGGGATTCGGTTTACGGGACATCCTGACCTGCGTCGCATCCTGATGTGGGAGGGCTATCCGTATCATCCCTTGCGCAAGGATTTTCCGATGACCGGCAAACCAACCTCAATTCCTGAAGTGGCCACCACCGATCAGGCGCCCATTGAAGGAGGGCCGTTTGTGGCCCTGCCGGGCGCGCCCGATGCCTTGAGCCGCGAGCCACGCAAGCGGGGTGGAGAGGAGACCTCCGCATGACAACTGGCAAACCAGAGGAGCGCATGTCCACCGTCCAGGAATTTCAATTTGCGGATCCCGCCGCCCGGGCGAACGCGGCGAATGCCTCCGATGGCCTGGGCGAGAAGATGGTGCTCAACATGGGGCCCTCCCATCCGGCCACCCATGGCGTCCTGCGCATCATCCTGGAACTCGATGGCGAGATCATCACCAAGGCCACACCGGACATCGGCTACCTGCACCGCGGGGATGAAAAGATTGCGGAGAACCTCACCTACAACCAGTTTGTGCCCTACACGGACCGGTTGGACTACCTGGCGCCCCTGGCCAACAATGTGGCCTACGCCCTGGCGGTCGAGAAGCTCATGGGCATCGATCAAAAGCTCACGCCCCGCTGCCAGTACATCCGGGTGATCTGTTGCGAGCTGGCGCGCATCTCCTCCCATCTTCTGGGCATGGGGTGCATGGCCATGGACGTGGGGGCGATGACGGTGTTTTTGCACACCTTCACGGAGCGCGAGAAGATTTACAACCTGGCCGAGGCGTTGACAGGCGCGCGCTTCACCACCAGCTACACACGCATTGGCGGCTTGTCGCGTGATCTTCCCGCAGGGTGGACGGATGCCGTGCGGCGTTTTCTGGACGAGGTCCTGGTCGCCATCAGCGACATGGAGACCCTGTTGAACCGGAATCGGATTTTTGTGGATCGCACCCAGGGCGTGGGCACGATCCCGCGGGACATGGCGGTGGACTATGGCCTGACGGGGCCGAATCTGCGCGCCAGTGGCGTGGAGCACGACCTGCGCCGCACGCATCCCTACCTGGTCTATCCGGAATTGACGTTTGAAGTGCCGGTCGGGTCCAGGGGCGATTGCTATGACCGCTACATGGTGCGGGTGGAGGAAATGCGCCAAA
The DNA here is from genome assembly GCA_964538065.1 of uncultured Verrucomicrobiota bacterium. Lineage (GTDB taxonomy): Bacteria > Verrucomicrobiota > Verrucomicrobiia > Limisphaerales > UBA1319. Next base: position 16,167 of record CAZIDG010000033.1, read on the forward strand.
GCGTGCGGATCCTGCATCAATGCCTGGATCAGCTGCCCGAAGGGCCGATCAATGTGAGCGATGGCAAGGTGGTTCTTCCACCCAAGGAGAAGGTGCTCACGCGGATGGAGGAATTGATCCACCAGTTCATGCTGGTGACGCAGGGGGTGAACGCTCCTGCGGGCGAGGTTTATTTTGGAGCCGAGAATCCCAAGGGTGAGCTGGGCTTTTACATTCACAGCCGGGGCGGGGGCGTGCCCTACCGGCTCAAAATCCGTTCGCCATCCTTTGTGGCCATCAGTATCCTGCCCGCGTTGCTTCCGGGGCACATGATCAGCGATGTGATGGCGATCCTGGGTTCGCTGGATTTCGTGATGGGAGAATGTGACCGCTAGAATGGGCGGCCAGAGTGAAACGACATGAGTTTTGAAGTGCCGGAAAAACTGAAGACGGAGATCGACGCATTGGTCTCGCACTATCCGCAGCCGCGGAGCGCCACGGTCATGGTGCTCCACGCCCTGCAGGATCATTTTGGCCATCTCTCGCGCGAGGCCGTGGAATGGACGGCGGCGCGGCTGGGCCTCCAGCCGATCAATGTTTACGAGCTGGTGACCTTCTATCCCATGTTCCGGCAGGAGCCCATCGGGAAGTATCATTTGAAGGTGTGCCGCACGCTGAGTTGCGCGCTGGCCTCATCGCATCGGCTCCAGGAGCATCTATGCCAGAAACTGGGGCTGGACAGTCATGCGCATGGGCCGCAGACAACGCCGGATGGACGGTTTACGGTCGAATTTGTGGAATGCCTGGCCAGTTGTGGCAGCGGACCGGTGCTCATGTGCAACGATGTGTTGCATGAGCGGGTGACCAACGAAAAGGCGGATCAGATTCTGTCCCAATGCCTATGAACGAACACGTTATAAGGGGCTGGGCTGGAAGGTTGGCTGCCGAACATGGATTTGAACCATGACAAACAGATCCAGAGTCTGCTGTGCTACCGTTACACCATTCGGCATCCAGATGCGGGAAATCTTAGGTAAATTTGGTGGCGAGTCAAGCCCCTGTCTGTTCAAACTAATCAGGGGGGGCAATCCCACCGTGTGAGTATGGCGCAGGAAAAACGCATAATATTGAAAAACATCGATCAGCCGGGCTATACGCCCGACATCGAATGCTATTTGCGCCATGGAGGTTACGAGGTGCTCAAGAAGGCCATCGCCCTTCCAACCGAGACATCCTCCTCAGGCCAGACCCTTGATGGCCCGGCCCGCCTTCGCCAGGAGGTGAAATTGTCGGGTCTGCGCGGGCGCGGCGGGGCCGGTTTCCCCTGCGGGGTCAAATGGGGCTTTATCGATCGCAAGACCACCAAGCCGATCTATTTGATCTGCAACGGGGATGAATCGGAGCCGGGGACATTCAAGGACCGCCAGATCATCCACAAGGACCCTCATCAACTGATCGAAGGCATGATCATCGCCTGCTACGCCAACGGCGTGCATCTGGCGTACATCTACCTGCGCGGTGAGTTTGTTGAAGGGGCGCACCTGCTGAATAAGGCCCTGGCCGAGGCGCGTGAGAGGAATTTTCTGGGGAAAAACATCCTGGGCAGCGGGTACGATCTGGAAATCCACGTGCACCGGGGGGCTGGCGCCTATATTTGCGGTGAGGAAACAGGCCTCATCGAGTCGATTGAAGGCAAACGGCCGTATCCACGCATCAAGCCGCCGTATTTCCCGGCGGTCATGGGCCTTTATCTGTGTCCCACCATCGTCAACAACATCGAAACCTTGTGCTCGGTCAAGCATGTGGTGGAGATGGGGGGCGCGGAGTATGCCAAGCTGGGCATGGTGGGCGATCCGGGCACGCGGTTGATCTGCGTGAGCGGGCATGTGAAGAAGCCCGGTTATTTTGAGATCGAGATCGGCAAGGTCACGCTCGGCCAGATCATAAATGAACTGGCGGGCGGTTTGCCTGACGGCCGCAAGCTCAAGGCGGTGATTCCCGGCGGTTCCTCCGCCAAGGTGCTCAAGGCGGGGGAGAAATACAAACTCAAGAGGAAATCGCCCGACGGCAAGGAAAGCGAACGCGAAGTGGGCCTGCTGGACCTGCCCTACGACGCGGAATCGCTGGCTGCCGCAGGCTCCATGTGCGGTTCCGGGGCGATCGTGGTGCTGGACGACTCGACGGATATCGTGGAGGCCCTGGCCAACATCAGCGAGTTCTACGCGCATGAAAGCTGCGGCCAGTGCACGCCATGTCGCGAAGGTTCCCTCTGGATGAAGAAGGCGTTGCGACGCCTGGCCGATGGTGGCGGGCGCAGGCAGGATGCGGATTATATTCTGAGCATTGCCAACAACATCCCAGGCGGCCGGACGATCTGCGCCTTTGGCGAGGCGTGTTCCTGGCCGGTGCAAAGTTTTGTGACCAAGTTCAAAGACGAATTTGCCGCCCGGGGCGCGGCGGATGAAACACGGCGGGCCCAGGCGGCGGGCGCGCCCACCCAACCGACCCCCAGGAGCGTTTGAAGCCATGTCCACTCCCGCTCAACCTGTGCAGCCTGTGCAGACGATCACCGTGAAGGTGAACGGCAGCGCGGTGGAAATGCCGCGCACGATGCCGCATCCCACCACAGGCGCACCGGTGCCGACCACGATGATCCAGGCCTGTGAAAAGGCCGGTGTGGTGGTGCCTCATTATTGCTACCATCCCAAACTGCCCGTGTCGGGCAACTGCCGCATGTGCCTGGTTGAATTTGGCACACCGGCGCTGGGGCCGGATCGCAAGCCGGTGATGAATCCGGATGGGACGCCCGTGATTGCCAAGGCGCGCAATCCGGCGATTGCCTGTGCAACGCCGATTTCGCCCGGCATGGAGATTTACACCAACACGCCCGGCGTCAAGGCCATGCGCGAGGCGGTGCTGGAGTTTCTGCTCATCAATCATCCGCTGGATTGCCCCATTTGCGATCAGGCGGGCGAGTGCAAGCTCCAGGAGTACTCGATCGACTACGGCCAATCCGCCAGCCGGTTTGTTGAGGAAAAGGTGCACAAGCCCAAGCATGTGGACCTGGGGCCGCGCATCATGCTCGATGATGAGCGCTGCATTCTGTGCACCCGGTGCATTCGCTTTACGCGTGAAATCGTGGGGGATGATTCCCTGGGCATTGTCAACCGGGGCAGCCACAACACGCTCTCGGCTTATCCGGGGCGGCCGTTTGATAATAATTACACGCTGAACACGGTGGATATCTGCCCCGTTGGGGCGTTGACGTCCAAGGACTTCCGGTTCCAGATGCGCGTCTGGTTTCTCAAGGAGACCAGGAGCCTGTGCACCAGTTGCGGCACCGGGTGCAATATCATCATCGGCTCCCGTGAGAATAAGATTTACCGGTACGAGCCACGGCAGAACGATGCCGTGAACGCGTGCTGGATGTGCGACTCGGGACGGTTGAATTACAAGTGGATTGGCCGTCCGGACCGACTTCAAAAAGTGGTCCGTCAAAAGGAACCGGGCAGGAAAGAGGAGATCGATTGGGGAGCGGCATTGGGCGAGTTGGCGGCCATTTTGCGCAAGGCCGAGCCGGGATCGGTCGCGATATTCGGTTCAGCCCGCCAGACCAATGAGGAACTGTTCCTTTTGGGCAAACTGGCTAAAAAGCTGGGTGCCGTGACGGATTCGTTGCCGCGCTCGGGGGATGGTGACAAGTTGCTCCTGAACGCTGACAAGAACCCCAACACACTCGGGGCGAAGCTGTTGGGAATCAGCGCCGCCACGCATGGGGCGAATCTGCCGGCCATCATTGCGGGCATTCAACAGGGTCGGATCAAGGTGGTATTAAGCCTGGGAGACAACATTGTGCCCCGGTTGGGCGAGGCGGCTGCAAAGCTGGAGGCCCTGATCGTGGGCGACATTCTGCCCAACGCCACCACCGAAGCGGCCCACTACCTCCTGCCGGGTTGCGCCCATGCCGAGAAACGCGGGACGTTTGTGAACGTGAAGGGCCGCGTGCAGCGGTTCATGAAGGCCGTGGAGCCGCCGGGCCAGGCCCGTCCCGAGTGGGAATACCTGCGTGAATTGGTCGTCCTGGTGGCGGGGGAGACGCCGCCGCCGACCGTGGAAACCCTGTTTAACGCCCTGTGCCAGGAGACACCCGCGTTCAAGGAAATCGCCTGGGCCAAGTTGGGCGACGCGGGAGCGAACGTGGCCTTTTAAGGAATTTGGAACGTGAGCGCATTTGTCATATTCAGTCTGGTGAAAATCGCCGCCGCGATCGGGATCGTGCTGTTCATGGTGTCCTATACGGTCGTGGCTGAGCGTCGAATCTCGGCGTTCATTCAAGACCGCATCGGCCCCAACCGCGTGGGACCGTGGGGATTGCTGCAGCCCATGGCCGATGGCGTGAAGGCATTCCTCAAGGAAGACTATGTGCCGGGGCATGTGCATAAGGTGCTGTTCTGGATGGCGCCGGCGATTGTGATGATGCCCGGCCTCACAACGATTGCGGTGATCCCGTTCGGGTCCAACCTGGGCGGTTGCCCGATGGTCATTGCGGACCTGAATGTGGGCATCCTTTACACCCTGGGCATTGTTTCGCTGGGCGTGTATGGGATTGTGCTGGCGGGCTATGCGTCGAATTCGAAATACCCGTTTCTGGGCGGCCTGCGCGCCAGCGCCCAGTTGATCTCCTACGAGATCGCGATGGGATTGGCGGTCATCCCGGTCTTCCTGATCGTGGGCGACCTCAAGCTGAGCCAGGTCGTGGGATACCAGACGGGGGGGCTGTTCCACTGGTTGGTGTTCAAGACGCCCCTATCGTTTGCGATTTTCCTGGCAGCCGCCTTTGCCGAGACCAACCGCCTGCCGTTTGACTTTCCGGAGGCCGAGAACGAACTGGTGGCCGGGTACAACACGGAGTTCGGTTCGATGAAGTTCGCCATGTTTTTCATGGGCGAGTACGCGAACATGATTGCGGTGTCGGCCATGATGGTGACGCTGTTTTTTGGTGGCTGGACGCTGCCGATATTCGGCCTGGACCAACCCGCGACGACGCTGTTGGCGGGCATTGTGCACATAGGGACTTTCCTAACCAAGGTGGCCGTGTTTCTGGCCCTGATGATTTGGATCCGATGGATGTGGCCCCGGTTCCGGTTTGACCAGTTGATGGATCTGGGCTGGCGGCGGTTCATCCCCCTGGGATTGGCCAACATCGTGGTCACGGCGGTGGTGCTGTGGGCCATCCGGTAAGGACAAAGGAACGAGCGACAGGCATGATCATCGAGCGCAAAAAACTGAATCTGTGGGAGCGGCTTTACCTGCCCGCCGTGATCGGCGGCTTCAAGGTGACTCTGCGCCACTTCTTCCGGAGGAAGGTGACCATGCAGTACCCGGAGGAGCGGTGGTCCGTGCCGCCCGGCTACCGGGGCGCCCCTTATCTGGTGAAGGACCAGGACGGGCGTACCAAGTGCGTCTCGTGCCAGCTTTGCGAGTTCGTCTGTCCGCCCAAGGCGATCAAGATCACGCCTCCCGGTCCCCAGGCCAATCCGGCGCTGGGCAATGTGGAAAAAGCGCCGAGTGAGTTCGAAATCAACATGTTGCGGTGCATCTTCTGCGGCTATTGCCAGGAAGTGTGCCCCGAGGAGGCCATCTTCCTCATGAAGGATTACTCGCTGACCGGCCTGGCTCGTGGGGAGATGATTTACAACAAGGAAAAGCTGCTTGCCCTGGGCGGGACGCATCAGGACAAGATACAAAAGTGGAAGCATAAATAACATGCAGGAAGCATTGTTTTATCTGTTTGCCATCCTGGCAGTGATGTGCGGTTTCCTGGTGGTTGCCAATCCCTTCAGCCGCAACCCGGTGACCAGCGCCCTGTTTCTGGTGCTGACCATTGTATGGCTGGCCGGTTTGTACGTGTTGCTCCATGCCTTCTTCCTGGCAGCCATCCAGATCCTGGTCTATGCCGGGGCGGTCATGGTGATCTTCCTCTTTGTCATCATGTTGCTGAATCTCAAGGAAGAGGAACGCCGCAAGATCCGCTGGTTCAGCTTGTTGTCGGGTGTCGTCATGGTGGGCGCCGTGGCGGCCTTGATCATCATGGTGATGAGTGGGGCCGTGCCCCTGGCCGCCCAACCCGCGTTTGAAGGTGATACCCAACCGCTTGGTAAGGCTTTATTTACGCAATATTTGCTGCCCTTTGAAATCACCTCCGTCCTGCTCCTGGTGGGCATGATGGGTGTGGTGATTCTCAGCCGCAAGGAGGTCAAGGAATGATCGGTCTGACGCATTATCTGGTGGTGAGTGCGCTGTTGTTCTGCCTGGGACTGCTGGGGGTGCTGACAAGGCGCAACCTGTTGATCATGTTCATGTCGCTGGAGTTGATGCTCAACGCGGCGAACCTTGCGTTGGTGGCCTTTTCGCGGTTCAACAACATGCTGGATGGCCAGGTACTGGTGTTTTTCATCATCACGGTGGCGGCGGCGGAGGTTGCAGTGGGCCTGGCGCTCATTGTGGCCCTGTTCCGCCGGCGTCAGTCGGTGCAGGTTGAGGATCTGGCCTCCATGAAGTTATAGCCATGATTGAGATTTTTCCCTGGTTTATCCTGTTCATGCCGCTGGTGGCGGCCTTGAGCATAGTGCTGTTCACCCGGCGCGATCCGGAGATGAGCGGTCGGTTGTCCATCGGCGCCGTGGTAGCCGGATTCTGGCTGTGCGCCATCCAGATGCTTGATCCGCATGTGGGGGCGACAACGCGCGAACTGGTGGTTAACTGGTTGTCGGTGGGTGATTTCCAGATCGATCTGGGGCTGCTTTTGGACCGGTTGAGCCTGATCATGATCCTGGGCGTCACGGCGGTGGGTGGGGCCATCCATATCTATTCGTATGAATACATGCGGGGTGACTCGAGTTTTACGCGTTATTTTGCGAGCCTGAGTTTCTTCACCTTTTCCATGCTGGGCCTGGTGTTGGCCAATAACCTCCTGATGATGTTCATCTTTTGGGAGTTGGTTGGGGTGTCGAGCTATATGCTCATCGGATTTTGGTATGAGAAGCCTGCCGCTGCCGATGCGGGCAAGAAGGCGTTTCTGGTCAATCGGTTGGGTGACTGCGGATTCCTGCTGGGCATACTCATCCTCTGGGCGGCTTTGGGTACCTTGAATTTTGGTGAAATGCAGACCAGGCTGACGGCCAATCCCAAGGCCCTGGGGGCGCTTGCGACGGTGGCGGGTTTGCTGGTCTTTTGCGGTGCCATGGGTAAATCGGCTCAATTTCCGCTGCATGTGTGGCTGCCGGATGCCATGGAAGGCCCCACGCCCGTGAGCGCCCTGATCCATGCCGCCACGATGGTGGCCGCGGGCGTTTACATGCTTTGCCGTGCCTTCTTCCTGTTCTCGGCGGTGCCGGAAATGCCTGCTGCGCTGAGTTTTCTCAATGGCCTGACGACATTGCATGTCATTGCCTGGATTGGCGGCATCACGGCCTTGCTTGCCGCCTTAATGGCTCTGCAGCAGAACGACATCAAGCGGATTCTGGCCTATTCCACCTTGTCGCAATTGGGATACATGGTGATGGCTGTTGGGCTCAATGGACCCACGAGCGCCATGTACCACCTTGGGACCCATGCAGCCTTCAAGGCGCTGCTGTTCCTGGGTGCGGGATCGGTCATCCTCGCCCTCCATCACGAACAGGATATTTGGAAGATGGGGAATTTATCCGGCAAGATGCCGATCACCTTCTGGTGTTTTCTGGCCGCCACCCTTGCCCTGTGCGGTGTGCCGCCCTTCAGCGGTTTTTACAGCAAGGATGCCATCCTGGCTCAGGCATGGCATGAAAGCCCGCTTCTCTTTCTGGTGGCGGTATTTGTAGCGATGCTGACGGCCTTTTACATGTTCCGGTTAATGTATGTGGCCTTCTGGGGCAAGAGCCGTTCGACTGGCGCGGACCATGCGCATGAAGCCCCACCGGTGATGCATCTGCCGATGCTCTTCCTGGTGGTGCCGACCGTCCTGGCGGGCTTTTGGGGATGGGACAACTACCTGGGCCAGCACTTCGGAATGGCTCATGCCGAACAACTTCCATGGTACAAGCAGATTATTGCGCCGCTGGAACATGCGCCTCTGGCCGCGTTTGCGGGATTGATGGCGGCAGGGATTGGCTGGTTTGCGGCTGCCGCACTTTATTCCAAGGCCACCACGGATCCGTTGCCGGAGCGCCTGGGGAACCTGGCCGTCTGGATGCGCGATCGTTTTTACTTCGATGAACTCTATGAAAAGGTGTTCATCCGTTTGCATGATGGCCTGGCGGCCTTTGTGGCTGGCGTGGATCGCTATTTTGTATCCGGGGTATGCGTGCGCGGGGCGCATGGCACAACCGAATTGGTGGGGCGGGTGATGCGACTGGCCCAGAGTGGCAATCTGCAGACCTACGCCTGCATGCTGGTCCTGGGTGTCATTCTGGTGCTCTATTTCGCAATGAAATAGAGGCCGTACAGCTACCAAACCTTACCCGTGCCGTTGATGACACGGGTGGTCATTTCGGTGATTGTCTGGGCCATATTCCTCAAATTACGTGTGCGATAGCGCGCTGGAATGCGCTTTAACGAAAAAGGACTTGTGTCCGCCTGATTGATCCCGAAATCGGACGTGCAGGCCGTTTTGTATCCAGCCTCACATACCAGGTTGCGGACCTTGTCGTTCCATTCGCCGTAAGGATAGCAAAAATGCTCCACTGGAACACCAAACGTATCCTGAAGGCGTTGTTTGCTGGCAAAGATTTCCTCCTGGGCATCGCGCATGGAAAGGCGGCCCAGCCGGGCATGGGTGAGGGTATGGGAGCCGATTTCATGGCCTGCGGCGAGCCAGACTCGTATCTGGGCTTCATCCATGAGAGGCTCCTGGACCTCGCCCTCCCTCAGATCCCACTCATTGGCACGTCCCATGAAATTGGCCACAACAAACAAAACGCCGCGCATCTGGTGTTTTTGAAGAATCTCGATGGCGTTATCGAAAACGTTTCGAAAAGCATCATCAAAAGTGAGGATAATTTGACGGGAATTAGGTTGGACGGCATGGGCGACACCGGACAGCGGGGGTGACTGAAAACCCGCTGCACGAAGCTCTTCCAACTGTTTTGAGAATGTCTCGGGGTCCATATACAATCCCTTGAGCCGTGCACCGTGGGGACGCGGGGCAATCTTGTGATACATCAAGATCGGCGCGCCGGTGTCGAAATACTCTCGAAAAGGCTCCAGGGAACTGTAATAACCCGGCAAATTGTCAAAAGACATGGAATCCAATATGACAGAAACTGCGATTATTGTCTAAAACAATGCGCCTTGGAAGGGCTGCAAAAAAAGCTAAAGTAATTTCAAATCCTGCCGATATTCCAAGAGTATGACTCTGTCTGGTGTGAATTATCCGGGCGCCTTGGACCTGTTGGACAATGGTGCAAAATCCCCTGTTTCGACTGAAGTGGGTGTGAGGATGCTCAAAAAGTCCAATGACCAGATCACCCAGCAAGGACAGGCCGTGATCCAAATGGTCGAACAAGCTGGGGCGGTCGCCAAGTCCACTCCGCAAGCTCCGCTCCTGGACGTTTACGCCTGAACGGGGTCAATTCACGGGTTGGTGGATGGGCAGGGAGATCCAGAACCGGTTTTCCCCATCCACATATCCAAAGCCCACCTGGCCGTTAATCCAACGGACCAGGCCGATGATCACCGCCAACTGCAGGGTGGGCGGCTTGATGAGGTCCTGGTCTTTGATGGCGGCCTGACTTGAAGGCCAGCAGACTGAAAGGTGGAGCATGTGTTGCTGGGCGGCCACCGAAGTGATCTGGCGCAATCCCCGGGGATCGAATGTCCCTCCAGGCGGGTGCGCATGAATGCGGCCCTGGCTGGACCGGCTTAAGGCCACAACCTGTTGAACGGCAAACAAGACCCAGCGCAGCTCGGTCTGGATTCGGCCCGGGATGCTTTCGGGAGTCATCACCTCCCATTTGGACATGTCGAAGGTGCAGGGCAATCCGGTCGTGGCATCGATGACCTGTGAATTGAGGCATTGATTCAGGGCGGCGATCAGGTCATCCACGGGACATTCATCAGCTTCATTTCTCAAGATGCGCCGGAAATTGGCGTAGCGTTCGACTGATTCACCAAGGGCATCGCTGGCGGCGCGCATGGATTTAAGCGCACGGGCCTGCAACTCGGGGTCGTCGGGGGCGATTTCCGCGAGCTGGAGGTTGCCGGCGATCACGGTAAGCTGGTTGGTCAATTCATGGATCATCCGCGAAATCAGCACGCCTGACATTTCCAGTTGAGACACCTGCATGGGAGCAGGTCCCGGTGTTTCTACAACGTTCTGTTTATGGACAGAAGACTCTTTCATGATGACGACACGACAGTAAAGGTTTTGAAAATATCTTCAATGGCTTCTGCGTCGGCGGCCGGGACTTCACGAGGCAAAAACACGGCCAGGAGATGCCGGTCCGGCCGGCGGGCGCAATACACCTGGGCATCGCTGTAGATCCAGCGGATGTATTGGGGGGCGATGCGATGCAGGCTGGCAACATCAAAAGCATCCGCCAGGGGCCGCAGGGCCTGTTCCAGGGCCGGGGCGGGATACTGTGGGGACAGGGGGAGGGCAAGGCAGGATTTGTCCGGCAGAACGATGCCCATGGCGAGGACGCTCCTGGCGTTCGCCTGTGACTTGAGCCACTGCTCGAAATGTTCGCGCGTCTTCATCTTCCATCCATGGCCAGGGGTGCCGTATGGCGATACGGGCTGGTGCGCACCAGCATGCCGTGGTCATCCGCAATGCGGACCACAAGGCGGCTGGAGGCACATGACATTTCGACCCGATCCAGCCGGCCAAGGGGCAGCCCCTGGGCAATCTGCCGGGCTTTTTGTGAGACAAATTCCAGCAGACCGATGCGCGTGGCGGTGTCGTGGCATTTCCATTCGTAGAGGACATCGCCCTGGGGGGAACAGAGCAATACCTCGTCCACCTGAGTGCGGGAGCGTTCTGGAATAGCCACCGGACTGTCCGGGAGGGCAGCCTTTGTGATGGAAAAGGGGGCAGGCTGG
>CAZIDG010000033.1:27321-41871 GCA_964538065.1 uncultured Verrucomicrobiota bacterium
AGCCACCGGACTGTCCGGGAGGGCAGCCTTTGTGATGGAAAAGGGGGCAGGCTGGGCGGCTGACTCAGGGGCCATCGGCGGCTCCAAAGCCGGCGCGGGGACCTGGGATGGCGCCGCCTCCGAGGCCTCATCCCGTTTGCGGGCGGCCTCCATGAGGAGAAACTCCCAGGGAGCGTCCAAGGTACGGGCGCGGGGTGCGGTGTAGGGTTTTAACTTGAATTCACCACCGCTCAGACAGAGCAGATGGTTAAAGGCATCCTCGCCAGTGAGATGGTCCGCCTGGGCGTGGACCACGCTGCCATCCTGAATAAAGATTTCGCCCCGGGCGGCGGGGGTCAGGACCTCCAACAAGAGCGAATGGCGGCTGAGGCACTCCATTTGGATGACGTCCTGGAGGCTCACCTGGCGGAGCACGCCGCGAAAACCCTGTTCGGGTTGCCATCGAGCCAACTCATGCAAGGTGGCGAAAATGCTTTCCAGGCCTTCGACGGTGCGGGGTTTCTCCAGGAACAGCTCCGCGCCAGCCGCCAGGGAAGTGGAGCGGTTCTGCTCCGTGGCGAAGGCGGTCATCACCACCTTCTGAACATTCGGGTGTTTGCGCCCGATCAGGTTGAGCAATTGCAGGCCGTCCACCACAGGCATTTCGACATCAATGACCGCGAGGTCGATGGCTTGGTCCTGAATCAAGGAGAGGGCCTGGCCGGCGTTCTCGGCCAGGAAAACGTCCCAGCGGTCCCGGCCCCACTGCATGGCCACACGGTGGATCATCTCCCGGTAGGCGGGATCGTCATCGATGAACAGAATTTTACGATGTTTTGACATGTTCAAACCAGCGATTCAGGGGGCGCAAACCCAAGGGGAATCATACGGGTGCCTGCGGTCGATCATCAAGGCGCGAACGAACATGGCGGGTGGAGGCGCCATTTCAAGAAACGCGTTGGGGCAGGAAGGCATACAGGGCCAGGCGGACTCGCGGGGGAGGGGCTTATTCATCTTCGGCACACAGTTCACGCCAGCAGACCACCTGATCGCTCAAGCCGAGATCTGCGATGTAGGGCCAGTCCAGGCGCAGGACGGGGTTGTGGGTTTGAAGGGAGTGATCGATCACATTGGCGGCATGGACGGCAGTCAGCGGGCTGAAACCGCTGCTGACCATTTTGATGGGATGATGATGGAGTGCGATGGCTTCAACAATACCGGCGGACAAGCCCCATGCCGCGGCCAGGCAGGCGCCAATCTCGGAATGGATGGCACCCAAAACCTCCTGCTCGGCCTCCCACCAGAGGAGGCCAAGGGCCTTGACGCGCCCGGCAATCTCCTGATAGGCGGAGGGATTGTTGGCGGCCAGCGCGAGTTTGCCGATATCGTGGAGCATGCCCGCGGTGTAGGCTTCATCCGCCATTGCAGGGAGGGAACACTGGGCGGCGCAAATCCTGCGGGCGCGGCGCGCCGTGCGGACCGAGTGGGCCCAAAGCTGGTCCATGGAGAAGTGGAGCTCACCCAACTGGTCGAAATAGGAATACGTGTGAGCCAGGAGGATGAGGGAGGTGGTGGTTTGCATGCCCAGGTACATCACGGCCTCGGCGGGATTGGACACCTGGCGCTGGAAGCCGAACACGGCTGAATTGACCACCTGGAGGATTTTGGCGGTCATGGCGGGGTCGCGGGCGATGAGCGAACCCACCTCCTCGAGGGAGGTTTGGGGGGAACGCATGGCACGGACCACCTGGAAATAGAGATTGGGCGGGCTGGGCAATTTGTGCATTCCAGCCAGGGCGCGGGCGGTGTGCTCGGTGGGCAGCCAGAAATCCAGGGCAAAGGCGCGGCCGAGGGCGGAAGCAAGGATTTGCGGGTCGCACGGTTTGGCCAGGAACTGGTGGGCACGCCCGATGCATTTCAGGACGGCATCCTGCCTGGAAAGATCCGACAGGACAAAGCGGACCGTTCGCGGATGGCGTTCCATGACCTCGTTGAGGAGGGCGGCGCCATCCATGCCTGGCAGGTTCAATTCGGCCACGACAGCATCGCAGGGGTTCTGGCGAAGGGTCTCCAGGGCGTGCGAACCGTCGATGCTGGCGAGCACCTTCCAGTCCGGCTGCAAAGCACTCAGGTTGGCCACCAGGGCCCGGCAGGAGGCTTCCTGGGAGTCCACGATTAAGACCTGTTTTTGCATGGCGGTGTTGGGGTTGTGGTTGGGGGGTAACAGGCGTTGGATGAGCTCAGGATGGACTGCCACTGTTCCTGTTTGTGGCTGTTACCAGGCTGCCATTGAAGGGTCTTGAGGGCGTGGGCGGCGTCCAGACGCACCCAGGCATCGGTGTCTTCAAGAACTTTCTCCAGGGCGGGGAGGGCGCGTTGGTCGCTCATGTGCCCAAGGCATTGGGCCGCAGCCTGGCGGATTTCGGGGTCGTAATCCCGGAGCATAGCCAGCAGCACCTCCAGGGCGGCATCGCGACGGAAATGGGAAGGAATCACCAGGCCGGCGAGCATGGGGTCCACAGGCCGGGTCTGGCCAAGTTTGACCAGGGCATCTGCGGCCGCCTGGCGGACCCAGTAATCCTTGTGTTTGAGGGCGGCTTTGAGTTCCGGCATTGCGCGATGGGCAGCCCCAGTTTTCTCCCAGTGGGGATCAAGCCTGCGCAGAGCTCGGGCGGCAAGACTGCGCACGCTGTCCTGGTCATCCTTGAGGCAGGGCACAAGATGCTCGATGGCGCTGGCGTCCCCGATGGTCTGCAGGGCCTTGATGGCTGATTCACGGACCTCGCGATCGGCATCCTTCAATGCCGCAGCCAGGCCGGGGACGATGCTGGCATCACCCAGTTTCCCCAGGGCCATCACGGCGGTGTGGCGGACCTCCCAATTGCTGTCGCGCAACAAGCCGAGCAGGGGGGGCACGGCGCGTGAATCGCCAAGGCGAGCCAGCGCGGAGGCTGATTCAAGCCGGATGGGGGCATCACTGCTTTTGAGGGCCTTAATGAGCGGTTCGACGGCCTGGGTTTCACCCATGATGGCGAGCATTTCAATGGCCTTGGCGCGCACATGGGGGTCGGCATCCTGGAGCAGGCCAAGCAGGATCTTGACCACGCGGGCATCGGCAATCGAACCCAGGGCCTCGACGGCGGCCTGTCGCTGGTAATTTGCGCCATCCCGCAGGATGGTCGCAAGGGGATCAACAGCCACGGCACCCAGGCTGGCCGCCTTGCTGAAGTGGCCGAGTGCGACCAGGCGCTGGGCCTTGAGGATGTCCGAAGGAGGGGTCCAACTCATGGCGTCCAGGGCGAGGGCGGCCCGGTGGCGGACATTGACATGGGGATCACTGAGGGCGCGTTCAAGCGCGGGGATGGTGGAGGGCTGGCGCAGGCGCAGCAGGACATCAGCGGCGGCTTCGCGCACGGAAAAATGGCGGTCCCGCAAGGCCTCCAGAATGTTCTTGAGAGCCTGGGCATTCCTTTGCTGAGCCAGGGCGCGCACGGCGGCTGCGCGCACGCCGGGCTCGGTGTCCTGGAGTGCTTCCATCAAGGGATCCAAGCCCTGTCCACCTGGCATGGTTGCCAGTTTTTCGATGGCTTTGATCCGTTTTTGCGGTTCGCGCGATCGAAGCTGTTGTATCGTCCACCAATACATGGTGCTGTTCGGCCCTATCATCTCAAAATCCGGCCAGAAAGGAAGTCCCGCTTTTCAAAGAATTACGGGAGCGCCAAAGCATCAAAATGACACGGTGGGCACGGATTGACACCCGGTGGTGGAGACCTATGCTTGTGGGGATCCAAAAGGCGTGACGAACATGAGTATTTCAATGACCACGAGCCGCACCCTGCGCGGGGTGTTGTATGCGGGTTTCCTCGGAATCCTGGCCGTTGGCTCCGCTGCCAAGGGGTGGGACCAACCGACCTGGGGTGAGCCATTCTCCCGGAACCTGGTGTCATCCGAGAAGGGGTTGATTGACCGATGCGATCCTGCGACGGGGCAGAATGTGCGATGGACGGTCGAAATTGGCACGGCCTCCTATGCGAGCCCGGTCGTGGCGAGGGGCCGTGTGTTCATTGGGGCGAATAACGGCGTGCCCAAGGACACTGCGCACCCGGGGGATCGGGGGGTGATGCTGTGTCTTGATGAAAAAGACGGCCACTTGATCTGGCAGTTGGTGGCGCCCAAGCGCGAAAAGGACATGTTTCTCGATTGGCCGAACACAGGCATCACGGGCGCGGTGACGGTCGAGGACGACCGGGTTTACATGATGAGCAATCGGGGGGAGGTCCTGTGCCTGGACATCCAGGGGCTGGCCAACGGGAATGACGGCCCCTTCACGGACGAGGCGGCGCACCTGACACCGGCTGGGTCTGCGACTGAGCCGCTTAAACCGACCGATGCGGACATACTCTGGGTCTTCAACCCGGCGCAGGAAGTGGGGGTGTGGAACCACGATTCAGCCCATGCATGCGCCACCCTCTGCGGGCCCAATTTGTACATCAACTCCTGCAACGGGGTGGATAATACGCACAAAGCGATCCGTTCGCCTGACGCGCCGAGCCTGCTGGTGCTCGACAAAAAGACTGGCCGGCTGGCCGGCTGCGACCATGAGCGGATGGGGCCGCGTGTCATCCACAACACCTGGTCGGTGCCCAGCATGGGGGAAGTGGGGAGGCGATCCATGATCTTTTTCGGTGGAGGGGATGCTGTGTGTTACGCGTTTGAACCCCTGTCCGCGGAGGCGGCATCCAGCGGGCCACGCTTTCTCAAAAACATCTGGCGGTATGATTGCGATCCTGATGCCCCGAAGGAGGACATCATGAAATATCAGGACAACCGGAAGGAGGGGCCAAGCCTGATCAGCGGCATGCCGGTTTACCATGAAGGCCGTGTGTATGTGATTGCCAGTGGGGACTACTGGCATGGCAAACCGGTGTCCTGGCTGCGATGCATCGACGCCTCCGGATCGGGGGATATCACGAAGACCGGCACGGTCTGGTCCTTCCGCATGGAGAACATCTGCATGGGCACACCAGCCGTGAAGGATGGATTGGTGTATCTGACCGATTGCGCCCGCAACGTGCATTGCCTGGATGCCCGGGATGGCCGTGTGATCTGGTCACACAAGACAGGAGGCGAGTTTTGGGGTTCCGCCCTGGTGGCGGATGGCAAGGTCTATGCGGGCAACCGGCGGGGCGAACTGGTGATCCTGGCGGCTGGACGGGAGAAGAAGGTGCTATCCACGGCGAATCTGGGTGATCCGATCAGCTGCACCCCCTGTGCCGCCAATGGCGTGGTGTATGTCTCGACCATGACGCATCTGTACGCCCTGGCGGGTGGAAAATAAAAGGGCCTTCCCTTCAGCCCAATGGGAAACGAGCCACTACGGCGTGGTGTCGTTGTTTGCGCGGAACCCCCCTCCCAGCAGGATGCGCAGCGACTCGTGGGCGAGGGTCAGCCCGAAAATGCCGGTGATGGTCGGGAGGGTGCCGAGCTGCTTGGGGCGGCGTCCTGCCTGGGCCTCCGCGTGGCCGGGGGTGATTTCGTCCGCCTTTTCGTCGAGCGCCTGCTGCTTCACCGGTTCCATGGAATAGACGCAGGTGAAATCCACACCGGCTTTGCGCTGGCGCAGGCGTTTGCGCACCAGACGCGCCATGGGACAATTACGAACGACCGAGAGCGGACCCACGCAAATGCTGTGTGGGTCTGTGCGCAGGGCGGCCCCCATGCTGGAGATGATGGTCAATTTTTGCGCCTGTGCAGCGACCAGGAAATTGACCTTGGGCATGAGAGTGTCGATGGCGTCCACCACGAGGTCCAGCGGTGGGGAGAGGATTTGTGCGGCGGTGTCATCCCTGACGAAGCAGTCAAGCGCCTCGACGTCGCATTTGGGATTGATGCGCAGGACGCGTTCCCGGGCGAGTTCGGCCTTTTTGCGGCCGATCGTGTCGTGCAGGGCGAAGAGCTGGCGGTTGATGTTCGAGACGTGGACGACGTCATGATCCACCAGGCGCAGATGGCCCACGCCCGCCCGGGCCAGGGCTTCCACGGCATAGCTTCCCACGGCCCCAAGCCCGACAACAAGCACGCGTGCGGCATGGAGCCTCTTCAGACCGGGCATCCCGATCACCCTGACGATGCGATCAAACTGTTCCGTACACACAGGCTAATTATCTGAAACAAACCCGTGCCTCCGGCAATACGAAAGCGCAGGGTTGAAGACGGCGGCGGAGGATCCATCCGGCAGGTCCGGGCGGCGGGGCAAATCCCTGACTGTGCTGAGAGGGGGGGAAAGAAGACGATCCGCCCGGTGTGTTCCCTGTGCCGGGCGGATCCCATGAAAGCCTGCAGCATCAACTGATGTAATCGAGCAGGGAGGTGTCCAGCAACATCGACCCGCTCTGCATGGCGGCCTGGTAGGCGGTTTTCGTGCGACTCAACTGAACCAGGGTGGTGACGAGATCCGAATCCGTGTTGTTGGAAATGGAGTCATCCAGGGCTTCGGCACGATCCTTGTAGGAGGTGATTTTGGCTTCAAGCCTGGCTTGTGTCACACCATTGGCGCTGATGTGGTAAATCAGGTTGTCCTCGTCCTTGGCCAGGTTGGCGCGATCAGTATCGGTGATTTGGCTGGCATTGCCATCGCGCAGATGATTTTGAAGCTCAATGAGGTGGTTGAAAAAATCGGCGCCTGTGCGGCTGTCGGTGATCAAACCGCGCGTGCCGGTGCCGGAAGTGTTGGCCCCGGGGACGGTGGCGGAGACGAGCTGCTTGGAGTCGATTTCGGCTTCTGTGACGGTGGTGTTGCCCTGGTAGGTGACCCCGGTAATCCAGCCATTGGCGTCGCGGGTCACGGAAAAGGGCGCCTGGCCATTGTCTGTGCCGCCGAAGAGGTATTCGCCATTTTGAGTGCTGTTGGCGGAGGACACGGCCTGCTCGATCAACTCCTTGATCTCGGTGGCATAGACCGTCATGTTCTCCTGGCTCGTCGTGCCGCTGACGAGGGTGGCGACTTCAGAGGCGCGATCCGAGACGGTTTTGAGGCCTTTGATGGCGCCCAGGGAGGCCGTGGCGGTATCCTTGAGGGTGTTGACGTTGGATTGATACTGGGAAAGAGCCTTGGCCTCAGCCTGGAGGGTGAGGACGCGGCGGGTGGCGGCCGGATCATCCTCAGGGGCCAGGAGCTTCTGGCCAGTGGAAGCCTGATTCTGGAGCTCGACCTGGCGAGAACCAAGGCGGTTCAACTGGGTGATCATTGTGCCGGTGAGCATGTTGTTTGAGACGCGCATATGGATTAAGAGGGCGGCGCGCAGGCAGGCGCGCGCCATTCAGGTTATCGTTTCAAGCCTATTACAGTATCCAATAATTCATCCACGGTGGTAATGAGTTTGGCGGATGCTTCGAATGCCTTTTGGTACTTCACGAGGTTGGTCATTTCCTCGTCGATGGAGACGCCGCTCAGCTCATCGCGCTGATTGGTGAGCAGTTTTTCAAGGGCTTCCTGGTCTTCCAGCTCATCGTTGGCGTTGGCGAGGCTGCTGGTGAGCTTGCTGGCCGTCTGGGTGAAAAAGCCGCTGAAGGTCTGGTTGTTCAAGGACGCCTGAGGCGTGGTGGCGAGAGTGGCCAGGGCCAGGACCACGGTGTTGTCGCCCCGGATGCCGGAGGTGCCGCTGGCCTGGATGAGGGAGGGATCATTCACAAGGGCGGAATTGACCTTGATGGTGCCCGCGTCCGTGCCTTCGAAGAAGGCCGCCCCATTGCCGCCAGCCAGATTGTAGCCGGTTGCATGGAGAGTGTTGACCTGGGTGATCAAGGTGCCGGCCAGGGTGTTCAGGTCCGAACGCAGATTGGCGAGGTCGGTATCGCGTGTTTCGATGGTGCCCTGCAAACGCCCCCCTGTGGGGGTGATGGCGGTGTCTGTGGAGGCAGTCCGGAGGCCGAGGTTGCCGCTGCCCATGTCGTAGGTTTCAAGGCCTTCGACCACCGTGTCGTTGGAGACGAGGGTGGTGCCGCCGACTGACAGGGTAAGGGATCCATTATCCTCCTTGACGACATCCACCTTGATCAGCTTCGAGAGCTCCTCGAGCTTGGCCTGCCGGGTGTCCATCAAATCGTTGGCTGCACTCGAGGCTCCAGCGCTGTCCTGGAAGATCTGCCGGTTCAGCCGCGCGATGTCAGACAAAAGCGTGTTGGCGGACTGGGTGTCCGAGGTGACGGAGTCGTTGAGCGAGGTTTGCAGCTCGTTCAAGCGCTGGGTGGCCTGGTTAAAGCGGTCCGCGAGCGTTTCGGCATCCTGCATGAGGGCCTGGCGGGCGTCGGACGATGCGGGCTGTGTGGAAAGGCTCTGGAAGGATGCGAACAAATCGGAAAGGCCCTCCGCGAGGCTGGTGGCCCCGGTGAGGCCGCTGGCGCCTTGGGAGGCGGAGGAACCGCTGGCCTGGCGATCGATGAGGAGGCCCAGGTTGGTTTGAGCAAGCTCCAGAGCCTCCTGACGGGCTTCGAGGGAGCCATGGACGCTGGTCTCGTTCTGAATCTGGCGGTCGAGAAGGGTGTTCCGCAGTTGTTCGATGGCCACGGCATCCACACCGTCGCCCTGGGGGCCAAGGCTGGAGGGGGTGGTGGTCGAGCTTTGGACTACCAGGCGCTGGCGCGAATAGCCCGTCTGGTTGACGTTGGCCAGGTTATGGCCAGTCACTTCGATGCCCTGCCTTTGCGTCTGCAAAGACCGCTGGCCCATGCCGAGTGTGCCGAAGAGTCCGAGCATAAAAAAGGAGTCAGCCGACTGCCTGATACATGGGGTGTGCCGCGGAGGTCAACCCCGTCATTCCGCCCGCGCCGGTATAGACTGTGGTGTTCATGGCGGGCATGAAATTGCCCAGGAACCGCTGCATCAATTCGATGGAGCGGCGGAAGAGCAGATGGTTTTGCCTGGCGCGGTGCTGGATGCGCACCAGAAGCTCATTATTCTCCTGCACCAGCGCCTCAACCAGGGGACGGTAGTCACCGGGCAGCAAGGGCAGAATCTGACTGAAGGGGGCGTCGACGGCGAGGCCGAGTGCGACCGCCAGGGCCTGGCGGTTGGTTTCGCGCAGGCGGCGCGCCTCCTCAATGGCGGCTGCCTGGGCCTGGATGGCGGAGATGCTGGCAAGGACATCATCCGTGGCACGATTCATCATGCACTCCTGCTGCTGGTCCAGGCGGGCGAGCATTTCACCGTACTGCTGGAGTTCCTCGCGCAGGGCGTGAATCAAGTTTTCAAGGTTGGCGATCATGTGGTTTTAAAGGTGAAGTGTTAACAGAGACTGTTGCCGAGTCGGATGCCTGGGCCGGGGCCTTTTTGGACACCTGACTGGTGAGCTGTTCCTGAAAAGTCTGGGCAAGGCCGAAGTTGCCGGATTTGCTGATGTTATCGGCCATCTGGGTCGTGACCATGTCCTGGTACACACCCTGGGCGAGCGAGTTGTCCGTCAAGGATGATTTGAAGACGGTTTTGTTGGCCTCCGTGATGATCTGGCGCAGCAAAAGGGATTCGAACTGGCGGCTGACCTCGGCGCTCTTCTGGTTCTCGGTCAGCTCGGGATTGGTGGAGAGGCGCTCAAGGGGGATGTCCGAGGCCTTGACCCTGGGTTGCCATGAAGTGGAAGTGGAGGTGACGTTGTTCATTTGATGACGAGTTCGGCCTGCAGGGCGCCGGCCTGTTTCATGGCTTGGAGAATGGACATCATGTCCCGGGGGGTGACACCCAGGGAGTTGAGGGCGGAGGCCACTTTTTCAACGGTGGGCATTTCCGGCAAATCGACCATGTTGGCCTTGCTTTCAGCAGCCTTGGTATCCGTGCTGGGGGTGACCGTCGTTTTGCCGGTCTGGCTCAGCGCGTTGGGCTGGGAGACGCTCAGGGTGCTGGCGATGGTGATGGTGAGGTTGCCATGAGAGACGGCGCAATGGGAAATCCGGATGCGGGAATTGGCCACGATGGTGCCGGTCCTCTCGTTAATGACGATGCGGGCAGCGGTGTCGGGCGTGACCTCGATGGATTCGAGGCGGGCGATGAAATCGACGGGGGACTGCTCGAGTCCAGCGGGGATCTTGACCTTGACGGAACTGGAATCGAGGGCCTGGGCAAGGTCGGGAAACTGTTCATTGATGGCGGTGGCCAGACGGGCCGCCGATGTGAAGTCAGGATCGCGAAGCATCAGTTCGAGACAATTATTATGCACGATGGTCGCAGGAACCTCCTTTTCCACGAGGGCGCCGCCCACGATCTGACCGACGGTGGGATGGTTTTTCTGAACTGAAGCGCCTCCACTCCCGCCATTGCCGCTCGTAAAACCGCCCACTGACAGGGCACCCTGGGCGACGGCATAGACCTTGCCATCGGCACCGAGCAGCGGGGTTTGGAGCAGGACGGCACCCTGGAGGGTCTTGGCGTCGCCCATGGAGGAGACGGTGACGTCAAGGCGCGTGCCGGGCTTTACAAAGGCGGGGATATCAGCTGTGACAAGGACGGCTGCGGCGTTCTTGGACTGGAGCGTGGTCGAGGGGACTGTGATGCCAAAGCGCTGGAGCATGTTGGCAATGCTTTGAACGGTGTATATCTGGTTTTTATCGCCATCTCCAGCCAGGCCGACAGCCAGACCGTAGCCCACCAACTGGTTTTCACGAGCACCGGCGACCATGACAAGGTCCTTCACACGCACCCCCGCTGCCTGGGGGGAGGCGGGAGTGAATCCGCCCATGGTGACACACAAGGCGGCTGCCAGGAGGGTTCGGCGGCTCTGGATCCAAATACGTTGTCCGATGCGGATCATGTGGATTAGATCAGGTTTAGAATGGTGTCAGCTTGTCCCAGACACGTGTGAACCAGCCCTTCTTCTGGCCATCGGTCACCGTGCCCTTGGAGAGGAACTTGATGGTGACATCCGCCACATTGTAGCTGTACACCACGTTGTTGGCGGTGATGTCCTCGGGACGGACGGTGCCGCGCAGGATGACATCCTGGCTTTCACCGGAGAAGGACGTCTGGCGTGTGCCTTCGATCACCAGGTTGTGGTTGGGGAGGACATCCACCACCCGGACGGCGATCCGGGCGACGATCTTCTCGCTCGAGCCCACGGAACCAGTCCCGGAGAATTCGGAGCTGTTATCAAATTTCATGGCGGGGTATTTGCCGCCCTTGGTCAGAAAACCGCTATTCGAGGGGCCGTAGAGAAAACTCGTAATGTTCGCGTCCACGCCCGACGACTTTTTGCTGGTCGTGCTGGCGTCCTTGCTGGTGGTGTTGCTTTCCTGCACCACGATGGTCACGACATCACCCACGGCATTGGCGCGTTTATCCGCGAACATGGGACGCACCGAGTCATCGCGCCAAAGCGAGTCGGCGCGGGTGGCGGCGGCGGTGGCGCAGAGCGTCAGAGCCAGGAGCCAGCCGAGGCGGTTAGATTGAAACAAGAATCGTTTGTTCATTTTGCACCTTGCCCCGCAGTTCGCGGCGCGTCAGAGGGTTGCGTACGCGGATGGTCTGGCCGGGAGCCCCTTCCTCCAGAACTTCCACTTTCAGTGAAATCGTCAGATAGCCGTCCTGCACAAGGGCTTCAACCATGTCGCCGCGGTGCATGATGGGACGCGCCCGCAGGGAACGGTTGGTCAGGGGATTGCCGGCTGGCACAGCGTCCACCACCTCCAGGGCGCCGAAGTCTTCGGGCGCCTGGGCCAGCAGATCGCGAAGGCCAAGGATATCGCGGCGCTCGCGGGCGACATCGTTGGCGCCGAGCATCTGGCCGCGTTTCAGCGGGGCGGCGGCAACACACACCTCGCGCCAGACCCGGCCCTGCATAATGGCCTGCCAGTTGCCCAACAGCTCACGGCTGGTGCGCAACTCGAAACGTGCGATGAAATTGGCGCTCACGCCCGTGGCGGGCATGTCCACAACCTTGATTTCCAGCGGTTCGTCCGGCACGCGGATCGTGCTCCAGGGACGGGTGAAACGGAGTTCGAGTTCACCCTGGTCGCGGACGTATTCGCGTTGGATGGCCTCCGTCAGCATGCTTTTCAAATCAGACTCAGGGAGAGGACGGCTGCGGCGGGCGATCCGAACACGATCCACACCGGTCCAGGTGCCGGAGGCCAGCTCGGGTGCGTCCTTTTGGAGCGCGGCCTGGATTTGGGTGCGGGTGAGCACGATGGTCTGGCCAAAGGCGGGCGCATCGGCTACGCGCAGACGGGGCAGGGAAAGCTCGGTGGCGTTGGCGAGCAGTTGGTCCAGATGGATGCCCTGGCTGTCCACTTCCGCCTGCGGGATCAACTGCAGCGTGTTGGTGGAGACGCCGGGGAGGGCCTGGGCGCTGGTGACCAGGGCTGTGGCCAGAGCGAGCCGAGGCAGCCATTTTCCCAGCATATGGATCACAAAAGCTTTCATTATCGGCGCAGATTATTGCTCAGGCTCATCATTTCATCCGAAGCCTGGACGGTCTTGGCGTTCACTTCATAGGCGCGCTGGGCCATGATCAAATTGACCATTTCCTCGACGACCTGGACGTTGGATTTTTCCAGGTAGTATTGGTTGAGGGTGCCGAAGCCATTTTCGCCGGGATTGCCGATTTCGGGCGCGCCCGAGGCCTGCGTTTCCTTGTAGAGGTTGTTGCCGGCGCTTTCGAGACCCGCGGGATTGGTAAAGCGGACCAGTTGCACGCGGAAGGTTTGCGCCCCGTTGGCCCCGTTGGTGGTCACTTCGCCTGTGGAGGCAATGCTGATGGAGGTGGTGCCGGATTGGATCGGCTGCCAGCCGCCCTGGACGGTGTAACCGTCGCTGGTGGTGATGCGGCCATCCGAGGCGCGTTTCAAGGCGCCGTCGCGTGTGTAAGCACGGGTGCCATCGGGTAATTGCACTTCAAAGAATCCATCCCCCTGGATGGCAACATCCAGTTGTTCACCCGTTTGGGAGAGTTCGCCGGTGGTGAAAATGCGTGATGTGGCCACGGGGCGTGAACCATGCCCCACCTGGACGCCGGTGGGCAACTGGTTGCCATTGCCCTGGTCGGCGCCGGCAGAGCGCGTGGTCTGGTAGAGAAGATCCTGGAATTCGATTTTGGATTTCTTGAAGCCCGTGGTGTTGACGTTGGCCAGGTTGTTGGCCACCACATCCAGGTTCATCTGCTGGCTCTGCATGCCGGAGGCGGCTGAATAAAGTGCTCGCAACATAATTCAATCAGGTTCCTGACAATTCCGATATGGTTTTACCGCTTCGTTCATCGCTCAATTGCAGCACCCGCTGATTGGCTTCGAAGGAACGCATGGTGGAAAGAAGACTGCTCATTTCCTGCACCGGCGTGGAATTGGCCATTTCAAGGCTCTTCTGGTGAACGGTCGTGTTGGTGGCATCGATCGTTTGAAGAGAGGGATTGGACGCTAAAAAACAGCTCTGCGAAATGGGGGTGAGCAGGTTGGGATCATTGAAATCAACCACCTTGATCTTGCCTTTAAGATCCTCTCCCTGACGGACTTCGCCGTTGGCGGAGACGGTGATCGGGGCCGGATTCCTCAAGTCCATCTGGATGGTGCCTGCATCACCCATGACGGTGTAGCCACTGGCGGTGATCAATTCCCCCTGGCTGTTGATGTTGAATTCGCCGTTGCGGGTGTAAGCGGAAGTGCCGTTGGGCAAACGGACTTCGAAAAATCCCGGACCCTCCAGCGACATGTTGGTCTCCACACCTGTGAAGACGGTGTTGCCGGGGGTAAAATTGGTGGTACTCGTAAAGCGAGGCAGGCTCACCGGGGTCGAGGCGCTGAACGTGTTGTTCGTTTTGTTGCCGATCACACCCGCCTGGATCGCGGCAAACGACATGTCATGCTTGCGATAGGCGGGCAGCGAGCTGGAGGCAATATTGTCCGCCAGCACTTCCTGGTAGCGCTGTTGTGCCTGCATGGCAGCAGTAGCCTGAACGAGACTCACATTCATTTGCCACTCCCTCGCAGCAATGCCTGTGCCATGAATGTTGGCTGCTTATTATCAACAACTTGCGAATGACAAGCGTTGCCGGTCGGCAATTTCAACCCAGCCAAAGAGGTTCAGAACGAGCACTTTTTGCCGCCCGGCAGAACCTGGTCTGCCAGACACAGGGAGGCCTCTATTCCCTCAACTTGGAATCGATGATGATGGTGACCGGTCCATCATTGACCAGACTCACCTTCATATCGGCACCGAAGACACCGGTCTTGATGGGGTGTCCCAGAATTTCTGCCAGGCGGGAGACGGCGTTCTCGTAGGCGGGAATGGCAAAGTCAGGAGGGGCAGACCGGCTGTAGGAAGGGCGGTTGCCCTTTTTGGTGCTGGCAAAGAGGGTGAATTGGCTCACCACAAGGACCTCACCCTGGCTTTCCTGGACGGAGAGGTTCATCACGTCCTCGGCATCGTTGAAGACCCGTAAACGGGCGATTTTGCCCATGAGCCACTCGGCGTCGTCAGCCGTGTCCGAGGGTTCCACCGCCAGCAACACCAGCAATCCTGGCCCGATGCTCGCATGGACGCGGTCCTGGATGCGAACACTGGCCTCAGCCACCCGTTGAATCACCACACGCATG
>CAZIDG010000034.1:0-1643 GCA_964538065.1 uncultured Verrucomicrobiota bacterium
TAAAAAGAGTGCGAACATCTTCATACCTCCTCCATTTCTTCATCCATGGTTCACGGCAGGAATGGCGTTGGGACGCTTCCGTATTCCACAATGGTTCCATGCCTCCAACAACTCGAACTCATGTTGTGCTGCCCAGGAAAGCACCAGCTCGCACACCCAATAAGGCGCATCGCTTTCGATGATGCGCAGGGGCTGAAGTCCCACCACCATCTCGCTGTTTTTATAGAAGGCGTGAAAGCGGGCGCCGAGTTGGCGTGCAAATAGCATTACGACCACAATACCACAGAATTTCGACAACACTGGCATATTTGGTTCCCCCCATATGACTGTGCTGGAGTACCACTCCACCACAGGATCCAACGTCCACCGTTGTGCCTTTCATCCATCTAGACACGCCAGCGATCAGATTTGTTACATATCTTTGACCCCAAACACAAATACCATCCATCATGTTGGCATCCAAACACTTGTGATGATTATTGTCTCTTCTGTGAGGGGGGCTCCTTTTAAGTTGATCAGTAAGGCCGGTTCTCACAGAATTGAGCCACCTATGGGTGCACAATGGAAACAAGCTGGCCGTGAGGCCAATGCGCAAAAACGCGGCCAGATGGTCGTTAAACTGGTAAGGGAAATTGTTGTCGCCGCCAAACTGGGTGGCGCCGATCCCGACCTCAATGCCCGTCTTGCGGCTGCTGTGGAAAAGGCTCGAAAAAGCTCTGTCACACGCGACACCATTGAACGCGCCATAAAAAAGGGTTCAGGTCAGACAGATGATAAAGTCGTGTTTGAACTGGTCACCTACGAAGGATTTGGCCCTCATAAAGTCCCTGTCGTCGTCGAATGTCTGACGGATAACCGCAATCGTACCGCACCGGAAATTCGGAATCTGTTCAAGGCCGGATCACTGGGCCAACCGGGTTGCGTCAGCTTTTTCTTCAACCGCATGGGAGTCGTGGAGGCGACCCACACTGACACAAGCCGTGATGCGGAGTCGGATGCGATTGAGGCAGGAGCACAGGAAATCGAAGCGCTGGAGGAAGAGGAAGTGCCCACAGGCATGAAGGGGGCTCGATTCATCACTGAAATTAAGGACCTGGACACTGTGGCCAAAGCCCTCAAAGGGATGGGATGGAAGGTTATTGCGTCAGAAATTCGCTACCTGGCAAAAAACTTCCCTCAACTTAGTGAGGGTGATCGCAAAGATGTTGTGGATTTCTTGAATGCCGTTGATGATCATGATGATGTGCATCGTGTTTATGCGGCGTTTAAATAACGGATGCGCACCAACGATCCTTTTTGGCGCCTAGATTAGGCGTCATTATTCGCAACTCATTCCGATTCTGGATATTGCGTATAACGGGTTGATTATATCGCCCTCGATAAATTTTAACGTTCTCAGCAACAAGCCAAGAATCATTTTGCGTCTCATGTTTGGAGGTCAGAACTATTGACTTTGTAGAAACATGTTGGATGTTAGGGTGTTGTAATGTGCAAGGTAATTGAACATGGCGCTCAACCTGTACCCTCCAAAGAAGGCACCTCCTCACGATTTCCAGGCATTGTGTCGTTTTCAAGCGCGTGGGCAGCGATAGCAGTTTGTTTTGCCTTTGCATTGTTGATTCATTGGAGTGACCGTTCGGATA
>CAZIDG010000034.1:1743-34596 GCA_964538065.1 uncultured Verrucomicrobiota bacterium
CTCCGGGACTGGACACCAAGTCTGAACTAACATTGGTTCAAATTCTCGACTCAGTCTCAGACGCCATCGTTCTGATGGATGGTTGTGGTAAAATCCTGCTGGCCAACAAACAATTCTGTGCCATGGCTGGCGTTAGTACCGAGGAAGTTACCCATCATTTGTTTCGGGAATTTGTACGTTCGAATATGTCCTCAAAACACGATTGGAGCCCCATTCTTGATCGTGTCTTTTCAGGCGAGAAGCTGACCATGGAAATCCGAATGGGTCCGCTGGAAGACCAAATCGCCATATTTGAAGGGGAAATAACGCTGCAGGGCATCTCTTGGAACGGCATGCCCGCCGCGATGGGCGTGGCAAAAGACGTAAAGAAGCAGAAGCAAGTCGAACAAGCCACCCTGGAACGCGCCACCATGGAGGCTCAGTTGCGCACCGCATTTGAAAACCTCCCTGTACAATTTTGGGCCTGCGATGCCACGGGCAAATGCATCCTTCAAAACTCATTATCCGTAAAGCACTTCGGAGCGTATTTGGGCCACAAATTGGAAGACATGGGGTTGCCCCCTGCCCTTTTGGCCAAATTCCAGGACAACAACCGCCGCGCCATGGCGGGCGAAGTCGTAAAACACGAAATGAGTCTGGAAACAAAGGAGGGTAACCGACAGTACATGTCCATTGTGGCACCCATCCGCGTTGGCGATCAAATTATTGGAATTCTGGGCACAAACATTGACATAACGGAACGTGTCAACGATCAACAGACACGCGAAAAAATGACCCAACAGATGCGGCAGAGTCAGAAACTCGAAGCCATTGGCACCCTGGCGGGAGGCATTGCCCACGATTTCAACAACATCCTGGGTGCCATTATTTGTTACGCCGAACTCGCTCAAATGGACGTCGAGGATAAATCGGCCACCCTGGCTCATTTGGGACAGGTGCTTGCAGCCAGCCATCGGGCAAAGGAATTGGTTAGTCAAGTCCTTACCTTCAGTCGCCAGAGCAGCCCGGAAAAACGGCCCATGGACATCCGACCCGTGCTCAAGGAATCCATGAAATTATTGCGTTCCGCCATCCCAACCACCATCGAGATGGACGTGTTGATCGAGGACAACTTGCCGAAAATTCTGGCCGATCCCGTGCAACTCCACCAGGTCATCATGAATCTGTGCAACAATAGCACCTATGCCATGCGTCAAAAGCCTGGTCGGTTGATTGTCAAAGCACAATGCATCGAGATGACCCCGGAGTTCCTCCTCGAACAGCCCGAATGCAAGCCAGGCACCTACCTGAAATTAACCGTGGCCGACACTGGTGAAGGCATGGGAGCTCAAACCCAGACGCGCATATTCGAGCCTTTCTACACCACACATCCTCCGGGTGAAAGCACCGGTCTTGGGCTGTCGGTTGTACATGGGATCGTCAAAGATCATGAGGGTTTTGTCCAAGTCTATAGCCAACCGGGCATAGGCACCACCCTCCAGGTCTATTTACCTGCCTTGCACGAAGAACTCACTCATGTACCTGCTGGGACAAGGGACATGACTCTTGGACAAGGCGAAACCATTCTTTATGTGGACGATGAGGTCATCCTCTGCCGTGCCATGGAAAAAATACTCACACGCTGTGGTTACCATGTGGAGGTCTTTTCCAATCCAGGACAAGCCGTCCAGCAATTCGAGAAGAATCCTGAGAAATACGACATGATCATCACGGACATGACCATGCCTGGAATGACTGGTCCGGAATTGGCGCAGATACTGCACAAAGTCCGGCCTGAAACCCCCATTTTGCTTGCCACCGGATTTCATGCCCAGGATTACGCCCAACCACTTGCCGAGTCAGGCATTCTGGACATATTGCACAAGCCATTTAATCAACAGGAACTTACCCTATGCATTCACAAGCACTTAAAGAATGCGCAAACGCCATGAATCCTGGAGCTAATACAGAGGGCGAAACCGCCAAACGAGTGCTCTTCGCCGATGACGACCCGTTGTTCCGCGAAGGATTTGCCGAACGCCTCCGAAGAGAAGGCTTTGAGGTCCTTTGCGCCTGCGAGGCCGATGGAGTTGTAAAACTCCTACAGGAACAGAGCTTCGACATCCTGATCTCAGACATCATGATGCCCGGCAACACCAACCTGGAACTGATCGAGAAAATCCCCCAAATCATGCAGGGTCTGCCAGTGGTGCTGATGACAGGCAATCCCACTCTCCAGACAGCGATCAAGTCGGTTCATCTCTCTGTGGCAGGATACCTGACGAAACCACCGGATTTTGCGCAACTTATTCCCCTGTTAAATGACAGCATCGCACAATACCGGCGACGGCAGTGTGTGCGATCGAACCGTGTTTTGCTCGAGCAATGGTCTTCAGAACTGGAACAGCTTGAAAACGCCATCAAGCAACGTGGAACCCCAGAAAACACCACCCCTCTACACCATTACCTGGCCCTTTCAATTCACCACATGGTGCAGATGATGCTGGAAATGGAAAAAGCGACTCAAGTGCTTGCTCGAACGGAGAACGGCCGGAACGCCGTGGAAAAGCTCGATTTGATCAACGCATTGCGCAAAACGGTCGACGTCCTGGAAAAAACAAAACAGAGCTTTCGCAGCAAGGACCTGGGCGATCTTCGAAAACAAATCGACGACCTGCTCAAACTCAGTTGACACCTCATGGCCACAACAGGCCATCGGCAGCCACACATGGGGGCATGCCATAGGCGGCGTCAGCCTTCATGCTGAAACACCACGGCAGCCAGCGGCGGCAAGGTAAAGAGAGCTGAGAACGGCTGTCCGTGTGATGGCAGTTCCTCCGCCGTCACCCCGCCCAGGTTTCCCTGATTTCCGCCTCCATATGCTTTTGCATCGCTGTTAAGAGCCTCGCGCCAACGTCCTGGCCGAGGCAAGCCAAGTCGATAGCCCGTACGCACCACAGGCGTAAGATTCAGGATGACCATCACAGCGCGTCCATGGTCCTTGTCATGACGGATAAACGACAGAACACTATTCTCAGTATCGGTGCAATCCACCCAATAAAAGCCAGCATAGTCATAATCGGCCTGCCATAAGGAAGGCTCTGAACGGTACAATGCATTCAGATCAGCCACAAACGATTGCAGACCTTGATGATATGGTCCCATTTCCAACAGGAACCAATCGAGGCTGGCGTTGGGATTCCACTCTGAACGCTGGCCGAACTCACCTCCCATGAACAGGAGTTTCTTGCCTGGGAACGTCCATTGATAAGCTAACAAAGCCCGCAAATTCGCGAATTGCCGCCAATCGTCACCCGGCATTTTTCCGATGAGCGATCCCTTGCCATGGACGATTTCATCATGCGAAAGGGGCAGGATGAAATTCTCATGGTAATGATACAACATGGCAAAGGTGAGATCGTTTTGGTGGTATTTGCGGAATATGGGATCAAGGCTAAAATAGCGCAAGGTATCATGCATCCACCCCATGTTCCACTTGAGGGAGAACCCCAAACCACCCAGGTAGGGAGGACGGCTGACCTGAGGCCAGGCAGTGGATTCCTCAGCAATGGTCATGACCCCAGGGTGCTCGGTATGCACCAGATGGTTGAAATGACGAAGGAACTCGACCGCCTCGAGGTTTTCACGACCACCATACTGGTTGGGAATCCATTCCCCCGCCTTGCGGGAGTAATCGAGATACAGCATGGATGCCACCGCATCAACCCTAAGGCCGTCAATATGGTATTTCTCGCACCAAAACAGGGCGTTTGCGGCAAGATAATTGCGCACTTCATGCCGGCCATAGTTGAAGATCAGAGTGCCCCAATCCTGGTGCGCCCCCTTGCGAGGGTCTTCATGCTCGAAAAGAGCGGTGCCATCAAAGCGAGCCAGCGCCCAGTCGTCCCGGGGGAAGTGCGCCGGCACCCAGTCTATGATGATTCCAATCCCAGCAGCATGAAGCGCATTGACGAGGTATTGGAAATCATCCGGCGTGCCATATCGCGATGTCGGCGCATAGAATCCCGTCACCTGGTAACCCCAGGAAGGGAAAAAGGCGTGTTCGGCCACAGGCAGGAATTCGACATGAGTAAAACCCATTTTGTTGACATACTCAATCAACGGGGCAGCCATTTCACGGTAGCTTGGGGATTCCCCCAAGCTTTTTTTCTGCCAGGAACCCATGTGTACTTCATAGATACTCACAGGTGACCGAAGCGAATCCCATGTGCGCCGACGTTGCATCCATGGTTCGTCATCCCATTCAAAACGCCGCACCTCCCAGACAATGGCGGCATTTTTGGGAGGAATCTCAAAAAAGACCCCAAACGGATCCGTCTTCACGACCAAACGGCCGTGGGCATCCAGGATTTCAAATTTATAAAGGGCCCCCTTCTGAACTCCCGGTATGAAGATTTCCCATATGCCGGATGAACCCACCAGGCGCATGGAGTGAAAACGGCCATCCCATTGGTTAAAATCACCCACCACACTGACACGACGGGCATTGGGAGCCCAAACGGCAAAGCTCGTTCCGGGGACCCCGTCTATCACGCGAAGATGGGAACCGAGTTTGTCATAAATACGCCGTTCATTGCCCTGTGCGAACAGATAGAGATCGGTTTCACCCAACGTGGGCAGAAAAGAGTAAGGATCACGGCCTTGATGGGCATGCCCCTGTTCATCAGTCATGATGACATCATAGGCATACACTGTTTTGCTGGCACGGGTGACACCTTCGAAAAGCCCGTCTTTATGGATTTTTTTTAATTTAAAGGAGGGCTTGTCATGCTCGTGGACTGGCACGATTTCCACCTGGGCTGCACCAGGCCAAAACACTCTGACGACGATGCCTGATCCATCTCCCAGTGGGTGCATGCCCAACAGTTGATGCGGCGATTGATGCTTGAGTTGCACCAGACTGTCTCGTTCCTTCGCTGTAAGGACCATGGGGTTATTATGACCAGAAGCAGCGAGATTGCGAATTAAAAATGAAGTGGCTTTTACAACGCAACCTGCATCTCCATTGCTGTCCGTCGCAAGACAGTCATTCATGAGCCTTGACGTTGTTGGTTTCCATGGAAAGCATGGGATCCAATGAAATCGCTATTCATCCATACAACCCTCATGGGACTGTTGTCATGGGCATTCTCCCTGCATGCGGAGCGTGCAACCATTGTTGTGCCGAGTCTTCAGGACACCAATCTCCCATATGTCGAGGTCCTTTCCCACACAATGACTGCGGCCGGATATACGATTGTCTGGCAGGATTACCAGGCCATTGCCAACCCAACAACTGATACTCTGAAAGATGAAGATACGTTGGTGATACCCGATGGCCGACGCCTTCCTGCTGCCAGCATGAGGTTAATTGAACAACATTTGCGACATGGAGGCCACATTATGGCCATGGGGCTCCCCCTCTGGGAAGACGCCGTTTACTGGCTGAATGGACAGTGGATTTCCCGCCGGGAATACGACAGCACCGTTCACGCCACCAAGCCCGACCACATATTCATCCAATTCAAACCTGGCGATGCAGCCCAATGGATACATCAATCCAACAAGCCGGAATCCCCAGCCCAATTGGAGACAACACAATCAGAGGGTGTCTCTGTTCTTCACGCCAGGATCGAAAACCTGACCAGTTGGGATCATTGGGAACCTCCAGTCTTCTCAAATCCTTTTACAAACCATCACACATTGACCTGTTTTCGCGCCAAAGGCGGCCCCCGCACCAAGCAATTGGCCGTGGAATGGATTGAACAGGATGGTTCGAGATGGATTGCCACCGTGCCACTCACCACCCAATGGCGTGACTACGCCCTGGCACCAGAGGAATTCCATTTTTGGGAATCCACGGCTGGTCGGGGGGGCAAGGGGGATTTCCTGCATGTCGAAAAGGCCAGCAGATTCACCGTCGGTCTTGCCCTTTCCCACGGCACAACCGAAGGCGGCCAGCACGAATTCTGGCTCGGCCCCCTGGGGACAGCATGCAATCCCCTTGGAAATAACGTGCCACCCACACAAGAGGCGTCTCCTCGTTTGGAAACCCTGTGTCCTTCGTACCTGTTCCATCCCATGCAAGACATCCATTCCATCCAGTTGGTCGAGGGGCTCCCCTACGATCTTTCTGGCAACCTCACCATGGAAGGTGACCTATGGGGGATGCATCCCAGGCCCCGGGGTGTGGGGTTCAATCAGGATCGTCCCTGGCGTTGGCAACCGCTTCTGGCGGCCTTGGGTACGCACGGCGAATACCGAGGCGCTTTAGCCAGCATGATTCTGCACACTGAAAAACCGTACCCCTGGGGACTTTGGACCGCATTTACCCCTCCTGCCTCGCAATGGGTACTAAAGCCCTGGGCAGCCAGACTCCTGACCCAAGTGAGCACCACCATGCGACGAGGCTGTCTTCTTCATGAAGGAGGTGCGGAGTATTTCACGGTCCTCGAAAATGGAACGATTCCCATGGGCGCGCGAATAGCCAACATACGTCGCCAATCATCGAACCCTGTGGACGTATGCATCAAGGTGACACAGGCAAAGGCACCGCAGCGGGTTGTTTTTGCCCAGACATGGAAGCTGGGTCCCCTGCCCCCCACCAATATCGTTTCGGTAGCAACCAACTGGACACCCCAAAAATGGCCGCAAGGCGGTTATCAGGTAAGCGTCGTACTTCTGGAAAACGGGCACGTGATCGATCAGATTTCACATGCACTGAACGTCTGGACACCTCACAAAAAACCCCAATTCGTGGAAGTCCACAATGGTGGTTTTTGGCTTAAAAACAAGCCGTGGAAACCCCATGGAGTCAATTACATGCCATCCTCCGGCATCGGTGTGGCAAACGAGTACTTTGAATATTGGCTTGGGCGCGGGGCCTATGATCCCGAGGTCATCGATAGGGACTTGCGCCGTATCGCGGCCATGAATCTAAATGCGGTGAGCGTTTTTATTTATTACCGGTCACTGGACGCCCTTCATCTTCTGGACTTCCTGCGTCGGTGTGACTTGCTTGGCATAAAAGTAAACCAATCCCTGCGCCCGGGAACACCTTTGAATTTTCGGTGGGAGGAGATGAAGGCATTGATCGAGCATTACCGTCTTGCGGAAAATGACACGGTATTTGCCTACGATTTGGCATGGGAACCGAGCCATTTCGACCACAAACACCAACTGGGCTATGCACCGGCCTGGCTTGCATGGATTGCGCGTAAATACGGATCCATCGAAGAAGCTGAAAAACACTGGGGCACGAACCTTCCCCGATTGAATCAGCAGGCAAGCATTCCCCCCGTCGATTATCTGTGCCAGGACGGTCCTTGGCGGGGGATGACAGCTGATTACCGGGCGTTTTTGGATGAATTAATCCATACCCCCTACGCGGAAGCGAGGCGTCTGATACAAACGATTGACCCTCATCACCCTGTCAGTTTCCGCATGCAAATGTCGGGTGACCCCACTCATGTCTGGCCCGATTTGTTGCCGTATGATTTTTATGGGCTGGCTGGAGCCGTTGATATTTGGGAACCGGAAGCCTACGGACGGATCGGCGATTGGGAGCGCGTCAAGCCTGGCTGTTTCACTGCGGCATATGCGCGGCTTTGCGATCCCTCCAAACCCGTGATGTGGGCAGAAATGGGGGTAAGCCTGCTGGGGCCCCAAGAGTATCAGCCCTCCTCCGATCTGATGACATTTGCAGGCAGTTACTATGAAAACTTTTACACAATGCTCATTCAATCGGGGGCGAATGGCATATTCTACTGGTGGTACCCGGGAGGATACCGCCTTTATGAAAAAAGCGACTACGGCATCATCAATCCTGACGGCACAGATCGCACCATCACCAGGGTGATCCGCGAAAATGGCCCGCGCTTTCTCAAGGCCAGCCAGCCATCCGGAGAGACCGTATGGCTGGAAGTCGACAGAGATGCAGATGCCCGTGGGCTGGCAGGCATATACGAACAGACAAAAGAGGCCTATTGGAAGGCCATTGAGGCTGGAAAACTGCCCCGGCTGCGCTGGAAGCGCCAACCAGGCACTCCCCTCCCCTAAAGTCACGAATCATGGTGAAAACAAGTTGACCCAGCCATCGAAACCGATTTGTATTCAACCATACAACATATAAATCACCGACCCATGAGTACGAACAACTCGACCCGGATCATCAATAGCGTGGCCCCAATACGAGTCTGCGACAATGGCGGATGGACGGATACCTGGTTTGCCGGCTATGGCCGGGTATTCAACATTGGCGTTTACCCGTATGCCGAGGTCCAAATCGAAGTGTCGCCATGGGATGGGCAATCAGACCGCATCATCATCCATGCAGAGAATTTCGGTGAACGATATGTACGGCACGATGAGAAGCCCGGATGGGATCGCCACCCCCTCCTCGAGGCAGCCATCGAGTACATGAAAATACCGCGGGATCTGGCGTTCCAGGTAACCATTTTTTCCGAAGCACCTGCAGGCGCAGGCACAGGCACATCCGCTGCGGTTACGGTGGCCTTGATTGGCGCGCTGGATCGGCTGACTCCAGGCCGGCTTACGGCCCATGAGGTTGCCCATGCGGCCCAGGCTGTGGAAGTCGATTTACTGAAGCAACAATGCGGCATACAAGATCAGCTTTGCAGCGCTTATGGGGGCATCAACTACATTGAAATGCACCAGTACCCCCATGCCGCCGTTTCACCCATTCAGGTTTCCAATGCCATTTGGTGGGAATTGGAACGACGCCTCACCCTCGTTTACCTTGGCAAATCCCACAGCTCTTCCGACATCCATAAGAAGGTCATCCGTGATCTTGAAAATGGAGGGCCTGAATGCCGGAAAATTGCCGATCTGCGGGCCACCGCTGGCAAGTCCCGCGACGCCCTGTATGCGGGAAATTTCGAGGCGCTGGGAGAAGCCATGATCGAAAATACAGAAGCCCAAGGTCGTCTCCATTCAGATTTAATAAGCCCCGCAGCCCATCGCATCATCGAAATAGCCAAAGCTCATGGCGCATTGGGATGGAAAGTCAATGGAGCCGGGGGCGAGGGCGGATCGCTCACACTTCTCAACGGCCCCCGTTCGGACGCCAAAAGGGCTCTGGTTCGTGAGATAGAACAAGAGGATCCCCTGTTTCAGAACATCCCCATCTATCTGAGCCGGTACGGACTTCGGACGTGGGAAACCGACCTTGACCATCGCAACACTCATTTCTAGGCGTGCTGGCCATTAGCAGCCGCCGTTTTTTCCTGTCTGCAGGCGCATGGGTCAGTCTTTGACCCGGGCCGCGTCTCATCTCATTCCGTACGTGGGCGGGATGAGGTTGTGCCATCCCAATGGCAAAATAGGATTGCAAAATGCCAATCGACGGCATTGTAAGTTCCATTTTTCCTGATAAAATGAGGTAAATCCCTTAAGAAGCTGTGGTTATCCAGCCCAACATGCCATTCAAACTATCGGCGGGGACGCCAGCCAGGAATTGTCCGGCGGTGCCATTCCTTTCCCCCACAACAGGAGACGCCATGAAAACCAGGTGGTTTCAGTCATTTTATCTCTGGTTGGTTGCTGCTGCGCTTAGCCTTTGTGCCTTCCCTTGCATGGCAGTCGAATACAACGTTGGCACCACCCACCTTACCATTCGCCAACCCGGAGGCATGCCGCCGAATCCAATCATAACCTCCTTGGAAGTTACAAACCAGGAGGTGGCGATTGGATGGCGAGGCTTTGACGGCCCCTTCCGGGTGGAGCGAGCCACCTCCCTTGGCAGCATGGATTGGGTCCCGCTGGGGCAGCCAACCTACACAAAACAAGCCATAATACCTCAGGATTTGTTGGGATTTTTGCGAATCACTGGAGCTGATCCTCAATATGCAGGTGCTTCGGCCTGTGGGGAATGCCATCGTACCACACATGCCAATTGGTTGGCTACCGGTCACGCCAATGCCTTGGAACCGCTCAGGCGTGTCAAACAGGAGAAAAATGCGAGTTGTTTGCCCTGTCACGTGGTTGGATTTGGATTAACCACTGGGTACAAGGATGAAGCCACCACTCCGCATCTACATGGCGTTCAATGTGAAAACTGCCACGGTCCTGCGGCCAGTCATGCAGCCAATCCCGATGATCCCCTTACGAAACCTACAGTGGAGATCTCCTCCAAAGTCTGCGGTGGATGCCATACGGGTGTGAACCATCCCACCTATGAGGAATGGGAGATGTCTGGCCACATCCATGTTACTTCCGTTGCCGCCGATTACTTTCAAGACCCAGCCAGCGGACAATCGCGCATGAACTCCTGTGGTGCCTGCCATTCAGGCGCGGTGCGTCTGGCAATGCTCAAAGACAGGACATTTCCGAGCGGCAAGGAAGCCGCCGAAATGGCCATCAATTGCATCATCTGCCACGATCCACATGTGGAAACCATAAATGGGGAACGTTTGCGCAATCCTTTGTATTCGACCAATTATTTCTCCTACAACACAGGAACCAATTTTACTTCTCAATATGACCCGAGCTTGAACATATGCGGGCAATGTCACAATGCTCGAGGAGCCCGGGTTTCTGATAGTTCCCGCCCCCCCCATCACTCTCCCCAATACAACATCTTGCTGGGTAACATTGGCGTGAAAACCAATGATACACCCAATATGTCCCCCCACTGGAAGCTACCCACTCAATGCGCACACTGCCACATGCAACAGCGCACCGTGAATAGCCCCACCTATGAAAACCCCAATATTACTGGACATAGTGCAATGATGACGTCTTTCGACGCCTGCCTGCAGTGTCACGATGCTCCCGATGAGAAAATGATGTACACCCAGATGGGCATTCAAGCGCGGATGGATCGCGTGAAAACTCTATTGGACCTGTGGGGCAGCACCAAGTCTGATCCGGCCATTCGCAGCAAATATGGGAGCCTGGCGTGGGAATATAGCTCCGCAGGCCAGATATCGGATCCGACGGGCGCATCCAAGGGACCGCAGGGTAATGAACAATCGTTGCTGCCTCAAAACATAAAGGATGCGCGATTCAACATCTACATGGTGGAACACGATGGCAGTTACGGTGTCCACAATGCCGCCTACTGTCGCTATTTGCTCCGTGTAGCAGAAGACAAGGTCAAAATCGAACTGTCTCAATAACACAGTGCGTGCACAACCGAAGAGGTGGCCTGACCCCGCTTCTGGAGGTTGTTGATAGTAAAGTCCAAGGACGGTGGAGGTTAGGGGATGGCATCTTGCCATCCCCAACCATGGACCAATTGATGCTATGAGGGAAAACCAAAAGGCATGGATATGGAGATTGGCACCAGTGCTATGCGGAGCAACGGCGGCATTGTTTATCATCTCATGTGAAACAGTCCAGCGCACCGTCGTTGTCCCCCCACTCATTCCTGGCGCAACATTTGTCGGGTCGGAAGCATGCGAACAGTGCCATGAAGACATTACACGGGACTTCCCGACCGCCTCTCATGCACGTTTGCAGGCCCGCGGCACCAATGCCATTAACATGGGATGTGAGTCGTGCCATGGCCCTGCCAGTCTTCATGTTGAGTCGGCCGGTGAGCGCAAGACTTCCACAAATTACAGCCCAGGCAAGCCGCGCATGCTCTCAGGCAGCCAGCGTCAGACCATCATCAACCCACGCCGCACCGCTGAAAACTGCTATGAATGCCACCTCGACAAGAGAGGGCAGTTTGAACTTCCCCATCACCATCCCGTGCCGGAAGCCAAGGTAAGCTGCGGTGATTGCCACGATCCCCACAAAGGATCTGCCACCAGGTCGGGCGGCACTTCCCTGCTCTCGGAAAATGAAACCTGTGTGCGTTGTCACACTGCGCAGCGAGGCCCCTATGTCTTCGAACACGAGGCCATGCGCGAGGGCTGCACCGTATGCCACGATCCCCATGGGACCGTTAATGAAAAGATGCTCACGGCACGCAACAGCACCTTGTGCCTGAAATGTCATTTCATCCAATATAGCAACTCACGATCCTATATCGGCGGATCGGATCACACTGTGCGAATTACCCAGGGCACTTGCTGGACAGCGGGTTGTCATGAGGCGGTGCACGGTTCTCATGTGAACACCTCCCTGCGTTTTTAACCCCAGCCAGAACCACCAGTGAATACACACAAATCACCCATGGAACGGCGACGCTGGATCCGCAGCTTGGGCTTGTTATGGCTGATTGCCGGAGTCGCTGATCATTGCCAGTGTCTCGCTGAGGATGCCAAGCCATCCGAAGAGGCGGCCACTCCCGAAGCCAATCAAACGGAGGGGCACCCGGAGATGGGCGGTGCCAGTGCTACAAATTATGTGAATTGGGTCGAGATGTCGTTGGGAGGCATGAAGGTGGATGGTAACTCAGCCGCCTTCCAGCAGCGCCACATGATACGTGACAATCCCTATGGGGGCCTTGAGGATTTGCATTACCAGACCCAGTTGGGAAAAGGCAATTATCTCCAGTTGGATGGACGGGCACTCATCGATAATGGTGATTATGCGGTGCGTTTGGAATATGTTCGCCAGAATGTCGGTTTTGTCCGGGGCGGATTCAAGCAATATCGGACCTGGTACGATGGCAGCGGCGGGTTCTTTCCCCAGACACAATCGTGGTATTCACTCACCAATGACGAACTGGAAATGGACAGGGGGGAAGTTTGGTTTGAAGGAGGAATCAACATTCCCAAGAAACCCAGCTTCACCTTCCGATTCGATCACCAATTCAGGGATGGCCAAAAGGACTCCACATCATGGGGGCTCACCCATCCCTATGGAGCGGGTCCCATCCGCGGTCTGGCACCCTCAATATACGACATCGACGAAACCCGCGATATCTTCAGCGGCGATCTCAAGCATACACTCGGCAAAACGGATCTTGGACTTGGGTTGAGATACGAAATCCAGGACAACAACAACGAACGAAAAACCATCCAATGGCCCAACGAAACTGTCCAACGGTACCTGACACAGAAGGAGAATGTCTCGCTTGATTTATTCAACGTTCACGCCACGAGCGAAACCCGGTTCAACAAAACCACACGCCTGACCACAGGCTACTCGTTCACCACCGTCGATACCGACACCACAGGCAGCCGCATCTACGGGAATGATTTTGATGTGGATTACAACCGCACTCTTGCCTCAGCTCTTGGATTCTATTCGCTGGCCGGAGGCTCTGAACTCACCGAACATCTGCTTAATTTGAACGTGATGTTCACACCTCTGAAG
The DNA here is from genome assembly GCA_964538065.1 of uncultured Verrucomicrobiota bacterium. Lineage (GTDB taxonomy): Bacteria > Verrucomicrobiota > Verrucomicrobiia > Limisphaerales > UBA1319. The sequence continues at coordinate 14,953 of CAZIDG010000034.1, forward strand.
GCGTTTTCGATCATTCCATCCCTGCGCCTTGAACAACAAAACATTGACAGCGCCAGTTCGTATATTCAAACGGGTGGCGGCACCCTCGCAACTGACACCTTGATGAACTCCGAAAGTTCTCGCGAACTTCTCGATGTGGCAGAACGTCTGGAGATGAGATATTCAGGCATGACCAATTGGGTGTTTTACGGCCGCGGCGATTGGTCGGAAGGCTCTGGTGACTTGCGTGAAAAAGGTGGTGGAGGATTGGGTCTGCCCATCCTCCGGTATACCGAGGATGAGCGTTTTACTCAAAAATACACGGTCGGCGCCAATTGGTACCCCCTTCGCCGGGTGAATACGGATGTCCAGTATTATCATAAGGTGCGCGACAATGACTTCGACCACCTTACCGACAACACAGCCAATGATTCAGACAACCGTTTTCCTGCTTACATCATTTACCATCGATTTGAAACCGACGACATCAATGTGCGTCTCACATTGCGTCCCCTCAATAATCTAACATTTGTCACCCGCTATGATTACCAGATGTCCACCGTGGATACTTCTCCTGACAGCCTCAGCGGCATGAATGAATTGCAGACCTCCGAAATCACCTCGCACATGATTGGCCAGAACGTCACCTGGGTGCCGTGGTCTCGCATGTATTTCCAGATCGGCGTCAATTATGTGGACAGCCTGACAGATACCCCTGCGAATAATTACACAAAGGCCATTCTTGATTTTCGGAATAATTACTGGGACGCCAGTTCGACCGTTGGCTTTGTCCTCGATAACAAGACGGATCTGCAGTTGCACTACTTCTTCTATCAAGCCGACAATTTGGAGCAGGCCAGTGAATATGTCCCCTATGGGGCAGGAGCAGAGGAACACGCAGTTACAGTCACACTCATCCGTCGCTTAAGAGACAACATTCGACTGACGTTGAAATATGGCTTTTTCGACTACACCGATGACACCTCGGGAGGTAACAATGATTACCAGGCGCACCTGGTGTATTCGAGCCTCCAGTATAGGTTCTAATGCCATGGGCATCTATCGGGAGCCCATGGGGTACAAAAGACGATATTTTCCTGAGTTTTCACATTGAACGTGATCCCTTTGTCGCAATTCAAGATGAACCTCAGCACCTTGTAAAGCATGCATCTGACCGCTGATGCTGTGGAGCGTGTGATCGCTGCATCCAGCATGGTCTGGCACCAGGATGAGGGTAAAATGATCAGGAGAAGACTGCCGCAATTGATAGTGGAGAATCCCCTTAACGGAGGCAAAACATCGATCCACATCGGCCACTGTTATTCGTCCTCCCCGTGTATTCACAATTGAATCCTTGGTTCGGCCGTGAACCTCATAGACAGGAGAGGATCGCGTTGGAATGATTCGAACCAGGTCACCAATATCATATCGAATCAATGGCATGTAGTCATTGGTCAGGGTGGTCACCACCAGCCGTCCAACCCCTCGCGGATCAATATCGAGCAATTCCAAATATGCTGTCCGGGAACTCGGGAGCATTCCGCCGGCACCATCATCCATCAACAGATGCCCCGTTTCAGTGGATCCATATAAATTGTACACAGGCACATCAAATGTTTCTTCCAAAATGCGTCTGTGAAGCACGCTCACATATTCATAGCTGGCCAGAATGAATTTCAGCGACGGAATCCTGATGTTGTGCTGCGCACAATACCGGGCAAACACTGCGCCGTAGACCGGATCGACATCCAAAAACACCGGACTCCAATCAAGGGTCTCTTCGAGCATTCGCTCCAATGCCTGGGTGCTCCATAAAAACGGATGACGCGATAAGTTGACAAAAAGGGCGTTCCCCAGCGTCCGCTGTTCAGGTGATGGGGTGCCTGTGTAACAGATTTCGCTGCTGCACGTGGGTGATGCAATCGTCACCCGCCGGTCACCATTTTTCAGAAAGGCTTTGACCTGCGGATTCAATTCCAGGGCCTCACGCTCCTGACGATTCCACCATCCTCGTTCCAAAAGCAGCGGGGTTGGCTCCTCGGATGTGCCCGACGTTCGTTCCAATTCCACCAATTCGCGATCAATCAATTCCTGCAACACCATGTTTCCACGTAAAAAGTTACCAGGAAACCCACGACGAATGTCCTCCTTGGAGATCAGCGGAAGTTTTCGAAAGCATTCCTCAAATACAAGATCGGGTCCCTGGCATTTCCGCCGCCCTCCCTCCGTCTTGTATAAAGGAACCTCTTCCAGCCAACGAAGCACCCTCGATTTGACTCCGACAAAATAATCATGTGTAACGCCTGTTTCAGGCGTTCTGGTGGTGACAGACGAATCCATATGGAAGGACTACAAACCGGCTTCAGGCATCATCCAACAAGGAATCAGACCTTGCCTCCAAAAGACACATAATCATCCAGGTCCAGCATATCAAACCAACTGGCCACATCCTCGCGGCTTGGAGCGATCTTCTGATGCACTTCCTGGAAAAATTCACGAGAGTCTGTATCCATGGGACACCGTTGTTCCTGATAGGACGACCATGCTGCAATTTGTGCTGGATGAGGCTGCGTTTTTGAGTGAGCCATCACCCATTCAAGTATTTCACCATCCCCCTTGCCTGCCGCAATTTGCGTCTTGAGTTCCTCGGGATCAATGCCTGCAAAGGAGAGAAACTGCTGATCCAGCGGGCATGCATAGTTGTATTCTCCATTCTTTCCAGTCAGCAATGCACGACACTTGTCAAGCATACGAGGCAGAATGACAAATCCACCCAAACGCACCCGTGGGCTGCGGGGAGGATGTTGTGTTAAATCGTTAAGTACTGTAATCATAATGAGTTTTAAATCATTTTATCTGAGTCCATGCCCAATTACGTATTAAGTTGCCCTCTTTCTGATGAAAATCAAGGACCCGCCTTCGATTACCCCAAAACCGCCATCCCCCGCGATTGAACGGTGCCGTTCGGATCCATCGCAAACGAACGGCCATGTTGCTGGACATTGTTGTCCAGTCGCTTCCACCTTCCCAAATCAGATCTGTTACCATGCCCCCCCAAACTCCCATCGGGCATATGCGACTGAACTCGCAATTTAACATTTCTTTCCCCCGATGCCATCTTCTGTATAGTTCCCGTGATGAGTGAACGAGAGTCCGATACGGCAGTGGAACGCATGTTCCCGTTTGTGATGCGCTCCCGCAATATTATTGTGGGGCGTGATACGATTTGGAGGGCCCGAAGCAGGTTGCACTTTGTGTTGATAACCAGCGATCTATCGGAAACCAGTCGTGCTGAAATTCTCAGGGATTTTGCGCATTACCCCATCGTCCAACATTATACGTCCGCCGATTTGGAACGTTTCTTCGACCTTCACGAAACAAAGGTCATCGGATTTGAAAAATCAGGATTGGCCCAGTCCATTTACGCCGGCTTGAAGGAATTCCGAATCAACAAGCCTGAAGTCAAACCTACGCCACCCCGGACCGGGCAAAGGAAAACCGGAGGCCACAAGGACAATGCCGCCGTGGATAATGCCGTGAAGGAACGTCCGGAGTCATCCGCTGGCGACTAATACCATCCGGCTTTGCCGGTTGGGAAAAGGACGATCGCTTATTCCAATGTCTCGTGAGCAAATCCGGTCTGGCGCAGCGCCTCGTATAGCACCAAGGCCACGCAATTCGACAGGTTCAAGGACCTGGAGGCGGGGTTGAACATGGGTATGCGCAGCCATTGATCCGGGTTCTCCTCCAGCAAAGCCTGGGGAATCCCTTTGGTCTCCCGCCCAAACACGAGATAGTCGTCGGGCTCATAGGCCACCTCGCCGTAGTGACGGCGGCCTCCGGATTCCACGAACCAGAGCCGTGCCTGCGACGGCAACTGCTCACGAAACGCCCGCCATGAAGGCCACCTCTTCCAGGTGACCTGCTGCCAGTAATCCATCCCAGCCCGTTTGAGATCCCGGTCATCCAGCCGGAATCCAAACGGTTCAATGAGATGCAACTCGGATTTTGTAGCTGCACAAAGGCGGGCCACATTGCCGGTATTGGGCGGAATCTCAGGCTCGAGAAGAACGACGTGCATGATAATAAACCTTCCACAAAACCAGGCCATGCGCTGGCGCTGTCATCCCAGCCAAACGGCGGTCACGCCCCTCGAGCATCGTTTTGACGGAGTCGGGCGAGAACCTGCCCAAACCGACTTGAGCAAGAGTGCCCACAATCCCCCTGCACATTTTGTAGAGAAATCCATCTCCTTCGATGATGCAGGTGATCAGATGCCCCTTCCGTTGGATGTCACAGCGCGTTAACCGGCGGACGCTGTTATCCAGGGGATAATTCCGGTTTGCAGCAAAGGAACGAAAATCCTGTTTTCCCAAAAAACACACAGCCGCTTTGCGCATGGCAGCCAGGTCCAATGGACGGGTCACATGCCACGTGCTATGAGTCAACAAGGGATTATGTGCAAAATGATTCCAGATAAAGTAACGATACTGTTTGCCTTTCGCCTCAAAACGGGCATGAAAATCGGCACGCACGCGGGATGCCTTGAGAACCCTGATGTCCTCTGGCAAATGGGCATTGATGGCCATCGCCAGTTTTTGCATTTCCATGGCACGACGCGCCTGGGGGAGTTCCAGATGCACCACCATTCCCAATGCATGCACCCCAGTGTCGGTCCGACTGGAGCTATGCACGGGAATCCGCTGTCCCATCACGGCTTCCACGGCCTCTTCAACCCTTTGTTGAACGCCGATGCCACTGGTCTGGGTCTGCCAGCCCGAATATTGCCTGCCATTGTAGGCTATGGTCAGCTTGGCCTTGACGATGGATGCAGACTTTTCCATGGCTCCACATCAATCCCTTAGAGAGCCAGCGAGTCGAGAAAACTCTGCAGGATTATGGCCGCTGCAGTCTTATCGACCTTTTCACGGCGTTTGGATGGCTTGACATGGCCTTCCGCAAGAAACCGGTTGGCCTGAGCGGAAGTCAAACGTTCATCCCACGTCTTGATCGGAACAGCAATGGCATCATTCAACACGGCTACAAATTCACGCACCTTGAGGGCAGCAGGTCCGTAGCTGCCATCCATGTTGCGAGGCATGCCAACAATGATCAGTTCAACCTGTTTCTCGCGGATGATTTCCTTCAACCGTGCCAGAAAATCCGTTATGGGGTCGGCAGGGAAATATTCCAAAGGTTGAGCGATCATTTTCATTTCGTCGCTGATGGCAAGCCCCATGCGCACCGTCCCGTGATCTATGGCTAAAATTCGCATACCCTGTTATAATTGTTTCAACGCCGCAGCCGCCGTTTCGACGGTTCGGTCAATGTCGGCAGGCGTGTGTGCAGTGCTGAGAAAGCCCGCTTCGAACTGAGATGGCGCCACGTAGACACCCCCCGCCAGCATGCCGTGAAAGTACCGGGCGAACCGATCCCGATCACTCCGCATGGCATCGGATAGGTTATCCACAGGATCCTCGGTGAAATAGGCGCAAAACATGGAACCCACGCGATTGAAACGCACCGGCACGCCCGCCTCTTTGGCGGCTTGTTTCATGCCCGACTCCAGACGCGCTCCAAGGCTCTCCAATGTGCGGTAGGCATCCTGTCTGGATAATGTCTCAAGCGCAGCCAGACCCGCCGCCATGGCCAGGGGGTTGCCGCTCAATGTGCCAGCCTGGTACACGGGGCCAAGTGGCGCCAGCCGGTCCATGATGTCCGCACGTCCACCAAAGGCACCCACGGGCAACCCTCCACCGATCACCTTGCCAAAACAGCTGAGATCGGGAGTGATATGGTACAACTCCTGAGCACCTCCAGGAGCCAGTCGAAACCCCGTCATCACCTCGTCAAAAATCAATAATGCGCCGTATTGCTGGGTAAGTCTGCGCAAACCCTCCAAATATCCGGTCCGGGGGGCAAAGAGTCCCGAATTTCCGGCCACGGGTTCAAGAATAATACCGGCAATCTGCTCCGGATAGGCCTCAAACGCCTGTTTGACAGCATCCAGGTCGTTGTAAGGAAGGACCAATGTGTGTTGGGTGAATGATGCGGGAATTCCCGCACTATCAGGATGACCAAAGGTCAGAGCACCGGATCCCGCCTTCACCAGGAGAGAATCCACATGGCCATGATAGCACCCTTCAAATTTGATGATTTTATCGCGGCCCGTAAATCCACGCGCAAGACGAATGGCCGACATGGTGGCTTCCGTGCCCGAATTGCACATCCGGACCTTTTGCACAGAAGGAACCAAGGCACAGATTTTCTGGGCCATGGTCACCTCGAATGGATTGGGAATGCCGAAACTTGTGCCGTGCACTGCAGCTTCCACCACGGCCTTTATGATGGCAGGATGTGCATGCCCCAGGATGGCAGGACCCCATGTGCCCACGTAATCGATGTAGGAATTGCCATCGACATCCTGAATGTGGCAACCCTGCGCATGATTCACAAAAAAAGGCTGCCCGCCAACGGCACGAAATGCACGCACCGGCGAATTCACTCCACCAGGGATGTACTTCAACGCTTCGGCAAATAATTGCCGGGACTTATCCTGTGCGATCATGATTCAATGATAGCGAATGCGTCCGGAGGATAAACCAAATATTTTCACACCCCGCACCCACGAATGATGATGTGGAAGACGCTGGCAACAGCCAGTTTCCAGGAAAAATGGGACGATGGGATCTAATCCTCGTCAAACTTGCGCTGGAGCAAAGCCTCAATGGCTGCAACAGCTTGCGAGGAATCAGGGCCATCGGCTTGAACACGGATCTTGCTCCCCGGCCCTGCCGCCAACATCATGAGGCCCATGATGCTTTTGCCGTTAACGGTTTCGCCATCTTTTTCGACAAAGATTTTCGAGGTAAAGACATTGGCCGTCTTGACAAACATGGCCGCAGGTCGGGCATGAATGCCCAACTTGTTCAAAACAACCAACTCTTTGACGACCAGGCTGGACTTTTCGCCTGCTTTTCTAGCACCGCTCATCGTTAGCCGACATTATGCAGGTGATTTCCGGAATTGCCAAGCAGCAATTCATCCCCTTGGCTAGTCGGTGGGGCCTCCGGTCATTTTGTTGATGAGTGCCTCGTTTAATTCCTTGGCAGCATTGTAGCCAATAATTTTCAGTTTAGTCTGAAAGGCAGCTACTTCCACCAGGCGCGCCACATTGCGCCCTGGAGCTACCGGTATTGTGCAGTGAGGGATCTCGATGCCAAGAATATCCACAAACTCATCGTCCATGCCCAGGCGATCCACATCCGCAACGTCCTGCCACGACTTCAGTGTCACCACCAGATCCACACGTTTTTCAGTGCGAATACTTTTGACCCCGAACATGGCAGCGACATTGATAATGCCAATGCCCCGGACCTCCATGTGGTTGCGTGTGATCGCCGGGCTGGTGCCAATAATCTCACGGCCATCCACAAGAGTCACTCGCGTAATATCGTCCGCCACAAGACTATAGCCGCGTTCGATCAACTCGAGTACACACTCGCTTTTCCCAATGCCACTTTCACCACGAATAATGACGCCCACTCCCAAAATATCGACCATGCTTCCCATCTCCGTTCCATGGGGGGCAAACATCATCTCCAAGGCCAACGTGGCCAGGTTGATGAATTTCATGGTGATTAATGGTGACTTAAATACCGGTGTATCAGCATCTTCCGCGGCTTTTAAAAACAATCGGTCGGGATTGATGCCTCGACAAAACACGACACATGGCACACGGGATTGGAACAATTCCTTATACCGTTGCGCACGCTCCTCATTGCCCAATGACTTGAGGAAAGTGGCTTCTGCGCTCCCAATCACCTGGATGCGCCGACATGCAAAATACTTGGTAAAACCGGCCAATGCCAAACCCGGCCTGTTGACGGTAGGTTCACGTATGAATCTCTTTAAACCATTGGCCCCGGCAACCAACTTCAACCCCAAGGCGTTGGCGTGTTCGGTATAAAACCGTTCAACCGTAACAACATCACGTTGCATGCACCTGTTCCTGTTCTTGTATGCACCGTTCGAAGTCGGCGCATGGATTAAAGATTGAATTCCGGTCCCAGGTAGATTTCCCGGGCCTTGGAATCATTCACCAAAAACTCCCCCGATCCTTCACACACCACCTGCCCCTTATGGATCAAGTAAGCACGGTCCACCAACTTGAGCGTTTCGCGCACATTATGGTCAGTGATCAGAATACCGAGTCCACGATCCTTCAAACGGCGGATGATTTTCTGCACCTCGTAAACGGCTATCGGATCAATTCCACTAAAGGGCTCATCCAGCAAAAGCAACTCGGGACTGGTCACCAAAGCTCGGGTGATTTCGAGACGTCGTTTCTCTCCACCGCTTAGCATGTACGCCCTGCTTTGGGACAGGGGGGTCAGATCCAATTCATCCAATAGGTATTTAAGACGCACCTTCCTTTCCTGTGCGTTTCCCTGGCAGGTTTCAAGAATGGCCAGGATGTTCTGTTCCACTGTCAGCTTCCGAAACACAGATGGCTCCTGGGTTAAATACCCAATCCCCTTGCGAGCGCGCTGATGCATGGGCAAACGCGTGATGTCCTCCCCCTTAAACCGCACAGCCCCCTCATCCGGTCGGACAACCCCCACCACCATGTTAAAGGTGGTGGTTTTACCTGCACCATTGGGGCCCAACAAGCCCACCACTTCGCCAGCACGCACATGAATGGTCACTCCGTTGACCACCTTGCGCTTGCGGTACTCCTTGACCAAAGCCTGCGTTTCAATCAAGGCCACGCTATCTGCAGATGCCCTGCTCTGATTATTGGACTGACTCTTATCCATGCTATTTTTTACCATCCAAACCAAGAGGCTTGGCCAGGAAATTAGAAAATTGCATCCGGGTCATGCCGGGTGGAACACTGATACGGCTTGTTTTACGATCCCAGATAATCACAGACGAGGTAAAACCTCCCCCTGGGAAAGATACCGAAACCGGATTGCCGGTCAACGTGACCACATCGTTCGTAGCTGTGTAAACCGCTTTATCTCCAACAGCTTGCTGAGCACCTTGTTTGGTTTCGTTGTAGATTTCCACCTTTTCCTCAGCCACAATGGTATCAATCGATCCAATCCCTTCATTGGTGCCCTTCGCAATGCCAAAACGAGCGGTAAGTATCTGGCATTTCAACATCATGCCTGGGGGATTCGTCACCACCACATTCCCTTTGAATACAGCAACGCCGTTGGCGAAATCCCACTCGGCCCCCTTCTCGGACTGAATCAACAGATTCTCCAGTTTTAATGGCGGCTGATTTGTATCCTCAGCACAGACTGAGAAGGCCAATGACGTGAACGTCAATATCCAGAGTAAAAACGTCTTCATGGTTTTTCGTACAGTTGAATTGCATCCTTGCGTATGGACGCCTTGACTTGATTGGACACCACCAAGTTGGAGTTCGTCTGGTTCCACACAAAGCCCCGATTACCTTCCATGCTAAAACGCCCCCGTCCGTCGGTTATCTTCAACGGTCCATCCGACCACGCCTGACGAGTGCCATAGTCGAAATTACACTCCGGCGCCTCAATGACCAAATTAGTCATTCCTCGGCGATCATACGATTCAATGCGCAATTGTCTGATCAAAACTCGACCGTTGGCTTGTGGAACAGCCTGTGCACCCGTTAATAATGATTTCTTGGTATCCGTTCCAACATAGTAGTCAGGAATGGAGAATTTCTTCATGGTACCAAAGGTGATGTTCTGTGCATAGGCCATCATCCCACATAACATGGCCATCACCACGCCCCAAAAAATCCGTGTCCGAACCGGACTGGTACGCGCTACTGAAGCATCATATTGAGTACCAATCATTTGATTAAATGGAGAACCAAGTGCATCTTCCTGGAATCATGCCGAATAATCTTCCACCAAACGGGACCATTTTTTCTGCGCTTTCAGGATGATCTCAACAACTTCCCTCACCGCTCCATGCCCTCCCTGAGCCTGGGTTTCGTAATCGGCCAACGCCTTGGCCTCTGCAATCGCAGCCGGAACAACGACCGCCACCCCAGCACGCTTGAGCATGCTTAAATCCACAATATCGTCGCCCATGTAACAAACCTCGTCCCAACCGCACCCAACTTTTTTCATAAAGTCTTCCGCGGCAAGAACTTTATCATTACGGCTTTGGTGCAGAAAATCGATTTTAAGCTCCTTGGCTCGTTCTATGGTAGCGGGAGAGGGTCGTCCTGAGATCCAGCCAACCTTGATGCCTCCTTGTTGCAGCATTCGAAGCCCCAATCCATCCGGCAGACAGAAGCGTTTCATTTCACAATCCACTCCAATCCACACGGTGGCATCCGTCAAAATGCCATCCACATCGCTCAAAAACAACTTCACGCTGGCGAACCTGGCCATTAATGCTTTACTGATTTTCTTTGGCATCAGAACCTCATAGTGCCTGTTGAATTTTGACCAGTCCAGCCAGCAATTTGGCCATGTCGGCAAGGGGAATCATGTTTGGCCCATCGCTGAGAGCCTTGTCGGGCGTCGGGTGGGTCTCGAAAAACAGGCCCTGGGCACCTGCCACGATGGCACAACGAGCCAAAACCGGTGCAAATTCACGCTGTCCTCCTGACTTGGTGCCCGCTCCGCCTGGCAATTGAACGGAATGGGTTGCATCAAAGACCACAGGACATCCCAGGGAGGCCATGATGGGTATGGAGCGCATATCGGCGACCAGATTATTATAGCCGAACGTGGTTCCACGCTCGGTTAGCATCAACTTCCGTCCGCCCGCCATGCGGGCTTTTTCCACCACCTGCCCCATATCCTTGGGGGCCAGGAATTGGCCCTTCTTGATATTAACGATTCGCCCCGTCTTCACCGCCGCCTGTATTAAATCGGTCTGTCGGCACAGGAAGGCAGGAATTTGGAGCACATCCACGACCTCACCCGCAGAACGCGCCTGCTCCTCAGTATGAATGTCGGTTAATATGGGCACACCAACCCTGGCACGCACCCTTTCCAAAATCGCCAAACCACCCTCAATGCCAGGACCGCGAAATGAACTGGCGGAAGTGCGGTTGGCCTTGTCGAAGCTGGCTTTGAATATGAAGGGGATGGACAATCGCCGGCAAGTTCTTGCCAGTGTCCGGGCGATGTCCAGGCAAAGGTCTTCGCTTTCAATGACGCAGGGACCGGCGATTAAAAAAAAGCGCCGTCCATGAGCCAACTGATTCCATTTGATACAATCGATTTGAGCCACACCCCATTTTCTACCAAGGCACAGGCGCGGTGTAAAATCATTCAATACTGTGTCTGCCCTGAATTCGGAGCCACTTCCAGGCTCCTTCCTCCCCCAACCTGTAGGAGGCTGAAAGGGATTATGGTTTTGGGGGCGAGGTCTGGAAACCCAGCTTGAGGGGAGGAAGCTTGCCCACATCTTTGCGTAATTCATCCAGGTATGGGAACCCCTGTCGGCTTACCATGTTGTCCTGGTTTAAGTTCAGCTCCATGGGACCTCGTTTCTGGACTTCAACAGGCACCACCCAGCTGGCGTACGCCCCGGTTTCCTTGAAAAAGAATTTTGCCATCACTAAAAAGCGTCCACGTCCATCCAGTTCCAAGCGATAGGTTCCCTTGGCATCCGTGGTCACCAAGGCGTTTGGCTGAGGCAGATTCTCCCACAATGTGAAAACCATTTTGTCGGTAATCCCATCAGTGGCAACAAGATCCTTCATGGCGGCTGTCACATCAGACGCCTTCGCGCGCAAGGCGGCTACCTCGCCGCTTTTACGGTCAGCAAGCCTGACACATTGATCAACCTTCGCCTGCCATCCCTCAATCAAGGCGGTCTTTTCCGCACTCTCTGCGTCCGGACCCGACCGAAGTTCCTTCATCTTGGCTTCAATCTTGTAGGATTCCTTGCGTAAATCCTCTGCTTCGGCAGCCAAACGACCCGCTTTGTCCTCCAAATCGGCTATCTGTAATTTCAAGGAAGACACATCGTCGTCCCGGCTCCCAATTTTGCGAACCATGACCAAACCATTCTGCAACAAAACAGGCTTGATGACCTCCTCACGGTAGGCGGCTATCTCCACCGATGACAGGCGCACCTCGACGCCATTGGTTCCCGGCATGGAGAGACTGCCATTCAGGGTCACAAAGGGAACTCCGGGCGCAAAATACCAGGCCGCCCATATCAACCCGAGCACCCCCACCACCAGGCATGCGATTAAAATGCGTTTTCTCCGTAACGCGGCAAGTTCCGCAGAACGATCCACCTCAGGATGAAGCGTGGGCACACGGTACTTACTCACCTGTGGGGCGCCGAGAAGCGCGCTCAGAGGCTGCCACTCGTTCTTGCCATATTGGCACACCTGGGCATCAGGGCCGAATTGCCCTGTAGAGGCGCGCACTCTTAGATCTGAAAGTCGAAATGGCCCCAATGTCTGGTTTTTTTCAAATACCATGTAGCCATCGACCTGTGGCAATTCTTTACTCATGTACCATTTTTCTTAACTGTGGTTGTGATCATCGGCAGTGTGAGTGTTTCTCGTCCCGTCATTCTACAGGCTCATGTTATCTTTCTGCATGCCGATAACTTGTGACTTATACATCTCCGCACTATGCTGCGTCAAGAAACCCTCACACCCTTATCAATAACTCAATTGGATCATCGCGATCCGTGATCATTCAACACCGCATTGCGAGTCGCAGATGCGTGCATTAGAATAATGAGTGTGAAAGGTCGTTAAAAGGCGGATCAGGTTATGAATAACAAATTCTCCTATATTCTGGCACTCGGCGTTTTATTCGTTACCAACCCATGCAACGCTGGCTGGCTTGAAAAACTCGGTCTTTCCAAGTCAACCACAACCAACACCTCGTCGATCCCAATGGTTGCACTCTCAGAGGATCAGATGATCAGTGGTTTGAAGGAAGCCCTTGGCAAAGGGGTTGAGCATGCGGTCGGATCGCTTGGCAAGGAGAATGGCTTTCTAAAGGATATTGCGGTTAAGATCCCCATGCCAGACACCCTGAAGAAAGCAGAAAGCGCCCTGCGAATGCTTGGGCAGGACCGGCTGGCCGACGATTTTATTGAAGCGATGAACCACGCCGCAGAACAAGCCGTTCCCGAAGCGGCTGCTGTGTTGGGACATTCCGTCCAGCAAATGACCTTAACCGACGCCAAAGCCATCCTTACGGGCACCAACACTGCCGCCACTCAGTTTTTTCGTCGAACCAGTGAAACCAATCTCTACGAGCGATTCCATCCCATCGTGGCCAAGGCCACGGAAAAAGTGGGCGTCACGAGCTTTTATAAGAAGATGATGGACAAGGCGAGTTTCGCGGGTGCATTTCTCAGCCCTGATGCGGGAGATCTTGATGGGTACATAACACACAAGGCACTCGACGGCCTTTTCTTGAAGATCGCTGAGGAGGAGAAAAGCATTCGGGCCAATCCCATGGCACGCACTACTGATCTGTTACAAAAAGTGTTCGGCGCTACTCAAAAATGACACGGGTGGATTCATTTATCCCCACATGCGGTGCGACTCATTCAACACCTCACAACACCTCCCAGGTTTATATCCAAAAAACGTCACCGCTTGTCGGATCCCTGGACCTGACAAGCGGGTATTCAGCATGTGAGCAGGCTGTTCCTTATTCAGCCTGTCGATGGTTCACGGACAAAGATCAGGCTTCCTCGATCACCTTCCATCCCACCGCATCTGCCAAAGCCTTGATGGGCGCCTTGAGGTCGCCGTAGTAAGTGACGCGGTGCCACCCCCACTGATCCCATTCGCGAAAGAGCTTTTCAATGTCACCCACCGGTTCGCCACATAGCTTGGTACGGCAGGCACGGTCATCTGGATCATTAGCCACCGCTTTGGCCTGGTGAATGAGAAACTCCTTGCGATCCTGGGACACCTCGACGGTGGTGGTCAGATAACCCGTGGGTAATAGCGATCGCACCGAAGCACCCTGGCGATCCTCCGAATGGGTCAGGATTTGAAATGGATTCCCCCGTTCCTGTGGTCCAAAGGGACGATTCGATGCCACGCAATGTGCGTAAATAATCTGACGCTTGCCTGTATCCAAGACTGGATCCGAAATATATCCGGGGCGACCCTGGGTCAAGGTGGTCATTGCCACCATGGTTGCAGTGGACCGCACATCGCATTCGCAAGCGCCGACCAGTCCTTCATTGAGCAATTGATGGAATCCAAGACACGGATACGCGTGGATGTGCCCCCCATAAAAACCACCCAAGCAATTAATGGTGATGGCGTTGGCATTGTATTTTTTTAGAACCGCCTTTTGGGCAAGATACATGGCCGCAGATTGCTCCAGGGTCTCGCGAGGCACGCCCTTCACACTGGTGGCTGTTTTTTCCCACCGATCTGCAATAGCCCTGGCTTCCTCCTTGTCCGCAGCCATCCATGCATCGTTCACCACGGAAAAAGGCACATGTTCAATCGGGATGCCCAGGATGGGAGGCACCGCCCCCTGCTCCTGGCCACGAACAGCGAGAATTTTGCATCCCTTCAAACGCTCGATGCAATCCTGGGGATTCAATGTTTGAAGCGTATCTGACCTGAAGTGTGGCATGGCCGCCTTCGGAGTGGATGCCACTCGAACCTGTTGAATAACTTCTGAAAAACTTGCCCCTCCCTGCTGGCTGGCTTGAGGGAAACAACGAACCGCCGCCACGAGGTCCTCCATGTGGGATGAGGCGACATAGCCCACATTCCTTGTTTGCTTGCGAATAAACTCCGCTACGTAAGCAAGAAAACCACCGCTGCCACCGAATTGGAAATCCGCGTACAGAACAGGCTTGCCCGAGGTGGCAATCGTTTGAACGACTCGATTCCAGCAATTCAACTGGTACACGAGATAACCATCGATATTGTTGGCCTTATCCTCGTCCAGTATCTTTTGCGCCTGCTCCGGACCAGTTGCCAATGAGGTAACGAAGTCAATATCGCGGCATTTCTTCACCAAAACCCGGTTCACCCGCTCCATGACTGGCTTGAAATCAAAGCCTTTATTGGGCCAATCAGGGCCAGGTTGTTGCGGAGCATGCAAGGCGTAAATGATCCTCACCGTTGTACGGCGATGATCAGTCATCGCTCCCATCAGAGGAACGGGATTGAAGACACTGCTGGCAGCCAGACAGGCCATTCCACCCACCTTGAAGAATTGACGCCGGGCCATCATGCATCCAGCGCAACCAATGCGGTTTTTCTGGGTCATCATGCGTGTAATTGGTTTAGATATGGGCTACGGATTAGGGCTCCACTCTACAGCACTTCTCCGGGCATGGCAATCCATAGAATGAATGATGACTCGTTTTGAAGAACGTCCTATTGGAACGGGCTAAATCCACACCATCAACAGCTTACGCTTGAAATGGCAAGACGTTGAGAAGTCTGTATCCGGCCCCTCATACCCCGGAGAACAGCAACGATGCCCCCAGCACGCTTCAGCTCACAGAGTCGACGTAACGGATCCGCTTGGCAATGTCGGTATTCACCGAATGATATGGCTCCGTCAGATTGCCAGAATTGAAAATGTGCTGGTGAATAAACTCCAAATCGTCCTGGCCGATGGCGCCGGTAAAAATATTCATCAGGTATTCAATTCCCACCCGGGATGGCCTCATAAGAACGGGATCATAAAATGATGGATGCATGGTGCGGGCGTGGATCAATCCCCATCGATCCCGGAAGCCGTTGCCGTCGAAACTGGACACATAAAACCCCTTCTTTTGATTCCATTGCAATATGGACACAGCATTATTCTGACTATCACACAACATATCCACCGCCTTGCCGCCAAGCTGGGCCGCATAGAAACGATCAAACAGAATGGGCCGCCCTCCTCGCTGTGTATGACCGATTTTACGGGTGAACACCGCCTCACGAGCCGTCTGGCCACGCCGACGTGTTTTGAAAAATTCATCGCCAATCTTTTTGATCAAGATCTGGCGCAAGGCCTCTGCAGCACCACTCAACAACTTATTGCCTGCCGGATCAGTACTTGCGATTTCATCACCCAGGACACGACCTTCCTGATCGACTATCCCCTCTCCACAGACAATCACCACGTTTTTCTGCAATTCGTAGATTTCCCTAACCCTTTCAACAAGGATTTCGATGTCCAAAGGATATTCAGGCAGCAAGATGATGTCGGGTTGCCCATACATCGAACCCAGGGCAATGTAGCCAGAATGACGTCCCATGACCTCAATGATGGCAATCCGCCGGTGACTCTCCGCTGTGGTTCGAATGCGCATGACTCCACTTGCCGATTCATACACCGCGGTGGCAAATCCGGGCGTGACATAGTTTACCATCTGTTCGAGATCGAACACCGTGCGTGCCGGGCCACGGACATACTTGAAACCATTCGCACCCTGAGACCGTCGTTGCCATTCATCTGGTTCGTTTCGATAATTGAGCCCCAAATCATTATCGATGGTCTTGGGCGCCAGGACAGCCGGAATTCTTTCTGCAAGCGGCTGCATCCCATTTAATGTTCCATCCCCACCAATGCAGATCAGGCCTTCAATCTTCAGTTTATGCAACTTCTCGGTTACATCGTTCAAGGCCTTATGGTCATTGGGATCAATATAATCCCGTGAAGCCCCGATCACCGTACCGCCGAGGGTTGGATCAAGCTCAGGAATTGTTTGAAAAAGGGGATTGAGAAGCACATGCGGAACACGGGGATTAAACAAGGAATTGAATCCCTTGATCAATCCCACGACCTCCACCCTGGCCTCGTTCGCCCTGGTGACCGCTCCGTGAATGGTTGCGTTTAAAGCAGGCGTGTCACCGCCGGCGGTTAGGATACCAATGCGCTTCATACACCCCCCATATCGGCAATCCAAACAAACACTTTAACGTCAATTAAAGCTGTTTAGGTTGCAACTCATTGAATACAAAGAATATTCACCAAAAATACCACCTCTATCCCTTGATACATCCCAAGGGACGAAGACGGGCCACTTTATTCGAGATGCCCGCCAAAGAACAGGCATCCACCACATTACCAACATCCTTGTACGCCTCGGGCAACTCCTCATCCATGGTGTTACGGCTCTGACCACGCACAATGATGCCCTGATCCTCAAGCTCGCGTGTAATGTTGCGTCCGCGTGCAACTTCCTTGGCTTTGACACGACTCATGGCCCGGCCAGCACCATGGCACGTGCTTCCAAAGGTGTCTTCCATCGCACGCACAGTCCCTGTCAGCACATACGAATAACGCCCCATATCGCCGGGAATTAAAACGGGCTGCCCGATCCCACGGTAATCCTGAGGCACCTCCGGCCGCCCTGGAGCAAAGGCACGTGTCGCCCCTTTGCGATGCACACACAACTGGCGCACAATACCATCGATCTCATGAGTTTCAAACTTGGCGATATTATGCGCGACTTCATACACCGTGCGCAGGCCCAATTGTGATGAATTGATTCCAAGCGCACGAGCAAGAGCCACGCCTGCATGGTGAGCGATTACCTGCCGGTTCGCGAAAGCGTAATTGATGGCGCACCGCATGGCGCCCAGGTAGGCCTGACCCTCTTCCGATCGAATCGGGGCACAGGCCAACTGCCGGTCCGGCAACTCAATCTTATATTTGCGAACCGACCGATCCATGACCTTGAGATAATCATCGCACACTTGGTAGCCAAATCCCCGTGATCCACAGTGGATGATCACGGTAATTCGCCCCTCTTCAAGTCCCAGAACCCGGGCTGCTTCGGGGTTGTAGATTTCGTCCACATACCCAACCTCGAGAAAGTGATTGCCCGATCCCAGTGTGCCCAACTGCTCCAAACCACGTTCCCAGGCACGCGGGCTGACGTGTTTCGGATCAGCCTCTGGCATGCAACCGCGCTCTTCGATGTGCTCCAGATCCCCCCCTGAGCCCATCCCCTTCTCCACAGCCCAGCGGGCACCTTTTGCGACAACTTCGCGCAACTGATCACGACTTGTGCTCAACACCCCAGAACTGCCAACGCCCGTAGGCACACGGGCAAACAGTTCATCCACAATTTTTCGAATATGTGGCTGAACATCCTTTCGGGTCAGTTGAGTCACCATGAGGCGCACACCGCAATTGATGTCGTAGCCCACGCCTCCAGGCGAAATGACCCCATCTCGGGAATCAAAGGCCGCCACGCCACCAATCGGAAAGCCATACCCCCAATGAATATCAGGCATCGCCAACGAAGCCTTCACGATGCCAGGCAAGTGTGCCACATTCACCGCCTGGGCCGCGGCATTGTCCTTTTGAATCAACCCAAGCATATCCTCCGTGGCGTAGATGCGTGCCGGAACCAGCATCCCCCCCTGTGCCGGGATTTGCCACAGGGCGTCGCCAACTTTTTCAAGCGTATAGGGTGTACTCATAGATCGAAGAGAACCTGAGCCTGCCAGCCTCCACAAACCGCCTCAATTTTGAGATTGTGATAGGTGACAGCCTTGATTTCCGTCATAATCTCATGGCGGGCGGGATCGATTTGCTCCCCCCGCGCTTCCGCCACCAGATGACACTCTCCCTCGAAGGCCACGTCATACTCGCTAAACACCAAATGGCGTGTCACATGCAAATAATTCAACTCAGACAACCACTCAATCAACAAACCTTCACGGTCATTGGCGGTCAGGTTCAACCGAACAGACTCAAGAGGACGCACCCCTCCGGGAACAATAAGAATCCGAAACATGGCCAAGGCAGCCCTCTCGAATAGTCGTTCCATATCAGGGGCTTGAACAATCACGCCAATATCAGCCGTATGATCCAGCACCTGCAACCAGTCCGGATTGGTGGCATCCAGGAATGGGCCTTTCATGCTCATAGGTGTTATACTCATACCCTACTGGAATTTGCGCCCCTTGGCCAGAGGGATTGCTCGCAAGCCATCCCGCCGTGGCCCCACACCCCTCCAGATGAATGATCGTGGACCAGAGAGCATGCAACTTATTGGTTGGACTGGTGTTCATAGGTTTGTATATTTACATGGAATAAGCATGAAGATACCCATTGCTTTGACGATGGCTTTGACTGGTGTGATCGGTGCAGCGGCATGGGCCGCAGCACCGGAGGACTCGCTTTCAACCTACCAGGAAATCGTGGAACGCAATGCTTTTGGGCTCAAGGATCCACCTCCGCCGCCGGAACAGACTGCGACTCAACAGGTGGCCCAGGTCAATATTCAGTTTACAGGGATCACGACCACCTTTGGTGTCAAAAAAGCCTATTTTCGTATCCCTGACGGCCAGAAACCCGGCACTTTTCTGTATCCCTGCATCAAGGAAGGAGAACGGGACGGCACGATTGAGGTGGTTCAGATTGACGATAAAACCGGTGCTGTCAAAATCCGCAACGCGGGCAACGCCATGACGCTCACCTTCGAGACGCATCGCATTCAAGGTGCAAGTGCCATGGTGGGCGGTGGTCCGGGTGCACCTGGAGCCCCTGGCGTTCCCGGCGCCCCAGGCGGCATGCCTGCGGGTGCTCAGCCCAATCCGACTCCGGCAGGTCAAACCATGCCGGCTCTTCCAGCCAACGTTAATCCGAGTGGTATTGCTCCTGCAACAGCTGCTCAAAATCCCAGCGCCATCCCCTCGCGCACTTTGCGTACCGGATCCACTTTTGGCGGCAGCGCCTC
>CAZIDG010000034.1:34696-40737 GCA_964538065.1 uncultured Verrucomicrobiota bacterium
GCGCCATCCCCTCGCGCACTTTGCGTACCGGATCCACTTTTGGCGGCAGCGCCTCTGGCAACATCGGCAGCCAGACCACAGTGCCTTCCACAAAGTCACCGGAAACTGATGCCATCAATTTCGAAATTATCAAAGCGGTCCACCCTGATGGCCCGCCCCTGCCCCCCATTGAATAGTTGAATGCGGGCTCACCTGCGGCCCCTGCTGCCATGTCCAGGTTTCAGGTCACGGACGCGCAGGCGTTTTAACACGATAGAAACGGTTGGTCGCCAAGCCAGAATCTCTGAGGATTTCCAGGTGACTTTGCCTCTGTGCCGGAAGATCCATCCAACGAACCCAACGTCCCTCGGAAAGTGCATCCCGATACTCGATCGAATAGGTCTTGTTTGAAACAGCCTCGAATTGGAGGGCAGCGCCATTTGTATCAAAACGGGCGGAAATAGACAAAAAGCTAAGGGCGTTGGTGGGATCCGTACCAGCCAGAAATTCCTGTCCATTGGCCATGCCATCGCCGTCGGTATCAGCCATGCCATCTGAGGCATTATTGGTTGGAAAACCCATGGCGGCTTCCCACAGGTCTGGCAGGCCATCGGCATCACTATCGGCCAGGACCGTCACGAGAGCAGCGGGCGCATCAATGCCACCAGGGCTGCCCGCATTGGCTACGATGACATGCACATTGCTCAAACTGAGTTGGACATTGGTCAGGACAAGAAAATCCACATAATCGGCAACCACATTCGTGCAATAACTGAGCGTGTTTATGAGCCATCGATTGGTGATTGGAAGCGTGGCCGAATTTGTCACAGCCACACTAAATACTGCTGTGCCGCCCTCGACGACAGTCTGCGACAAGGGAACCTGCACCAGGGACAGGGGGAATTCGAAGGCAGCAGCATGACCCGGCGTGGCCTGCCCTGCCTCCCAGCTTGCGGGATCATCCCCATAAACAAGCGTGGGATGGCGTTGCAATGAAAGACCATTGCCACAGGCCTCTGTCGGCCAGGGAACCTTGTCGCCATATCTCACCGCATCCACTGTGATGTACGAGACGCCCCCCCCTTCCGCAACATCGGGCCGGAGCAGTTCCAACCGCTCACCATTGTCCTGAAGAGAACCGGTGCAAGGTCCCACCACCTGCACATCAGCGGGCACTTCGTATTTCACTCGGAATGCGGCAGGATTTGTCGCCACAACGAGAAGCAGCCCTTGGGAGGGCAACACAATGTTGGTCGGGAAATGAAAGTCCAAACCACCTAATCGCCAGGTATTGTTTGGATTCTTCGGGTCATACAGGGGAATCTCAGCACTGGTGACATTTTGAATCTCGACGAATTCATCACCATCCATCGGCGGGTGGTACATGATTTCCGTGATCAGCACCGATCCGAGACGAGGTCCAGCGTTGGTACTGCCCGCGGAAACGCTTATTTGGGCAGGAAATTGCTCCTCTCCAACACTGTTAATGTAACGGCCAAAGCTCACGCCCTTCTCAGCCGCGCCGAACCTCACTCCATGGTTGTATCCAGTCAGGTTGGTGCCATCGCCGGAACAGAGGTAGAGTGAACCGCCGCTGGAATCGAGGGTAAAGTTGTATAAGGTCGCAGGTTCAGGGTTGATATTGGTTTCTGAAAGGACTAGCCAACCCTTGGCCGGCACGATCGAATTCGAGGGAAATTTGTACTTCCAAGGAACCGCCCCATCATCGCTCAAAAACCAGCCACTGATATCGACATTCTGCACAGCAGGATTAAATAACTCGATGAATTCACCCTGTGGTGTTTCGGAGCAACTAAGCACTTCATTGATGACCACCGGTGTGATTGTGGATGCTGGATCCTCAGCGCGGGGTGAACCACCCAGCCGACTGCTGGCCCGCCAAAGCGCACCATCGTCCGAATGACCACTGGATTCAGTGACAGGGACCATGGAAAAACCAAAGCCATCTGCAGCCAATGGCCAGGGTGCTCGGTCATTATAGGTGAGTGCAAGCACCGTGATATCACCGGGCGCTGTGAGGCGCAGCGTTTCGCCGGAATTATCCAACTTGCCAGTATAGACCCCGTCGATCGCAACACCGGGATACTTTTCCTGAAAGGCCGTGGCATTGCGAACAAGCAGAAAGAATTTGCCGGGTTCCAGGATGGTGCCGTTTGTAAAAGTAAAGGTGATGCCGGATGTAAAACTGAACAGACTAAGGTCAAGATTGGAGGCACCTGTGTTTTTCAGTTCAAGGAATTCAAGGTCATCGCCACTCCAATTGCCCGCCGCAGGCGGATTATACATGATTTCGGATACGACCAGGGTGGACAGATCCTGCGGCAGGGTAAAAGTCGCCGTGGTCAAACCGCTCCAGCTCGCGCCGTTTTTCATGCGCGCGGAAATCCTGGCAGACGATGTCAGTGTGATCGGGTCTTTACTTGACCTTGCGGTGGTGGCCAAAGTCCCTCCCATTGCACGCGGATCCGAGCCATCGAGTGTGAAATAAAGGGTGCCGACGTCACCGCGAATGACCACCTGGAATCCGTTCGACACCGCACCACCGGGATGCTCGAACACGGGGGGACGCAGGTAATTGCCGTCGATCCAGTTTGCTCGCTGTTTGATCCATGCTTTCATCTGGGTCACCCGCGATTGCCAGACCGCCTCGGAGGGCATGCCGTTGAGCAAGGACTTGGCAGGTGTAATTTCATTCATTTGCCGGTCGAAAATGGCATCAATCGCGGTATCGCTCATTGGTCCGCGACGATGGTCCCACCATCGGTCAAT
Source organism: uncultured Verrucomicrobiota bacterium (assembly GCA_964538065.1). Lineage (GTDB taxonomy): Bacteria > Verrucomicrobiota > Verrucomicrobiia > Limisphaerales > UBA1319. Next base: position 37,466 of record CAZIDG010000034.1, read on the forward strand.
GTAGAGCTGGCAAAAATCCGGGTCATTGAACAGGCGCTTGTACCAAAGGCGGTCGGATCGATACATGAGGTCGCCTGTCGCCGAGCCGGCAACATAATAGGAACCATAATTATAATCCCACGCCGGGCCCATTCGCAATTTGCCATCGTCACCCTTCCACGGGAACATGCTGATCAACATGCCATCGCCGTTCTTGGTCAGCACATTCAGGATGAAATAATCGGCAAAATCCACCGAATCCAGATATTTCCGGTAACCAAGGGTCGGGCTGCGCCAAAGGGAGTCGTTCCATAGAACATCTTCAAATTGCTTGAACCAGCCTTCGATGGCAGCACGCTGGTTGGTGTTGATGACATACCCATTGGGATTGTCGAAATTCAAATACCCGTTGGATTGCTGGGGTTCATCATCGCCCCCAACAGAGCTGTTCGGCGCTGATTCTGCAATGCGGTTGGGACCTGCAGTATGGAAGAACCACGGGCGTGTAGCCCCGTTGGGCGCGGGCCAGCCGTACTCCGGTTCAGGATCCATTCGGTTGATATTCACCAGCCAGGAGCCTTGTTTTCCATCGGCGGAAAGCTGCTGAAAGTCGAGACGGTCTGCACCTCGCGACACTTTCTCGATGATCGCATAGACGCCCCGCCGGTCAGAAAGCTTTAACGCCCCACCATCCTCATTTATGAAGGCCTCCACCCAACGAAACCGAACGGAATAGCGTCCACAGTTGCGACTCAATTCATAAACAAAGGTGTTCGCCATCAGGGTGGGATCTTTGTCGTAATCAGTATCGGGGAAATACAGTATCCAATCGGCATGGGCCGGCATGTCCAGAGGGGCTACTTTCTCCTCCTCCCCTTCCTCGTCCATCGCCTCAACGCTGTAGGGCTTCTGTCGCCAGGTACAACTGTAGGCGCCTCGGCCTCGTATGCCTGCCAAATTGATCATCTGCGGAGCATTGGTGAGGGCACTGCCGCCCGCAGCCACTCGATCAAACGTCGCCCACATGGCCGCCTGGCGGGGCACTTGTTTGATTCCCGCCCCCGTGGTGGACCATCCCTTCTGTCTAATGACACCAGCGCCAAAATTCTCGATCACCATCATCGGCAAGGGAGACGTGTAGTTCGCCAAGTCAGGTGCAAGCCGTATGTAACCGGCCCCACTCATGCGCCCCACCTCGCCAGCCACAACCGCCACCGCCCGCACATGAGTTGTATTGGTAAGAACCAGGGGGGCCGTGTAAACCTGCCCCTTCGTGAGGCTGGGCTCGGAACCGTCCAAGGTGTAGCGGATTTCAGCTCCTGGCTCTGGCGCATCCAGTGTCACAGTCACACTATCGGTAAACGTGCCGCTCTTGGGCGAAATGTGCACCTTGGCTGGCCGCGGAGTTGTATCGTCATTGGGTGCGCCAGGGGTGGGTGTGCCCAGATACCGGGGCAAATGAACATCGTCATTGGGAAGTCCATAACTAACATCCTCGCGCTGAGATGGATATTCAGGTGTATATGCATGAACGAGAGAGGGACCAGGACCTACCAGACCAAGGTATTCGCCGCTGTTGTTCAGTTTGAAATTAGTATGCAATGCCGCCCCTGCCCTGGCACGGTCTTTGCCTGATGCAAACACCAACAAATACGCGTCTCCGGCAAGGTTGGTGCTGGGAAACGCCCATTTGGCGGGATTGGCGCCATCATCGGTCAGGAAATATCCCCCCAAATTGACCGTATTGGTCGTTGGATTATGAATTTCAATCCATCCGGAGTGATCCTGATCCTCATCACACAACCCTGTCTTGTTATCTGCCATGAATTCGGAGATGACCAGGTGCGAGGCAGGGACGGCGGGTTGCACCTGCACCTCGGCAGTACTGGTTCCCCATGGATTGGCAACTGTAAGTGTATAGGTAACAAACCCTTGTGGTTGTACGACGACAGCTCCTATCCCGTTGGTCGTAAGCATGGCAACATCACCCACACTAGGCGATATCGAAATGGATTGTCCGTACTGCACTTCCCAGTTCAGCGTCGTGGACTGGCCCACAGGAAAACAGATGCGGCTGGCGTTGAATCGTTTGATCTCCGGTGGTGGATTCACAATCACGGTGGTTTGGGCGCTGACCACCCCATCAAAATTACTCGCAAGAAGGGTGTAAGTCGTTGTAGTAGCGGGTGACACTGTAAGATTCGTTCCCTCCACCTGTATCCCGTTAATATACAGGGCCTCAGCCCCTCCCGCCGACCAACTTAGTAGCGTGCTGGCTGGAGTAAACAGGATTGAAGGATTGGCCATGAACATCTCGATGGTGGGCGGTCTGACAACGCCATTATAAGTGTCGGAATGGCGCCGGATTGCATCATCTGAAAGGACTGAATTGTAGATCGTAACCCGGTGATACGTGCCAAAGAGCAAATCATTATTGTTTTCGTCCCCTCCCAGGTAACCCAAGCCAGTGGGCATGGCAAACTGGCTGTCCACCCCACTGCGGCTGCTAACCTTTAATCCATTGAAATACAACCACATCGTTCGTTCGGAAGACTTCCATACGTAAACCAAATGCAGTGGCCCCCGTGGTGAAGGAATACTCGGATTAAAAAAGTAGTCCTCCACACCTAATTGGGTGAACCCCAGTTTTCCCGTGTTTTGCCATTGTTCATACCTCAAAACACTTTTGGTGTTGCTGCCCACAGCAAGACAGACTGCGCCGAAGCTGGGTGAGCTATCCCCTTCCAAAATGAATTCGAAAGTGGCATCGCCCGTGACATTCCCGAAATCAAACGATGCGCGGGTGGTACCATTGACCGCCGCCGGTGTGGTTAACCGGGAGACAGGCACCAATCCCTCTCGTATGTCGTTGGTGATGGTGGCATCGTAAGTCTCCAACGAAGCACAAACACCGATCGGCAAGCCCAAGAGACCTGCGGCCAGGAGGAAAGGCCAAATAAAAAACGCCTGCCAGGCCAGGCGTGTAAACCTTTTGATACGTAACGTCATGCGGCTTTGACGTCATTATTGACAAGCCTGTGCAAAGGATTCAAGGATTCCTTGGTTTTTCATTGGTTTTCTTTTATCTGCGACTCGGAAGTTACACACTGTCTGGGATGCAAGTTAGGGGCGTCAGCTTTATGTTCTTATCCATCAAGAACATAGCACTAGCAATATGTCCTAAGAACGCCAGAGGGGGCTATACCACGCGGGGAATCGTATAAAAGGCCACCCTGATGGAATTGCTTAGGCGTTGCGCCTTGCATCGTGTTTGGTATATGCTTAATACTCTA
>CAZIDG010000035.1:0-25736 GCA_964538065.1 uncultured Verrucomicrobiota bacterium
TGAATGCGCACCTCCTTCGGCTTCAACACCGCGTACCCGTCCTCGAAGAGCAGTTGGAACTGGACGATCCCATTGAGGTACTTGCCCTTGAGCCGCTTGTTGCGATCCAGGGGAATTGAAAACAAACCCTGCAACTGGTTGTTGGTGATCTGCAGCCACACCTTGTCCTTGAAGGGAGGCAGGGCATTCATGAAGGCGCTCAAATCATCGCCGGTGATTTTCAACGGCGCCGGATTGTCACCGCGTGCCAGGGCATCGTGGTACATCATGACGCGGCCCACAAACGCCTGGCTGGCAGCCTGGGGATTTTCGATGTGCGGAAGAGCACGAGGCGCATTCTCCGTGTAAACCTTGAGCAAATGCCCCATGTACAGGAGCCATGCCGCCACAAGACTCACCACCATCAACACCAGCGCGCCAGCGACAATTAATCCCCACAGCCACCAGCGGCGTTTGCGCACCGGCGTAACGCCGCTTGCAGAAGGTTTTACCTGTTCCGTCATATTATTACTATTATACGACAATCCAGCCATGCCTGTTACAAGGCTTTTACTGTCCTATTCCAGCCCCATGATACGCCGCCCCAGCCGCACAGGGGACATCAACAGGTCTTTCATCATCTCGTCCAATTGCCGTGCCTGCGGTTCCTCCAATCTCAAGCACAAGAGCGTTGCCACCAGCAAAACCGCCGCCACTGCGCCAAAGAATATGCTGAACCGGTTCCACTCCATCCCCAACCCGCTCATCCGCACCGATCCCAGGGCATCAATCATCATTCCCCAGAGCACAGGCGCAATTCCCTGGGTCAGGTTGCTCACCACGGAAAAGAGGACAAAAAAGTGATTCCGGCCCATGAAGGGAATCGTCATCATGGCCAGCCGGGTATTGGACATGTTGTACATGGACAACGCCAGCCCCATGGCCACCTGCAACCCCACCAGCAACCACCAGCCGGGTTTCAAGGCTCCCCCCGCCACCAAGGCCCAGCCAACCACGATCAACACCCACAATAATGCAGAAAACTGCAGGGCCGGCTTGCTCCCCCAGTGATCCAACCGCCTCCCCAACAGCCACAAGCTCCCCAGGCCGCCCAGGAATGACATCGCGGTGACCAGCAACACCCCTTTCTCGCTCATTCCCCCTTCCATCTTGAGAAAGGCCACCACAAAAGCGGTCAGCCCGCCATACCCGACCGACCAGGTGAAATTCATCCAAAGGATCTTGCGAAAGGGTGGAAAATTCAAAATTTCCCGCCAGGGCACCGCTGCGGCCGACACCTTGGTCTGCTCGATGGATTCGCCCTCGGGCATCCGCCTCAGAAACACGAGACTGACGGCCCCCATGGCCGCGCTGAAGACAAAAATCACTGCAAACTGCCATGGATGGGGGTGGCTGCCCAGGCATAATGCCGCAAATCCAAACACCGCGGCGCTGGCCACGTTCACACACGCCGCTTCACGCGCCAGGTACTGTCCTCGAAGTGCCTCGGGAACCAGCGAGGTGATCCACGGCAGCCAGGCACAACTGGATATGCCGCGGGACAGATTGAAGCCAAACAGCAGCATGAGCATGAGGGACAACTGGGTGCCAGTGCCCAGGAACACCCCCGATAATGGCACCAGCGCCATGACGAAGATAAACGTCACACGGGTCCCCCACCCCGCAAACACAAACCGTTTGTAGCCAATGCCCGCCACGTGCCGTGCGGCTGGAATCTGAAAGATCACCAGCAAAGGCATCATCCCGGCGATGATCCCCAGCACGGTTGCGCTTGCCCCCAGCGTCTTGGCATACAGAATCATGGGGCTTCCCAGGATCATCTGATACGACAAGGCGTTGAACACCGCGAAGGAATAGGCGTTGGTCAACCCTGGCGGATACTCCGCCCGCATGGCCGGTTGCGAGGACATTCGTTCAAGACAGATGACTCATCCCCACGGCAAAGGCCGCAGGAGGTCGTCTCAATGTCAGCGGGTTCTCATGCGAGCCAGCACGGCTGCACCGAAAATCCCGGCATCGTCGCCCAACTTGGTGGGAATGATGGTGATGCCTTTGAAACTGCCAGGGAAGGCGTAGTCCTTGGCCGTCTCCACAATGATGGCCATCATCTCGTCCTCCAGCGCGGCAATGACCCCGCCGCCAATCACGATCACCTCCGGGTTGAACACATTGATCAGGTTCGCCACGGCGATGCCGGTGTACTCGGCCGCCTCCTCAACCACCTTCTCGACGAATTTGTCCCCCTGGCGGATCGCCTTGCGCAGATCGCCGCTACGCATGTCCTCCAGATCGGGTCCGAGCATGTCCGTCAAAACGGTCTTCTGACCGTCCTTCACCGCGCTCTGGATTTTGCGAAAGATGGCGGTGCGACTGGCCAGGGCTTCAAAGCAGCCCCGATTGCCACAACCACACTTGGGACCGCCCACCTCGAGCACCATGTGTCCGATCTCGCCCGCGGTGCGGTTGTACCCCGAATAGAGTTTGCCATCCAAAATGATGCCGCCGCCGATGCCCGTGCCCAGGAAGATGCCCATGGCATTTCGGACCTTATCGTCCAATTCGGTCTGATAAACCCCCAGAGTGCACACATTGCAGTCGTTCTCAATGAAAACGGGCATGTCCAGATGGGCTTCCAACTCCTTCTTCAAATCCACATCCTCCCAGCCCAGGTTGGGGGCGAAAATGACGTGCCCATTCTCCGGATCCACCGCGCCGGGCGCCCCGATGCCAACGCCCTTGACCTGCTTGAGGCTCAGGTCACACTCGTCCACCGCGTCGGCCACACACCGGGCGATCCGTTCGATCACCCCTTTGGGACCACGCTGGGGCTTGGTGCTCATTTTGGAGCGGCCCACGCATTGGATGTCGGGCCTGAAGACACCGGCCAGGATCTTCGTCCCGCCCAGGTCAACGCCCACCAGATAATCTTTTCGCTCGCTTGCTTCGGCCATATTTCATTTCCGTTGCCCGCCATTGAACCGTCTGTCCCTTGCTGACAGCGTCGTCCGGCCACGCCTCATTTGCCCGCCAGCACCGCTTCGATCTTCTTGCGCAATTCGGCATTGACCATGTCGACAGGACGGTCGCCATCCACGATGTGGAAACCGTAGGTTTTCTGCAAATGCTCAAATTGCTTGTGGATGAGGCCCTGATAGGTCAGGAACGAGTCAAACCAATCCCGGGACAGCCCCAGGTCAATCCCGCTCTCCCAGTAATCCAGGGCCGAGTCCTTGGCAAAGTTGCGCTGGACCAGTTCCTCCGGAGCCACATTCAGGTAAAACACGGCATCCGGCACCAGCGCGATGCCATAGAGGTTCTTGAGCCAGTGCTCATCCATCCCCCGCACCATGTCCCGCGCCATCAGGGTGTAGATATACCGGTCGGCCAGCACCATGGCGCCCGCCTTCAGGGCCGGGATGATGGTGTTCTCCAACTGGTCTGCAAAATCCGTCGCATAAAACAGGCTCAGCGTGATGCGGCTCAGAATGTTCCCCTGCTTGGCCTGCTCCAATTCCTCGCTGACCAGCGTGGACAATTTGAGCCCCACCTGCACGGTGGCATGGCCGCTGCCTTCCAGCCATTCGACCAGACGTGCTATCTGGGTGCTGCGCCCCGAGCCGTCCGCCCCCTCCACAACGATGAGCTTTCCGACCAGCTTGTCCAGCTCCACCCCGGGAATTCCGTGGCCGTAAAACTGTTTGGAGGAGAACTTGGGCAACTGGACATGGCACTTTTCATTGCGCTTGAAACGTATGAGCGGCCCCGCCGCATTCTTGGATCGATTTTCCATCGCAAACCTCACTTTCTTTGGGCAAAGGCGGCTAAGTCCAGCCGGTTGGCCACCAATTCCCGCACCAGGGTCTGCTGCCTCTCGATCGGTTGATTGGCGTCGATTTCGACAAAACGGTATTCATCGCTCATGGCCAGATACTGGTCCAGCAGGCGCCCCTGAAACAGCTTGAAGCTCTCCACCGGATCGGAGGACAACTTCAAATCCATCCCTGCCTCGAAATACTTCAACGTGGGACGGCCATCCAGAATGCGCTGCAAGGAGACCTCCAGCCGCGATTTGAAAAAAAACGTCAGATCCGGCAACAGGGCAAAATTGTAGATGCCGCGCACCCAGTCCGGAGGACAGCCCCGCACCGTATCGCGGGCGAACGCCGTGAAGATGTACCGGTCGCACAACGCGATGTACCCCGCCCGGATCAACGGCACAATCTGGCGTTCGTAGCGATCCGCAAAATCCGTGGCGTGGATCAGGCTGAAGGTGCTGGGGGTCAGCAGTTCTCGTTTCTTCCCTTTGCTGGTGGCGTTCTTCACCAGCGCTGAGGAATTCCACTCGCTAAAAAACACCTTGAGCCCCTGCAGTTCCAGCCAGCGCTTCAACAAATGAATCTGAGTGGACTTTCCTGATCCGTCCAGCCCTTCCACGGCGATCAACCGTCCCGGATATCCTTGTTCAGCAAATGTCTTCCACATCGTCCAAGTCATTCTACGCCCCGGCCCGCAAATTACAATCCGGCTTTGCATCCCGTCACGCGGAGCCTTGACTATCCTCCCGCGGCATGCCAGACATAGGCAATGATCACACGCATTCCAATCATCACAGCCGTCCTGGTGGGCGGCACTCTGGTCGTGTCTGCAGAGGATTACGTCTTGCATAGCTTCAAGAAAATCCAGATGACCGACCAATTCTACTGCGAGGGCGCCTATTTCGGTGATTTCAACCGGGATGGGAAGAACGACGTGGTGGCCGGTCCCTACTGGTATGAAGGTCCGGACTTCCAGAAAAAACACGAATACCGTCCCGCCTCCACCTTTGATATCAAAAGCTATTCGGACGACTTCATCTCTTTTGCCTACGATTTCAACGGCGATGGATGGACCGATATCCTGGTCGTCGGTTGGCCGGGCAATGAGGCCTTCATTTACGAGAATCCTCAGGGCAAGGAGACACCCTGGGCTCGCCGCGTTGCCTTCCCTGTCGTTGACAACGAATCGCCCATGATCGGCAACATCGTCGGCGATGAAAAGCCGGAACTCATTTTCAACACGGATGGCCGCATGGGTTATGCCACAGCCGATTGGCAGCACCCTGAAAAACAGTGGACCTTCCACCCTGTCACGCCCAAGGGCACCTATCATAAATACACCCATGGCGTGGGCTTTGGGGACATCAATGGCGATGGACGGAACGACTTCATCGAAGTCACCGGTTGGTGGGAACAACCCGCCTCCCTGGATGGCGATCCGGTCTGGAAACAACATCCCTTTAACTTTGGGGAAGGCGGCGCCCAGATGCTGGTCTATGATTTCAACGGGGATGGCTTGAACGACATCCTCACCTCGCTCAATCCCCACCAATACGGTCTGGCCTGGTTTGAGCAGGTTCGTGAAAACGGTGAGATCACCTGGCGCAAGCACGTCTTCATGAACAAGACCCCGGAAGAGAACAAATACGGCCTCAAATTCACCCAGTTGCACGCCTTCAGCCTCGTGGACATGGATGGGGATGGCGTGATGGACTTCGTGACAGGCAAGCGGTTCTGGGCGCATCCTCCGCCGACGGATCCGGAGTCTGACGCCCCCAGCATTCTTTATTGGTTCCGCACCGTGCGTTCCGCGGACAAGAAGGATGTGGACTTCGTTCCCTATCAAATCGATGACAATTCGGGCGTGGGAACGCAGGTTGCCACAGGCGATTTGAACGGGGACAAGCTACCCGATGTGATCGTGGGCAATAAAAAGGGCAATTTCGTCTTCCTTCATGAGACACGCAAGGTGTCGAAGGAAGAATGGGAGAAGGCTCAACCCAAGCCCAGACAGTAGATCATCATTCCAAGAAAAAGGGCCGGATTTAACATCCGGCCCTTTTTCATTGCCAAATACTTCTAAAGGATCAGGCCTTGGGGGCCTTTTCAACCTTGGTCTTGCGCTCCTGCTTTTCTTTCTTGGCAGCAGCTTCCTCGGCTTTCTTGGCGGCAGCTTCCTTGGCGGCATTTTCAATGGCCAACTGCTCAGCCGCATGTTCCGGATTGGTGCTTTCCACGTGCACCTTGAGCATCGTGGTCACTTCAGGATGCAGACGCAGCTCGAGCTCGTAATCGCCAAGAACACGAATGGCCTTGTCCATGTGGATCTTACGCTTGTCGAGCGTCACGTCGAGCTGATGTTTCAACTCGTCGGCAATGGTGCCGGCGGTGACAGAACCATAAATCTTGTCGCCTTCGCCCGTCTTGACCTTGACCAGGAGGGTGACCTTGGACAACGCCTTGGCCAGTTCCATCATGGTGTTGAGTTCGTGGGCTTCGCGTTCGGCACGACGCTGCTTGAGCACTTCAAGGCGGCGTTTGTTGACCCCGGTCAGAGGGATCGCCAAGCGCTGGGGAAAAAGGTAGTTGCGGGCATAACCTGCCGCGACTTTCACCTGGTCGGATTCGGCACCAAGGCCAACCACATTCTGGGTCAATACGACTTCAATCTTAGGCATAAACAGGGGATTAGTTAAAATTTCAATTCAAGGCATCAAAAAGGCACGTCATCTTCTTCAATGGGAGGCTCTTCAGGCTGCGGCGGCACCGGAGCCGCGGGCTTTGCGGCAGCAGCGCCATTGGCCACCGGGACCTGCGCGGCAGGTCGCGATTGACGTGGGGCCGCTCCGTTCTCATCGCCCTGGCGACCGCCAAAGTCGAGAAACTGGAAGGATTCCAGCACCACCCCCAGCTTGCTGCGCTTTTGGTTGGTCTGTTTGTCCTCCCAACTGTCCAGGCGCAAGCGTCCTTCAACAAATAAGGGACGGCCCTTCCGCATGTACTGCGCCAGCGTCTCGGCCTGGCGACCAAAGGCATCCACATCCACGAAGGTGACTTCCTCCTTCGTTGCGCCAGTCTCATCCCGCCAGGTGCGATTGACAGCGAGGCCCAATTTCACCACCGCTGTGCCCTTGGGGGTGTAGCGCAACTCGGGATCCCGTGTGAGATTCCCGAGCAGGAAGACTCTGTTGAAACTGGCCATGACGCCTCAAAAAAAGATCAGGCGGCCACGGGTTCCACCACCGGTGCGGCTTCCGTGAAGAGCACCCGATAGACATCCTCGGCCAGGGCAAACCGGGCGCGCAACTGGGCGACCACCTCGGGCTTGGCTTCGAAAATGATGTTGACGTAAAAGCCCGCCGAGAAAGCCCGTTTGGTCACGCGGGCAAATGGGCGACGGTCCATCTTCTGCACCGTTTCCACCCTGCCCCCGAGCTTGTTGATCTCAGCCGTGATTTTATCGATGCTCTCTTTCACGCCTTCCTCGCGGCCGGCGGTATTCAAAATGAACAATCCTTCGTACTTTTTCACTCAGCTATCCTTTGTTCCAGCGATTTCTATGCTGCCATTAAACTCATTCATTGCGCGCTGCATGCCGTGCGTCAGCCAGCATTCCACCTGGCCGGCGGCCCGTTCGAGCACCTTGTCCCACAACTCGTGCTCCTGCGCGTCAAACCGGCCCAGGACGTAGTCCCGGATTTCACGGTTGTCGCTTGCGCGCCTTCCAATCCCCAGCCGCAGCCGGGAATATTCACGTGTACCCAGATGCTGTTCCACGGAATCGAGCCCGTGGTGACCGCCGCTGCTTCCCTGTGGTCTCATCCGCAGAGTGCCCAGCGCCAGATCCGCATCATCCACCAGCACAAGAAGGTTAGTATGCGCGATGTGGTAGTAGCATGTCAATGCTCCAACCGACTCGCCGCTCAGATTCATGTAGGTCTGAGGCAGGCATAGTAACACTCGCTTGTCTGCGACTTGTGCACGCGCCACACGTGCCTTGAACCGATCTTCGTCGGCCCAGTTGGCCCCCCACTGGCGGGCCAGACGCTCGACCACCATAAACCCGGCATTGTGCCGGGTCTTGGCGTATCGGGCGCCGGGATTGCCCAGCCCCACAACAAGATACATGTCTTCCATGGAGCCTTTGCGAACAACCTCCGACGCCGCGCGTTGTGCAAACCCAAATTACTTTTTCTTCTTCTCTGGCTTCTCTGCGGCCTTCTCGGCAGGCTTTGCAGCCTTTTCCGCAGGCTTGCCAGCCTCGGCAGCCTTCTTGTCCGCAGGAGCAGCGGCACCCTCTTCGCCCTCTTCCTTCTTCTCCTTGATCATCTCGGGTTCGGCTCCCGGGGTTGCGGTGGCAGCGGCCTCGGCAGCGGCTTCCTGAGCCTCTGTCATCGGCGCGGCGCAGCTGATCACCACGATCTTCTTGGCGCCCAACACTTCGATCTCTGCCGGAGGAACGATGTCGCCAATATGGATGGACTTGCCCATTTCCAGATTGGTCACATCCGCCTGGATGGATTCAGGCAAATTCTTGGGCAGACCACGCACCTTGAGCTTGAACAGCACGTGTTCAAGGGTGCCCCCCGCCTTCACGCCGGCGCAATCGCCCACGGCCTCGACGGGCACTGTGATCGTAACCTTTTCATCCGGAGCAACTTCGTGAAAATCCACATGCAGCACGCGATCCTTCACCGGATGATGCTGCACCTCCTGGACCAGCGCCAGCCGCTTGGGCCGCGCATCGCCCTGGATATCCAGATCGACCAGCAGGTTCTCGGAGGTGCTATGCGTGAACAGACGGCCAAAGTCCAATTCACCCACCTCCACGTTTTGCGATTGCTTCTGACGGCCATAGATGACCGCCGGAATGCGCTCGGCGCTACGCAGTTTCTTCACACCATTCCGACGGGTCTGCGACCGCGGAAACACTGTCAACGCTACAGATTTCATTGTATATACATGGTCTAAACGGTTCGCACGGCTGGCTTAGCTCGTGCGTCCGCCTTTGAATTCAAAGAGCGAGTTCACCGACGAATTGTTATGTATCCGCTTAATGGCCTCACCCAATAGCCCAGCCACCGACAAAACCGTCAACCTCACACCTTCGATGGCGGGGTGGGGTACACTATCAGTCGTGATCAGTTCGTCAATCACGGAATTTTTGAGGCGCTGGATACCCATTTCATTGAGCATGGTGTGCGACACGCACGCCTTGATGCTGACCGCACCCTTTTCCTTGAGGAGTTTGGCGGCCGTCGACAGGGTCCCTGCCGTCTCGGTCAGGTCATCCACCAGCAACACCTTCTTGTCCTTGACGTCCCCGATGACGGTCATGGACTCGATTTCGGTCGCACTCTTGCGACGTTTGGCGACGATGGCGAGGTCAGTTCCCAGCACCTGGGAATAGGCGTAGGCCATTTTCAACCCACCCACATCCGGGCTTACCACCACCAGATCGCGCAAATCCTGACGTTTTAAATACTCATACATCACCGGGGCGGCATAGAGATGATCCACCGGGATGTCAAAAAATCCCTGAATTTGCTGTGCATGCAAATCCATGGTCAAAACACGGTTGGCCCCCGCCGCCACGAGCAGATTGGCCACCAATTTGGCCGTGATCGGCACGCGGGGCTGATCCTTGCGATCCTGGCGGGCATAGCCATAGAAAGGCATCACGGCTGTGATACGCTGGGCGCTCGCACGCCTCATCGCATCCATCATGATGAACAATTCCATCAAATTATGATTTGTCGGAGGACAGGTGGATTGGATGATATAGACATCCTCACCACGCACGTTTTCATCAATTTTGACAAAGGTCTCCCCATCCGGGAAGGCACTTACAGTGCACTTGCCCAGATCCAATCCAATACTATCGCAAATGGCTCGCGCCAAGTGCGGATTCGATGTTCCGGAAAATACTTTCACGTCCCGTCTTGCAGTTAGTGTTTATGAACTGAAGAAAGCTGGGCCTGGCCAGCCCGTTCACGTCCACACACTCTACTTCCCCCACCCCATCACGCAAGGTCATTTTTAGCATAACACGGCAAACCGGGTTTACAAAGCAATAATCCATTGTCTACCAAGGCATTACAAAATCCTGATTAATGAAATTAATAGTTTTACCCTTCGTGACATGTAAATTATTGACACTCATACAAAATGCTGGCACCCTTGGCCTTGGAACACATTCACCCATGAAAACGTATAGACTAGCCATCTATCTCCTTATGGCCTCATTGTGCCATAGCCATGCCCAATCCAATGATTGGACAAAAGTCGTTTATAGCGAACCTCAAGTGCGGTATATCATGGCGGATATTGCCCTATCCACCAATGCGGACTTTTACCGCAACGCCGCCCAGAAGGGGGATCCTGATTCGGGCCAGGCCCTCAAATGGTGGGACTCAGGGGCTCGTGTCATGAATCTCAAGGATTTCGAATCCAAGTGGATCGACAATCCCCATGGCACGGATGGTCATGTGCGCCGCATTGTCTTCCGGGGGACTTCGCGCACCATAACAGGCACGGAGGTCATCCTGACACGCGACACGGATTATCTCCAATGCGCCATGCGAATGACCCTGGCCGATCTCTCCCTGGGGGCGCCCCTGAGGTACTATCAAGTCCGCCGCGAAGATCCCAGCGTGGATGAGGCCCTGCGGCGATGGGAGGAGGGGGTGCGTGTGACCAACACAAACAAGTTCGCCGTGCGCATCAAAGGGAACCGACGCGCCGTTGTTCATAAAGGCACCGACAAGCCCATTGATGGCGCCTGCGTTCAGCTCAATTGCGATGTCCCCTACCCCGAATGCCGTGCGCGTTATTTCCTGGCCGACATGCTCCTGGGCGGGTCGGTTGATTCCTATCGTGACACAGCTGAAAGGAACCATGAAACGGGGTGCCTCGAGGCCGTGCGCCGATATGAAGAAGGGTACACCATCGTAAACCTCGACCAATTCGAGCGCAAAGAGGTCAACGGGCACACCCTCATCACCCGCAAGGGCTCCAACGAGTGCATTAGCGGACTGGACATAAGGTTGAGCTCGGATTAGCTCGAAACGCCTTGGCCCAGGGGTGTGGCCGAAGGGTCGCATGCGGTCCTTCGGTCTAAGCCATCATGATCCTTCACGGTGGTCTGGGCGGGCCGCACACAAGGAGCGCTTTGCATTTGCATGGATCCGCAGTGACCCACTGCGGGCCTGGGGCCAAACGCTGGCTACTTCTTGTCCTGGCGCTGGTTCATGCGAGCCAGGTTATCTGTCATTTTTTGAAGCTGATTCGATTCCCCGGCACTCAAGGTGTTGGTGGCAGCCTTTGCCTTGAGATCTGCGAGGCGCTTCTCAATATCCGCACGAACCTGCTTCCGACGAGCTTCCCGTTCTTCGGGTGAAAGTGGTTTATCTTCAGGGGATTTTTGCCTGGCTACATTCGTGGACGCAGGGACAGGTCGCGCCACCTTCTTATTTGTAAGGGATTCCCTGGTGCGTTTGATGGACGCCTCCAACCCCGGAATCTGCTGTTCTTCAGAGTCCGTGATCATGCCCAGGGCCTGCATACTGCGCAGTTCCTCCAGGCGAAATTCCATGCGTTCAATCCACTGCCGCAGCCGGGCTTCCCGCTCGGCCGGGGGCAGTTTTTCAATTTCCTCCCGGGACAAACGGCGTTGACGGCCAGGTTCATGCGCAGGTTGACGGTAATGCACCACTGCAGCGGTGGCCAATCCTGCCACCACCACGCATAACACAATCCATCCGATCACTTTTCCACGGGACATTGGATTTCCTTTGAATGACTCATTAGACGTGTGAGCGCGGATCCTGGTTACATGTGCGGAATTTCTGGCCATGCTCCCCACCTCTCAACCTCGACTTGCCACACAGGCCCGGCTCGTGTGATACTGCCCCCCCGGAATGAGCGAACCAAACATCACCGCTTCTCATCCGGACGTGGAACAGGCCACGTCCGCAACGACCTCTTTTCGTCCCTACATCCCTGCGCAAGCGCATCTGCGCGAATTTAGCGTCGTGCCGCTGATTGTTGGCACCATCCTGGGCATGATCTTTGGGGCATCCTCCCTTTATTTGGTGCTCAAGGTGGGCATTACCGTCAGCGCCTCGATCCCGGTAGCCGTGATTTCGATCACGTTGTTCCGCATCCTTTCCAGCCTTGGGATGCGCTCGGCCACGATCCTGGAAAACAACATTGTGCAAACCGCAGGATCGGCGGGCGAGTCGATTGCCTTTGGTGTGGGCGTCACCATGCCGGCCATCTTAATCCTGGGTTTCGACCTTGAAACGGCTCGTGTCACCCTGGTGGCGGTCCTGGGCGGTTTGCTCGGCATTGTGATGATGATTCCTCTTCGGCGCGCCCTGATTGTACGCCAGCACGGCAAGCTCAAGTATCCGGAGGGAACCGCATGCGCCGAGGTATTGAAGGCCGGCGCCTCCGAGGAATGTCTCAAAGCTGCCGCCCTGGGAAACAACGCTGAAGACAAGGCCCTGGCCGCCGAAGCCACCTCGGGAGCCCGCACCATTTTCACAGGATTCGGGATTGGCCTTCTCTACAAAACGCTCATGGTGGCCTTCAAGGGCTGGAAGGAGATTCCTGAAAAAGTGTTTGGAAGCACCTTCAAAGGCGGATCTGTAGCCGCCGAAGTCTCACCGGAACTGCTGGGCGTGGGTTATATCATCGGCCCCTATCTCGCGGCGATCATGTGCGGGGGGGGTGTGCTGGCCTATCTTGTATTGATACCCGCCATCAAGTTTTTCGGGGACGGTCTGGCAGCTCCATTGGCCCCCGGCACCATCCCCATACGTGAGATGGGGCCCTCGGAAATCCGCAGTGCGTATATCCTGTACATCGGTGCGGGCGCGGTGGCCGCTGGTGGCATCATCAGCCTGTTGCGCTCATTGCCGCTGATTCTCCATGGCATCCGTGAGAGTCTGGGCATGGAAAGCGATGGTACTTCCAAAAACGGGCCCAAATTGCGCACCGAACGGGATCTATCCATGAAATTCGTCTTTGGCGGCATTGCCTTGCTTCTGGCGGCCATTGTCTTGTCCAAACCGTTGCATATGAACCTGGGAGGGGCCATCCTGATCGTCATTTTCGGCTTTCTTTTTGCCACGGTATCCTCGCGTCTGACAGGCGAGGTTGGCTCCTCATCCAACCCCATATCGGGCATGACCGTCGCCACCCTGCTGCTCACCTGCCTTATCTTCCTGGCGTTGCACTGGACCGCGCCCATCTATTACATCACCGCGCTGAGCGTAGGCGGAATAGTATGTATTGCGTCCTCGAATGCCGGGACCACATCCCAGGCCTTGAAAACAGGGCATTTACTGGGAGCCACTCCCCGGTTGCAGCAAATCGCCATTCTGATCGGCGCCTTTGCCTCGGCACTGGTCCTGGGCCCCATCCTTTTGCGGCTGAATGAGGCTGGCACCATCTACATCCCCCGTGTCACGTATGAAGCGGTTACCTTGCAGGCACCTACACTACCTGCGGCGACGGTTGCATCGCTTCCCGCTCATGCCAATGCCACGACAACCACACCCTTCAAGGGGACATTCCGGGAATACCAAATGGCCGAACCGCTCAAGGTGGGTGAAAAATCACTTCCAGCGGGACGATACCTTGTGGATGACAAGGGTACACTCGCCTGGCGCATGCGGCAGAACTTTCCGACCCAATTGAAAGCCAAACCCGAAGAGTTGGGCAGAGCCGAAACGCTCAAAGGCCAGCAAGCCGTCTCCGATCCAAAGTCCTATCGCATCTGGCGGAACAATGACCTCGCTGCCGGTCCTGTCGCAAAATATCTTGTTGATGACCAAGGAGTACCGGTTTACCTGGTCGATCCAGGCATCAATGGCACCTACACCGTGCGCCCTGATGGCACGATGGCGACGAAATTCGACGCTCCCAAGGCAACCCTTATGTCCTACATCATCAAGGGGATGCTGAGTCGGGAACTCCCCTGGGGACTTGTCCTGCTGGGGGTCATGATCTCGGTGGTGCTGGAAATGGCCTCCATTCCATCATTGGCATTTGCGGTCGGAGTCTATCTGCCCCTCTCCACGTCGGCTCCTGTCTTTATCGGCGGCATGGTCCGCTGGTTGGTGGATCTCTATGTGGCGCGCAAACACCGTCCGGCTCATTTAACCCCGGAGCAAATCACCTCTGAAAGCGACAAAGGCCCAGGTGTATTGCTCGCCTCGGGGTACATTGCGGGGGGCGCCATCGCCGGTGTGCTCATTGCGTTCATGGCCGGTGTGCTGGAAAATGCAACCCAGGCCATCACCGAATGGTCCACGGCCAACAATCCCCTCTTTGAAGGCCCCCATGCAGATCTTTTGACGTTGGCACCGTTTGCAGTTCTCGTCCTGGTGCTTTACATCGTGGGACGGGAAATGTGGATCGGGAAACCGAAGGCCGTCAGGTAGGTTGCGGGACGGGGGGGAAAACTAAATCAATTCCAGGTTGTCCGCCTCGATACGGACGGCGGCCGCCTGGTTGATGAAGTCCAGCCGTAACAACACGAGAAGCATGCCCTTGCGATCCTCCACAAAACCCTCAAGGTCTCGCAAAGGACCAAACTTGATGCGTACCCGGGATCCTGCCGTGATCTGGGGTGCCAGGCGCACTTCGAGGTCGGTTTCCAAGGCCAGGAGAATATCGTTCAACTGCTTTTCAAACAGTTGCTGGTCCACCACCTCAAGCAGATTGGCCACGTAATCGCTCTGGTACACTTTTTGGCGGCATAGGGGATCCAGTCGCAAAAAGACATACCCCGGAAAGAGTGGCTTCTGAAACGTCACGGTCTTTCCGCGATACTTATGGACAGTCTTGTAGAGCGGAAGGGTCGTCGAGAACCCCTCGCGTTCACAATACTGCACCAGTTTCTTTTCGCAGCGTGGCCTCGTATGGGCCACATACCAATCCAGGCTCATAGGACTATGCGTTCTTGACCTTGTGATCATCAGGCTGCAGCGTGGCATTATGGGCCACCGGCGTGCGTATTTCAGCCCTCGCCCACCGTTCGAGGCGGGTGATCACCCATGCGGTCAGGACCAATCCCGCCGCTGTAAAAACCAATATGCTCCAGCCTGCCGTGTCGTGCGCACTTTGCAAGGCCGCAGTGCCGCCGCGATGGGCCATAAAAGATAAGAACAAGGAACGCAGAAAATTACCGAACACGGCCCACCCCATGCCAACCACCACAAACAAAACGCGATGGCCGGTCCTTTTCAACACCAAATCGCCGATAAACAGGGCGGCCATGATGCTGGATTGCAGACTGCGCACACCGCTGCAAGCCTCATTCACCCCCACCACACAGCGGGGTAGTTGAATGACGCTGCCGGTCTGCATGGCGGGTATCCCCAGGATTTTCAGGGCCTCGACATCCAGGAAGGTCACCAGTTCCCGCAATCCATTGATCACGGGCGACCAGATCACCTGTGGAAGAGGCACCGCCACAAACATGAACAGCAGGGGAAACAAGTAATGGCGCATGGTTTGCTGGCCCCGAGACTGTTGAATGAGGGCGCATATGAACAGGCAGCACCCGATGCTCAAGATAAAACTGGCAGCAGGTGAAGGCGCGACCCCCCACTTGTACAATTCCGCAATCAGGACCAGGGGCGCTCCCAGCAGGACGAAGCCTCCACTCACCCAGGGAGCGGGGGGCTCATCCACCGCAGGCTGGTTTTCCGACCGTTCCCAAACCAGGTAGGCGGCCAGCATGACCACGATCCAACCATACTGGTAATCCGGCAGCACCCTCCATTGACGCTGCAAATCCCAGATCCACCAGGCCGCCACGGCAAGAGCGGGCAGCGGCCACCCTTTGAAGGCGGCGGATGGCTTGGAAATATCAGTAGCGCTGATCACGACGTGGGAAAAATGGCCAACGAATCGCAACCAGGCAAGCGGTAAATCAGGAGGATGGCCTCCCATCACGTGGAAAACACCCTGCCAAAGTGTCCCGGAGTGGCCCATTACGATTTTCGATGCCTTTTAGAGTCGCGTGCCCCGGATGTTTTTTGTATGTTCAGCTAAAAGGTTTTGCGTTAATCTGGTTGACATTCAAGCGACATGGAATCGCCACCGACCAATTATCACCGTGCATTTGCCAAAAGCCCGCATCACGTCTGGCTGGGATTGTTGACGCTGGGAGCGGGGTTTCTATCGGCCACCCCCCTGGGCCTGGTGATCGGCGGTACGGCGTATGCCCTGGGATGGATCTATCTCCCGGATTTTCCCTTTTTCAAGCGATGGGTGGACGGACGCATTGACGATGTCCGTAAGGCCCAGGCGCAGGCCCAGATGCAGGACTTCTTCCGCAAGCGCCAGAGCCTGCTGGATTCACTTTCCCCTTCACGACGCGAGCGCTACCAGGTCCTGGTGGGTGTCTGCCAGAATATCGAGACGGCGAGCATTGAGACTCCGCTGGGCCCCTCGCCCGATCAGGATCCCCGGCTGCGCAAGTTGGATGAGCTGATGTGGACCTTTCTGCGCCTGTTGTGCATCGAGGAGTCGCTCGAACGGTTTCTGGAAACTGAACGGCACGAAAATGTTCCCGGCCTGGTTGAAGAAGGTGAAGCGGAGGTCAAGCGCCTGAACAGCGAGATCGAAGCGCTCAAAACCAACGGCGGCGGGGCGGCCATGGAGGCCAAACAACGGTTGTTCAGCTCCCGCATGGAGCGTCTGGAGGTGCTTCGCAAGCGCGGTCAGCGCATTCAGCAGGCCCAGGAAAACCTGGCTCTTGTCGTTTCCGAGCAGGATCGGCTCGATCAACAGATCAAACTGATCCGTGCCGATGCGGTGGCCACCAAGAATGCCGAAACCCTCACCGCCCGCATTGACGCCACGGTCGAACACCTCGACCAAACCAATAAATGGCTGGCCGAGATGGATGAATTCAAGGACCTGGTGGGCGATCTGCCGGCCACCGAGATTCGCGTGGGATACCAGGCCGCCGTGCCACCGGTCATTGAAGCGCCTGCGAACACCAAAACCACGACGCAGCAGCAGCAGTCCACCACCTACACCGGCCTTCCCCGGCGCGGGCGTGAACGCAATGGCTGACTCCCGGATTTCCTTGTCCGGCAGGATTCATTTTCACCATGAAACAAAAAAACGACCTGGTCGAACTGAGCCCGGCGCCCGCCACCTCCGCAGGGGGACGATTGCCTCTGCGCGGTTGGGCGCTTGAACTGGCGCGACGCTGGAACAGCGGGGCCTACTCACTTTTTGTGGTCCACGGCAACATCTTTGACGTGTTTCCCGTGCAAGAGGGCGTGGCCACCACCTACGTGTCGCTCAAGACCTTCCTGGCCCGGCGGCTCTTTCCCGAACGATCCTACCTGCTGTTTTACGACATTGGAGGGGGGCTCACGTTCGCCACCAGCGACATGCAGAAGCGTTTTTTTGAGTGGCTGGATGTGTATGACCGGGTTGAAAACACCCAATATCACATCGACGGCCCCCCCCGCGAATTCACACGACTGGCCCCCCTGCTCCGCCGCTTCTTCCTTCGCACCACCGAGGAACAGGGCGAAGGGGTGACGCTCGTGATCGATTTTCCCGAAAAAATCATCCCCTCTTCATCCGACGCCTATTCAAGCTATGACGAGCGCACGGCGCTGGTCACCCTCCTGAAATGGGCCGCTTCCACTGAAATGAGGCGAGTGGATGTAGGGGTGCTGCTGGTGACAGAATCCGCCGCGGAACTCAATGCTGACCTGCTTCAGAACCCCTGCGTCGCCCAGATCAAGATTGAACTGCCCGACGTGGAGGACCGCACCGCATTCCTCGATTCGACCAACGTGAAAACCCTCGTTGGCGATCGACCCGCCAGCGCATGGAGTGATTACACGCCAGCGGAACTGGCGGCCCAGTTGTCGGGTTTGAATTTGTTGCGTGTCTACAACCTGCTGGCCGAAGCCGTGCGAAACGCCACGCGCATCACCGCCGAACATGTGGCCGTTCAGAAGAAACGCCTTATCGAAGAATATTGCCAGGGGTTGGTACGATTCAAAAATCCCAAACCCGGCCTGTCCCTCGACGCGGTGGCCACCCATGTTGCCGCCAAGAAACGACTGCGCGAACTGGCGTGGCTCATCAAAAACGCCAAACGCGATGTCCTGGAGCGCGGCGCCCTGGTGCCCGGTCGTGTGGGCGTGGGCAAGTCCTTTCTCGTTGATTGCTTCGCCAGCGAATGCGGACTGCCGGTCATGGAGTTGGGTGAATTTCGATCGAAATGGGTGGGTGACACGGAAATCCAGCAGACCCGCATCCTCATGACCATCCGGGCCCTGGGACCCGTGATCGTGGTGGTGGACGAAGCGGATGCCGTGTTTGGATCGCGCGAGAGCGGCTCTGAGGACAGCGGGGTTTCCAACCGTGTCTTTGCCGCCTTTGCCGCCCACATCGGCGACGCCTCCCTGCGAGGACGCGAGCTGTGGATCGCGATGACCTCCCGCCCGGATTTATTGGCCATCGACATGAAACGACAGGGGCGTTTCGGCCTGAGCATTCCGCTGTTTGCAGCCCAAAACGCAGATGAGATCATGGAACTGTTCACCGTCGTGGCCAGGGTCAAGAAGATCGCCTTGAGCGACGCGGTTCAGTCCTTCATCCGTGAAAAACTCGGGGATCGCCCCCTGACGGGAAGCGACGTCGAGTCCATCCTGATGCGGGCCAAGGAGCGCGCCGTTCTGGCTCAACGGGATGACGATGTGCAGTTGGGTGACATTCAGGAAGCAGTGGATTCGTTCATCGATCCGCTGGACCCGAACCTGCTTGCCCTTCAGGAACTGGCAGCCGTGCTTTCGTGCTCTGACAAGCGATACCTTCCGGAACGCTTCCGCGACAAGGACCGCCAGGAGTTAACCGACTGGTTCAATCAGCTCAAAGGCCAGTTGTCACGGCGATAGTCACGCGCGGCGACGACGCTGGGCCAGCACGGCAAGGACAATGATCAGGCCGGTCAGCATCAGGCGGCTGGCCTCGGGCACCGCATTGATACTGAGGATTTTTTCGAGGTATCCAATGGTGAGTGTTCCCAGGAGGGTCAACCCCATTCCACCCCGTCCTCCATTCAAGTTGGTCCCACCGATGACCACAATGGCGATCGCGGTCAGCTCATAGCCAGCCCCCGCCTCGGGATCCCCCTGCTGCTCCTGGGCAGCCTGGCAAAGCCCCGCCACCGCGGCAAGCAAACCGCTTGCGGCATAGGCCAGGATTTTCGTCCGCACCACAGGCACCCCTGAGAGCCGGGCGGCCTCCTCGTTGCCGCCTGTGGCGTATAATTCACGCCCCCAGCGATGCCGGGCCAGCATGAGCCAGGCGCCACCGGCACAAATCAAAAAGATCAGGGTCACCATGGACAGGTTTCCCCCAAGAATGCGTGAATCAATCGAGCGAAAAACCGATGGCACATCGACATATTGGTAGGTGCCATCAGCCTGTTGGACGGCCGTCGATACCTTCATGCCTCCCGAAAGCGTTTTGGCCAGACCACGCGCGAACACCATCATCGCCAGCGTGGATATGAAGGGTTGAATGCGCCACACCGCCGTCAAACCGCCTGAAACGGCTCCACATGCGGTCCCGAGCAGCAAACAAAGCGGCACCGCCACCACGGGCGACCACCCCCAATGAATCCCGGTCTTGGCAAAGCTCACCGCAACCAGCGCCACAACGCTCCCCACCGCCAGGTCGATCCCTCCCGAAATAATCACCAGGGTCAATCCGCAGGCGAGAACGCCAAAGACCGACGCCTGCCGCAGCGCGTCACGATGTGTCCCCAGTTTGAAAAAGGCCCCATCGGCATTGAATATGCAACCAATGATGAAAACCAGCACAAGCGCCAAGAGGGCGCGCACAGCCGGACTGGCGGAGGAATGCTTCATGGTTGCCGGATTGTTGATTGTTTTGCCGGGGCTGGCAACAAGAAGTTTATTGGCAAAAGAAGGTGGAAGGTTTAGCTCATGGCTGTGGCGATAGAATCACTTTCGATATTTTCAGAAATAACCCAAGGTGCGCATACCGTGGTATCCAACATAGCCCCCCACCGTCACGATAACTGCGCCAGAGAAATACGGCGCTCTTTGGGCAAATTTGCTGAATCCGCTCCAGCGCTTGGATACGTGCCGAACCCCCAGTGCAGCCACAACCCCAGAAGCTACCATCGTGAGCGCCAGCCCGACGCTAAAACTCAGAACCAAGGTCGCACCCAGCACGATTTGTTTTAGTTGCAGACACAATAATAGGACCGTTATCGAAGCGGGGCACGGAATCAGACCGCCGGTCAGTCCGAACATGATGATTTGCCCGGTCGTTACTTCTCGATTGGCAAAGCGGTGGCGAATATCGTTGGCGTGCGCCAGTTCGTGCGGGTCCTGGTAACCCGGTGCCGATACGTCCAATCCTTCATAATCCTTGATGGCGTGATGATGATGCTCATGCTCGACAAACTCCACGTCATAGTCGTGGCTATGGTGCTCGTGACCCAGGTGCAGCCGGACGACGAACTCATGTGGTTCCGGTATCTCTTGCTCGGACTCCACAAAGCCGTTGCGTTGCACGAAGGTGAACGTCTGATGGGCACCGTCTGGCCGTTCAGTTTGAATTGTCACTTGATCGGCAGCCCAGAGATGCTCGTGCCTCCCTTCGTGGAACAGTCGAAAGCGCGGTGGCACGCCATGCTCGAACACCTCCAGTCGCACCACACCGTGGCCGGTGTCGATGCGCTTCTCCTCGACATGTTGGTGACAATGGGTATTCCCATCATCAAGAATTGAAGCACGCCGTTGCCGCCGCGTTCGCCAAATCATCCAGAGTCCAACTCCGACCATCAAAACAGCGGACGCAACTTGAAGGTAAGGCTCACTGGTCTCCGCACTCCAACGCTGCCCGAAATACATCCCCCCTAGCGCGATGGCCCATACCACGGCGGTATGGGAAATTGTCGCCGCCACGCCCAACAGTATCGCTTGCGTCAACGTCCCACGTATGGCGACAATGAAGGCGGCCATCATGGTTTTGGAATGGCCAGGTTCCAGGCCATGCAGTCCTCCCAGCAAGATCGCGCTGGGGATGAACAGCCAGGCATTGGATGCGCTCTGCTGTATCAGTGTCGAAAATTCAGTCATAGGGGAAGCTCCTTATAAGTATTTGGTGATGGCTTTGAATTCACGGATGGTTTCACCCGCGCTTTGTGCTCCTTCGCGCACCGCATGTTCAAGACAATGGTCAATGTGGTCATGTACTAAGGTTTTTTTGGCGTTGCTGACGGCGCTCTCAACCGCTTGAAGCTGTTGGGCGATGTCCACGCAACTGCGCCCCTCTTCAAGCATAGTTATTATGCTTTCGAGGTGGCCCTCAGCTCGCCTAAGTCGTTTTATGATGTCAGGGTGTGAAGTGTGTATTGCCATGGTGCTTATCCTATCCTGGTGGATAGGATGATACAACAGAAAAACAATCCTCTCCATTCTCTTTGTGATCAGATCGTGTCTTGGCGCGCTTTATAGTTTCTAAAACCTGTTTGAAAAATGGCGAAATGCGGCGTTAACGTTATTTGGCCTTGATGAAGAATACTATACACACTGTGGATGCGTTATACATCCGATCTGACTGACACCCAATGGTCATGGGCCGCCAGCGCCATTTCAACAAAGCGAAAATGATTGTCACAGTCACGAACAGCACCTGGAGCTATTCATCGAATATGGTGACGACCACCGTGACAGGTCCCGGCAGAAACAAGGTGACGACGTATAAAACAAATGTCGTGACTGTGACTTACCGCTCTGAAACACATGAAGTCAAGGCCGTCAGGCATCCCCAGAGGCCGATGACCCCGCCATCATTCATGGAAATAGATTCCAGAAGGGATATCCACCCATCGTTTCTCAGCATCCGAGGCGACAATCGCGTCCATCACGCCTTGGACCCAGGCACCCTCGACAAGAGAAGGCACGCAGGGACGCTGCTGGCGAATGGCGTCGATGAATTCAAAATCCTGGTCGTAGCGAAACACCGTCACAGGATCACCCACGCGGGGATCGCGAGGCGAGCCGGGCCACACCAGGAACTCGCGAGGCACTGGCACCGATTCCAAGCCGGACATCCCCTTGCGCCCCACCATCAGTTCATGCGGACGGTTAAGGTAATAAACAAGGGTCCCTTCCGTGCCGTTGACTTCGCAATAATCCTGACTCTTCCCGCCCTCCCCCCTGCCGGTGCACAGCTTGGAACTTTCCATGACCCCGGTGGCGCCATTCGAAAAATCAGCCAGCACAGCCACCCAGTCATCCAGATCGGAAGGCTGGCCGGCCCGCACATCGATGAACCGTCGCAAACGAGCACACACCCGAGCCATGGGCCCCACGAGAAAATGCCCATAATCAATCCGATGAGAAAGCATGTCACCCAATTCGCCCGTCCCTGCATGCCGTGCCACCTGGCGCCAGCCCAATCCGCGCGAACCCCAGTCTTGGAAACGCTGAACCCGGAAATGGCACGGCTGGCCGATATGTCCGCTTTTAACCAGGTGCGCCATATACCGCATGGCGGGCACAAAGCGATAGGTAAACGCCGTCATGTGGCGCACCCCCGCCTGCCGCGCGGCATCAGCCATCTGCCGCGCCTCCGGGTAGGACATGGCGATGGGCTTCTCACACAGGATGTGTTTGCCGGCCTGAACCGCAGCCTTCGCAATCGGTGCATGGGTGTAATTCGGAGTGGCAATGATGACGGCATGGATGTCGTCGCACCTTAGTATCTCCTCATACTGAGTGGCGGTCCTGGTGACCCCCGTTTGCATTCGCGCCCGTTCAAGAGCTTGCGGGTTGGTGTCGCACAGCGCCACAAGACGGGTATCCGGGCAAAGAGCAAGGCCGGGCACGTGATTGGCCAGGGCGATGCCACCACAACCGATGAGGGCCACGTTGATCTGGGTCATAGCTAGAATGGCATTGCCGCAAAAGTATCGGAAAAATGCAAAGAAAAAACACCTCGGATCATTTCCAGCCCCTGAGCAGGAGCCCTCCTCCCTCAATTCGCCGTTCCGCCCGAACGAGACAATGTCATCAATGTTTCACGGGCTCCACGATGTTGCGGGCTTAAGCGCAATGCCTCTTCAAGCTCCTGCCTGGCCTGGACAGTGCGCTTCATTTGCTGGAGCACAAGAGCTCGATTCACATGCGCCTCAGGATGGGAAGGATGCGTTTTGACGGCCACATCACACTCTGCGAGCGCTTCCTCCAACCGTCCAGACTCCGAAAGGAGTTTCACCAGGGATATCCTGGCATTTATCGAATCAGGACGCAGCTCAAGCACACGGCGGTAGTGTTGAATGGCTTCGTCTTTTCGCCCGGTTTCCTGGCAAATCAATGCCATCAATTTGAGCGCGTCAGATGATCCTGGCTGCATGGCCAGTGCCTGCTGGATTGTTTGTTCAGCATGGGTGTAATCACGCGCTCCCACCAGCACCAGAGCCTTCCCCAGGAGGGCCTCGACCAATTCCGGTCGGATGGCCAGGGCCCGGTCAAACAAGACAAGCGCCTGCTCGTTTTGTCCCGCCTCCCCCAAAAGATTTCCCAGACGGCACAAACCACGCAGGGATTGCGGGGCCAATTCGAGCACGTTGCGCCAGGCGGCAATGGCCTCCTGAGGACGGTCCAGTTTTTCGAGCATCGTCGCCCGGTTGGCCAGCAACATCCAATCTTGCGGTTGTTGTTCCAGGGCGGTGTCGACTTCCTTCAAATACGTTCCCAGCAGGGATGTCTTAACCAGGGGCTTCAGTTCGGCAAGGGCCTCGCCAATCCGTTTCTCCCGCGCATCTCGGTTCATTTGAAAGGTAAAAGGCGGTTTTCGCAATCGATGGCGAACTTGGTCCAACACGGCAAAACGATTCCACGTGGTGAAACCCAGTGCAGCAGCACAGGCCTGATGGCTCAGCCAGCAATCGGGACTGCCTGCCGGAAATCCTGATGACTCGATTGCCTGGGCCATTGTCCTGGCAACCAGGTAGTTACCGTCAAAATTAAAATGAACGTGCTCGTAAAAAAGCTCATCTCCAGCCACACCGCCCACGCTCGCCCGTGACACGACTTCCTCAACATCAACCAGTTTCAATGAATCGAACGCCTTTTCCACCGCCACATCACGAATCGTCTGATTGATGGTTGCATCCGCGCGAAATTGAAGTGCATCCCATTGACATGCTGTATGATAGGAAACACGCGCCTGATCGAACGCCCCTTGTGCTTGATGACATTGGGCGATACGAAAATGGGTTTCGGCATGGTGATCATCCATCGCCAGAGCCTTTTGGTAAAACGTCATGGCTTTTGCCCATTCCCGATTTGTGAAGCAGCCATCTCCAGACTCAATCAGGGCTCCCCATTGTTTCAAGTCATTCTCAGACAAAGCCTTCTGGTTTAATGATGCAAAGGGGGCACAATCCTTGTGATTCACCGCCACGGTGCATAACAACACCTTGGCCCCGGCGCTTTGACCCGCATTGAGGATCGAAGCCAGGTTTTCCCGAAAGTTGTGGTACACCTGAAGGCGACGCGGATCATCCGCTGCAATTTTTTGAGCTGCAAACATTTCCATGCCATCCCAGGCATTTGAACGTTGGAGTGGGGGGTGGAGTCTCTGCAGCATGTGAGTGAGCAACTGGCCCAGGCGCATTCCTTTTATGGCCAACAACAAGCGCACCTGAAAGGTGGACGGGGTATTGGGAGTCAGAACCCCGGCAGCGCCAAAAGGACCAACCACTTCATTATTTCCCATGTAGACAACCCAATAATCGGCCTGCTTGTCACGAGCATCGAGCGCTATCTGCCTGACAACGTGTGAGTTAATCGCAGTGATACCCAGATTAATCACCTCGATCTTTCGATCAGGATGCCGGGCACGCAACAGAACGTCCAAAACACGGGTGACTCCAAAAGCCGGTTCAGGATCTCCCTGAACCGCAGATTCACCAAAAACAAACACGCGAATGGATCCTGCTGGTTTCTGGACGGGGAAGGAAAAAGGTTCGGGGTTGCGCGCCATGCCGGCTGGAAAGAACTGACCTGTAAAATGGGGATTTTCGCGCCACACCTCACCCGAAGGCGACCGTTGCTTAACAAAACAGCTCGTATGCCAGCCATATCCAATTGCACGGAGCGCTCCTTCACCCGCCGTCAAGAGGAACAAGGGCACGACAATAGCCGCCAAAATGGGAAACCACCACCGCCCCGTCCCGACCCGGGCATGGTTCCCCCCCGGAGACATGAATACACGGCCACACTGGGAATGGCTCATGGTCAAAAGCTGTATTGGTTGTTACGGCAAGTTGTGAATATTGTTTGCAGGATTATCAAGTTAATTTTGAATATTATTTCCATTTTATTTATTTAATATTTATTTTTAGGGATTCTTATGGATATCAGGGCCGTTTTTGTATTCGAAAATAATCATGGCCATTTGGCACCAGTCCTTTTTGTTTTCTGAAAGCGCGGGAAGGGACCCTGATCCCTGGTGGAAAAAATCATAAATCGCCAAAAAGAACTTGCACGGGGAATCCGAAGAGCTAGACTTTCAAAGGTTCCCAGTTGCACGAGTCTGGTTTAACCAAACTGGCTCGTGTAAAGACATGTGGTTGTCATTTCTACAGGATGGCAATACTAACCTCAGAGGAAAAACTATGATGAAACGCAACGTATTCCGTTCGGCGGGGCTTTGCGCCTCGCTGGCCTGTCTCGGTTTGGTGGGCATGGAGTCCGCCAGGGCAGGCACCGCAACCTTCGACTTCCAAACAGACCCGAATATCGATTACCCGACGTTCGAGCAAAAGGGCACAAGCATCTGGGTGGATCCCACGGCTGATCCCACGCTCAAGAACAACGG
>CAZIDG010000035.1:25836-38685 GCA_964538065.1 uncultured Verrucomicrobiota bacterium
AGGGCACAAGCATCTGGGTGGATCCCACGGCTGATCCCACGCTCAAGAACAACGGGTACATCGAAGTCACAGCATCTGCGAATTCGCAGCGAGGCGTGATTTTGATGCCGGACATCGATAACGGTCTCCCCATTCGCGGATTCACATTTGAATGTGATCTGCGCATCGGTGGTGGCACCGAAAATCCAGCCGACGGTTTCAGTTTGAACTATGCCCGCAGCAGCGATCCTGTCATTGCGGACATCAATAACGGCGGCAGCGGCAGCGGTTTTGCGGCATCACCCGGTGGCGAGGCCAATCTTCCCGAGGAAGGCACCCAGACGGGTTTGGGTATCGGCTTTGACACCTGGGATAGCGGCAGCGGCGACGTGGTGGGTATCAGCGTCCGTGTCGATAATATCATCGTGGCCTCCAAGGCCTATCCGACACGCCACGGCTCCGTAACCGACACCACATCCCTCCAGACGGGCCCCCGTGACGCGACGACCCCGGACGATCCCTACGTGCAACTGCCTCTTCTGGGATGGGCACCATTGAAGGTGGATCTGAAGGTGGATGGCAAGCTGAGCATCTACTACAAGAATTCGCCGGTGGTTGAAAACCTCCAGACCACGTTCGTCCCCAGCGCCGGCCGTTTGATCTTCTCAGGCCGTACTGGTGATGCCCGTGAGTTCCATCATGTGGACAACATCAAGCTGACCACCGTTCCCGCCACGAACTTCATCGTGTCGGCTCTCTCGGGCAATGCCGCGGGCTTGGAAGTCACGTTCAGTGACATCCCCGCCTCGGACACATTCCCGGGCAGCTTGCTGGACACCAGCACGCTGGACATCACGCTCAATGGAGTCAAAGCAACACCGACGGGTTTCTTGAAGAACGGGTTGGACACCAAAGTCGTGGTCACCCTTCCAACCTATCTGCCTCCGAACACGACCAACACGGTCAAAGTCATAGCCAAGGACAACCGTGGCTTCTCAATCACGGAAGAGCGCATCTTCATCGTGGGTCCTTACTCGGTCATTCCGGCCTCCTTTGCGGTGGATTCGGCCATTGTGGACAAGACCAAGCCTGGCTTCAAAGCCCGCATCCATCAGTTGAGCATCGATCGCGACCCGACGGATGCCAACGCCGAAAACCAGTTGAACAATGGCTATATCAATCCTGAGACCAACCAGCCCTATCCCAATGAGGCCGATCTGACCGGAGCGGTCAATGGCTGGTTCTCGATCTCCACGTACATCAACTGGGGACAACCCGTCTACAATGACGCAAGTGTCGTGGTGCCTGAATCCAACGGCAATTTCCGCGCCAACACGGAGGATCCTGCGAAGAACTACCCCGAGACGCTGATCCCGGGCATCAAGACTCCGGATCCTGATCCGATCGCCTGGCCCAACGCCAACAACATTGCCGCTGAAATCAAGAGCTATATCGAGCTGAAGAAAGGTCTCTATCGCTTCGGTTTCAACAGCGATGATGGCTTCAAGGTCACAACCGGTCGCAATCCAAAGGATGTGTTTGCGATGAAGCTGGGCATCTTCGATGGTGGCCGTGGCTCCAGCGATACTCTCTTCGATTTCGTTGTCGAAGCAGATGGCATCTATCCATTCCGCGCTCTCTATTATGAAGGCGGTGGTGGCGCCAATGCCGAATTCTTCGCCGTGGACATCGTCACGGGTGAGAAATATCTCATCGGCGATCCCAAATCGACCGTCTATGCCAAGCCCTATCAGTCCGCCACCACGGATCTCCCGGTGTATGTGAAGAGCATCTCCCCGGTTCAAAACGCCACAGGCGTGGATCCTACAAGCATCATCACAGTGGTGTTTGAAGATGTAAGCACAGCACTGGATTCGGGTTCGGTCTCCATCACCGTCAATGGCACACCAGCCACACTGACCACCTCCAAGTCGGGCACAACGACGACCGTCAAAGCCGACGCCGGTCTGCTCCCCTCCGCCAGCGTGAACAACATCGTTCTCGTTTACAGCGACAACGCCACGCCCAAGCACACCGAGACCAACACATGGACATTCACAGTGAGCACGTATGCCACACTGCCGGCATCGATCGCTCGTCCTCTCGGATCGGGGACTGTTCCTGGCATCAAGGTCAAGACAGAGCAACTCTACTGTGTGCATGATGACAACGGCATCCTCACGCTCGATGGAGTACGGACTCCTAACTTGATCGAATTCGCCGAACAAACAGTGGCGGGACTATGGTCGACCAATTATGCCGACCTGACCGATACCAACTATCCGTATGCGAACGGCTACTTCACCGTCGATTATGTGAACTTCAACCGTGCCGCCAACGGTCTTGGAGACGAACAAGGCAGCTTCAAATCGCCCGACTGGCCGGATGCCAAACTGCCCGGCATTCCGTCGATCGTGATGCCGTTGGATCAATTACCCAATCAGGACATTCCATACGAAGACTTCGCCATGGAAATGCTGACCTACATTGAATTCCCCACTGCCGGTTATTACGTGATGGGATTCAACAGTGATGATGGTTTCAAGGTCACCGCCACAGATAAAGCCCCTGTAGCTGTCAGCCCGCTGAAGATCAACGAACCTTCGGACCTGGCTGGCTTTGTCGGCGCCTTTGCGTGCAGCCCTGAAAACGGTGGTGGTGCTGCAGCTATGCCAACGACTCCGTTGACCGCCCAAGTGGTGGCCGCCAATCCGATCCTGCTGGATGCGGACGTGATCAACACCAACGAAGTAGTTGGCAAGATCGTGTTTACAAAGCGCGGCACCAGCACGTTCGCCGACAAGATTCGCCGGGCCTACAATGCAGGCGCGGTAGGCGTCATCGTGGCCAACAACCGTCCTGATGCCAATCCTGCGGATGGCTTCCTGCCGATCCTGATGGGTTCAGTGACAACGCCTCAAATCCCGGCCGTCATGATCACAAAGGCCTCTGGCGATAAGATCATGGCCAAGTTGGATGCGAAGGTCACCGTGACGGCGACCCTCCAAGGCGATGACACCGTTCGCGTTGGAGAATACAACGCCGGCAAGGGTGCTTCCGACGTGAACTTCGGATTCATCGTGCCCAAGGCCGGTTTGTATCCGTTCCGCGCCCTTTACTTCCAGGGCACAGGCGGTGGCAATGCTGAATGGTTCACCTATACGGCCAGCGGAGCCAAGGTGCTGATCAATTCCAGCGCCACAGGCGCCCTCAAGGCGTACACCGTAGCCCCTGCGGTTGTGGTGGAGGAACCTGTCATCGCGGTCGCTCGCGGCACTGGCAAGGTGGTCATCACCTACAAGGGCACCCTCCAATGGGCTGATAAGGTGGAAGGCCCCTACACCGACGTGCAAGGCGCTGGCCAACCGTATGAAACTACACCCACGGGCACGAAGTTCTTCAAGGCCCGCCAGTAATTGATAATCAATAGTTAACACAAGGAGACCGGTCGCAAGGCCGGTCTCTTTTTTTGCTTTATCGACTTGTAGGTTCAGCAACCTGTCGCCCCTCCATGGACTCCTGGGCCAGGATTAGAACACTTCAAAAACGCTGTTCATATCATCAGTAATACCTATCAGTAACTCAAAAACACAACAAAACTATCATTATGATAGGTTTGGGGGCTTAGTTTTTTGAAAACTGTTGCGCACCAACAAAATTTAACTGAAAATTACTGACTTGATTGACCCATATGCCAGACAGGTGCGCCAGAGGACGGTGGAACGGCACAGAAACTGGATGCGGTTAGGTTCCGCATGCGTATCTGAATGGCTTTTGCCGATCGGGATAGATCATTATGGAACCGGGTCAACAAGGGCGAATTAGAAGCCCATCCAATTCAGAGCCAACGGTTTTGAGTTGATTGACTGCGGTTCCGAGACAGTAAAAGTATGAGATGCAGTGCAAGAAGGACGGTTTTCCTGTTGGGAGCCGCTGCCGCGTTGCTGGCGGCTGTAGGTTCCCGAGCGGAAACCTTCACGGCCAACTTCGATGATTACATGGTGCCTGCCAATACGGCGCTATATGGCGACGCCATCATTAACATCGACAATGACGGCGTGAATGGCGTGTTGGAATTGACTCCAGCAGCGGCACCCAAAACGGGTAGTTTCATCATTGAAAACTTCAGTGGCAATGCCCCCATCGGTGGTTTTGAAGCCACGTTTAAGTTGCTGATGGGCAATGGTACAACCCCGCCAGCGGACGGTGTATCGTTCAGCTTTGCGGACGATCTCCCCGACAGCACATTCTCCATTGCCGAAAATGGTGCCGGCACGGGCTTGTCCATATCGTTCGACACCTATAATAACGGCAACAACGAGGCCCCAGCCATCGACATCCTGGGACCCGATTCCCCGCGCAATACCGACACCCCCCCGGTTGGCAGTCTCCATTACGCGTTTTCCTCGTGGGAAAAATTGGCCAAAGGCACCTTTGTCGATGTAAAGGTCAAGGCCGATGCGGACGGAACGGTGGACGTTGTGTATGACAACACAGTCATCTTCACCAACGTTCCCAACGCCTGGAAGCCGGGTTACGGCCGGTTTGCCTTTGCGGCACGCGCCGGCGGTTCCTACGAGCAGGCGTGGATCGATGATGTGGTGATCAAAACCTTCCCTGCGGCTGCACCGGTTGTTGTATCCTATGGACCTAAGGGTGAACAGGTTGCACCTGGCACACCCATCACGTTCAAGGTGCAGGATCAAGGCACCCAGGTGAGCAAGGATTCCATCCAACTCACCGTGAACGGAACGAAGGTCGTCCCCACCATCACCAAGTCGGGCACGCTCACCACGGTGACATTCAACCCGGCCACCACCAATGGTTTGTGGGCCAGTGGTTCGACCAACACGTTCATTGTCTCGTATTCGGATAATGGAACGCCGGTTGTCTCGGACACCATCACAAACACATTCGTTTCGGCCACATACGTTAATGTGAAAAGCGATGCCGCCATTGCGGCCAGTGCGGTGGATAAAACCGCTCCTGGCTTCACGGCTTCGTTCTTCCAGGCGGCCAATGCGGAGTTTGCGACCATGGCCAATTCGACCAAGCGTGCTGAGGACCAGGTCCGCGGCCTGCTGATGGATCCAGCCACAGGTCAACCTTACGTGAACCTGGCCGTGGCGGGACCCAACGGAACCACAGTGTATGATGTTGAAAACACCATCAACTGGAACTATGCCAAGGCCCTTCAGAATGGGACCGAAGTCGGCAGCTTCCAAAGC
Organism: uncultured Verrucomicrobiota bacterium; assembly: GCA_964538065.1. Taxonomy (GTDB): domain Bacteria; phylum Verrucomicrobiota; class Verrucomicrobiia; order Limisphaerales; family UBA1319. The sequence goes on from CAZIDG010000035.1 coordinate 31,044, forward strand.
CCGGACTATCCGGACGAGCAGCTTCCGGCCATCGATGGCAGCGTGGTGGATGCGACCGGCATTTCCTTCTACAACAACGCGGCGGTCGAAGTCCTCGGTTTCCTCGAGTTGAAGGCGGGCTTGAATGCCTTCTGCATCAACAGTGACGACGGTTTTGTGGTCACCATTGGCAGCAACGTGAAGAGCATCCTCGCCCAGCGCGTCGGCGCCTATGAAGGCGGCAAGGGCACTTCGGATGTGATCTTCTACTTCACGATTCCCGCCGATGGGATCTATCCAGTTCGCCTTCTTTGGGAACAAGGCGATGGTGACGCCAATCTGGAGTTTTTCTCCATCGACCAAACCACAGGCACCAAGATCCTGATCAACGACCTGACCGGTCCCAATGCGACATCTTCGGTCAAATCGTATCGCAAGGCGACCGTGCCCTCCTACCCCATCGCTCAAAGCGTGGTCCCCATGCCTGACACCACGGTGTCGGCTGATACGGACACGATGACCATCGAATTGCTCGATGGTAGCACGACCGTCAATCAGACGAGCGTGGCGCTGAAGGTGGATGGCCAGACAGTGAATGCCAATGTTACACGTTCGGGCCAGGTGACCAAGATCAGCTACACCACCTCTCCGAAATTCTTCACCGGGGGAAAACACCAGGTGGAACTGACGTATGCGGATAGCGCAGCCCATCAGTTCAACAGCACCTACGCCTTCACCGTGTCCTCCATGGTCATGCTGAAATCCGAATGGGCGCTGGCCTCGAACTCCGGTTTGACGCCGGGATTCACCGTGCGCACCGTCCAATCCACCAGCAGCACCACCTCGACAGCCTGGACCGAAGACCAGTTGGCGGGTGTCAACAAGGTCATCTCGCAGGGTTGGGAAGCCGCCTCGGTCATCAACTACCTGGACAGCGAGGGTGCGGGCAACTTCGACGGCGATTCCGCCTTCCCTGGCCTGTTCAACGCCCAGGGCGCCAATGATAACTTCGCCCTGGAAGCGGTGGCCTACATTCAACTGACCCGCGGCATCCACCGTTGGGCGGTCAACAGCGATGACGGCTTTGCCGTCACCGGCGGCAAGACTCCTCTGGATCGCGCCGTCATGCTGGGTGAATACAACGGCGGCAAAGGCGCAGGCGACACGTTCTTCGAATTCCTCGTTGAAACCAATGGCTTGTATCCGATCCGCCTGATCTATCAGGAAGGTGGTGGTGGTTCTGAAGTCGAATGGTTCTCGGTGGACCGTGCAGTGGGCGATTCCGCCAAGACGCTCATCAACGATCCGAACACGGCCAAGGCCTACAAGGCCTATCGCTTCAGCAGCGCTGCCCCCACGGCGATCACGTTCGTGAAACAACCCACCAACACGGTGGTGACCGCGCTCGGCCAGGCCACCTTTGCGGTGGAAGTTGCCAGCGGTTCGGTAACCAATCCGAATTACTTCATCTACCAGTGGAAAGCCAATGGCGTGGATATCGCCGGAGCTAACAAGCCCGCCTATACCACACCGGTGGTGAGCACTGCGGACAGCGGTGTTCGTTATACATGCACCGTGCTCCTGCCGGGCTATCAGCCTGTCACAAGCGCCCAGGCGCTGCTCACGGTCGCCCAGGATGCCGAAGCCGCCAAATTGGTGAGCGCTGGCAGCCTGCTCAACAGTGACATCATCGGCCTGTATTTTGACAAGCCGCTGGATACCAATACCGCCAGTCTGACCTCGTATTTCACGGTCAGCAGCGGCACCATCAGCAGCATCGAGATCCGTCCTGACGGCAAGGTGGTCATTCTCCACCTCAGTGGAAACGCTGCCGCCAACACGACGGTTACCGTCAATGGCATCAAGGATGCCAATGGCCACACCCTTGTGAACAACAAGGCCACCAACGTGGTCATGAATCTGGCCAGCATGGATATTGGATCGACCAATGCCGACACCGGCGTTGTGGATCCGACCATTCCTGGCATGACCATCCCGCTCTCGGGCTCGGACTTCGACGTCCTGGCCAGCGGCAACGACGTCTGGAACCAGGCGGACGGTTTCCACTTCCTCTATGAGCAACACACGGGCGACTTCGATGTTGCGGTGCGTGTGGAAAGCCTGGAGCTGACCAGCGTCTGGTCCAAGGCGGGCATCATGGCGCGCGAGAAACTGACCTACAACAGCCGCTGGATCGGCATGGATGTGGAGCCGGAAGGCTTCCCCGTTCCAGGCACCACGGATAGCGGGTTTGATGGTTACGCCGTTGTCGGCCGCCTTGTTGAAGGAGGCAGCGCAGGTGAATGGCCGGACAGCGTCCTGTCCAACCAAACGGATGTCAAGTATCCCAATGGGTGGATGCGTTTGAAGCGTTCGGGCGACACCTTCACGGCCTATCGCAGCACCAATGGTGTTGATTGGGTCCAGATGCGCACGAAGGAGTTCGCAGGCACCAACCAGTTCCCGGCAACGGTCTATCTGGGCCTGTCCCTCACCTCGCACAACAACAACAGTCTGTGTCTGGCTCGTTTCCGCGACTACCAGCCCAATTACATGCCGGTGGTCGTGACTGAGCCTCCGACATTGACTGTGGTGCGCTCGAAGCCGAATGTGACCCTCTCCTGGGATGCCACCCTCGGCGCGGGCTACAAGCTCCAGGGCGCGGATGCGGTGACTGGAACCTGGGCGGATGTAAGCGATGCAGTCGCGACCACCAATGGCATCAGCAGCGTCTCGCTGCCCGCCTCCACAGGCACGAAGTTCTTCCGCTTGGTCAAACCATAGGCGCGAATTTCGCCCAACTTACACAAGGCCGGGGTAACACCCGGCCTTTTTTATTGGCACTGCCCAGTTTACAATTTCTGCGGAGGCCAACAGGGTGCAGAATTGACCATGTCTGGGCGCTTACTCCCTCCAACAACCAGAGCAGTAAGTGGTTCAAAGGAGGGCTCAAAAGTCCTGTGCCGCTTCGCACAAATAAGAGTCCTGTCGCTAATAAATCCCGGAAGTATCCATCCTTGTGAATCAACTGCTTGCAATCATAAAACCTCCTGGAATCAGAAAAAGAATGACCTTCACTTGCGAAAAGTAAGGCATTATGTATTATTGTTTTTTGTATTAGTTATCCACATTCCATGGTTTACCCGGAATCATGAAAGGAAAACCAGGATGTGGACATGAGCCATCGGGTATTTGAGGGACATGTTGGAAAGGAGGCTCAAAAAAAGGAGGAGTACTATGCATGCCATGATTCGGCCGGAGCAGAGCAAAGAAGGCATCACCTTGTGGTCCAAGTTATTATCCTTAATCCCTCACATCCGGTTAATCCTATTAGTCTGTCTGATGGCCCTAACGATGGGCGGAACCGGGGATGGACCGCAATGGAATGTCCCTGCACTTGAAAAAGTGGGTTTGTGGCCTGGATATGGCCGTGGCCCTGCCATTGATCTGGCGGTGGCAGACCATTATTGCTATGTGGCCATGGAAGATGGGGGCTTGGCCGTTCTGGACATCGCTACTCCAAGTCAACCGGAACGTGTGGGAGGATATCGCCCACCGGGACGTACACGGATGGTCCGAGTGTCCGGACAGCGTGCCTATCTTGCCACAATCCTCTCTCAACGGGGAGGGTGTGAAGGTGAATGTTGGCACGGCCGCCTCGTTATTCTTGATATTGTTGATCCATCAAACCCAGTTCCGCTGGGATCTTTCTCCATTTCGACGGAAATCCAAAGCCTTTTTGTTGTCGGCAACCACGTTTATTTGAGTGATTCCGAAAATGGCTTGTTGCTCTTGGATGTCAGCAATCCTTCTCATCCCATTTTGTCAGCCATGGGATGGCCAGATACAGGAGATCGTAATCAGATTCAGGCCCTCAATGCACACAACCAGTGGCTCTATGTCGCGATGGGTAATCGCTTGTGCATTATGGATATGAACCAACCCACAAGCCTCACACCAACTAATGTGGTGGATACTCAATGCGACTTGCCCATACGAGATATGCAGATAGCCAGCAATCATTTGTATACCATAGCAGTCAATTCGGAAGACACATCACGCAGCATCCTGGGCGTTTATGATCTGAGCATTCCATCGATTCCCACCTTGGTGGGAAGTCTCTCCTTCACCAACCCTGCATGGAGTGTCTATCTGGACCGCGATCGTGCCTGTGTCGCCATGGCTCTCAATGGTGTCGCTCAGATGGACATCAGTAATCCGGTTGATCCCAAGGTCGTGTGTACACTCCCCATCCCTGGTGCTGCCTTGCGGATTGAGGGCTTGGGAACCAACGCGTTTGTGGCTGCATATCATCAAGGCGTACAAATTATTGAATTGAGCGACCCGTCACACATGTCCGTGGAAGGACAATTTGATACCGGTCTTTCTGTTCGCTCTTTACATGTGGCGGGAGACCAGGTGTTCCTCACAAGCAGGGACAGCTACCCAGAAAACTGGACATCACCCATGCAGACTCGCAGCCGCATCGAAATTCTTCAGGTCACAGTTCCCACCCAACCGGTCTTGTTGGGCACCTACGATGTTTCAGGCTATATCGGGGCTTTTGATGTCATGAATGAGATGGTCTATCTGGGCTGTTATTGTGATGATGGCACATCCCATTTGCAGATATTGGACACGCACCAGCCTGGTCCCCCCACATGCATCAGCGATACGGCTATCGATAACATTTCCGGTGTAGCCAGCACACCCCAGGTACAACTATGCGGCCAATGTGCTTATGTCATTGGCGGACAGATTGGCCTCTTGGTTTATGATGTCAGCAAACCGGCAACTCCCCGCATCCTGCGTCAAATAAACCGGGATCAAGATTATCGGAATATTCGGGTGGTGGGAAACAAGGCCTATATTGCGACCGCCACTGAGTTGGATGTCTTTGACGTATCCAATCCAAAAGCGCCCCAACCGATTGGAGTCGGCTTTAATGATATATTTGCCGATGGCATGGAAATCCTGAACGGTGTCGCATATTGTGGCAAGGGTTGGGAGGGTTTTGGCATTTATGATGTCCACGATCCTACTAATATCGCCAATATTGTTGAATACAGAACGACAGGTGAAGCACACGATCTGGCAGTCGAAAGCCATTATTTATACCTGGCGGAGGGCTGGGAAGGACTGCGGGTATTTGACGTCAGCCGTCCGGAAGACCCGTTCCCCGTGGAACACTGGACAACCCTGGGCCAGACACGTGGTATCAAGGCCGTGGGCAACCGTCTCTATGTCGCCGAATCTGGGGCTGGCCTGACCATTCTGAGTCTTCCACCCGGGCCAGTCACCATTCTCAAGGATCCGGCAAGCGTCAACATCGCCGCAGGAGACAGTGCGACATTGACTGTGCAGGCTTTCGGGCGTGATCCCCTGACGTATCAATGGTATCAGGGCGAAAGCGGTGATACATCGCACCCCATTTCAGGTGCCACTGAACAACAGTTTACCACCCCAATTCTGGACGAGCCGGTCGCATATTGGGTCCAGATCAACAGCGCCAGTGGCATGGTTCAAAGCCGCGAAGCCTGGATCAATCTCATCCCATCTGTGGCTGTGAATCTGGAAGGTCAATGGCCTGGTTACCAGCGTCATGATATTCAGGATATTCAAGTGGTTGGAACACACGCCTGGTTGGCAGCAGGAAACCTCCTGTCTGTTGATGTATCCAATTCATCCACCCCGCCGATGCCAGACTATTGCCAAGGGATCAGCACAGCTTCCGGGATCGCGGTTTCGGGTCAAATAGCCTACGTGGCCTGTGAAGGAGGCTTGAGTATAGTGGATATTGGAAACCCACAAAAGCCGAGAATCATCAGCAGCCTTGCCAACCTCTATGGTTCCAGACTTACCCTCTCGGGCTCACACGTCTATATCATCGGCATCCTGTTTTCTATTGTAGATATCAGCGATCCGTACCACCCCATCCTGGAGGCTAACCGTGGTTTAAGCGGCTGCGATGTGGCGGTGGAGAATAACTACGCTTATATCACCAAGTGGGACACAAATCTTCTATACGTCATCAATGTCGAAAACGCCGCACAGCCTGTCACGGTAGCCGTTTATAAAACAGTCGGCGCTGCCACAAGAATCAAAGTAAGCAACAATTACGCTTACGTGGCCGAGGGGGAAACGGGCCTGCAAATCATCGACGTGCACAATCCCTCTCAACCATTCAGCGTGGCTTTATTGGACACTCTTGGAAGCGCAACCGCTTTATTCCTTGAAGGTAATTACCTTTACTTGGCCGACACCACTGAAGGACTGAAGATCATCGACATTTCTCTGCCGAAGGAGCCCAAGGTTATAGGTCAAATTCACGTCTCGGAATGGATTGATTCGGTCGCAGTCATGAATAACCATGCCTACTTGGGAGGAAATGTGAATTTGAACATCATTGATGTCACGATGCCTGCCAACCCTTTGTTACTGGGATGCACAAAGTGTGGTGGCTCCGCCTCTGATGTTGTAGTCAAAGGGTCCTGTGCCTATCTGGCTGACGGTGAAGGAGGACTCAGAATTCTGAAGGTCGATAATCCCAACCAACCTGCTTTGGAACCCACATTCGTAGAGTATGGCAACACCTACTCGACCGCAAGCGTTGGCCATTACCTCTATCTGGGCGGAGATACCTTTCGTGTGCTGGACATCCAAAACCCGATCGCTACTGTCCAGGTGGGTGAACTTGAGGAATACAGCAGTCCGATGGCAGTCTTGGATAATTTTGCGTATCTTTTCGGCAATGCTTTTAAAGTCATTGATATACGCAATTGCGCCCAGCCCAGCATAATAGGCTCCAAGGAGACAAGCTCGACAAGCTGTCTTGCTGTGACAGATAAATACGCTTATCTGGGGATGGGATGGCCTGTTCTTGGACTCTATCTCATGGACATTAGCGATCCCTATCATCCCAAGGAAAGCGGTTTCTTTTACACAGGCGATGGGGAACCCCAAGATGTGACCATACAAGGTAACATGCTCGGCATGGTATTGACCCCTATAGCCGATATTATCTTTTCCTCCTGCTTCGAGTTACTGGACATTTCAATTCCACCGTCCCCCCTTCATCTGGCCACTGTGCCATTGGCGTATGCTACTCATTTGGCATTCATGGGACAATATCTCGTTTGTTCGACCTCGTATGAGCTATATGTGTTTGATATCAGTGACCCTTCGCAGCCGGTTAAAGTTGGGCAAACCTCATTATCTGGCATCGAACGACTGCGAACGGAGGGCGATCTGGTCTTTGCAGCGATGGGAGACAATGGATTGGCGATCTATCGTATCACCCCGCAATTGAAGCTCAACGCACCCGTGTACGATGAAAACGGTTTGAGCCTCACCTGGCTGGGTGCGCCTGGCATACGGCTTCAACGGACGAGTTCTCTTTCAAACCCAGAGTGGGAAGATATTCCCAACACGGAGGGGATGAACCGTCTGCAGTGGATGGATACAAACACTACAGCATTCTTTCGTTTGGTCAGGCCCTAGCAGCAAGGATGTTAAGTTGATGATCCCTCTCACTCCAACCCCTTAAAAGAAAGGATACAACATGCAATCCAGATTTCCCTTTCTGGTGGCTAATCAGAGTGATCCCCCCTCTTCCACGCTATTGAACAATGGCGGCAGAAGTGTCTGTCTTCTGGGAAATCGT
>CAZIDG010000036.1:0-37750 GCA_964538065.1 uncultured Verrucomicrobiota bacterium
GGGGGGGCATGAGTTTTCGCCCTGGCATTATTTGGGAGCGGAGCGTGGATGTCGGATTTACGATCGAGTGGTGAAGAAACAGCGCATCCATACGCCGTATGTCAATCTGTTCCCAACCTATATTGGGGAAACGTTGAGGATGGTTCGCAAGAATAATGCACTCAGCATGGTCAGGGTGGCACCCCGTTACTATCCTGAATTTTCATTTCTGGCAGGGTTACCCGTAATCCGTGAGTTCCTCATGTGGAATTGCGCAATGTTGTTGCGCCGAAAGTAATTCAATCCCTCATCTTTTGATGGTCATGGCATGGAGGATGTCCATGATTCCCGATTGAGAGCACTGGGATGGAACCCAAGTGATGGTTTGTCCTGCTTTGTTGCATTGGAGTGGCGACGAATCATAAAAACTCTCAGTTCAAGCTTTTAATTGTGTTGTATTCCTGCTATCTTACTTCTGTAGAAGGCGATGCAGGGTAGCGGAACCGGTTGTCCATCATGGTAACACAGCACATGAGAAACTCCAGGCGTTGTTCCCGCCGCTCATTCCTCCTGGCCCTGACAGGAGGTGTCATGGGCGTTTCACAATCATGGGGTGAGGCTGAACCGGAGGTCGTCCCCTTATTGAATGTATCCTATGATCCAACGCGCGAGCTGTATCAACGGTACAACCGACTTTTTATCGATCATTATCAAGCGTCCACAGGGATCAAGGTCGTGGTTTCCCAGTCTCATGGAGGCTCAGGGAAGCAAGCGCGGTCGGTCATCGAAGGTTTGCGGGCGGATGTGGTGACCCTGGCCCTGGCATATGACATCCAGATTATTGCCGACCATCACCTGATCGGACCAGACTGGGAAACACGCCTGCCGCATGATGCCTCACCATACACCTCGACGATTGTATTCCTGGTACGCGCAGGCAATCCAAAGAACATCAAGGACTGGGACGATTTGATCCGGCCCGGGATCCAAGTCATCACGCCCAATCCGAAGACTTCCGGCGGGGCACGATGGAATTTTTTGGCGGCCTGGGGTTTTCAAACCATCGGCCATGGGACTTCCGACAGCGACGCCACTGATTTTGTCACGCGGCTTTATCGCAACGTGCCCATCCTCGATAGCGGTGCGCGTGGAGCAACCACGACATTTGTGCAAAAGAAGATTGGGGATGTGTATCTGACCTGGGAAAATGAAGCCGAGTTAGCCCTCAAGGAGCATGCCAAGGCGGGTCTACAAGTCATTTACCCATCCATCTCGATCTTGGCCCAGCCCTGTGTGGCCTGGGTGGACCGCAATCTGAATCGGAGAGGCCCCATGGCACGCCGCGCTGCCGAGGAATATTTGCGTTTTTTGTATTCGGATGCCGCCCAGGAACTGGTGGCCCAGTCAGGTTATCGTCCTTCCAACCGTGCCATCCTGGCACGTTTCCAGGATCGGTATCCCAATCTGCGCCTTTTCACCATCAAAGAGGTGGCCGGCACCTGGAAGGAGGCGCAAAAGCGCTTTTTTGGCGAGGATGGGGTTTTTGATCGGATGTATCGTCGTTGACACCATGGTCCTGAGGAAGAAATTTAGCGTACTGCCTGGCTTTGGGGTCTCGCTGGGGATCACCCTGACGTGCGTGAGTTGCCTGGTGCTGTTGCCGATGGCGGCTCTGGTCATCAAGACGTTCGATCTGAGCTGGGGCGAGTTCTGGCATTCAGTAACCACGCCACGTGCCATCGCCGCGTACCGCTTGACGTTTCTGGCCAGTGGAATTTCTGCACTGATCAATGCCGTGTTTGGTTCGCTCCTGGCATGGGTGTTGGTCCGCTACGCCTTCCCGGGGAAAAGGCTCCTCGATGCGCTGGTTGATTTTCCCTTTGCGCTACCCACTGCTGTGGCAGGGCTGACCTTGTCCAATCTGTTCGCTGCCAACGGCTGGCTGGGCCAGATCCTGGTGCCACTGGGATTCAAAGGTGCATACACTCCCACCGGAGTGGTCATAGCACTGACCTTTGTTGGATTGCCTTTCGCAGTTCGCACTGTGCAACCGGTGCTCGAGACCATGGAACCAGAACTTGAAGAGGCTGCGGCCACACTGGGGGCAGGCCGATTGCGCACCTTTATCCAGGTCATCCTCCCCTCCCTTTTGCCATCGATTCTGACCGGTGTGGCTCTTTCCTTTGCGCGTGCTGTAGGCGAATATGGATCCATCGTTTTCATTTCGGGGAACATGCCTTACAAGACAGAAATTGCCCCTGTTCTGATCATGATGCGACTCGAGGAATACAATTATGCCGGCGCGGCGGCGATTGCGATGGTGCTGCTGATCATCTCATTTGTCATGCTGGCAGCAATTAATTGGATCGAATCGCACACTCATCATTACTATTCCTCATGAGCGTTCCGGTGATATCCAGCCAGGCCAAACGGCAGCCCTCCCACCGGGGTCGGGATGAACCGGTGTGGTTGAAGTGCCTGCTATTAACGCTGGCCCTGGCATTTGTGACCATCTTTCTGCTGCTGCCCCTCGTAAACGTGTTTTTTCAGGCTTTTTCGAAAGGGTGGGCGTATTACTGGTCGTCACTTTTGACAGCCGACAGCCGCTCGGCCATCGTGCTGACCATCACGGTGGCCTCCATCACCATCCCATTCAATACTCTCTTTGGCGTGGCGGCGGCCTGGGCCATTGCCAAGTATGAATTCAGCGGCAAGACCATGCTGGTGACCATCATCGACCTGCCTTTTTCTGTTTCACCTGTGGTATCGGGAATGATGTTCATGCTGCTCTTCGGCCTGCAAGGCTTTCTCGGTCCATGGCTCGATCAGCGCGACATTCAGATCATCTTTGCCCTGCCAGGCCTGGTTCTGGTAACCGTGTTCGTGACCTTTCCATTTGTGGCACGTGAGCTGATTCCCGTCATGCAGGCGGCTGGCACGGAGCAGGAACAGGCCGCCATGACCCTCGGAGCCAGTGGGTGGAAGACCTTCTGGCATGTCACCCTGCCCTCCGTCAAGTGGGGGTTGTTGTACGGCGTCATCCTCTGCAATGCGCGCGCCATGGGCGAATTTGGGGCGGTGTCCGTCGTTTCCGGGCACATCACCGGGCGCACGGACACGATGCCCCTGCGTGTGGAAAAGCTCTTCAACGAATACCAGGGAGCATCCGCCTTTGCCATGGCCAGTGTCCTCGCATTCCTGGCCTTAATCACCCTGGGAGTCAAAAGCTGGCTCGAATGGCGGGAACACAAGGCCCTGACCCTGGGACAGAAAATGCAAAACCACGAGCTGCCACACATAAACGAGGGGATACGGCCATGAGCATCGAACTACGCAAGGTGAGCAAGGAATTTGGAGAGGTCGCCGCCGTGCGTAACATCACGTTTAAAGTCAACAACGGCGAACTGGTCGCCCTGCTGGGGCCTAGTGGGTGCGGAAAAACGACGGTTCTGCGCATGATTGCCGGCTTGGAGGAGCCGACCGCGGGAGACATATTCATTCAAAACCAGCGTGTCAACGATCTGCGTGTTCAAAAACGCAACATCGGCTTTGTCTTCCAGAATTACGCTCTGTTCAAACACATGACGGTGGCGGAAAACATTGCGTTTGGGCTCAAGGTCAAAAAATGGACCGCCCGTGACATTCAGACTCGAGTGGTTGAATTATCGGGATTGTTTGGACTCGAGGATCTCGACCGCCGATTTCCCCATCAACTCAGCGGCGGGCAACGCCAGCGAGTGGCCATCGCACGCGCCCTGGCATCCAAGCCTTCGGTACTTCTTTTGGATGAACCCTTTGGCGCTGTGGATGCCAAAATCCGGCAGGAGTTGCGCGAGTGGCTGGTGCGACTGCATCATGAAATCAACGTGACCACCCTCTTTGTTACTCACGACCAGGAAGAGGCCATGGAGGTGGCCAACCGCATTTTCATTTTCTCCAAAGGGAACCTTGAGCAAACGGGCAAGCCGCGCGATGTATATGACCAGCCCGCCAATGAGTTTGTCGCACGGTTTATTGGCGTCATGAATGTGCTCGAAATGGAGGTATTCCGAGGTGTTGCCCGATTGAATGAACTCGAATTTCCGGCCCAGGATCAACCTGACGGCGCCCGCGTTCGCATTGGTTTCCGGCCCTACGCTGTGCAGGTTTCGCCCGATTTGAGCCTCTATCGGTATCAAGCGATCCTGCGTCACACCTTTTTCCTTGGTTTGATGCTGCGGCTGGAGCTGGAACTGCCCAGCGGCATATGCATTCGGGCCCGCATCACCAAGGAGGAATATACCCAACTGGGGCTATACGATGGTCAGCCTGTATCCATGCAGATCAAACAATACCGGTTGCTCGCTGGCGAAGGGACATCCTTTCCAGCCGAAACAAGCACGCCCGAGATACGCGCGACCATGTATGGTGACAACATTTGATGGCATGTCCTGCCATGGACCGTGCTTTTCCCGCATGCAAAGCATCCCTGTCACTTGCGAGACCAACCGAGGGCTCATATAGTGAGAAGGGGTATAAATCACACAAAACCTATGATGATCGAAACCATCCTTGAGGACTTCCCCAAGGAAGTTGCTCTTAAAAACAACCAAAGGTGTTGTTTGCGGCCATTGACCGCCACAGACGAGCCGGTCTTTTTCGAGTTTTTCCAGGCAGTTCCAGAAAATGAACGCATGTTTATAAAGCACCGCGTCACGGACCGTGCGGTCATCATGGAATGGTGCCAGAATATCGATTACGGTCGCAATTTGCCCATCCTGGCATTCGACCAGAATAGGATTGTAGGCGTATCCACCCTTCACCAGCAATTGGGCGGGTGGAAACGCCATGTCGGGCGTATCAGCGTTCTGGTCCACCCGGACTTTCGAGGACGCGGGCTGGCCAGCACCCTGGTCAATGAAATCATCCATATCGCTCGCCATATCGGTTTGGAGCGCATCGAGGCGGAATTCATTGGCGGGCAATCCGCAGCAATTCAAATGTTCGGCTTGCTTGGATTTACCACACTGGTCAGACTGCCTGATCATGTTAAAGACATGCAGGCCGTCTCTCATGACTATATACTCATGGGGTTTGATCTTGAAACCGACGAGGAATATGCCTCTGCCGGCTGAAGGTCGGTCGCGCGTCGGGAAAGGCCGCTGATGACCCCGGAGTTCTGTCCAGTGTGTGGTGCGGAGGTCCCTGAAAGCGCCAAGGCATGTCCGGAATGTGGAGCCTGTGAAGAGACGGGGTGGTCGGAAAAGGCCACTGAGCAAAGGCTGGGACTCCCCGACGATGATTTCGATTACAATGAATTCATCAAAGAGGAATTCAGCCCGCCTCCTCGTTCTGCAAAGCCCCAGGTAGGCTGGATTTGGTGGGGAGTGGCCGTCCTTTTGCTCCTGTTGATTGCGCTGGGATTCATTTTTTAGCACTTTTCGCAGCGTTGAAATGCTCAATCCATTTGAGCTAAGCTTGCCCTGTTGAAAAAGCGCAAGCTCCAGTTCAAGTCAGGTCAAAAGGTCACAGACACTCTCAAGAGTGCCTCCACCCCAGCAATTTCCCTCCCCAACCGAAGCCGCCGGCTTGTATTTTCGTTACTGGCACTTATCGTGGTGCCTGCCCTGGCGTTGATGTGTATTGAATTCGCGTTACGCCTGGCTGGTATAGGCTATCCAACGAGCTTTTTCGTGCCCTTAAAGCGGGATGGGCATCAGATCCTGGTCGAAAATCAGAAATTCGGCTGGCGATTTTTCCCTCGATCAGCAGCCCGCACCCCACGCCCCACCGCAATTGAGCCCCACAAACCTTCTGGCAGCCTGCGAATTTTTGTTTTCGGAGAATCAGCTGCGTATGGCGATCCCGAACCAACATACGGTTTTCCACGTATACTGGAAGTGCTTCTTCAAGAACGATATCCAGATCGGCGCGTGGAGGTGATCAACGCCGCCATGACGGCCATCAACTCTCATGCCATTCTGCCCATTGCACGCGACTGTTCCCAATTGGAAGGGGATTTCTGGCTGGTCTATATGGGCAACAATGAGGTTGTGGGACCCTATGGAGCCGGGACGGTTTTTGGCAACCAGACACCTCCCCTCTCCCTTATCCGAGCAACCATTGCGTTAAAACAATTCCGCATTGCGCAAGCCATTGAGATGCTCCGGTCAAGTGTTTCCTCTGGAAAAGGTTCCAAAACCTGGGGAGGAATGGAGATGTTCCTTGATAATCAGGTACGCCAGGATGATCCCAGGATGAACAGGGTCTATGCTCATTTCGAGCGTAACCTGAAAGATATCATTGAAACCGGCACCCGTGCGGGGGCACGAGTGATCGTTAGTTCCGTGGCCAGCAATTTGAAGGACTCGGCCCCATTCGCATCGTTGCATCGGCGGGACTTGAGTCAAGCCGACCTGGACCAGTGGATGGGATTCTATACGAATGGAATCACGGCTGAAGCCAAGCGGGATTTCACCACTGCGCTGGGGTTCTATACAAATGCCCTTCATCTGGATGATACCCATGCAGATCTCCAATTCCGAGTTGGTCGCATCCACGAAGCGATGGAGCAGTTCCCAGAAGCACTGGACCACTTCGGCAGGGCGCGTGATCTGGATGTTCTGCGATTCAGGGCGGATTCCCGGATCAATCAGATCATTTGTGAGACAGTAAAAGGTTTATCCAGCTCCAACGTCCTGCTCCTTGACTTTGCCGATTTGCTGGCCCGGCAATCACCACATCGTCTACCAGGATCAAACCACCTGCTGGAACACGTCCATTTTAATTTTAACGGCAACTACCTTCTGGCACGCTCCTATGCGGCACTTATCGACGCACAACTCAATCCCCGGCCAGTTCATCAACCGCCCGAGTGGCTTTCGGTGGACCAGTGTGCCGAGCAACTTGCCCTGACGGATGTGAACCGATACGAGATCGCCGACTTGATGCGTGAACGACTGCAACTGCCTCCCTTTACCCTGCAACTGGACCACACGAATGCCATGGCACGACTTCAGAACGAGCTTACCTTGCGCAAGCCAGCCTTGTCCAGGGAGGGTCTCCAGGCCGCATGTCTCAAAACAGCCCATGCATTCACCAGGCGCACGAATGATCCCGTTTTGATGGATAAGCATGCAAAAATGTTGAAAAACACGGGAGATTTGGCCGGCGCCCTCGCTCAGTGGCGTCATCTTCAAGCCATCCTGCCGCATTATTGCGATGTTTATTATCAGATCGGTTCTGTCCTGGACGAAATGCAGCAAAGCCGCGAGGCCATTCCATATCTGGAAACAGCGGTGGCATTGAGACCCAATTCGGCGGAAGCTTGGAACGCGTTGGGCCTGGCGACAGGAAACGATAAACAAATCGAACGCGCCTGTGAATGCTTCAAACGTGCGCTTGAGATCAATCCGGATTTTCCGGGTGCCCATGTCAACTGGGGGGCCATTCTGGCCCAGGCAGGCCGGGTGGAGGAAGCCAAGCAGCATTACCAAAGCGCTTTGAAGCTAAAACCCGACTACATGGCCGCCTACCACAACTTGGGACGCCTGCTCAACAGCGAAGGCAAAATCAGTGAGGCCATAAGTAATTATACTGCAGGTTTGGCCCAAAACCCACAAGACCCCGTGGCCCATTTTAACCTGGGCAATGCCCTGGCAACCGCAGGACAGGTCGCCCAAGCCCTGGACCACTTTGCCCAAGCTGTCCGGCTAAATCCATCCTTTGCTGGAGCACGGACCAGGTACGGATACGAGTTGGCACGTCAAGGGCAGGATTCGCAAGCCATGGAGCAATTTCAGGAAGCCGTCAAAGTGGATCCCAATAATGCCGAGGCGCATTTCAACCTTGGTGTGGCCTACGCCAAGCAACAGAACTATGGGCAGGCAGTGGAGCATTTTCAGGAGGTGTTGAGGATTGATCCCAATTACTCGTCAGCCCGCAAATACCTTGATGCAGCCCGCACCCGCATGCGTCAGAAACCGTGATGTCTGGCAGATTCCGAACACTTGATGGTCAGGGTTGAATCAGGCATTTTCCTTTCACCAATCCATCACGTAATGCCTGATAGGCCCTTGGAACTTCGGCCAACGGAAAGATCCGGTGAATGACAGGTTTGAGCCTCCCTTGAGAAGCCCAGTCGAGAGTCGTAATCAAATCAGTGCGGTTGCGCCCATAGCTGCCAATCAGTCGTTGCTGTTTGACGAAAAACGGCCACAAATTGAGTGAGCATGTGCGACCCATGGTGGCCCCACAGGTGACCACTGTTCCATCGCGCGCCAGGCATTGGAACACCTGTTCAAGCACATTCCCGCCGACATGCTCCACCACCAGACCAACCCCTCGCTTTTGGGTTATTCGCCGGACTTCAGCCGTCCAATTCGGACGACGAGCGTCGACCACATGGTCAGCACCCAACTGAAGACAAAACTCGCGTTTTTCTGGTGTTGAGGCTGTGGTAATGACCTGGGCTCCCAAGTATTTGGCAATCTGGATGGCTGCCGATCCTACGCCACTGGCCCCCGCCATAACCAAAATCCACTCTCCTCCATGGACTTCCACACGATCAGTCAACATGTGCATGGCCGTGCTCGCCGCGAGGGTCAGTGCCGCGCATGCTTCCAAGGATACGTTATTGGGAATCTTCACCAAGGATCGCCATGGAACGACAACCTTCTCAGCAAAACCACCATCACACTGCACACCTAAAATGATCCCGTTCAAACACAAGGATTCCTCCCCACGGAGACAGAACTCGCAATTGCCACAGAAGAGGTTCGATTGCACGGCGACGCGATCACCCAAATGCCATTCATCCACATCATCACCCAGCATCTCTATGGTCCCGGCAATTTCACATCCCGGAGTGCGCGGCAGGACCACATCGATCGGCAATCCTCCCTCTTCAAGCCACAGATCCAATCGATTCAGGCCACAGGCCCCCACGCGAACAACGACCTCCTCTGGTCCTGGGACGGGGTCGGGCAGAACCCTGAATTGAAAGACACCTGGTTTGCCATGGGCAATGAGTTGGTTGGCATTCATGGCTGATTACTATTATATATACTATTTTATAGCAGTTTCAAGTAATATTCGATTTCTTAACATTCCACGAATGGGCTGGAGCACTCCTCAAGTCAGGCTTCACAGGAAGAGGGTGCTTTTGGGTTAATCATGACGCCCAAGCCGGGAAGAGCCATTGCATCCCCTGGGACAAGGCATGCAACGCAAACCCCATCTGGGAAGGAGCCCAGATGGGGTTTTGACCACTTAAGGTGAGAAATCCGATCCTGTCCGGGATCGGAGACTACTCCGTTATAAGACGATATATCAGATGCTGATAGGCACCCGCAGCACCATGCGTGTAATGAGCGGACTCAGTATCCAATTGGACCGTATCCAACTCAACCCAATCCACCAGATTTGTTGTAGCTTGAACGCGGTACTGCCGTTTGGGTTCACCCGTTATGAGTAACTCGAACCCGTTGGTAGTAAACCCAATGACTTTCAACTCGGGCGCCTTTGTCGGGGGAGGTAATTGGGCAACGAAGGTCAGTTCTTGAGCCTCATCTGAAATGGCAATTTCCTGATCAGGAGCAGCCACATACCCAAGTTGGAGGAGAGCATTCGAGGACACACTGGTCATCCAAACACCCTCAAACACATCCACCACAGTCTTCCCCTCTGCATCGGTCATGGCCGACTGCGGATAGTTGGTTCCCCCGATTGTTGATTGGATCGTCACGGGAATATTGGCAAGAGGTTGCCCTGCCAACGTCACCACCTTGACCGTCAAACTTGTGGTCTTGCGAGGAGCAACAAACAAAACGTTCGTTTCTCCCATGCCGTTTGTCAGAGAAAAGGTAAGGAAGGGATTGATCAAACCCGATGGATCACCCCCAGCCACTAACAGACGCCAATCACCCAGGTACAGCGGCAACTCAAAGGAACCATCCTCTTTTGTTCGACCAAAAATCTGAATCCCATTGGCATCCGTCGCAGACAGGAGGGTGTTCGTGAGAGGCATTCCCGCACCATCCACAGCCATCCCCGCCAAGGGGGCTCCCTGGGCATAGGCCATGATCACGATCCCGGAACCTTCCGTCACCTGCGTTAAATCCAAGGCCGTGGTTGTCGAAAACAGCCCTTTTTGAGACGCTTCACCCTCTTCGAGTTTGATGTCCCACACACCGTTGGTAAGTCGCAAGTCAAATAGACCGTCCAATCCCGTTCGAGCCACCCCGATAGCCTGGCCGCCGGTGTAACCTGCCACAAGATAGTCCACAAGTGGACGGCCTTGTGGGTCAATGACCTTGCCCTGAACTCGAGTTGTAGACCGGGTGAATACGAAATTCTGTGAAACGGCAAGTCCATTGGTCGTGTTCACCATCACGGGAGCCCCCAACAGTCCCCGGCTGTTCAGTTCCTCTCTGGAAGGTCCCACGAGCCATGCCCCCTCTCCAACTCCCAGCGTATAACCACCAAACGGATCGCCATATACGATCGCACTTTTTTGTGTGACTGGATCCAAAGCGTTAACTTTCAGGGAGTTCACCACACGATTGGCATCGTTGCGCAGCGTTCCATACACCAGGGCGGCTGCGGGTTCAAATTCGACCTTATTGCTCTGCGAAAGATCGCCCATGGCGACCGTCTGGATGTGATTCACCAGCCCCAACATGGCCAAAGCATGATCATCCCCCGTCAATGTCCAAGTCTCCTCGTTTAGTTTAATGGAAAACTGGCCATTTTCATCGGTAACCGCGCCCGCGATTTCACCTGCCGCGGAGCTAAAAATCAATGGTAGTCCGGCCAGGGGCCGGCCAGAACCCATCATTGCAACTCCACCACTGATGATATTTGTGCCTTGAGCCAGGTCTATGTTGGTGGCTACCGAAAGTCCTGCATAAACCTCAACCACCGGCAGATCCGCTTTGCGAGCATAGTACCCCCCCTGGGTTGCCACCATTCGATACACGCCTGGAGGCACTTGCAGTGTATAGTTGCCATCCGCATCCGTCATGGCACCTGCACGGCTGGTATCACTCACGACGTCAATGGCTGCCACTGCTGAATACGGAATGCTGTTTGTACCATCAAGCACCTTGCCTGAAATGGATTGGGCATACGTAACCGGCACGACCTCCAACGCGCGGCTCACCGGTTCAAATCCGTTGGTGGGACTGGACACCTGGATCACATAATGCCCGCTTTGCCAATTCAAACGGGCCAGGCGGAGATTCAGAACTGTTCGAATTTGTCCATTAAGCCCCCCATCCTCATCCCCCGGCACATTGGGGTTCCTGCGCCCAGCGATGGATGTGGTTTCGTTATCCACAACCGTATAACTCTGAACCAGGGGCTCTCCCGGATCCACTGCGCCATTGGCATTGAGGTCTGCAAAACGATCGATGCGAACCTGTTGATGATTGCCCAGGCTGGAAAGCTCGAGAGTGATGGATCCTGAGTAATCGTTGGTAACCGTGTTGGGTAGAATGTTGAAACTGGTGGCATGCGCCAAGCTGGTTCCAACGACCAGAGCAGCCAAGATGCTCCAGGGAGTGATGATGTTTTTCATGTGTTGTTTATTTGGATTCCACACCGGCAAAATAATCCTTTTCCATTTTTTCCATGACCTTTCGCAAGCGCTTGATGTCGGCGTTTGGGGGCACGAAGTGCAGGGTCCATGCTGGACGCCTGGGCATTTTCTCTATGCACTCATACAACGCCTTGACCCCTTCCACGCCCAACCCGCAATCCAGTGCATTGTGCACACCGCATTTGACAGCCTGGTCCCATTCATTTGGGGCCAAGAAGGTATTGATGGACACAGGCTCCCCTTGCGGCGTCTTCAGTTGCGCAGCGTATTTCTTATAATGGCCGAGGTAAAAATGGGCCAGTTTGATGCCAACCACTTCACCGACGATCTGGTTAAAATTGCTCAACTGCTCATTCATCATGTCCATGCTCCAATATTTCCTGTTCTCGAGATTGGGAAGCGGTTTGAGTTCCTTGTCGCCCGATTCCTCGGACAAACTGAGCACGTATCTTTGAAAATAGCCCTTTTCGACTTTGTCAATCGCCTTGGCATGCGCCACGTTGTTCACCAAGTCAATGAAACCCGCCGACACAAACACGCATGCAGTCTTCTCACCCGTGTCCGGATTGGTCATCTCCTCCAAACGCACAAAGGGCGTGACATCGGTCTCAATGTTGATGGGACGTGGATTGACAGCAGAGCGGTATTGAGGTTTCAAGGCCCTTTGAAGTTCCATCCCCAGCTTGATCATGGCCCCCCACCCTGTCTTGTAGGTCGGACGCTCGCTGGTTGCTTGCTGGTCTTGAGCAAGACCCATGACGGCAACCACCGTCAAAAAGCAAACCACTAGTAACTTCACGCGCATTTCTTATGCCTAATCGATTAGGCGTCAAAGATCAATCTCTATAGCTTGATGACCCTATGGGTCCATTATTAGCGGCGAACACGTCCGGCACGCATGGGATCCAGGGGCATGATGCCCAAACGTCGGGCAGGCGATTGATCCGAAAGTGTGTAGTTCTTGTGGGCAGGATCCCTGAAGCCAGGATCGGCAACAGTTGAATCACCAGGAGATCCCTTGATGGTGTCTTTGATGGAATAACCCTCCATATTGACCAATTCGATCGTATCCTTGCCACTATACAGGAGGTTCCGTGACCAATTGGTCACAGCACCTTGGTTCTCAAAACGGATGGTTCCTGTGGCATATACCAGGTTACGCACAAAACCGTACCCGGAGGAACGTGGAAAAGTCAGTTTGGCATCCCCATCCACCACAAAGATGTTGTTACGAATGATATTGTTGGTCGCCATGTGGTTATGCGACGGCCATCCAACACCGGTGGTGAAATTGTTTTCCACAATGCAGTTCCGGCTCTGTTCGTCCAAATAGTAGGCTGAGGCACCATATCCCCCGGTATCGACAATATCCCGGACGTAATTGCCCCGAATGATGCAATTCCGGGCTCCAAAAAGATAAATGCCCGCACCGTCGTGCAGCACCCTCATGCAATCGTAAATCAGGTTGGATTCCAGGATGTTGCCATCACCGCCATAATTAATGGCGGAATAAGAACAATCATGAACCTCGTTGTGACTCACCAGACAACGTTCGCCGCCCCGAAAAATGCCCACTGCACTGGGAAACATGCGTCCAATCCCAAAAACGTGGCAGTTATAAATAATGGTACGCCGTCCACCGAGATAAATGCCGCCCGCGCCACATTCTCCCACCTCACAGTTCTCGACCTTGATCTCCTCATTGCGTTCGGTACGACCATTGATGCCATGCCCAGCCACCTGGGTGATTGTCAATTCACGCAGCGTGCATCCGCTTGCATAATCAAGAGCCAGCGCACCATCGAACGCCTCGGCTGCAAATCCGCCGGTTATCAGTGGCACGGTCGTCACCGAAAATCCCAATCCTCGCAATACAATTTGGCGAACCTTCGTCTCCTTGTTTCCACGGATGGCCAGGATTGTGGTCTGCGTGGGAATGATCGCCCGGACATTGCCCATGTCCTGTCCCGGCAGTGGCCAATAGACAATTTGCGCGCGTTCCCGATCAAAATACCACTGTCCCGGATGCGTAAGCCCTTCCCGGGTGTTCCAAACAACATACTTTTTCACCCCAAAGGCACCAGGAGGATGCCCTGAAGGAGGATTCAGCTTAAGGATACGATTTGTCGGATCATGAGCAACCACACCCACGCAGGATTCGTCCCACATATGGAACACCGTAATCTCTGCGTTTTTGAAATCGAAGGTCGCAGGAATACTCCCCGTTTTGTATTTCAACGTCGTCAATTCCTCCTGTGTGGGAGGCCTTTTCCATCCACCTCCCGTCGTACTCATCCAGGGAACATCAAACTGGCTTTCGTGCTCCAGGGTGCCGGATTCTGGAAAGCGTGCACGTGGACAGGTTTTACCATCCACCACGAGCATGCGAAGGTTGATTGGGGAAGCACTGCCAGCCGTCTGGAAACGTTCGGGCAACCTGGCACAAACAAATTTGCCTTCAAACGGCTTCCATTGGCTTAGAAGCACCCCTCCGTAGAACACCGGCTTGGCTCCTGGAACCGCTTCAATAATCAAACCGTCATCACGAGGATCGAGGGTGCAGGATGCATCATAGTAAGAGCCTTCCTGAACAAAAATACGGTGCACCTGTCCGTGGGGAAGCTTCCGGCTGGCATCCCGGGCTTGGATAAGGGTCCCGAACGGGTTGGCACTGGATCCGTCCCCATTTGCAGAACCATGCGGTGCAAGGTAGATGTCCACAGCCAGACCTTGGAGAGCCGCCAGGAACCATGGCAACCAACAGGCAAGTATTCTTCTCATATTGTTCAGCGTTTGCCCGTCATCCTAAGCACCCGATCCAGACTGACAAGAGCATTAACCGGCGTGAAACGAACAAAAAAAGGACGGAGATGACTCCGTCCTTTCAATTGTATTGAATAAAAGGTGCAGACGCCCAGCTACTTATTCATGGTCTGCCCTTTGATGAGGGCGACGGCAAAGTCGCGATTCATGCGGGCAATGAAGTCAAGGTTGACTCCTTTCGGACACGTAGCCTCACAGGAACCGATGTTCGTACAGTTGCCGAATCCTTCTTTGTCCATCTGCGCGATCATGTTCATGACGCGGCGATCCTTCTCCCATTTACCCTGCGGCAGAAGCCCCAGGTGCGAGACCTTGGCCGCCACAAAGAGCATGGCCGAGGCATTTTTACAGGAAGCCACGCAGGCGCCGCATCCAATGCAGGCAGCCGCATCCATGGCCTCGTCGGCCACACCCTTGGGAATGGGAATGGCGTTCGCTTCGTTCGCCTGCCCCGTTGAGACGGAGATGTAGCCACCCGCCTGGATGATCCTGTCGAGCGCGGTGCGATCCACGATCAAGTCTTTGATCACCGGGAAGGGCTTGGCCCGCCAAGGCTCAATGGTCACCACATCGCCATCCTTGAAATGGCGCATGTGCAATTGGCAGCAGGTGGTGCCTGGCATGTGACCGTGAGGGATGCCGTTGATGACGAGCGAACACATTCCGCAGATGCCTTCACGACAGTCCGAGTCAAACGCAATGGGCTCCTCGCCCTTGGCGATCAAACCTTCGTTCACCACATCCAGCATTTCCAGGAAGGACATGTCCGGGCTTACGTCCGGGGCCGGATAATCCACAAATTTACCCTGGGCAGCGGCGTTTTTCTGCCGCCAAACACGCAATGTCAGATTCATTACTTGTAGCTCCTTTGCTGCAATTTCACGACTTCATAAGCCAGGGGCTCTTTGTTTAAGAGGGGCGCCTTGCCTTCGCCCTGGTATTCCCACGCGGCCACGTAGGCGAAATTATCATCATCGCGCCTGGCCTCGCCATCCTCCGTCTGGTATTCGGTGCGGAAATGCCCGCCGCAGGATTCATTGCGGTGTAACGCATCCGTGCAAAGCAATTCAGCGAATTCCATGAAGTCAGCCACACGGCTGGCATGTTCGAGGGATTGATTGAGCTCAACGCCTTCACCGGGGACCACCACGTTCTTCCAATACTCTTCGCGGAGAGACGGTATCCTGGCGATAGCCTCCTTCAGGCCTTTCTCGTCACGAGCCATCCCGCACTTTTCCCACAGCATCTTGCCCAATTCGCGATGGAAGGACGTAACGGTGCGTTTTCCCTTGATGGACAGCAACTTGGCCATGCGTTCGTTGACCTCGGCCTCCACGCGTTTGAATTCGGGATGCGAGACCGCCACCTTCTCCTGCTTGTTGCTGGCCAGGAAGTTACCAATGGTGTAAGGCAAAATGAAATAACCGTCCGCCAAACCCTGCATGAGAGCGCTGGCCCCCAGACGGTTGGCACCGTGATCGGAGAAGTTGGCTTCACCGATGACGAACAAGCCTGGGATGGTGCTCATGAGGTTGTAGTCCACCCAAAGACCACCCATGGTGTAGTGCACTGCGGGATAGATGCGCATGGGCTGCTGATAGGCATCTTCACCTGTAATGCACTCATACATGTCAAACAGGTTGCCGTAACGTTCGCGGATCACATTTTCACCGAGACGCTGGATGGCATCGGCAAAATCGAGATACACACCAAGGCCGGTCTTGCCCACACCACGACCATCGTCACAAGCCTCCTTGGCCGCACGGGATGAAATGTCACGCGGAGCCAGGTTGCCGTAGCTTGGATATTTCCGCTCAAGGTAGTAATCGCGCTCCTCTTCAGGAATGCTGGACGCCGTGCGCTTGTCGCCCTTCTTCTTGGGGACCCACACGCGACCGTCATTGCGCAACGACTCGGACATCAGGGTCAACTTGGACTGATGTTCCCCGGTAACGGGGATGCACGTCGGATGGATCTGCGTGTAACAGGGATTCGCAAAGGCCGCGCCGCGTTTGTAGGCACGGTATACTGCCGTGGCATTGCATCCCTTGGCATTGGTGGAAAGGAAGAAGACATTGCCATAGCCACCGGTTGCCAGCACCACAGCATCACCAGAGTGTGAGCTGATCTTACCACTGACCAGGTCACGAACCACAATGCCCTTGGCCTTGCCATTCACGACGACCAGATCAAGCATCTCGGTGCGGGAATACATTGTGACCTGACCTGCATGGATCTGCCTGGCCAACGCCTGGTACGCACCCAAAAGCAATTGCTGTCCAGTCTGGCCGCGAGCATAGAAGGTGCGGGAGACCTGGGCGCCACCGAAGGAACGATTGGAGAGCAAGCCACCATATTCGCGTGCAAAGGGAACACCCTGAGCCACGCACTGGTCAATGATGTTGGCGCTCACCTGAGACAAACGGTAGACGTTCGCCTCGCGGGCACGGAAATCGCCACCCTTGATGGTGTCGTAAAAGAGCCGGTAAACACTGTCGCCGTCGTTCTGGTAGTTCTTGGCGGCGTTGATGCCACCCTGGGCAGCGATGCTATGAGCGCGGCGCGGGCTGTCCTGAAAGCAGAAGCACTTGACCTTGTAGCCAAGCTCACCCAGTGAAGCCGCAGCCGATGCACCTGCAAGACCACTGCCCACCACGATGATTTCAAATTTGCGTTTGTTGGCCGGACTGACCAACTTCATTTCCAGAAAATAACGGTCCCACTTCTTTTCCAGCGGGCCCGAGGGAATACATGCATCCAGTTTCATGCGTACAAGATAGAGTCAGAAAGTTAGTGGATAAGTTTGGTCAGAATCGCAACGGGAATCGAACAGTTGCCCAAAAAGATCAGCGCCGCTGCACCTTGCGAAAAACCAAGGATCAGGCCGCCATACGTCCCGTTTTTAAGGCCCAAGGTCTGGAAGAAACTGTCGACGCCATGGCTCAAATGGAAGAAGAGGAGCACCATGGCAATGATGTAGGCGGCTGATACCCACGTATACCCAAAGCCAAGAATCATCATCTGATATACATCGTGACGGCCTTTGGCATCGGTCAGATGCATGATGTCGGGATGAACAACTCCGACTGTCAGGTGAAGGAGATGGAACAGGATGAAGGCAAATAGCATCAAACCGCTGATCACCATGGTGCGCGAGGCCAGGGCGGCGTAAGGGACCTTGCCGCTGAGATAGCGAACAGGGCGGGCCGCACGGTTTTCCAAGGCAAGGAGCAACGCCATGCTGACATGAGTTGTCACCAGGGCGAGCATGAACAAGCGGAAGGACCACAAGATCACCTTGTTGCCCTGGAGCAAAGCAGCATACGTATTGAGGCGCTCAGAGCCGAGATAGATTTGGAGATTGCCCAACAGGTGAACAATCACGAAACCAAAAAGCATCAGTCCCGTGATGGCCATCACGTACTTTCTGCCAATGGACGATGTTAAAACACACTTAATTATATTCATTAGTATTTCAAACTAATCCAAGCACAAACCCGCTCCCAATTCAAGCATTCCGCCTGCTGATAACCGGCACTCCTCACCGAACCCTGGGCTATGGAGTGGGATAACGGAGTCTGCCGGCCAAACTGGTCGCAAGCCCAACGGGCGGCCATTTAATAGGGAACCAAAGCGCACGTCAATGCGACTTGTGAAAGTATTAGCACCACTCTGCAAGTTATTACAATATCTTATTTAAAAGGGGCTTTTTGTGCGCCCTCCTAATTCCTTCCTTCATTTTGATGCTAAAGACCCTGCGTGGCGTTGTTCGCAGGCACTCCTCCCTGTCCAGCACTCCATTCATTCAGCCCACGTTCACCTGATGGGCTTCCCCCATTTAAACCCAGCAATTCCATCGCTTCACCGATCAGATACAGCGATCCACAAATAATGACCAGCGGATCCGAAGTGGCTGCCGCAAGCGCAGATGAGAGGTTTGCGCATAATTCAATCCTGGCTTTGGGATTGCTTTGCTGGCAGACGTGCAACAGGTCATTCGGATACGCAGTACGCTCACTATGAACGGGTACCAATAGAATGCGTCCTGCCACGGGAGCCAGGATTTCACACATGGCCATCCAATCCTTGTCCTTCAGGATGCCAAGCACCAACGTGGGCTGTTCTTTGGGAAAGAGTTGCGTAAATGTGGCCCGCAAGGTGCCAGCGCCAGCAGGGTTGTGGGCGCCATCCAGAATGACCCTTCGCCCACCGGTTAGTTCAGCCATCTGAAATCGCCCCGGCCAGGATACGTGCTCCAGTCCTGTATAAATGGCATCAGGTGCCACAGGCAGAACGGACTGCAGCGTGCGGATGGTTGTGAGTGCAAGAGCCGCATTGATTTGCTGATGCTCCCCGTGTAATGGCAGGCAAACCGAATGCAGCACGGACTTTTGTCGCTCGGTATCATCAACGACGGTCAACGGGGCCCTTTGTTCATTTGCAACCATTTGAATTACCTTCAGGGCTTCAGGAACATCCGTGGCGGTAACGACCGGCACAAGGGGCTTGATGATCCCCGCCTTTTCCGAGGCAATTTTGGCAAGCGTATCCCCCAACCATTGTTGATGATCGAACTGAACGTTGGTAATCACACTTGCAAGAGGGGTGACAATATTGGTGGCATCGAGCCGTCCACCGAGGCCTGTTTCCCAAATGACAAGGTCGCAATGCTCCGCCGCGAAGTGGCAGAGCGCCATGATGGTCACCACCTCAAAAAAGGTGGGATGGCCAGAAGGATGTTTGGATGATGTCTGCCAGCAGGGATTTGCAAGCAGCGTCTTTAAATGGCTCACCCACCGGATGACTTCCTGCTCGGGAATGGGCACACGATTGACCTGAATGCGCTCGTTGAAGGATACCAAGTGGGGTGATGTAAACAAACCCACTCGCAAACCAGCCGCACGATACACACTCTCCAGCATGGCGCAGGTGGACCCTTTGCCATTGGTTCCCGCCACATGAATGAAACGGAGACGCTTCTGAGGATTGCCCACCATGTCCGCCAACCTGAAGGTGTTCTCAAGTCCGAATTTCGCTCCGAACAACCGCAGGCTGTACAGAAATTCAATGGCTTCCGAGTACGTCATGAAAGCACATCCACGCTTCACCAGTTGGTGGTTGTCACCATGGCAATATCACGCCACCCAACCACGCAACCATGAAGACGATTGGCCTATTTGAGTTTACCCGCCTGTGCAAGACACGCCTGAATGAACCCTTTGAACAAAGGATGCGGTGAATTGGGTTTGCTCTGGAATTCAGGATGGTACTGGCACGCCATATAAAACGGATGGTCACTCAGTTCGATCAATTCGACCAGTTTGCCATCCGGTGATGTGCCACTAAACGTCATGCCGGCCTTGGCGAAGGCATCGCGGTAGGCATTGTTGAACTCGTAACGATGACGATGCCGCTCATTGACAACGAAGGCACCATAGAGATACGCCGCCTTGGACCCCACTGCAATCTGGCAGGGCTGTGCACCCAACCGCATGGTGCCCCCTTTCTTTGTCACCTTCTTCTGGTCGTCCAGCAACACAATGACGGGCTGGTTGGTGGCGGGTTCAAATTCTGTGGAATGAGCCTTGGCCAATTTGAGAACATTGCGAGCAAATTCAATGCAGGCAACCTGCATCCCCAGACAGAGTCCCAGGTAGGGTATCTTTTTCTCGCGGGCATATTGGGCGGCCATGATCTTCCCAAGCACACCGCGTTCACCAAAACCACCAGGCACCAGCACCCCCGCAAGGCCCTTGAGAACAACCTCCGCTCCATTTTTCTCAATATCTTCGGCCTCAACCTTCTCAAATTCCACCGCACAGTCGTTGGCCACACCGCCATGTACAACCGCTTCATAGACCGATTTATAGGCGTCATTCAGTCCGATGTACTTACCCACCACGCCGATACGAACGCGATTCTGCGGGGCGATCAGCTTGCGCAGGATGTCCTGCCATTCCCCCATGTTGGCAGCAGGAACATTAAGCCGAAGATGCTGACAAACCAGGTCATCCAACCGCTCGCGTTGAAGCATGAGGGGGACTTCGTAGATCGAATGATCCACATCCTTTTCCTCGATGACACTTTCGTAAGGCACGTTGCAGAAAAGAGATATCTTCTGACGCAGTTCCTTGCTCAAGGCCTGCTCACAACGACACACCACAATATGCGGGGTGATTCCGATCTCACGCAGCTTGGCCACGGATTGCTGGGTGGGCTTGGTCTTCAACTCACCTGCCGCCTTGATAAAGGGCACCAGGGTGACATGGATGAACATCACGTTGTGAAAGCCAACGTCCAGAGCGAACTCGCGGATGGCTTCCAGAAAGGGCAGTCCTTCGATATCCCCTGTCGTACCACCAATTTCGGTGATAACCACGTCAGCCTTCGAATCGTTGGCGATCTGGATGATGCGGCTTTGAATCTCGTCGGTAATATGGGGAATGACTTGGACGGTTTTGCCCAAATACGCACCGGCACGTTCCTTGTCGAGCACGGTTTTATAGACCTGACCACTGGTCAGGTTATTGATGCGTGTCAGCTTTGTATGCGTAAACCGTTCGTAATGACCAAGATCAAGATCGGTCTCGGCGCCATCATCCAACACATACACCTCGCCATGTTGATACGGACTCATGGTGCCGGGATCCACATTGAGATAGGGATCGAACTTTTGCAGGGTTACTTTGAGCCCACGATGTTCAAGGAGAGTGCCCAACGATGCAGCAGTCAATCCCTTGCCGAGGGAGCTGACCACACCGCCCGTGACAAATATAAATTTCGTATTCAAGGCTTCAATAATTGTTCAACGCGTTGAACATCCCCCGGGACGTCCACACCCACGCTGTCATAATTCACCCGCACAACACTGATATCCACGTCGTTTTCCAACGCCCTCAATTGCTCGAGCTTTTCAGCTCGTTCGAGGGTGGAAACCGGAAGTTTCACCAGGTCCAACAAGGTTTCACGCCGATACCCGTATATTCCCAAATGCTTCAAAAAGCAAAAGGCCGCCATTTGTTCCTCTACAGGACTTCCGGCGGCGTCGCGCAAATAAGGTATCGTGCGCCGCGAGAAATATAGAGCCCGGCCGCCTCGGCTGACAACGACTTTTACGACATTCGGATTTTCGTATTCAGAAGAATGTTTGATAGGTGTTGCGGCTGTGGACATTCCATGCTGACTCAAGGCCTCTGCAACGGCATCGATCACCGCCGGATCAATCAACGGTTCATCCCCTTGAATGTTTACCACTGCGTCACATGAAAGACGCGCTGCAACTTCGGCCACCCGATCCGTGCCACTGGGGTGATTGGCCGACGTCATTTCCATCCGGCACCATTGCGATGCCGCCGCTGCAATCCTGTCGTCATCCGTTGCAACTACAACACCTGCAAGAGAATGGGCAAGGCCACACCGCTCCACCACACGCTGCAGGAGGGGCTTGCCTGCAATCAATGCCAGAGGTTTACCCGGGAAACGGGTCGATGCATAGCGCGCTGGAATAACACCCAATATCTTCATCATAAATGATCCATGATCCGTGCGTTAAAGGAACCCGGCGATTGTAGCAGCAGATCCCGCCCGCGTCATGCGAAAGAGGAATCATCCCGCAAAATCCATTCCGCAGCAGACGGCAAGTCATCAAACACCCCTGCCCGCGCCAATTGAGCCGGATTTTCCAGTTCGGTTTGGCGCCCATAGCCCGTACGCACAAGGAGGCTCTGCCGCACCCCGGCATTCCAACCCGTTTCCAAATCGATCATTTTATCTCCGATCATGTAGCTGTGCGCCAGATCGATCTGCAATTCCGCGCGTGCATCGAACAGAAACTGTGGGGATGGCTTGCGGCCCCGACTGGGCTGGTCCGGCGCTTCGGGAGCTATGTAGATACGGTCAAACACCGCTCCTGAAGCCTGGAGTTCCCCGCACAGACGCTGATGCACCGCTTCGACATCTGCCATGGTGAAATACCCTCGTCCCACTCCGGATTGGTTGGTGACCATGACCAATTTGAACCCGGCCCGGCCAAGCCGCGCCAAAGCGGGAGCCACGCCAGGCAAAATAACCACGTCCTCGGGCCGATGCAGATAATGCTTCTCCTCAATCAGAACCCCATCCCGATCCAAAAAAACAGCCCGGTTCATTGTTTTACATTAAACCCTTGTAACAGTTCGTCCGGTGCCACGGTTGCCGTGCCCACCTTGCCCACCACGACGCCCGCAGCATGATTCGAGAAAACGGCTGCCTCCATGGGCGATGCGCCGGCTGCTATTGCCAGCGTGAAAGTGGCGATCACAGTGTCCCCTGCCCCCGACACATCAAACACCTCGCGCGCCACAGTGGGAATATGGAAGGGCTTTTTACCATGCCGGCAAAGCAACATCCCCTGATCTCCCAAAGTAATCAGGAGCACAGCGGGCGCCAGTCGTTCCAGGAGGGTATCAACCACTTTCAGCAATGAAACATCCTGCAAGGGATCGGGAGTGCGTGTGGAGTCAGGGATTCCAGCCAGTTCAAACGCCTCCTTGCGGTTGGGGGTGATTAACGAAAGACCGCTCAAGTCCAATTGATGCACCGGTTTGGGATCGAGACTGAGCCAGATGCCCCGTTCGTGACAAACCTGCTTCAAGGCATCCAGCAAGGTCTGAGTGACCACACCCTTCCCATAATCACCCACTATGATGGCGTCGGTGAGGTAAAGACGCGGTTCAATGAGGTTGAACAGGCGTCGTATCGAACGGATATCGAGCTCCCCGCGCGATTCCTGGTCCACACGACAGACCTGTTGCCGACTGGCAATCACGCGGGTCTTTACACTGGTCACACGGTTTTTGACCGGTATCAACCCCTCACAACCGACCCGATTTTCATCAAGCAACTCACGCAACTGCGCGGATGAGCCATCGGGCCCCACGGAACCGAACAATTCAGCGGCAGCACCCAGCGAGGTCAGATTGCGCGCCACATTGGCAGCACCGCCGGGCATGGCGCTCTCGCGTTCCCAATCGATCACCGGCACCGGGGCTTCAGGCGAAATTCGGCTCACGCGTCCCCACACAAAACGGTCCAGCATGACATCACCCACAACCAGCACCCTGAGACCGCGGGCCTTGTTGAGTAATTGGCGCACGCGCCCCGCCTTTAGAGTATTCATTTGGAATCCAGAAATGCAGTTAACGGACTTGTGGGGCTTGCTGTCCACTGTTCTTGCGCCAGGCCGATTTCAAAAGCTGCACGGCCTGCTTCCACGGCCTGTTTAAAGGCCACGGCCATGCGGCAAGGGTCATTTGCAATGGCAATGGCCGTGTTGACCAGCACGGCATCAGCCCCCATCTCCATGGCTTCAGCGGCGTGGCTCGGCGCACCCAGTCCAGCATCCACCACCACAGGCACTGTTGCCTGCTCGATGATGATCTGGATTTGATCCCGTGTCATGATCCCACGATTGGACCCAATCGGCGAACCCAATGGCATGACCGCTGCCACACCCACATCCTGCAACCGCTTGGCTAGAACGGGATCGGCATTGATGTACGGCAACACGACGAACCCTTCTTTGGCGAGGATCTCGGCCGCCTTGAGCGTTTCCACCGGATCGGGCAAAAGATAGCGGGGATCGGGATGAATCTCGAGCTTGATCCAGTTGGGCAGGCCGGCCGCCCGCGCCAGATGCGCCAGGCGCACTGCCTCGTCGGCATTCATGGCACCGCTGGTATTGGGCAGGAGCAGGTATTTTTGGGGCTCGAGGTACTCCAGAATGTTGGCGAAAGGATCCTTTTTCCCACTCAAATCCGCCCGCCGCAACGCCACGGTTACCATCCCGGTCCCGCTGGCAGCACAGGCGTCTCGCATCAATTCTGGCGAGGCAAATTTACCCGTCCCGAGGATCAGGCGTGATGGAAAGACACGACCGTCAATGGTTAACGGCCGTACATGGGTGGATGTCGGCATCGTCATGGAATGTTCTTACGGGAGCGGATTTACCCAATCTTACCGCAGCAGTTCTTATACTTTTTGCCACTGCCGCATGGACAGGGGTCATTGCGTCCCACCTTGGGCCCGGAGCGCACCGGTTTGGCCTTGCTGATGGCTTCGGTAGCCTCGGAAACCATGTCGCTCGAACCGCCGGCGGATTGGGTCTTCTGTGCCGTCATCGCGCTGGCCTCGGGATGCACCATGCTCCTGGACATGCTGTGCAGGAATTGCTCGAAAGCCATGAGGCTCGAAGCGCTGAGGAAAATGTTGCGGCAGATCTCCGACTTGATGTTGATCATCAATTCCTCGAACGACTTGTAGGCCTCGGCCTTGTACTCAATCAGAGGATCGCGCTGGCCATAAGCCCGCAGACCGATGGCGTTGCGCAGGCTGTCCATGTAATAGAGGTGTTCCTGCCACAGCTTATCGATGGCACTCAGAATGGTGTAGCGCTCCATCTTCTTGATGGCATCGGGATTTTCGAAGCTCGCCTTGAGCAAATAGGCATCACTCACTGCCTTGACAATCATGCTCGCAACGGCAAATTGCGCCGGACTCATCCCATCGTAGAGCGAACCCGCCACAGGATGATCGCCTTCCTGATTCGCAGTCTTGACGATGTCCGCCTCCCGCAGACCAATGGGGAAATTGAAATTCACCCAGTCGGCAATCGCACGAATATTCCAGGCATCCACATCGGTTGTGGGGGAAGAGAGTTGTGTAATTTTCTGCACCACAACATCTTCCATGATGTCCATCAAGCGATCCCGAACATCTTCGCTGCGAATGATCTCATTGCGGAAATTGTAGATGACTTCGCGATGTTTGTTCATCACGTCGTCATACTCCAGCGTGCGTTTGCGGATCTGGTAGTTGTGCTGCTCAACACGTTTCTGTGCTGTTTCAATCGATCGATTGAGCAGCGGATGGGTCAGTTCCTGCCCTTCCTCCAAGCCCACACGCTCCATCACCTTCACGATGCGGTCCGAACCAAACAGGCGCATCAGGTCGTCTTCCAGTGAAATAAAGAAATGCGACGAACCGGGATCGCCCTGACGCGCACAGCGACCGCGCAACTGGCGATCGATGCGCCGCGATTCATGGCGCTCGGTTCCCATCACGTGCAAACCACCCAGGTCGGCAACCCCTTGTCCCAGTTTGATGTCCGTGCCACGGCCAGCCATGTTGGTCGCTATGGTCACCGCCCCGCGCTGGCCTGCCCGGGACACAATCTCGGCTTCCTGCTCGTGGTATTTGGCGTTCAGGACGGAGTGGACGATCCCCGTCTTCTTGAGCAGCGACGAGAGGTGATCGCTGGTTTCCACCGATATGGTGCCAACCAGGATCGGTCGCCCCTGCTGATGGATGGAGCTAATCTCCTTGACCACCGCATCGAATTTCTCACGCCGTGTTTTATACACGGCATCGTTGGTGTCCTTGCGGGCCACGGGACGGTTGGTCGGGATGACCAGAACACCCAGTTTATAAATGTCGTAGAATTCGTTGGCTTCGGTTTCCGCGGTGCCGGTCATACCCGCCAATTTCAGGTACAGACGGAAGTAATTCTGGATGGTGATGGTAGCCAGCGTCTGGGTCTCACGCTCGATCTCCACCCCTTCCTTGGCCTCGACCGCCTGGTGCAACCCATCGCTCCAACGGCGACCTGTCATCAGACGCCCGGTGTGCTCATCCACAATGATGACCTTGTTGTCCATGACCACGTACTCGACATCCTTTTGGTACAGGCAATAGGCCTTCAACAGTTGGGATATGCAATGGATGCGCTGTGAACGCGCCTCGAATTCGCTCTGAATCTTGGCCTTGGCCTCCACGCGTTTGCGAGGGTCCAACTCTGCTCCAGTGTCAATTTCATGGAATGCCGTCATCAAGTCCGGCAACACGAACGCCTCAGGATCCTGCGGGCTCAGGAACGCGCGGCCTTTTTCAGTCAAATCCGCTTCATGGGATTTCTCCTCGATGGCGAAGAACAACTCCTCCTTTTGAGCGTACAAAGCCTTTTTGCTCTGGTCTGCGTGGAGTTCCAGTTCTGATTGATTCAGCAGTTTCAGGTTCTCGGGATCTTCCAGCAACTTCAGGAAGGCGGGCATTTGAGGCGCACCCAAGCGCACCTTGTACAGGTACAACCCCAGTTCATTCTCGTCTTCATCCTTGGCCAGAGGTTGGGATCCATCCTTGGGATGGAGCTTTTCAATCAGCTTCTGTGCCTCGGAAAGGTAGCGGGTGCACAGGCGCTCCTGGGTTTTCACCAGGTTTTCAATGGCTGGCTTGAACTGCCCATAATAGGAGTTATCAACATTCACCACGGCAGGACCGCTGATGATCAACGGAGTGCGCGCTTCATCGATCAGGATCGAGTCCACTTCATCGACAATCGCATAGTAGTGTCCCCGCTGCACCTGGTCTTCAGCCCTCAGGGCCATGCCGTTGTCACGCAGGTAGTCAAAACCAAATTCGGCATTTGTTCCGTACGTGATGTCACATTCGTATTGCTGACGGCGGACGTCGGGCGATTGATCGTGAATGATGCAACCCACCGTCAAGCCCAGGAAACGATACACAGCCCCCATCCATTCACTATCGCGGGCAGCGAGGTAGTCGTTGACGGTGACGATATGCACTCCACGCCCAGTCAAGGCGTTGAGATAGGCAGGCAGGGTCGCCACAAGCGTTTTACCTTCGCCAGTGGCCATTTCGGAAATCCGCCCTGTATGCAGCGCCATGCCGCCAATAAGCTGAACATCAAAGGGGATCATGTCCCAAACGATGGGGTGTCCCCGGACAGTGATCTCCCGGCCCATCATGCGGCGGCAGGCATTTTTGACAATTGCAAACGCCTCCGGCAGAGCCTCTTCCAATGCAGCCGCCAGTTCGGTGTTATCCTGGATGGCGGACATGCGTTCTTTCAACTCATCGGTCCGCTGCCGAAGATACTCTTCAGGCTTCGCCTGAAGGCCGGTCTCAATCTCGTTGATCTTCGCAATGACCGGCCGCAACCGCTTGATTTCGCGGTCGTTCTTCGTGCCAAATACTTTCTTAATTAAAAAGCCTAACATGATATGGATAATCCCGGTGACCACGCTAAGGGAATACGGTCAACGCGTCAAAGACTTTACATGGGGGACTTTGGGGGAGCATTTGGGTTGTTTTTGGCATGCCAGGCATCTTTGTGATGCCAGAATGATTCTCCAAACATCACCGAACCCCTTGGGACACAACAAAAGAAGCTTGAAAAACCAGGCGATAGGTCTTCGTGGGACTGCAAGTGCGCGGATTGGGAATCAGAATGAAATCATCGGTGATCACCGGATGCAGTTCAGCGCCCTGAAGCACATGAATGTCGCAAATCCGTCGAGGAAGGAAATGCACAATCGGTCGATACCCCCTCTGAGTTCCATTTGTATTAATCGGGGTAAAGGTTCTGTCTCCCCGCTTTGGCTGAATCGTAAAGGTAAAAACACCGTCCTTTTGTTCGAGGGTTTGTTCCCAGGCGAGTGGTCCGGGAGCCATGCGGGCCTCCCAGGCAGGATCCCCATAGAAGGCTACAACATCACGGTCGAACACAAGGCCACGAGCATCATGAGATCCCAAACCTTCGGATACGGCTGCCGCATTTGTCACGAGGTCTGTCTTCAGCCCACCCTTGGCATCAAGCGTGGCATCGACCAACCCGGGAAAGCAGGTCGCCAGCCGATGAACCAGTGCGTGTTGATTCGCCTGAAAGGCCTCCGTAAGCGTGTAGCGCCCGGGTTGTTCCACAAAGTAGTCCAGCAATCCCCATCCCATGTAACCATACCAGGTGGGTTCTGTGTAACCCGGCATTTGATACACTCCCCCACTGTTCATCCAACTCAGTGCCATGCAGTCAGGTCGATCAATATGTCCCATGAGACAATTGCCGATGGGAAGATAGACTTTCGGATTGGGGGATTGGATGGCAAATCGCCTGCCTTGTGTATCCTCACCATAAAGTTTGCCATCCTGATGTTTGAAGAAACCGTTCTTGTACCGATAGCCAATCATCCAATCGCGTTCTGTGGCGTGTCCCGAAGTGATGAACAAGTCCGGCTGATATTCATTAAGAGTCTTCACAAGGCTCTCGGTGGAATCCTGGGGACCCTGGCTTTGATGTTGTTGTCCACCCTTTTCCTTTCTTACGACCTTGCCGGGTGTCAGTTCGCAGTACCACACCCCCTCCTCGCAGGTTTCCAAGGCCACTTCGGTGGCCGATGCCACCTTATGGATGGTCAGCGGCTCTCGATGGCGCGCAATGCGCAATGCATTGGCAGCGTCATAACCCGTCAGGATTCCCCAAAAACAATCCGTATAGGGATCGTCATCCAGTTGACGGGTGAGCTGATGCACTTGTCTGACAAATTCCCGCGTAACCTCCTCGGGACGAGACACAAAACACGCATACCTGGGAAAACTGGCGCGCAACATGGGCAACGCCTCGACCACCCCAGTCCGGTAAGTCATCACCTCTGCGCCGTGTTTCTCACATAAAATCTGCAACACCCTGGCCCAATCCGCCTCGGCCCGGGTGGCCTGGGAAACCACCACCACATAACCCGGCTTTGTTTCGGGCTCAAAAGCTGGGACTGGCTCAACGAAGCACAGTCCCATGGCCCATAGGATCCATGTGATGGCCGTGTGGCGCATCTTGATTGGTCTCACGCAGCTTTCGTTCTCAAGATATCCAGTCAAGGATCACCTTGCCTGATTGTCCACTGAGCATGGCGGCGAACCCCTTCTCGAATTCGGTATAATGGAAATGGTGGGTGATCACCGGGCGGATATTCAGGCCACTCTCCAGCATCACGGTCATTTTGTACCACGTCTCATACATTTCCCGGCCGTAAATCCCCTTGATGGTGATCATGTTAAACACCACTTTGTTCCAATCAATGGCGATTGGCTCCGACGGAATGCCCAACATCGCAATTTTGCCCCCATGGCACATGTTATCGATCATGCTCCGAAATGCCGACGGGTTGCCGGACATCTCAAGACCAACATCAAAACCTTCCTTCATCCCCAACTGGTTCTGGATGTCGCTCAAGGTGCCATTCTTTACGTTGAGCGCAACATCGGCTCCCATCTTTTTGGCCAGATCCAACCGGTAGTCATTCATGTCGGTGACCACTACAAAACGTGCACCCGCATGTTTGACAATGGCGGCGGCCATGATTCCAATCGGGCCCGCCCCCGTAATCAGGACGTCCTCACCCAAGACGTTGAATGACAAGGCAGTATGCACCGCGTTGCCAAAGGGATCAAATATGGCGGCTACGTTCTGGTCGATATCGCTCTTATGGTGCCATACGTTGGTCATGGGAACGGCGATGTATTCCGCAAAGGCCCCTGCCCGATTCACCCCGATGCCTTTGGTGTCCTTGCAGAGATGTCGGCGTCCAGCCAGACAATTGCGACAACGTCCACAAACTACATGTCCCTCCGCACTAACAACATCGCCCACCCGAAAGTCAGCCACATTGGCCCCGATCGCCACCACCTCGCCCACAAACTCATGTCCCACCACCATGGGCACCGGAATGGTGGCCTGAGCCCAGGCATCCCATTTGTAAATATGAACATCCGTCCCACATATGGCCGTTTTGTGAACACGGATGAGAACGTCGTTAATGCCAATGACCGGTTCCGCCACCTCCTCCAACCAGAGACCGGGTTTTGATTCTTTCTTAATCAAGGCTTTCATAACATGTCGCTTGGCTTCCACGTCGAGATGCCCCCTGGAAAAGGTATTGTCAAGCCCCCCTCTCAGCGGCATCGTTTCCACATTGCTGGAAGCAGTGTCACCCATACTAAGGCCTGTTTTCCATTATGCAAGATAATTTTCCATTATATTGAAATCTGCATGACAAAGCCTAAAAACGCGCAGGCACCCAAAACCGAGGCCAGTTCCCCCGAGTCGGCTGACGCCATGACTCATGATCTGGGAGGACGGGTCAAAGAACTTCGAACCCAGCGTGGCTGGTCTCTGGACGCCCTTGCCAAGAGCAGTGGGGTGAGTCGTTCCATGCTCAGCCAGGTCGAACGCCAGCAAGCCAATCCAACTCTCGTGGTCGCACTGAGAATCGCCCGCGCTTTCGGTGTGGATCTGAGTGATCTATTGGAGGCCCCAGGGGTATCGTCCAAAGTGAGTGTGATCCGGGCTGATGATCGCACCTACCACTATCGATCGGACAAGGATTGCAGCATCCGCACCCTTTCGCCTCTCAATCTGGAAAAGGACGTCGAAATGTATGAAGTGCGGCTTGCCCCCGGCGGAGCACTCCGCAGTTCGGCCCACTACAATGGCACCCGGGAATATCTCACCGTCGCCAAGGGCCGTGTGCACGTCGAATCCGGCGGGGACGGTGAAGATTTGACCACTGGCGATTCCGCGAGCTATCGCGCCGACGTGCCCCACGCCATTGTCAATGCCAGCCAGGGAGAGGCCGTCGCATTTCTGGTTGTTATCTATCGATAACCTTCAGCACGGCCCATTCTCTTGGAGCACGCAGCCCTGGTTCATACTTCCAGGGTCTGGAGGTGGTTTATCAACATACATCAATCATTAATTTCATTGCCGAGAACACCCCCTGTGCTCATTGTGCTCGGTTTATGTTGGGTTTGTTTAAGAAATATCGTCGGGAGCTGGTATTATTCGCTGCGGCCGTCGCCATGCTGGGCTTTGGAGACAGCATCGTCAACTCGGTACTCAACAACTTTCTGGATGACAAATACCAACTCACGAGCGTTCAGCGTACTCTTCTGGAGTTGCCCCGTGAACTTCCCGGTTTTCTGCTCGTTTTCATTTCTGCCGCACTGTTCTTCTTACGCAGTCGGCGACTGGCCGTGTTCGCATCCATCCTTGGCGCACTCGGTCTGGTCTGTGTAGCGCTGTTTCCGGGCCGATATTCCATTTTCTGCATCTGGATGTTCCTGTTAAGCGTTGGACAGCATCTGCTCATGCCCCTGATCAGCAGTGTGGGAATGGAACTGGCCCGGGAAGGTCAGGATGGCCGTCGTCTGGGACAAATCAACAGCATCCGCAATATTGCCACGGTGGTGGGAAGCATATTTGTCTTTCTGGGTTTCAAATATCTCCACTTCACATTTGCTGTGTCCTTTATATTGGCGGCCGTGGTTTATCTTGCCGCAGCCTTTTTCTTCTATGGCATGAATCCGGGACAGGCGCATCCGGCCAGCGTGCGGCTCAAACTGCACAAGGAATACCGGCTCTATTACTGGCTTGCCATTCTCTTTGGGACGAGAAAACAGATCTTCCTCACCTTTGCTCCATGGGTGCTCGTCACCATCTACCACAAACCCACCACCACGCTCGCAATCCTCCTCCTCCTGGGCGGGGTTGCAGGTATTGTATTCCAACCCATCCTGGGAAGCGCCATTGATCGTCTGGGCGAACGGGTGGTGTTGTCCACGGAGGCAGCAATCCTGATTTTCGTCTGCATCGGATACGGCTTTGCAGAGTTTTTACTGCCCGAAAAACTCGCATTCCTGCTGGTTGCCACATGCTTTATTTTGGATCAACTCCTGATCTCAGTCAGCATGGCACGAGCGACTTACCTGAAGAAAATTGCCCTTCACCCCGATCACATCACCCCCACCCTGAACATGGCCGTCACGATCGATCACGCCTTTTCCATTCTTGTCGCCGTCTTCGGGGGGCTGATTTGGAAATATGCGGGGTATCAATATGTCTTTTTGTTTGGGTCCGCCATCGCGATCACCAACTTGTTCTCCGCCCTCAGGATCCGAATTCCCAGGAAAAACCCGGTCATTTCCAATTGATCAGGCTGCCGTCCTGCGCGAATTCGCCCACCCCTCCCGCCATAGCACCGCCAGGGTGACACACCAGTGGGCCATATAGTATGTGGGCAGAATGAGCCAATTGGCGTCGCGATAACGCACAAATTCGCTCAAGGCGATGATGAGGTCGGATAGAACAATCAACCCAATGCCCACCCCATAGAAAGACTTTGCCGCCAGGGGCAGCTGAAGCCCCATCGCCGCAGCCAGGGACACACAGGATACAAGCAGATACAGCAACACGGCCAGGAGCAACACCGTGTCCTTGATGGCTGGGCGAATACACAGGCCAAAAAAGGGCAAAAAGATGACCAGCAGGACAACCAGCGAAGCCCAATGCATGCGTCCGTTCTTCAAGGCAAAGGCCAGATAGCCCAAATGGGCCACAAAAAACGCCCCAATTCCATAGATAAAAAACGATGGATGTCCCCCGCGGTTGGCCATAAAGTAGTCACCCACTGACGAACACAGCAAGGCAGCCACCATGAATCCGACTGGCCTAAATCCAAACAGCAAACCATAGACCACAAGCAAAAGCGCGCAGGATATGGGCTCGCCCAACTTGAACAACAGACCGTGGTTTTTCAGCGCCAGCACGCCCATGGATATGGGAAGGATCAAGAGAATGGGGAAATACGGCTTTATCGCATTGGGGCCTGTGGTCATGGCTGGAGCCAGATTAACCGAACCCCGCCCTCTTTCAATACGCATCTCATGCCCTTAACACCCACTGAAACCCCTGATGACAGAAAGCGTGCGGCCTGATAAGCTTGCGGGACTTATGTTTACCGGCATTGTTGAAGAAAGCGGCCTGATCGAAAAAATCAAACCGACGGACAGGTCGATTGAAATGACCGTGCGTGCCAAAACATGCGGCAAAGGAATCAAACTGGGCGGCAGCCTGGCCGTCAATGGGTGCTGCCTCACCGTGGTGAAAATTGCGACCAAAGGCGCATCCAAATTAATCCAGTTTGACCTGCTCAAGGAAACCTGGGATCGCACCAATTTCCGCCAGGCCTCGGTCGGGTCGCTTGTCAACCTGGAACGCCCGCTTCGTGCCAGCGCCGAATTGGGGGGCCATTTTGTCACGGGACATATCGACGGCGTCGGTACCGTCACCCGTTGGGAACGTGCCGGTCAGGACTGGGTGCTGGACATCGAGGCGCCCGCCGAAGTGATGCGTTATATGGTGTTTAAGGGATCCGTGGCAGTGGATGGCATCAGCCTCACCGTGGCCGCAGTCACCAAAAAAGGTTTCCGCATTTGGATCATCCCCCATACCTATGAAGTAACCGCCCTGAAGGAACGCAAAGAGGGCAGCCTGGTGAACTTGGAAGCCGATCTTCTGGGCAAATACGTGGAGAAGTTTATCCAACTGCGTAAAGGCAAATAAGGAAATCCGGGGCAGAAACGTACATCAACGCATTTAAACCGTTGATGGATAAGTTCTTGGTGAGGATGGTGCGCTTAGCAGGACTTGAACCTGCACGGGTTGCCCCACTACCACCTCAAAGTAGCGTGTCTGCCAATTCCACCATAAGCGCAGCCTCGGAAGCAATAATGTAGGCTGACGGCTCTGGCTGCAAGCGGATTTTTTAGTTTTAAAGGCTTTCAGGCCAATAATGATGAGGTGCCCCATGGGCACATGGTTCTCTCAGACATTGCTTTATGAAAAATGCACGTTTATCAATCCTATCGTGGCTGATAACCATTTCAGCCATCGTGGCTTGTCTGCCGTCCGTCGCCACGGCGGACACCTCCCTCCTGGGCCTGGGTCCTGACTACCCTTTGGATCGTATTACCTCTTCGGACGCGAAGATAACGATAACGAATACCGCCAATGCCCCATGCTTGCATGTCGTCACGGGCCATGAGCAAAAATGGCCTGGGGTCACCCTCCCTGCCCCCAAGGGAACATGGGACGTCTCCGCCCATGGATACATCCTCATGCAGGTTAAAAACACGGGGGCTAAGCCGGCAACCATCTGCCTGCGAATAGATAATGCTGGGGCGGATGGCACTAGGAATTGCCTGAACGGTTCGGTCAACATCGATCCCGGCACCACAGGCACCATACGAGTGGGCCTCACGCGCACCACAAACGATAAACTGGGAGGCAAACTCTTCGGTATGCGGGGTTATCCAGTCAAAACAGGTGGTGAAGGCGCCATCGAACCTGCCCAGGTAACCCAGTTCGTCGTTTTTTTGAACCAGCCCAGGGAGGATCATGCATTCGACATCATCGACATCCGGGCCGAGGGTGCTTACACGGCCCCCACCGCGTGGACCAAGGATGCCGATCCCTTCTTCCCGTTCATCGATCAGTTCGGTCAATACCGCCACAAGGATTGGCCCGGCAAAACGAAATCCGAGGCCGATCTCCTCCACAAACGCGATCTGGAGGCCAAAACGCTGTCGAACAACCCCGGCCCAAAGGATTGGAATCAATTTGGCGGATGGACCGCTGGACCGAAACTGCCAGCCACCGGCTTTTTCCGGGTCGAAAAATACAAGGGCAAATGGACGTTGGTCGATCCCGAGGGCCGGTTGTTCTGGTCGCATGGG
This sequence comes from uncultured Verrucomicrobiota bacterium, assembly GCA_964538065.1. Taxonomy (GTDB): domain Bacteria; phylum Verrucomicrobiota; class Verrucomicrobiia; order Limisphaerales; family UBA1319. Next base: position 34,778 of record CAZIDG010000036.1, read on the forward strand.
ATCGATTGTGTGCGGATGATCGACAGCACACCCATGGATGAACGCGAATCCTGGTTTGCCGATTTCCCCGGCAAACACGCCGACTTTGCCGAGTTCATCATACCCTCGGCCTATGCCCTCCACGGCCACTATGCGGGCAAATCACCGAAATGTTACTCGTTTGCCGCCGCCAATCTGAAGCGCAAATACGGCGCCGACTGGAAACAGACGTATCCTCCCGTGGTTCACCAGCGGTTGCGCGCCTGGGGCTTGAACACCATCGCCAATTGGTCGGACCACGGCGTCACCAGGATGCGACGCACACCGTACACGGACAACCTCTCCTCGGGTGGTGGAAAAATGATCGAAGGCAGCGAAGGTTACTGGGGCAAGTTTCCCGATGTGTTCGATCCCGGTTTCCGTGAACGACTGCGCCAGCACATGGCCACCAAGAAAGGCGATAGCGCGGGCGATCCCTGGTGCCTGGGCTATTTCTCTGATAATGAAATGTCCTGGGGCGATGAGACATCCCTGGCACTGGCAGCCCTTGCCTCGCCACCGACTCAGGCGGCCAAGCAGGCCTTTATCAACAATCTCAAGGCAAAGTACGTTCAAATCGAGAAACTCAACACAGCCTGGGGACAAAACCACACAAATTGGGATTCCCTGCTCACCAGCACCAACAAGCCGGACGTTCAAAAGGCTGGCGATGACCTGCGGGCGTTCTACACCTGCACAGCCGAGCAATATTTCCGAACTGTGCGGGAGGCGATCAAGGAAATCGCCCCCAACCAGCTATATCTGGGCTGCCGTTTTGCCTGGACCTGTCCCCTCGCCGCTGCCGCTGCGGCCAAATACTGTGATGTCGTCAGCTACAATCTGTATCAACGCAGCATCGCTGATTTTAAATCGACGGGCGCGGGTGATGTGCCGCTGCTGGTGGGTGAATTTCACTTCGGCGCGCTGGACCGCGGCATGTTCCACACCGGACTGGTGCCGGTCAATGACCAGACCGCACGAGCCCAGGCCTATCGGGATTATGTGGAAGGCGCCTTGAAACACCCCCAATTTGTCGGCACCCACTGGTTCCAGTACCAGGACGAACCCACCACCGGCCGCGTGTACGACGAGGAAAATTACCAGATCGGCTTTGTGGACGTCGCCGACACTCCCTACCCCGAAACAATCAACGCCAGCCGCACCGTGGGCGATGCCCTCTATCGCATCCGCTTCGGCCAGCAAATGCCGTGATATTACCAGCTTCAGTCTCCTTGCATGTGCTGGTTTCTGGCTGACCACGCATTCCAGAGGTCAATCATGGCAGAATCTTTGATTACTGAACCGGCTTGGCAATGCACGATCGTATCATTCGATTTCGGTCTCTTGCCTTCTGGTTATTTTGGGTGAAAAATGTATGGGCATTGTGATAATGGCCTTCCTGAAATATCCATGAATAGAAACACCCACAGCACTCTGCAGCAGAAAATGCCGGCTCTATTGCGGAGTACCGTCTTGGGACTAACGGCTCTGGCCATCGCCACAGCTCTTTGGCTGCCCTGTATCCATTTCCTTTTTCGCAAGCCAACAGTGGAATTTTACCAACTGGGTGACATGTCACCTAAAGCACGGCAACTTGCAGCACGGCATCTCCAGCTTTGGACCGAACCGGAACTTCGACAGTTGGAGTTGAACAAACTGCGCTCGAGTAATGCAGAATGGGATTTCATGGGGCGAAGCTTTTTGGTTTGGTCTCTCGCGAACATGGGGATGAGGGAGCCTCACAAAAAGGATCAATACCTTCCCATCATGGATCAGATCATCGATGAAACCGTGAAAATGGAGCAACACAACGGCATGTATGCATTCCTGATGCCCTATGCCAGAAGTCGGCCTTACGTAGCCAAACCGGACCGCAGTCTCTTTATCGACAGTGAAATTGCCCTGATGATGGGGGCTCGACGAATGCTTCAAGAGGAGCCCAAATACCGTCAACCCATGACTGAGAGACTTGACGAGATTGAAAAACGCATGCGTGCCAGCCCAATTTTGGCGGTGGAAAGTTATCCGGATGAATGTTGGACATTCGATCACGCCGTGGCATTAGCCGCTTTCAAATTGGAAGACAGGCTCGACGGCACTGATCACTCAGCTCTGTGCCACCAGTGGCTTGCCATCGCCAAACAGATGCTCATTGACAAAACAACAGGAATTTTGGTTTCCAGCTATGATCTCAAAGGAGTCCCCATGGACGGCCCGGAAGGATCATCCATTTGGATGGTGGCTCATTGTCTCCAAGTGGTGGACGACTCCTTTGCCCGTGACCAGTATCAGCGGGCACGAAAAGAACTAGGCCGGGTTACCTGTGGTTTTGGCTATGGCAGAGAATGGCCTGCATCCTGGAAAGGCCCACGGGATATCGACGCTGGAGCTGTTATTCCCGTCCTGGAAATTAGCGCCGGATCCAGTGGCATGGCATTCGTTGCAGCCTCAACTTTCCATGATTGGGAATTTCTTCAGGCACTGGCCACCACTCTCGACATGGCCGCGTTCCCCACTTTAAAAGAGGGCCGGTTGAAATACTGCGCCAGCAACCAAGTCGGCGATGCGGCCATGCTCTACGCCACCGTGCTGGGCCCCCTCTGGGAAAGGACCTCAAAGCCATGAATTCCCGCTTTGCATTATTCCATCGGATTCTGGATGCCGAAGCCTTCACTTCGAAAGCCCTCGTTACCCTGGCGATGATCATCACGGTGCTATTCACCATTTCAAACATCATCGGTCTCAAAGAATACACTTCTTTCCTCAGCGGGACATCTGCCAACATCCATCTGAGTTGGGAAACTGTGGCATTTCTAGGCTGTGTTCACCTCCTGTTATATCTGGGGTTCATTTTGTTGGTGCCAATATTCCTAATTGCGGCTGGATTATTATTGGCTTGGACATATTGGAGAAAAAATAGCCACGGCAACAATCAGACCATGAACAAATAGACGA